>JAJDZT010000077.1 GCA_022824525.1 Silicimonas sp. | reverse complement strand
ACAAGCCCAAGGAAATCAAAGGTTTCACCGTCCTTTATCGCCGGTGGGTGGTGGAACGGACATTCGCCTGGCTGTCGTGGTGCCGACGCTTGGCAAAGGACGTGGAGCGTACCTTGGCCAGTTCTCTGGCCTGGGTCCAATTGGCCGCGTGCCGGTTTCTGATGCGACGGGTGGCGCGGGCAATAACGTAATTATTACAATATTTTAACTAATTATGATTCAGGCTCTAAGGAACTGATGGCTCACGATGCCCGAAGGAAAGGCATCAAGCACCTCAGATACGAAGTTGCCAATGGCGGGGGCTCGACGACGTATCAAGAGTTTGAGAGGCAAATAGATGCTGGTGCTGTGGTAGTCTGCGTTTGCGATACCGACAAGTATACACCGTTCTGCCAAGAGTCGGAGACTCTGAGAAGAGTCAGGCAGTCAGCGCAAGGCCGTACGTTTGCTGGAAGGGTCTTTGGGACGCCATGTAGAGAGGTGGAGAACTTCCTCCCATTACACATCATCCGACAGCTAGATGCTGGTCAGAATGAAGAACTGAAAAATACCCTTCAGGGACTGGTCGAAGATCAGCAAGAGCCGCTTCCTGGCGAATGCCTATGGCTCTACTTCGACATTAAGGAAGGTGTCGCAGCGGAGGACCTTCAGAGAAAGTGTACGGCGGGAGATCCGGTTAGTTGGGTGGAAGATCGATATCAGATCGAAAGCCTGCAAGAAGCTGAGCTTGAACTAGATGGGTTTGGCAGCAATGTGGTTGGTCGGTTCCTACGGGAACCCACCCTCTTAGCTGAGTTGCATCGATTCGTTAGAAGCGGATATTGGCTCCGACACTTCAGTGGTTGGTTCGAAGATGTTTTGCCATTCTTCCTTGGAAAGCCACAGGTGCGAATCTAGACTTGCGGTACCCGGGTGCAGGACGGTTCGCCACTTCGCAAGAGAATATAGGAATATCAGCAAGAGCATACGTAGGGTTCGCCGCGCCAACACCTTAGGCTCCTAGAACACCTGAAGTCCCTCCGGGCCTACCATTCTCCGCTCAATTTCATCTTTCTCTGGGAATCCGCTTTCACCTCGGTTAGAAGCCACTTATCTGGGGACGCGAAAAATGGCTTTTGCCATTCGATAATGCTTTAATCGGACGTTCCATGAATTAAGAACTCCAAACCCTTTGTTAACACCAACCAACGACTATTCTGTCGCAAAAACGTGATGGAGCCGCATATGGCAGCTAAAAAAATGGACCTCGAAAAGCTCTCGCTAGATGAGTTGAAAGCGCTGAAGAAAGACGTCGAAAAAGCAATCGGTGACTTTCATAAACGCAAGCGCAGTGAAGCAATGAAAGAAATACAAGCCGTTGCGAAGAAACATGGCTTGACCGTTGACGATATCGTGGGCGGCAAAGGCAAGGGAAAGAAGCCAAAAGCCCCTGCAAAGTATCGGAATCCTGCGGATCCTTCCCAGGAGTGGTCAGGTCGCGGACGCCAGCCAGCATGGTTCAAAACGGCCATTGCAGCTGGAAAAAAACCAGCATCGCTAGAAATTTGATGTAAAAATTCCGGCGCCGCGAAATCAGCGGTGCCGGAATTCTAACGTGGAATGGAGATTTCCACGCGGGCCCCGCCAAGAGCCTCGCTATCGCCGATCGAAAGAGCACCGCCATGCTGGTGTGCAATATCGGCTGCAATAGACAAACCGAGACCAACACCGGAGCCGGTATTCTGATTTCGTGCGACGTCGAGGCGCGAAAACGGTTTAAGCACGAATTCCCGTTTTTCGGGAGGAATTCCCGGACCACTATCCTCTACGATGAATTGAATTGCGCTCTCGGAGATGCTCGCACTCAGTCTCGCTTCATTGCCGTAGCGCACGGCGTTCATGACCAAATTCTCCAAAGCCCGACGGAGTGCGACTGGCCTGAGCATTGCGGTACCTGAACCATTCATCTGACCTTCGATGACCGGGTGGTTACGACTGGCACGCGCGACAACCTCACGCGCCAACTCGATCGGATCGGTACGCGAAGGTTCATCCAAGGCATCACCGCGGGCAAAGGCGAGGAAGGCCTCAATCATGCCCTCCATGTCGGCGACATCCCTGCGCATGGCCGAAGTGTCGTCGTCATCCTCCATCAGCGACAGCGCGAGTTTCAGGCGAGTGAGTGGTGTTTTAAGATCGTGGCTCACACCGGAAAGCATCATGGTACGCTGATCAATTTGCCGCTCAATACGGTCACGCATGTCAAGAAAGGACGCGCCGGCCAACCGAACCTCTGCCGCGCCAGCCGGGCGATAGGGCACCACACGTCCCTTGCCAAACGCTTCGGCCGCCAGCGCAAGGCGCCGGATCGGGCGCATCTGGTTCCGAAGGTAGATCAGCGCGATGCCCGTCATCAAAATCGCCGTAAACCCGATCAATACCAAAAATTGATGCGGATTTCGCGCTGACAGCCGTCGTCTCGGCACATCAAGCGTCACCGGACCAGCGGACGTCTCAAATTGCAGCCGCGCAAAATTTCTGCGCCCAGAAAGGTCGACCGCTATCAGACCAGGCAATTCTTCCTGAAAGGTGGCGATCACAGTAATTCCCGAGATGTCGGTCCAATCGCGTTGTGTGCCGACGAGCGTATCGCCTGGCGCCAACTCAATTCCGAGAGGCGCAGCGATTTCGAGTGCAGCGGCTGCATCTGTCGCCCCCTCCAGCCGGTCAAGCACGAGGTGCACTTCTTCCACAACAGACCGCGTCATCTGACGGGTCACATCGGAATAGAAGCGTTGAAAGACAACTACGGTGACGACAAGAAGAATGGCCAACACTGGCACCATCAGGATCAATGTCGCCCGCCAGTAAAGCGAGCGCGGCATCCAGTCTTTCAGTCCTCGAGCAACCATGCAAAGACCCTATTGAGACGCGCGACGGAGAGGAAGCCCCATGAAACGTCGGGAGGCTGGCGAAATTCAGGAAATCACGCCCGGTTTGCGGGGCCTCATCGCGCCAAACCCGGGGCCGATGACGCATTGGGGCACGAACACGTTCATCTTGGGCGAAGGTGATGTGGCGGTCATCGATCCAGGTCCCGACGACCCGGCGCATCTTGCCGCGATTGAGACTGCACTGGCCGGGGCGAAGGTGACCCACATCCTTGTCACCCACGCGCATTTGGATCACAGCCCCCTCGCCCACCGTCTTCGCCGGAAAACCGGCGCGCCTGTTCTGGCCTTCGGCTCTGCTGACGCGGGACGGACACCAGTTATGCGCGAGCTTGCAGTTGCTGGTCTTGCCGGCGGCGGCGAAGGCGTCGACCAGAACTTCACACCTGACGAGACGCTTGCGGAGGGCGATGAAATTGACGGCGACAACTGGCGCCTGGACGTATTGCACACTCCGGGTCATTTTGCTGGGCATCTCGCCTTTCGATGGAACGAGTTCGTGCTTTCGGGCGATCACGTCATGGACTGGTCGTCTTCTCTCGTATCCCCCCCGGACGGGGATCTGACCGCCTTTATGGCCACGAGCCGCCGCTTGCGTGCTTTGGAAAAGGTGCGCTTCCTTCCTTCACACGGGGGCGCACTCCATGACCCTAGGGACCGCTTGGGCTGGCTCATCCAACATCGAGAAACGCGGGAGACGGCGATCCTGAACGCGCTCTCTCCGAAACTTCAAACGATCCCTGAGATAACGGCTTCTGTCTATTCCGACATCCCAGCCGCCATGCTCTCTGCAGCTGAGCGCAACGTCTTCGCGCATCTCATTGATCTTGTTGGTCGAAACCTCGTCGCGGCAGAACCGCGACTGGCACTGGATGCCGGGTATCGGCTTACTTAGCGACAGTGCGATTTTCTTCTGGACGCGCCAAGGAGCCATTGCTATATCCGCGTCTCGTGTTCCGGCGTAGCTCAGCGGTAGAGCAGTTGACTGTTAATCAATTGGTCGTAGGTTCGATCCCTACCGCCGGAGCCAAAAATCCAAATATTTCAATTAAATAACGCTTGACCGCTTAGGCTTCCTTTTTCTGGTAGGCGCTGGGGTAACAAAGCGGTTCATTTTCGCCGTTAATCCAATGTGTAAGGTTTTTCGGAGAGGCTCGACCAGTAGCGGTCATCAAGCGATCTGGACCCAACGTCTGCTTCGCGGGACGAAGCTGCCATTGATCCAAGCTATATGGGAGTCTGCTTTACGCGTTGTCAGGCGTTGCAACTTACGACGACACTCATCAATCCCCGATAGCAATGCCGTCGACTGCTCGTTGCAACCCAATACGGTCTAGAGAAGAAATTGGTAATGCGGCAAACGCTTTGATCCGGTTCAAGAGGGCGCCATACGCTTGGTGGAAAGCCAGACTCTTTTCTGCGTCAGACCCTTCGACCTTTACAGGGTCCGGCATACCCCAATGCGCACTAATGGGCTGACCCGACCAAGCCGGACACTCTTCATTTGCTGCTTGATTGCAGACTGTGAAAACAAAGTCGAACTCAGGCGCACCTTCGCCTTGATATTCCGACACGTTCTTCGCTTTTAAGATAGCTGTATCGTATCCCTTTTGCTCCAGGACTTCGAGCGCGAAGGGATTCAACTCCGACCTTGGCTTGGTTCCCGCTGAATAGGCCACGAACCTGTCTCCAGCTTCATTGCGTAAAATAGACTCCGCGAAAATCGACCGCGCGGAATTACCAGTGCAAATGAAAAGGACGTTGTACTTGCGATCAGTCATCGGACTGTCTCCATCGAAACCAAAGGATGTAAGGGGTGAGCAGAATTCTGGGCGACCGCGACAGCAATCGCGCAGCAGGTATTCGAATGTCTCGCGCGCCACAGCCAAGTCTACCGTATAGCGCAGCGAGGTTCCGACACGCTCCTGCGTGACGAGACCAGCTTGCATGAGAGCGTTCACGTATGTGGATAAGGTATTGGGCTTAAGGCCCAGTGCTTGCGCCAACTCGGTCGCAGGAACACGATCCGGGTATCGACGCATGAGCAGCCGGAACAAGGCCAAGCGGTGCGGATGGCCAAGGGTCGAGAGACGGTTGGGAATCAATACTTCCATAATTCATGAATTACTGAATTATAGCTGCAGACACAAGCCTTCCTCAAACCGGGCATTCGTTGCGGCGCAGAAAAATGGAAAGTAAGGGCTCTTCGCGGCCATCGGAGTAAGCGCAGCATAAGAATGGTGGTCCCGACTGTTTACGATGAAGACGGCCATTTGCGGACACCATAGACACATTCCTGATGCTGCTGTTGCAGCTCGCATAGCGGACATTGATCAAAAAATGTCGCGTCAAGTGCGAACATTTCCTGACCCTTGGGCGTGCTGGCCATAGATCTCCTGTAATTTGACTGTTTCAGAATGGAGGCTCGGGCACTCGCGCCGCATCATTTGAGAGTTAATAAACCACTTGTTTAATTAACTTATTAGTATAATAATGCCCTATGACCAAAGATGACCAGCTAGACGCCGCGTTTTCCGCCCTTGCGCATCCGGCACGCCGGGCAATTCTGGCACAGCTTGCACAAGGAACAGCCAGCGTGAACGCCTTGGCCGAGCCGTTCGATATGACCTTGCCTGCCGTGTCGAAACACATTCGGGTGCTGGAACACGCCGGCCTGATTTCCCGAGAGAAGGACGCCCAGTTTCGGCTGTGCAAACTCGAAACGGCTCCGATCCAAGAAATCGCAAGTTGGACCGAGAGGTATCGGTCGATTTGGGAGGCGCGCTTCGACACGTTGGACACTCTTCTGGCTGACATGAAGGAAAACGATACATGAGCAAAGAGAACAACTGGGTTCGGATCGAGAGGGTGTTTGATGCTCCGATCGATCTTGTGTGGAGATTGTGGACCGATCCGACCTTGTTCAAGCAATGGTACGGACCGAACGGGATGTCGGTCCCAACGGCCGAAATGGATGTGAGAGTCGGCGGAACTCGCAAGGTCAGTATGGCAATGCAATCGCCCGAACGCTCGATGGAGATGTGGTTCACCGGCGTCTACAAAGAGGTCAGCGCACCAGATCGTCTCGTCTACACGGAAAGTTTGTGTGATGCAGATGGCACCCTCATCTCACCACAGTCGATGGGAATGCCGGACACTGTTCCAGACATTACCGAGGTCATCGTCGAACTGAGCGAGGTCGACGGAAAGACGCGCATGGTGATGGTCCATGTGGGTGTCACCGAAGGCACTGCTGGCGCTGGAGGTTGGAACCAGGCTTTCGACAAGCTTGCTGCCTTCGCACAGTCGCTGGACGATGAGCGGTCTTAACATGCGCGAACTTGCGGTGCTGTCCTTCGTGACACTGGACGGGGTGATGCAGTCGCCAAGCATGCCCGAGGAAGACCCCTCCGGTGGCTTTACGCAAGGCGGTTGGGCGGCCCCCTATTGGAAAGGCGTGATGCCACATGTTGAACGCGTCGCCATGTCGGAACCCTACGACATCCTTTTTGGGCGCAAGACCTATGACATTTTTGCCGGACACTGGCCAAACGCACCGCGTTCTGATCTTGGCGATCGACTAAATGCGGCGCGAAAGCATGTGGCCACGTCGCAAACTCCACCACTGAGCTGGGAAAATTCGCAGGTGTTGAGCGGCGAACTGGCAAAAGAGGTGCAAGAGTTGAAGGACCAAGACGGGCCGCTGCTTCAAGTTCACGGCAGCTCTGCGTTGATCCAGACGCTGCAAGCGCACGATCTGATTGACGAGTTTCGGATATGGACTTTCCCTGTCGTCGTCGGCGCGGGCAAGCGGTTGTTCGAAGGAACCGCCGCCCCACGCACCTACGCTCTGACGCGTGCCGAAACACTTGAAAACGGCGTAACTCATCAGTGCCTCAGGCGGGCCTGACAGACGTCCGCTCCGCCCCGCGAAAAATGAAACCCAGGGCTACCGCAAACAGGCCGAACTGCAGACAAAGATACACCGTCTCCATCAAGATATACGTGCCCGCTTGCGGTAAGTTCTGCTTGGCCACCAGCGCCAGCACATGGCTTGTCCAAAAGAACAAGCCCAGCAACCCTGCAAATTTGATCGCCCGGGCAAAGCCTTCGCGACCCAATAGGAACAATGGGTAAATTGCAGCCAAAACGGCACCTTGAATGATCATCGACGCCAAGCCGACAGCGATGTTTGGCTCTCCCTCGAAGTATCCGAAACTCGTGTACCTGTCCTTGAACAGGACCAAATGCCAAACGATCGCTAAGGGGAAAACGATCAGCGGATAAGCCAATGCCGCCAGGATTTGTTGCTTCAGCATTTTGAGCCTCATCACCCGTGGCCGCGCTTCCAAAGCGCCATCGGACTGCCGCCTGGATCGCGAAGGAAACTTGCATCCCCGGCTGGGCCCTTGACGTTTTCCGCAATGACATGTGCGCCGTTTTCGCGAGCGCGGTCCGTCGCGGCAGTCAGATCGCCAACCTCGATGTAAGGCACCCATCCGGTGATCCCGTCCATCTCCTCACAGGTTGCAGCGAAAGGCATCTCGCCGCCCTGCTCGGTCAGAAAGGTCATCGAGCCAATATCAATTTGTTGCCATCCAAACATCAATCGCAGGAACTCAGTCGTTTCTTGCGGCTTCTCCGTCATGTTGTCGTACCAAACGAAAGGTGCAGGCATTTCTCTCTCCACTTGCAATTTGCAAGCATTCTTCTAAACCTATTACTTGCATATTGCAAGCGGCTTACAGTCCTCTATATCTGCACCATGAGTTCAGGTGAGAAACCCGACTGGAATGGCTGCCCTACCCGCTATGCCGCCGGCATCGTGGGCGACAAGTGGTGCTTTCTATTGCTGAGAGATGTCCTGCTGCACGGCAAGCGCACCTACCGAGAATTCCTCGGCTCGCCGGAAGGCATCTCGACCAACATTCTGGCAAACCGCCTAGCCAAGCTTGAAGCGCTTGGCATGTTGACCCGTGAACCGGACCCTCGCAAAGCCAGCAGCGTCTGCTATTTTCCCACGCAGAAATCCAAGGATTTCCTGCCTGCCTTGGTGTCGATGATGATCTGGGCGACACAGTATGATGAGGCAACCGAAGCGCCCGCCTCTTTTGCGGAAAGTTACTCCAACGATCCTGCGGGGACCATCGCATGGTACGAGGCCGAGATTGAGCGCGTGGATCGGGCGCTAAGATCCAGCTGACCGATTGACCCACCAGTCGTGCATCGATGTGAATACCGGGGCCAGCGCCAATCCATCCGCGCTGGCCGAATATTCTACCTTTGGAGGCACCTCGGCATAGACCTTTCGGGTGACCAGCCCATCGGCTTCCAGTGCCCGCAATTGGTTGGTCAGCATGGTCTGGGTGATCCCATCGATGGACTTACGCAATTCGCCAAATCGCTTGGTGCCCTGAAAGATCAGAATCTGTAGGATCAACAGCTTCCACTTCCCGCCAATCATCCCGATGACACGCGGCGCGGGGCACGCGTCATCGTCTGCGACACGGGTTTGAACCGGATCAGAAAGAGCCTCAGACATCCTATTTTCCTCAATAGTATCAATTTCGATAGTATCACAAAAATTTCTGCCTACTTTTCTGATCATACCGGCGTGGATATGTCTCTGCAAGCACACACCCACGGAGGATTGTCATCATGTCCCTAGAAATCTGGACCGTAAGCGGCGCCCCCAGCCCCTGGCGCGCAGCCCTTGGAATGGCCTTCAAGGGCCTAGATTATAACGTCCACATGTTGTCCGCCGCACAGAAAGAGCACAAATCCGACGCCTACCGTGCCATCAACCCACGCGGAACGGTTCCGACGGTGAAAGACGGCGACGCGACCCTTAGCCAATCCATTGCCATCCTGGCCTGGCTGGATCGAGAATATCCAGACGCTCCCTTGTTTGGGGACACACCACAAGACGCAGCGCTGATCTGGCAGCGGACCATGGAAATCTTCGACTATCTGCCAGACGCAACAAGTGGTGTCCTTTCGCCGATCTTCTTTCAAGGCGCGGACGAAGCCACAGACGATCTGAAAGACGCCAGCAAAAATCTGCAATCAGAACTTGCTCACTTAACCGGCATTCTGTTCGAAGACCCCTACCTGTCCGGTCAGCGCCCGGGCGCTGCAGATGCGGTCGCCTTCCCACACGTACGTCTGATCCAACGGGCGATGGAGACGAAACCGGAAATTATGCAAGCGCTCGGCTTGCCGGACCTTACGTCCGCATCAACCGAAATCGCAGATTGGATCGGGCGGATCGAAGCTTTTCCAAACGTCGCCGCAACCTTCCCGCCCCATTGGGCCGAAGCCGCCTAAGGACAATTCAGATGACAGCACCAAGCTACACAAAATCCATTTACGTCCAAGCGGCACCTTCCATCGTGTTCAAGGCGGTGACCGAGGGGGTCGCCCACTGGTGGACCCGCCCGGATCAGCCGCTGACCAACATTGGGGATCGGGCGAAATTCACCTTCCCACCCGGCGTGTCCTATTGGACGTTCGAGTTGACCAGTGCAGAAGAACCAGGCCAAGTCGAGTGGACCTGCGTTGACGCCTTACACATCCACGAGGGCCAACCGAAAGAGATAGAAACCGAGTGGCTTAACACCAAGGTGCTTTGGAAAATCACCGAGGAAGAAAGAGGCTCTAAAATTGAGATGCAGCACCAAGGTCTCACGCAAGAATTGCTATGCTATGATGTTTGCGAGGCCGGTTGGGACATGTTCTTTCTGGGCAGCCTCAAACAATATCTCGACACGGGGCAAGGCGCGCCTCACCAAGGATAAAACCGGGCCACGAACGGAAGACACCAATTGGCCGCCAAATATTGGCAAGAAAGTATGAAAGCAGTCACGTTCTGCGGGTTGTTCGCCGTCGGCTGGCTGACAATAGCGCTTTGGTCGCCAGCGGTGGCCCAAGAAATAGATGTCGGACCCAGTGTATCTGCGGCGGGGGGCAAGACTGAAAGCGCGACGATTGTGATCCAACGCCTATCTGATGGCCAACTTTGGATCGCAAATCCTGACCGCGCCCGACGGCGGTTTTCGCCAGCGTCCACGTCGAAGATACCGCACAGTTTAATTGCGCTCGAAAACGGATTGGCCGCACCTGGGTCGGTGTTTGAATGGGACGGCGTCCCAAGAAGTAACCGGGCATGGAACCAGGATCACACCCTTCAAACCGCATTCCAAAATTCGGTCGTTTGGGTGTACCAGAGGATCGCACAAACCGCCGGGCAAAGGGTAATGTCCGACGGATTGAAAAGCTTCGGATACGGAAACGCGGATGTGGGCGTGGTCGAACAGATCACGACCTATTGGTTGGACGACACACTGAAAACTTCAGCGCTGGAGCAAGTTGAGTTTTTATCAGATCTCGCTCTGGAACGTTTGCCATTGAGTGCAGCGACGTATGCGGTAGCCAATGATATCATGGTGAGCGATGCGAGCTCCAATTGGATCATGCGTGCCAAAACCGGCTGGCGGTACAGCGAGACGGAAAAGGACATTGGATGGTTCGTGGGGTGGCTTGAATGCGCAAGCGAGACCTATGTCTTTGCTTTGAACATGGATATGCCAGATACATCATATCTCTCAAAGCGAAAGGCAGTCATGTACCATGTTCTCCAAGAAATCGAGGCCTTCAACTGCGACTGAGGACGGCCCAAAACGGACTCTCGCCGAGTGACCTCAATGCTGTGGTCGCGGGCCGCATTTCGGACGTTCGTTACCAGTGCATTGCTCAATTAAGAGCCGGGTCACGTACCCGTATGGAAAACTCAATTCGCCAACCAACGACTGTTGTATGAGTTCATGGCAATGCAAAGAGCCTTCTTAACCGGGATAGCCAAATACGCGCGGAAGCCACAGAACTATCCCTGGGAATAGAACCAGTGCCAACAACGCGGCGATGAGCACCGCGAGGAACAACCAGACCTCACGAATGATCTCTGCCAACGGAATACGGGTGACTGCGTTAATGACGAACAACAAGATGCCGTAGGGCGGCGTGATCAGGCCAATCATGCAGTTCACCACAGCGACCACGCCGAAATGAACGAGGTCGATGCCCAGCTCATGGCAGGTGGGCAGGAAGAGTGGGATAATCACCAGGATAATGGTTGTCGCGTCCAAGATGCATCCAAGCAGTAGGAGAAGAACGTTGACGCCCAGCAGGAAGACAAGCGGATGCACGTCCAGACCAACCAGTCTTTCCGCGAGAATGTTAGGGATGTTCTCGGAGGCGACGACGTAGTTCAGGATCAGCGCGCCACCAATCACAAGACCGACGGCGGCCGAGGATCTGGCGCTTTCGATCAGAATTTCGACAAGTGCCTTTACGCTGAGCGCACGATAGAAGAACGCGGCAAGCATCAACGCGTAGAATGCAGCGACGGCCGCAGCCTCGGTCGGCGTCGTGACGCCTCCATAGATACCGTACAGCAGGATCGCAGGCATAAGAAGCGCGGGGAAAGCTGTCATCGTTCGGCGTGGAAGTTCGGTCAACGGCACCGGCTCCTCCAAGGCGAAGCCACGACGATGCGAGAGCCAGGTGTTCATGCCCATCAGGACAAGGCCCATCATGAGGCCCGGCACGATACCGCCCAGGAAGAGGTATCCGATCGACGTATTGGACACGAGTGCGTAGAGAACCATCGGTATTGAAGGCGGGATGATCGGGCCGATGGTGGCGCTGGCGGCTGTGATCGCAGCCGCATAGCCACGCGTGTAGTGACCGGTGCGCGTCATCATCTCGATGATGATCTTACCGATCCCCGCCGCATCCGCGACGGCGGAACCGGACATGCCCGAAAAGATCAGCGATGCGACCACGTTGACGTGACCCAGCCCGCCCCGAAAGCGCCCAACCAGCGCCACGCAAAACCCCAAGAGCCGGTCGCTGATCGTGCCTGCGTTCATGATATTGGCCGCAACGATAAAGAGCGGCACTGCCAGCAGGATGAAGCTGTTGTAGAGCCCGTCCATCAACACCTTGCCCGCAAGCCCGATATCTCCGCCAGCGGCGAACATGTAGACAAGCGACGCGACCAGGATCGCATAGGCAATTGGCATCCCGATGCCGGCAACGACGAAGATCGTGCCGAGGCAGAGCAGAAATTCGAGGCTCATTCGTCGGGCCTCCCCGATCCGTGATGCCCCTCGGGCACACCATCCTGGACCGCATTCCAGACGACCCATGCGTAGCGTAGCGAGACGGCGATAAGAAACAGCATGTAGACGGAATAAACGTCGCGCATCCGGACCCAGTCCCCAACTAGCTGCTTGAGCGTCGCGGTCTGCTTTAGACGCAAGATATGGAATTTGTCCCAGGTGGGCAGGATCGAGGCGGCGAGTGCACCGGCGATGATCAGCCCGCCGACGATCAAGAACCACCGTCGGATGCCGGGGCGGACGTGGTTGTAAAGCACATCGAAGGTGACGTGATCCTCATCCCGAACGACAAAGGCGCAACCCGCAAAGATGATCCAGACCCAAAGCAACAGGCAGAATTCCAGCGTCCAACCGTAACTTGTCGGGTCAAGAATCGGTAACGCGTCGGCCATCCATCCCAGACGCGCAGTATAGCGGATGGTGATTTGTAAGATGAACGTCAGGAACATTAACGCCATAAGCGCGCCAACGAAAAGCTCGGCAGCCCGGCGCAGCACAGTGAATGCGGCCATGTTCCCTCCCGTGGCGAACGGGCGGCCCAAGGAGGGCCGCTCGTATCAGTCGATCATTCGCCGAGCGCGTTGATCTTGTCCAGTACGCCTTCGGGCCAGGAGGCCGCGAATTCGGAGCCCTTGTACTGTGCCTGAACATGAGATCGGAACGCGGCTAAATCGGGCTCATAGAGCGTCAGGCCGTTGTCTTCCAGAAACGCGCCCAAATCGGCCTCTTTCTTAAGCTGCGCTTGGCGGCCGCTTTCTGCTGCGTCTTCGGCAGCCTTCTTGACGGTTGCCTGTTGCTCGGGTGTCAGCTCATCCCAAACCGCCTTCGAGAATGCGACATAGTTCAAGTCGACCAAGTGCGACGTCAGTGCAATTTGACAGGTCACCTCGAAGAACTTTGCATCAACCACTGTCGGCAACGGGTTGTCCTGACCGTCAACTGACCCGGTCTGTAGCGCGGTATATACTTCGGTGAAAGCCATGGGTGTCGGGTTTGCGCCAAGCGCCTTGCCGAGGAACTGCCACGCATCCGTGCCGGGCATGCGCAGATTGATACCGGCCAAATCTGCCGGCGTCTGTACATCGACTTCGTCCTTGCACTGGCGCAGGTTCACATGCCGCTTGCCGAGGTACATAACGGCCAAGAGCTTGATGCCCAGTTCATCTTCAACCTTCTGCTTGAAGGGGTCCATTAGTGCATCGTTGAAAACCGCCACCTGATGCTCGGCCGACTGATGGACATAACCCGTCGCGAAGATCGAGAATTCGGGGAAGAACTGTGCCAATTCCTGCGCCGAAGCGATGGACATTTCCAGATCGCCCGACGCGATGGCTTCCAGTTCCGAGTTTTGTGCGATCAGCGAGGCGTTGTAATGCGGCTCATAGGTCGCGAAATCGGCGACTGCCGAGGCGAAGACCTCGGCCAGAGCGACCGAGCGCTGGTCGGTTTCGGATGCTGGCGTCGACATGCGCAGCTTGATGTCCTGAGCGGATGCCGCTCCGGCCAGAACAGCGGCCGAAATCAGCGCAGCTACGCTCGTTTTGATGGATAGTTTCATTTGGTTCCTCCTCCGTTGAAGTCTTAGACGCTGAGCGCCCGTCGTTTCGCGCTGTCGATATGCGCGTGTATCGCAGCAACCGCCGCCGTTCGGTCGCGCGTTTGCAATGCTGAGATTACGGCCAAGTGTTCGTCCATCACCGAGACGACCAGTTCCGGCAAAAGACGCGTGTCGACGTTGCGGATGAGCCGGATCTTGATCGCGTTGACCCTGTGGATGTCCGAAATGATCCGGTTTTCCATATGATCGACCACCGTGTCATGAAAGGCCCAGTCTATTCGCTGCGCTCGGTCAAGCAGCTCTGGCGTCACGCCAGTCTTTGCTTGGTTCCGGATGCCTGAATGCTCTGCTGCAATCTCGGCGATTTCGTCGTCTGTTGCGAGGTCGCAAAACTGAGCGAAAGCTTCGCCTTCAACGATCCGGCGCAATTGGAAGGCGTTCCGGATCAGATCGAGGTCGATGGACAAGACTTGCAAGCCGCGCTTGGGCGATGTCCGGATCAGTCCATCTGCTTCTAGGCGCGGGATCATTTCACGAATGGCGCCAAGCGGCATACCTGTGATTTCAACAAGCTCGCGTTGCGACACAAATTGACCGGGCTCAATATCTTTGGCCAGCAGCTTTTCGGTAAAACTGGTATATGCTGAATCGCGCAGCCGGACACGGCTAATTTTTTCTCTGCGGGTTTTGACGCGGTGTTTGACGTGCCGGCACGTCATCCGGGTTCGGGTTCGGCTTTTTCGGCAGTGATTGCGTGATCCCGTTTCGGCTTTGCCCGCCCTGTTGCTGATTGCAAACAT
>JAJDZT010000068.1 GCA_022824525.1 Silicimonas sp. | reverse complement strand
ACTACCGCCCCCCACAAACCACACAAAAACCCCCCTTTTTATGGCGGACCCCCCCCCATTATCGCCCCTCAAATCGCCCGGGGTGGGGGCCAGCCCCCCGCGGAGCGACGCGCGAAACGCGCGGCGCAATCCCGGATCAGTTCGCCTTCAGATAGGCCACGAGAATGTCCTTCGCAGCCTTGAGATCCGAAGTCTCGATCATCTCGGTCACGGTGTGGATGTATCGCGTGCCGACCACGATCCCGACCGCCCGCGCGCCCGCGGCAGCCTGTTGAGCCGCGGCCCCGTCCTGACCACCCGAGCGCAGCATGGTCCGCTGATAGGGGATCTTCTTCTTGACCGCGATCTCTTCAATCTCGGCCACCAACCCCTTATCGGCAATGAAACTTCCATCCCGGATATGCAGTCCGAACCCCTTGCCCTGCTCGGTCGTCCGGTCCTGTTCGGGCACACCCGGCGTGTCGCAGGCGAGCGTCGTGTCGATGCCGATCCCGATATCCGGCTTCACCCGGTAGGATGCCGTCCGTGCCCCGCGAAGCCCGACTTCCTCCTGCGTGGTGAAGACCACGTGAATTTCGGCCTTGGTTTTCGACTTGCCCAGCCCCCGGATCGCCTCGATCCCGAGCCAGCAAGCAATCCGGTTGTCGAGCGCCTTCGAGACGACCTTGTCCCCCATCTCGAGAAACGGCTCGTCCATGACGACCATGTCGCCGACCTTCACATGCTCCTTTGCCTTGGCACCAAGCCCCGTGTCGACGAAGAACTCGTGCGGATCGGGGACCTTCTTCCGATCCGTCGGGGACGCGATATGGACGGGTCGACCGCCCGGGTTCATCACGGCCTTCAGGTCCCCTCCCTCGGTGCACACAAGAACCCGGCGCGAAAAGAGGTTCCGTGGATCGAACCCGCCCACCGTCTGCAAATAGAGAAACCCCTTGTCGGAGATATGGCTCACCAGAAACCCGATCTCGTCCATGTGGCAGAGCAGCATGATCTTCTGCGGATCCTTGCCCTTTCCTTTTCGAACGCAATGGAGCGAGCCCATGGCGTCGGTCTCGACACTGTCGAAGAGACCTTTCGTCTCCGAAAGGATCAGGTCGCGCACGCGTTCTTCATGGCCTGGCACACCGGGGGTTTCACAAAGCTGTCGCAGAAGGTCGATGTTCATGGGAGCTCCTTGAATGAGGGGGTGTCTGAAAGCTGTCGCATTCCGGTGGGAAAAACCAGAGGGCATTCGCCACATTCCGAGAGTTTCTGTCGGCCACGAAATGCAAGCAACATTGTCTCTCGTCGAGGCGAGTCAGAATCCGCGACAATCGGCATCCCGGGCATCCGGTTACGCGATCATAACGGCCAGATCAGCGGGATCAGCACGGCACAGATGGCACCGGTCGACAGGTTCAGCGGAATGCCGACTTTCATGAAGTCACAGAACCTGTAGCCGCCCGGCCCGAACACCAACATGTTGGTCTGGTATCCGATGGGCGTCGAGAAGGCTGCAGACGCCGCGACCATAACCGCGATCACCAAGGGGCGAGGGTCGACACCAAGGGAGGCCGCCAGCCCGATGGCAATTGGCGTGACGACAACGGCGACTGCGTTGTTCGACACGAGTTCGGTCAGGACCGAGGTCAGAAGGTACACGGCCCAGACCAGCGCCCAGGGCGGAAAGCCTGCAAGATAGGGCGCCATATTGCCCACGATCAACTCGATGGCGCCGGTTTCTTCCAGCGCCGCGCCGATGGCGAGCATGGAAAAGATCAACGCCAGCAACCGCCCGTCGATCACCGAAAAGGCCTCGTCCGCATCGATGCAGCGGGTGACGAAAAGGACCGCCATCGCCACAACCGCAAGGGCAAGAATGGGCGCCACCCCGAGCGCTGCCAAAACAACGATCCCGAGCAGGGCAAGAAGCGCAACCGGTGCCTGCTCCCGCCTGTAGGCGCGTTCGGTCGGCTCGGCCACGTTCACAAGCCCTGCATCCGAGGCCAGACGCGCGATATCTTCTGCCGCGCCTTCGAGAAGCAGCGTGTCGCCCACACGGATCACGAGATCATCGAGCTTGCTTCCAATGTTCTCGTTCCGCCGATGCACAGCGAGCGGATAAACACCATATCGGCGTCTCAGCCGGAGTGACCCAAGCGATCGCCCGACCATCGTGGCACCCGGCGTGATCAGCACTTCGACCGTCGTCGTTTCAACCGAGGACAGCTTGTCGACGATCCGCATATCCGGGTTGTCCTGAAGCCCCAGAAGCTCTTCCACCTGGGTCCGCAGAACGACGCGGTCCCCTGCCTGAAGCACAACGGCCCCGAGGTTGCGACGCAACGACAGGTCTCCGCGCAGGACATCAACCAGCCGCACGCCGTCCCGCTTAAACCGTTCCACCTCCACCGCCTTGCGCCCGAGAAGCGCACTGTCTTCGGGCAAAGCCATCTCCGTGAAGAACTTGCGCTTGGAGTTGTCACCCAGAAGGCTTGCCATGCTGGCGCGGTCGGGAAGCAATCTCACCGCGATGAAGCGCAGGTAGATCGCGCCCCAGATGACCACGCAAATGGCAAGCGGCGTGACTTCGAATATGCTGAATGCCTCCAACCCCTCTGCGCGGGCGACGCCGTCCACCAAAAGGTTCGTAGACGTGCCGATCAGTGTCAGCGTGCCGCCCAGAATGGCCGTGTAGGACAACGGGATCAGCAGTTTGGACGGCGCCATGTTCAGCTTCTTCGCCAATTGCACGAACACCGGTATCATGACGAGCACGACCGGCGTGTTGTTCACGAAGGCCGACGCAAAGACGACGAAGACCATGAGTGCGAGGATGGCCATGGCCGGATTGGTGTCCGCCTTTCTCTCGGCCAGATTTGTGAACCACGCGAGCGCCCCCGTCCGCACCAGAGCGCCCATGACGATGAACATCGCAAGAATGGTCCAGGGTGCCGGGTTCGCGAGGACGTCCAGCGCCGCGTCATAAGGCAAGATACCCATGACAAGGAGGCTGGCCGCCCCGGCGATGGCGGTGACCTCGGGCGGATAGGTCTCGCGCACGAACAGCACGAACATCACGGCCAGCGTGGCCAGCGCGAGGAACGCCTGCGTGTTTTGGGAGAGGTTCAGGAAATCTGCCACGATCTTGATTTTCGCCGCTTTTCCGGCCTGCTTCAAGCGCTCTCGACAGGACGCTCCCGTGGCTGAACAAGAAACATGCCGAGAAACATCACCGCCATGGCCGTCCAGACCCAACCGGAATAGCTCTCTCCGAGGATCAGCATGGCCCAGATGACGCCGAACGCGGTCACGAGATAGCTTACCTGTACGGCAAAGACCGGCCCTGCCCGGCCCACCATCCAGACATAGGCCGTGTAGACGGTGACATGGATGACAGAGGTCGCGATCAATGCGAGATCCGGGGCGCCCCAAGGGGGGCGCGGATCGATGAAATGTCCCGAGAAGATGGTCACTGGCAACAAGAGCAACGCACCGAATAGCGACGCGCCGTAGAGAACCTCGATGGGCGACAAACCGGAGGTGCCCCAACGCGCCACCGCGTTTCCTTCGAACCCGTAGAACAAGGGCGCAATGAGCGCGAGCGGCACCCAAAGCACCATGGCGCGATCCGGCAAACTCCCTTCAGGGCCGACAATGAGCAAAACGCCAATCAGGCCAAGCACCAACCCGAAAAAGCGCACCAGCACGAAGCGCTCGTTTCCAAGCATCAGCGCCATGGGAAAGGCAAACATCGGGACCAGAGCCAGCAATATGGAAACAAGGCCGGAAGGCAGATGGCGGATCGCTTCGTAGCTTGCCGAGTTGGGCAGAATTGTCCCGACCATGGCGATGAAGACGTAAACCCGCAGTGCCGGACCGTCCAACCTGAGGCGAATGCCCCGGAACGCCTGCACGATTGAAAGGATGGCAGCCCCGATCGCGAGTTGCCAGAAGACCAGTCCGAAGTGACGGTACCCTTCGCTGACCGCAATCTTGCTGAGCGGTTGCGTCATACCCCACCCCGCGCCCATCAGCGCGAGGATGAAGAACAGGACAAGGGTGGTGCGGCGGTCCGCCATGAGCAGGTCTCGGGAATACAGTCTGATCCGCGCTATCCCGGTCATGCCTGATAGGCAAGCGGTTGTGGCGCCCTTTCGGAGCCTCTCACTCGGTGTGGAGGACCCCACCGTCGCGGACCGGCGTGATGCGCTTTGACAAGCCGGTGCGATCATCGGTTTCGATCAGTGCACCTGACAGCGTGGCTTCGCCGTTTGCAGGCTGGAACCGCCCCTTGCTCATCCCGGTGATGAAGCGACGCATGGGTTCGTCTTTCTCCATGCCGATGACAGAGTTGTAGTCACCGCACATCCCGGCATCCGTCATGTAGGCCGTCCCCTTGGGAAGCAACATGCAATCTCCCGTGGGCACATGCGTATGCGACCCGATGACGGCGCTTGCGCGCCCATCGCAGAAATGCCCCATCGCCATCTTCTCTGACGTGGCCTCGCAGTGGACATCGATCAGGCTTGCTTGCACGAGACCGCCGAGAGGATGTTTCTTCAAGACGGTCTCAACGGCGGAAAACGGGTCGTCGAAGGGGCGCTTCATGAACACCTGTCCCAGCACCTGCGCCACCAGAACCTTGCGCCCTCCCGGCGCGTCGAAGACACGCGCACCGACACCCGGGGCGGCTTTCGAATAGTTGAGTGGCCGGACGATCCGGGGTTCCTTTTCGATCCCCGAAAGCAGATCCCGCTGATCAAAAGCGTGATCGCCCAGCGTCAGAACGTCCGCACCTGCCGAGAGCAGAACCTTCGCATGTTCCGTGGAAAGCCCGATGCCCGAAGTGGCGTTCTCACCATTCACGATCACGAAATCCGCCTTGAGGCGCGCACGCAAATCGGCGAGGCGACCGGTGATCGCCGCACGGCCCGCGCGGCCCACGACGTCGCCGAGGTAAAGCAGTCGCATGAAGGTCAGCTAGCCCCCTGCCGGTGGCAAGGCAAGGGCTGCGGTTGAAATATATCGGTTTTGCTATTCTTTTGTCCGGAATACGCCCGCTTCGGTCACAAGCATATCGAGCGGCTGATCGGTGGGTTCGATCGGCAAGTCCATATCCGCGCGCTGGGCTTCGAAGGCAAACCCGACGGCAGTGACCGGGCCGTTTGCCCGAAGCCTCGCCAATGTCCGGTCGTAATGTCCCGCACCATACCCAAGGCGATGCCCACGCGCGTCGAAAGCCAGCATCGGCACCACCAGGGTGGTCGGCACCACGTCCTCTGACCCGTCGGGCACCGGCACGCCGAAACCGTCCTCGACCATTGGCGTATCGGCGGTCCAGCGCAGGAATGTCAGCGGCGCTTCGCGGCCATGGGTCAGCGGAAGACAGACCACGCGCTGGGTCGAGAACGCCTCCATGACCGAACGCGGATCGATTTCCGTCCGGATTGGCCAGAAGAACGAGACCGGTCCCTCGGTATCCGCGATGACCGCCGCGAGAGCCGCGCGCGCGGGCGCTTGATCAACCGTCTCGGCGGCTTCCGCGCGCCGCGTTGCCATTTCCTTTCGAAGGGCCTTCTTGTCCATCAGAGCAACACCATCGACGCAAGACCGAGGAAGACAAAGAAGCCCACCACGTCGGTTACGGTGGTCACGAATGTGCCCGAGGCCAATGCCGGATCAACACCCGCTTTTTCCAGCCCCAAGGGCACCAGAACCCCCGCCAAACCGGCCACCAGCAGGTTCACCACCATCGCCACCGCGATCACCACGCCGATCATCGGTGTCCCGAACCAGATGATGCCGACAATGCCCATGATCACCGCGAAAATCAGCCCGTTCAACAACCCGGCCACGGCTTCGCGCCGGATCACGCGCAGTGCGTTCGACCCGGTCAGGTCGCGTGTGGCAAGTGCGCGAACGGCAACCGTCATGGACTGCGTCGCGGCGTTCCCGCCCATGGAGGCGACGATGGGCATCAGCACGGCCAGCGCCACAACCGCCGCGATGACGTCTTCGAAAACCGCGATGACGATGGAGGCAAGAATTGCCGTTGCGAGGTTCACCGCCAACCAGGGGAAGCGGCGTCGCACGATCTCCAATGTCGAATTCGAGAGACTTTCGTCACCGACACCTGCGAGACGGAACACGTCTTCCTCGTGCTCTTCATCCAGCACCGCCATCGCGTCATCGATGGTGATCACACCTGCGAGCCGCCCGTCATCATCAACGACGGGTGCCGAGATCAAGTGATACTGGTTGAACGCATAAGCCACGTCGCCCTCGGGTTCTTCAATCGAGAACGTGCGAAAACTGTCCTCGACCAATCCCGCAAGCGGTGTTGGCCTCGGGGATGACATGATCCGCCCGAGGGTGACGTATCCGACCGGTCGATAGCGCGGGTCGATCAGGATGACGTGGTAGAACTGCTCGGGCAGGTTCTCCTGGCTTCGCAAGTGGTCGATCGTGTCGCCGACGCTCCAGTGCTCGGGAGCGGTCACGACTTCGCGCTGCATCAGTCGGCCGGCAGAGAACTCCGGGTAAGACAACGCCTTCTCGACCGCGACGCGGTCGCCCAGCTCCAGCACGTCCAGCAGGGCTTCCTGCTGCGGCTCATCAAGGTCTTCCAGAAGATCGACAACGTCGTCCGATTCAAGCTCTCGGACGGCTTCGGCCAACCGCTCCTTCGGCAAGAAGTCGATGACGCTTTCCCGAAGATCTTCTTCAAGTTCCGAAAGAACTTCGCCGTCGATCAGGTCGTTGGCGATGACGAGAAGTTCGCGCCGCTCTCCCGCTTCCAACTGCTCCAGAAGGTCGGCGATATCCGCGGGGTGAAGGGGTTCGAACAACTCGCGAAGTCGATCCGCGTCACTCGTGGCGATGGCAAGACGAACGCCCGCCGTCCGACCATCGTCCAGTTCTTGAACGGCGTCTCGCTCGTCTTCCTGGGTCTGAACCGCCTCGTCCGTCATCGGGAGTGCCTCCGGCTTCGCTCGATGTCTTCTAGAGCGAAGCGCGCCCCATGGACAAGCGCCACGCGACATGAGCAAGTGGGCCACATGACGGAACCGCGTGAACTTCTGATCGGCCAAACCGTGGCCTTGTCCCCGGACCGGCCCTTATCGGCCGGGCATGACACGCGCGGCGGGGTTCTGATCTGCGACGGCAAGATCGAAATGGTCGGCCATGGCCCTGAAATGCAAACACGTTTTCCAGACGCCAAGGTGACCGACTATGGCGAGGGGTTGCTGCTGCCGGGCTTCGTCGATGCGCATGTCCATTATCCTCAAACAGCCATCATCGCGAGTTGGGGCAAGCGGCTGATCGACTGGCTGAACACCTATACCTTTCCGGAGGAGATGAAGTTCGGCGACCCGGAGTATGCTGCCAAGATCGCGGCCCGGTTTTTCGACCTGTCGCTCAGCCACGGAACAACGACTGTGGCGAGCTATTGCACCATTCATCCGGAAAGCGTGGACGCCTTTTTTGCCGAGGCGCAACGTCGTGGCGTGGCTGCCGTGGCGGGAAAGACCTGCATGGACCGGAATGCGCCCGAGGGGCTGCGGGATACCGTGGCTTCAGCTTATGACGACAGCCGCGCATTGCTGGAGAAGTGGCACGGCAAAGACCGTTTGAGCTATGCGATCACACCGCGGTTTTCGCCAACCTCAACGCGCGAGCAGCTCGAAGCCTTGGGCGCGCTCTGGACGGACTACCCGCTTTGCCTGATGCAAACGCATCTGTCCGAACAGCCCGATGAAATCGTCTGGGTTGCCGAGCTATTTCCCGAGGCCAAAGACTATCTCGACACTTACGAGATGACCGGTCTTCTCGGGCATGGCGGAGTTTACGGGCATTCCATCCACCTTACCGATCGCGAACGGGCACGACTTTGCGAGGTTGATGCCGCCCTCGCCCATTGCCCGACCTCAAACACGTTCATCGGGTCCGGGCTGTTCGACATGGAGTACTTCCACCGCATTCAGGAGAAACGCGTCGGTCTCGGCACGGACACGGGCGGAGGATCGTCGTTCTCGATGCTTCGCACGATGGCGGCGGCCTATGAAATTGCACAGTTGCGCGGCCTGGCGCTCCACCCGCGCGAGCTCCTATGGCTGGCGACCGAAGGATCGGCGCGGGCGCTCCGCCTCGGTGATCGGATCGGGCGTGTGGCCGCGGGCATGGATGCGGATATCATCGTTCTTGATCTTGCCTCGACGCCAGCCATTGCCCAACGGGCCGCTCAGGCAGAGACAATCTGGGACGCGGTCTTCCCGACGATCATGATGGGGGATGACCGCGCCATCCGCGACGTTCGGGTGATGGGAAAACCGGTGAAACCTTGCTGACCTTCGCGATTGCCATCCTGTTTCTCGTCGGCACGCCCGGGCCCGGAGTTCTGTCGCTTGCCGGTGTGGGCGCCGCATATGGCTATCGAGACGGGCTGCGGTACATGGTGGGCCTGTTTCTCGGCAATCTGGGCGTGGCGCTTGCGGTTCTCAGCGGATTGGCGGCGGTCATGTTTGCCGTCCCGGGGCTGCGCACGGTTTTGGCAGCGGCATCCGCGCTCTATCTGCTCTGGCTGGCCTACAAGATCGCCTTTGCGGGGGCTCGCGTTGCCTTCATCGAGCGCCCTGCACCGCCCGGAATTCTGGGCGGCATCACGCTTCAGGCGATCAACCCGAAGGCCTATGCGGTCAACACGGCCATCTTTGCCAATTTCGCCTTCATGCCGGAAAGCCCGGGCACGGAGGCCTTCATCAAGCTGTTGATTTTCAACCCGATCTGGATTGCGATCCATTGCGTCTGGCTTTGGCTGGGGATCACGATCCAACGGCTGGATCTTCCGGAACGGACACAGCGCGCAATCAATATCGGGATGGCGCTTGCGATGTTGGGCGTCGTCGTTCTGGCGGCGTTCACTGCCACACGCTGACGGCCCGTCGAAACCGAAGATTTCAACTCGAGAGACGCGCGACCGCTTCCTTTGCAAGACTGGCATCGGCCTCGGCATCGACGGTCAGCACACGGCCTTCGCCCACGATCTGCCGTCCCTCGACAAAGAGAGCGCTCACCGTCTGAGGACCAGCCAACAGGAGTGCCGCCGGATCCCAGCTTCCCGCACTTTCGATGCCCGAGACGTCCCAGATGGCGAGATCCCCACGATATCCGATGGCGATCTTCCCGATATCGTCTCGCCCAAGTGCCTTCGCACCGCCGAGGGTCGCCATCTCCAACGCTTCCCGCGCCCGCATGGCATCCGCGCCGTTCGTAACCCGCTGCAACAACATGGCCTGGCGTGCTTCGTCGATGAGGTTCGCGCGGTCATTGGATGCCGAACCGTCGACACCAAGCCCGACGGTCACGCCCGCGTCACGCATCGCACGAACCGGAGCAACCCCTGAGCCAAGGCGGCAATTCGAGCACGGGCAATGTGCAACAGCAGTCCCGGAGCGGGCGAAAAGGTCAATCTCGCCCGCGTCGAGTTTCACACAATGTGCGTGCCAGACATCGGGGCCCGTCCACCCGAGTTCTTCGGCATAAGTGCCGGGCCGACAGCCGAATGTTTCAAGCGAATAGGCGACGTCCTCCTCGTTCTCGGCCAAATGCGTGTGGAGCCCGACGCGTTTGTCGCGCGCCAGAATCGCGGCGTCCCGCATGAGTTCCCTGCTGACCGAGAAAGGTGAGCACGGCGCCACGCCAATCCGCAGCATGGCACCGGGCGACGGGTCATGGAACGCATCGATCAGGCGAATGCAGTCTTCAAGAATATCCGCCTCGCGTTCGACCAGCGCGTCCGGGGGCAGACCGCCATTGCTTTCGCCGATGGACATCGCGCCTCTGGTGGCATGAAAACGCAATCCGACTTGGGTCGCGGCCTCGATCGTATCGTCGAGACGCGCGCCGTTCGGAAAGAGGTAAAGATGGTCGGAGCTTGTCGTGCAGCCGGAAAGGGCCAGTTCCGACAATCCGATGCGCGTCGACAGCCGCATGTCGTCCGGCCCGAAGCGCGACCAGATCGGGTAGAGCGTCTGGAGCCAACCAAACAGAAGCGCGTCCTGTGCCGCTGGCACGGCTCGGGTCAGGGTCTGGAACAGGTGGTGATGGGTATTGACGAGGCCAGGCGTGACCAAGCAGCCTTTTGCGTTGTGAACCTCGGCACCCACGGTCTCAAGACCCGGGGCAATGTCGGTGATGACACCGTTCTCGATGCGAATATCGATGTCGGTAAGGTCAGTCCCGTCCATCGTCAGCACATGGGATGCGCCTTGCAGAATGACCGTGGTCATGTGGCCAGCAGTTCCAGCGCTGCCGCGTGAAGTTCAGGCGTCGCGGCCGCCAACGCTCGACCGCCGTTATGTGCCGGGCCGCCTTCCCAATTGGTGACGACGCCACCGGCTGCCTCGATCACGGCGATGGGGGCCTGAATGTCGTAGGGTTGCAGGCCCGCTTCGATAACTAGGTCGATCTGACCGGCGGCAAGCAGCGCATAAGCGTAACAATCGCAGCCGTACCGCGTCAGTTTCACCTGCTCCGCCACTCGCCGGAAGGCCGCGCCCTCTTCCATCGATCCGACTTCGGGGAATGTGGTGAAGAGCGTCGCGTCACCAAGGTCCGTGGTGTTCTTCACCTCAAGAGGGTGTGTTCCCAGAGGGCCGGTGACTTCGGCCCGTCCGAACCCTCCCATGAAACGTTCGCCGATATAGGGCTGGTCGATCAGGCCAAGGCGCGGACCGTCGGCGTCAGCCACGGCGATGAGCACGCCCCATGTCGGCGTACCGCTGATGTATCCGCGCGTCCCATCAATCGGGTCAAGAACCCATGTCAGACCGCTTGTACCCGCGGTATTCTCGAATTCCTCGCCAAGGATGCCGTCTTGCGGTCGTTTCTCCGCCAAAACATCGCGCATTGCTTTCTCGGCCGCGCGGTCCGCCACTGTCACCGGATCGAAATCCTCGGACTTGCTTTCCGTTTGCAGGCCGGACGCACGAAAGTGGCGCAGTGTTTCCACACGTGCGCGATCGGCGATTTCTTCCGCCACAGTCCACAATAATGTTGTTAGTTCCGTATCCATCCTGCCCGCCCGACGATCACTCAGGCGTAGGCGGGCCAGGAAGGTGCGTCAAGCCACCGATCAGGCGACGTCGCTCAATACACGGGCGAGTTCGAAGAGGCGACGACGTTGGGTTTCCGGAATTGCATAGTAGGACCGGATGAGATCCAGCGCTTCCTTGTCCTTCAGGATGTCGAGCGGCACTTCGGTCGCCGGATCAGGCTCAATGACGTGCGCGTCGTCGCTCAGGCCTTCGAAGAAAAAACTCACCGGAACGGACAGCGAAGTCGCGATGTCCCACAAGCGAGAGGCCGAAACTCGGTTCATGCCGGTTTCGTATTTCTGGATCTGCTGGAACTTGATCCCAACGCTCTCAGCCAACTGCTGCTGCGTCATGCCTACAAGCCAACGCCTGTGACGAATTCGCTTGCCGACATGGACATCTACCGGATGCTTCATGACTTGCTCCCTTTCAACTTAAAGCAGGTATGCGCCAGAAACGCTCAACTGAATAGTTGTCTTTTTGTTTAGTTTTCCCCCTTGAAGCCCCAGCGGCTCCGGGATCCATCACGCACCTAACGAGAGCGCTTGTTCCATGTATATCACGTAAAACGTGTCTCACATAGGCTGGATGCTATCCTTTAGAACCGTTAACACCTCTAATTGATGATACTTTCAACATAGGTTTCAAAGATTTGGCACACGCGCTCGTTGTTCCGCATGCTGGCGACCCTGCGTTTGTTGACGATTGGTCGATCTCGGCCCCGGCTCCGGGAAAACTGCGGATTAAGGTTTCCGCATGTGGGCTGAATTTCGCCGATATGCTGATGATACAAGGCAAGTATCAGGACACACCCCTGCGTCCGTTTGTCCCAGGTATGGAAATATGTGGTCAGGTCATGGAACCCGGCGACGGCACTTCGGACTTTTCGGTTGGGGATCGGGTGGTTGCGTTCTGCGGTCACGGTGGTCTGGCCGAAGAAGTCGTGGTCGACGCCGTGAGGTGCCGGAAAGTCCCGGATACAATGATAGATATCGTCGCGGCCGGGTTCCAGATTGCCTACGGCACGTCCCATCTTGCATTGATCCGGCGGGCACGGCTCAAGAAGGGCGAAGCGCTTGTGGTTCTGGGAGCCGCCGGCGGCGTTGGATTGACCGCGGTCGAGATCGGGCACGCAACCGGTGCCCGCGTCATCGCCGTGGCGCGCGGGGCCGACAAACTGGAAGTTGCGCGGGCCGCCGGTGCGGATGAAACCCTTGATGCCGATACGGACGACCTGCGGGGCGCATTGAAGGCGCTGGGCTCAGCGGATGTGGTCTACGACGCCGTCGGCGGTGCCATGGGCGAAGCGGCGCTGCGGGCCTTGAGACCTGAAGGACGTTTTCTGACCATCGGATTTGCCAGCGGCGACGTGCCGGTTGCAAAACTGAACCACCTCTTGGTCAAGAATGTCGATGTCATCGGGGTCTATTGGGGCGGTTACCTGAAATTCGCACCGGACGTTCTGACCGACAGCATCGGCGCGTTGATGGAATGGCACGCCGACGGGCGCATCACACCGCATATCAGCAATGTGCTGCCGTTTGATAAGGCGTTGGAGGGGCTAGAGCTTCTCAGGACACGTCAAGCGACAGGGAAGGTCGTCATCACCCTGTAAGCGCCAGTTGCGGGGCCGCATATGCGCTGCGGATCATGCTGGATAGGTCATCCAGCACCTGGCCTTTGGGCGCATCGCTGACGAAAAGGTTGATATTGAAACTGCCGAGGTCAGGCAGCGCACCTTGATGGGAGACTTGTTCCAACTGGGGCGGCGCGGTTCCCGCTAGCATCGAGAGCACGGCAAAATCAGCGGACACCGTTGCCGTGACCGTGGAGGTCGAATCTGAATCGACCGCCATCTCCCAAGGGATGCTGGCCGCATCGAGCGCCGTTTGCATCGGGCGTCGGAACGTACACAGAGGTTCGGATGCAATGGGCAAAGGACGTTTTTGCCATGCCGAGCCGCCCGGCGCGCCATACCAGACCAAGGGTTTTTCGACGAGGATCTCGCCATCCCGGTCACATCCGCGCTCCGTTGTCAAAATGATATCGCATTCCCCGTTTGCGAAGAGTTCCTTCAGCCGGATGGTCGCGGACGAAAGAAGTTGCAGCCGCATGCGAGGATGCTCGGCCTTGAAGAGTTTGAGCACCCGCGGAATGGCGGGATAAACAATATCGTGAGGGACCCCGAGCACAAGCACGCCCTCATAGGCATCATCGGTCATCCGGCTGTAGATTTCATCGTTCAAGACCAGAAGCTTACGGCCATAACTTAAGAGTTGCTCGCCGGCACTTGTCAGCCCGATGCCGCGACCGCTGCGATCAAGAAGTGTCTGGCCCAAGTTTTCTTCGAGCCGTTTCAGCTGCATCGAGACCGCCGATTGCGTCAGGTTGAGAGCTGCCGCCGCGCGCGTCACGCCCCCTGTATCTGCCACTGTGACGAACGATCTGAGGGCGGTCATGTCGATGTTGCGCGGCATATCAAATTCCCTGATGTCTCATTTCACATTTATTCGTTTTCAAAATGTATCAGGCTCTGGCAGATAGATCAAGCAAACTGAAACGAGGATGACGACTCATCACAACATCGAAAGGAAAACGTCATGCCGAACAAAACCATTTCCCTCCCGAATCGCTTCCCCCTCGCCCGGAATACCCGTCCGGCGTTGCTCGGCACTGTACTCAAGGCGTTTTCCATCTGGCGGGAGCGTCAGACGCTGCGCGATCTTGATGATCACATTCTGAAGGACATTGGCGTGACGCGTGATGATGCCGATGTGGAAACAAAACGCCCGGTTTGGGACGCACCGAACCGCTGGATGCGCTGAAACAGCGCAACGCGGGCGAAAACTCACCTAAAACTGTCAAGAACAGTTGAAAACCCGGCGATTCACTCCAATATTGAGGGCGTGAATTGCCGGGTTTCCGGCTTCGGAACAACAGTCAATCAGGAGAGCACAATCGATGGCTGAATATGAGACGATCCGCCCCCAAGCGACGGGTGTCCGGACGGCCGAAATTGATGAGGGCCTGCGCGCCCACATGAACAAGATCTACAGCACCATGTCGGTGGGCCTTCTGGTCACGGCTGGTGCCGCCTGGGGCGTGGGCACAACCCCTGCCCTGGTCGAAGCGATCTTTGCGACACCGCTCAAGTGGCTGGTGATGTTCGCCCCGCTGATCATGGTCTTTGCCTTCGGTGCAATGATCAACCGGTTGTCGGCAGCTGGCGCGCAAACGTTCTTCTACGTGTTCTCGGCGGTGATGGGTATTTCCATCTCCTACATCTTCGTGGTGTTCACGGGAATTTCGATCGTACAGACCTTCCTCATCACGGCGATCGCCTTCGCGGGCCTATCACTCTGGGGATACACGACACAAAAGGACATCTCCGGCTGGGGATCGTTCCTGATCATGGGCGTCATCGGCCTGATCCTTGCGTCGATCGTGAACATCTTCCTCGGTTCGCCTGCAATCCATTTTGCAGTGTCGGTGCTGGGTGTGCTGATCTTCGCAGGTCTGACCGCCTATGACACGCAGCGTCTGAAGACCGAATACGTTGCACATGCGCATGCGATGGACGGTGAGTGGCTTGGCAAGAGCGCCATCATGGGCGCACTCAGCCTCTACCTGAACTTCATCAACATGTTCATGTTCCTGCTGCAGTTCCTCGGCAACCGCGAGTGATCTGAAGAATTTCGAACGACCAGGGGCCGGTGGATACACCGGCCCTTTTTTATGCTCCGGACCAGTTCATGACCTACCTTTCCATCCCCTTGGCTTTCATCCTTTCCGTCTTTTCGACTGCCGCAAATTCAGGCTGTTTCGACAGCCCGACCTGGGACGGAAATCCGATGTCGCGCGCATTCATCGATGGTGAAGTGTCCAAGAGCACCTCAGCGGGCCGGGTTGCCCTGCTTGAATACCTCTTGAGAACGGAAAGCGTGGCACGCATCCGCCGCGATGATGTTGCACATACTCTGATCCCCACGGCCCTCATTGCCTATGAGGGGGACCGCACCCCGTTGCGGCGCAAAATGAAGGCGGGCGACCTTCGGGAGATGATCTCGCTCCTTGCGCTGGATACGCCGGAACCTGACGGCAGAGACTACCAGGTCGTGATGCTGTATTGGCTGAACGGGTGCGTTGACGAGGCATTCGATACGCTTTCGCGCCTTCCCTGGCCGCCTCGCACGCTGAGTATTCTGCCGCTTGCCACGGGCGAAACGGAGCTTGGACGGAAACTTGTCACGGCCAGCAGGGACGGTGAACCGAACATGTTTCATGTCGCCCTGCTGGACCTTGCCGAGTATCCGGGCAGCGCTGACCGTATCACGCGGGATTTTATCGCGTTTCTGGATGACGCCGTGGGTGCCGACGTTACACGTGAGGATCAGCTACCCCGGTTCGGTGCGGAAACACTGCTCGCGGTTATCGAGAAGCGCGAAGCCCCGCCTCCGCCGGAGACATGGCGCGAATACAAGTACGCATCGCTGGCTGCGCTATTTGCAGCCGTAGAAGCCTGCGCTCCGGTAGCCGACCTCATCTCTCAATTGGAACAGGTTCCTCCCGGACGGGAAGACTCCTGGCGGACATTGATTGATATTGCGGCGGTGCGCTGCGCGATGCAGTGATGCGTCCAAGACTCACTTAAGCTTCAGATCGCTCCGCACATAGCGATGTCGCCCGGTCTCTGAAGGCAGCGCGATTTTCAACGCCCAGACGCGTCGAACATCGTCCATCGAGAGGTCCGGATTGTCGTCCAGAAAGTCACGCGTGTACTGGTTGAACTGGTTGTGGTCGGGGATGGCGGCGGGGGTATCTTTCTCGACGGCCCGTATCTCGCGATAGGCGACACAGGCGTCGGCCAGAGTCCGCCCCGTGTTGGTCCGCATCCATTCCATGAAGGCGATGTTGAACTTGAAGCTGTCTCCAAGCTCCGACTTGAAGAAGCGGCGAACGTTTTGTGTGTTCTTGTAGGAATCGGTGATGACGGTCTCGCGCGTCAACGGCGCACTGTGCCAGTCGCACTTTGAGCGCGGTTTGACCGTCACGTCGCCCGGAAACTCGCGCTCCCCGGTATCGAGAAAATGTGCGATCCGGTCGAGGATGAGGAACTTTCCGCCCGTTCTCTTGAGACCAAGCGTCCGCGCATGGGCCACAAGCTCCTCCTTGCTCCAATACCAGCGGCGCAGCTCGGCCCCGTCTGACACCTGTCCGATGTCCGGTCGCCTTTCCAGTTCCTTGGCCCGGGGCATGGTTGTCCTTTCTGCTACGGCGCACCATCAAGATAGCGCAGTTGCCGGGGCTTTGCATTGCTCCCGCAGCCCGGTTTTCGTATGACGACGGCATGATCCGCGGGGGGACATGGCAGACACGACCATCATAGAACGTTGCGAAGCCAAGGGGCTTCGAATGACCGGCCAACGACGCACGATTGCGGCGGTTCTGGAGGCGGCGGAAAACCATCCGGACGTGGAAGAGCTTTATGCGCGTGCGAGTGCTGCCGACCCCAATATTTCGCTGGCGACAGTCTATCGCACCGTGAAACTCTTCGAAGAAGCCGGCATTCTCGAAAAGCTTGATTTCCGCGACGGCCGCGCACGTTACGAAGATGCCGAGCGGGATCACCATGACCACCTGATTGACCTCAACTCGGGTGAGGTCATCGAGTTCGTGGATGAAGAGATCGAAGCGCTTCAGGAGAAGATCGCCGAAAAGCTTGGGTATGACCTGAAAGGGCATCGACTGGAGCTTTACGGCGTGAAGCGGAAGTGACGCGCCTTCCTTATGTTCTGACAGGGTTTCTTGTCGCCGGGACCGCGATCTGGCTCCTCTGGATCGGGCGTGAACCCATCTGCACTTGCGGATACGTCAAGCTCTGGCACGGCGAGACGATGAGTTCAGAGAATTCTCAGCACATCGCCGACTGGTATGTGTTCAGCCATATCATCCACGGCTTCCTGTTCTACGCCGCTCTCTGGCTGGTGGCCCGCAAGCTCAGTTTCGGGTGGCGGCTCTCCATCGCGACATTTGTCGAATGTGCCTGGGAGATTGTCGAGAACAGCGAGGCCGTCATCGAACGCTATCGCTCGGTTACGATCTCGCTCGATTACTACGGCGACAGCGTGATCAACTCGGTGGCGGACGTCGTCGCCATGTGGATCGGATTCGTTCTTGCCCGGGTCCTGCCGCTTTGGCTGACTGTCGCCATCGCACTCGCGTTCGAGATCATGACGGCTTTCATCATCCGCGACGGGCTCGCGCTGAACGTGCTGATGCTGCTCTGGCCACTCGAAGCCGTGATGGAGTGGCAAAGCCGCTAAAGAAAAATCACCCCGCAGAAGCATACCGACAAGCCGAGCGGGCGTTACACCTAGATCAAAGCCCAGTCATCAAACTTGTAATCGGCTGTTTCCGGATTTTCCGGGAGCAGCGGCGCCTTCGGCTCTTGATGGATTGGCTCCTGCGCAGTGCGCTTGGAGGTTTCATTGAACTCTGACGGATCAGGTCGCTTCTCTGCCATGGGAACTCCTTTCTGACCCAAACATCACTCAGGTCATTCGGCAGTCTCCTTAGGCAGACTGAGCGGAGACGCCGCAAAACTTGGGGTCAGCGAGGCACTGTACTTGCCGTTCGTGGAACATTGGCCCCGTCTTCCCCTGACTGACGATAACGCAAAGCTTGTTGCGTGTGGGGCAACTCAGTGTTGCCGCGAGATTGCGGCATATGGAGCAATACGCCCAGAATTGAGGTGGACCCGCGTTCTGCAATCGTAGATTTTATTCATAACGACTCGGGGGACAGTGCGTGGCCAAGCGCAGACGGAAACGGAGATATCCGAAGTGGCTTCTGTTTTGCCTTTTGTGGGCGGTAGCATGGGCCTTGATCATTGCTTACACACCCTTTTTCAAGCAGTAAGCCGTCCGTTGATCGCGGTTGAAGCGTCCTGCGCCCCCGCGCAAAATTCTCGCCAGAACGACCGATAATCCAAACGACCGTGGCGACGGTGTAGTACACTTCTTTCCATGCGGAACTTCCTTCACAGAATGCGCGGCGAGCGTTGGGAAGATACCGAGATGCCTGGGGGTATTGCCTACCGCCTTGTTTTCAATCGCTCCGATGAAGTCACTGATATCATTCTGCGCCATATGCCGACCTACGAAAGGTCGAACATTACGGATGTAAGGGGGTCCCTTCGCATTGATATCCGGAGTGGCAGGTGGAGCGAGATCGTTGAATTTGCGAGATCAAAGGGAGACACGCTCCAGAAGCCTTTCGACTTTCATTTTGATCGCGAACGCGACCGCGTCATCTATTCGCTGGATGGAACAACCTTTTCAATCCTGCGGCAATCGGTAGAGGAGATTGATGAGCGGCTCTCGAGCCTGCCCGGCCCCTCGAATTAGCTGAGCCTCACATCGCGAACCAGATGCCGCGTCAGCCCGCTTTTCTCAGCGACAATACCGCGTTGAGACCGCCAAAGGCGAAAGCGTTTGACAGAACGTGATCGACCTTGGCCTCGCGGGCCTCGTTCGGCACGACGTCGAGCGCGCATTCGGGATCCGGTTCTTCGTACCCGATCGTCGGTGCAATCACACCGTCTTTCAGCGCCATCAGGCAGGCAAGAAGCTCCACCGCGCCGGTGCCACCGATCAGATGACCATGCATCGACTTGGTCGAGGAGATCATCACCTTGTCGGCGTGCCGCCCGAAGACCGAGGCGACCGCGGCGCATTCCGTCTTGTCGTTGGCGGCCGTGCCCGTGCCGTGCGCGTTGATGTACCCAACCTGATCGGCGTTGATCTTGGCATCGTGCAATGCGCCGGAAATGGCGCGGGCGGCCCCCTGTTGCGACGGCATGACAATGTCAGACGCATCCGAGGTCATGGAGAAACCGATCACCTCGGCCAGAATGTCAGCGCCGCGTTTCTTGGCATGTTCATACTCTTCGAAGACGAACACGCCCGCGCCTTCACCCTGCACCATCCCGTTCCGGTTGGCGCTGAAGGGGCGGCAGGCGTCTTTCGACATGACGCGCAGCCCTTCCCAGGCTTTTACGCCACCAAAGCAAAGCATGGACTCCGATCCGCCAGTGATCATGGCGCGCGCCATTCCGGAGCGGATGAGATTGAACGCCTGCCCCATCGCGTGATTGGACGACGCGCAGGCGGTTGCCACGGTGAAGGACGGACCTTTGATGTTGTAGGTCATCGAAACATGGCTTGCGGCCGCGTTGTTCATGAGCTTCGGGACAATGAACGGATGAACCCGGTTTTTCCCTTCCTCGTAGACAGCGCGGTAATTGTCGTCGAGAGTGGAAAGCCCACCGCCGCTTGTGCCTAGGACCACCCCGGTTTCCGCCGCAAGCTGGCCGCCGAATTGCAGACCGGATTGCGAGATCGCCCCTTCCGCCGCGATCAGAGTGAACTGGGTGAACCGGTCGTAAAGCGCTTGCTGCTGCCGATTGAAGCGGCTGTCGGGATCGTAGTCTGTCACTTGCGCCCCGATCCGGACCGCCAGACGGTCGACATCGCGGATATCAAGCTCACCGATACCGCAACGGCCTTCACGCATGGCCTCGAACGTGTCGGACACAGAATGGCCAAGCGGATTGATCGTTCCCGCGCCCGTGATGACAACGCGGTGCATTTAGGCTTTCTGCTCGGCGATCAGAGCTTCTACCGCAGTGATGATCGACTGGACGGAAGAAATGTCGAACTCGGACTTTTCCGGCTCGTTCGCATTGAATGGCACCTGGATGTCGAAGCTTTCCTCGATCGAGAAAATCGCTTCGACAAGTCCCATGGAGTCGATTCCGAGATCCTCGAGCGACTGTTCAAGCGTGATGTCCGACGGCTCGAGAACCGCCTGTTCGGCCACGATTTCAATGATTTTGTCTTTGACCGACCCGCTCATCTTCCCGCCCTTGAGGCTTCTCTTGCCGTGTATTTAGTCATCCGCGTCTTCATTTGAAACCGCTTTCTTGAGCGTGCGCACGTCGTCCATCAGGCGCGGCAGACGGCGCCAGTTCTGGCTTGCCTGGATGTATTGCTCCATTTTCATGGCCGGATAGCCCAGAACAACGCGCCCGGCCGGGACTTTCGAAAGTATCTTGGACGCGCCCCCTGCGACGACATCGTCACCGACGGTGATGTTGTCGCTGACACCGACTTGCCCGCCAAGGACCACGCGATGACCAATTCTCGTGGAACCGGCAATTCCGACCTGTCCGCAAAGGAGGACGTCTTCGCCGACCTCGCAGTTGTGGCCGATGTGAACGAGGTTATCGATCTTGGTCCCACGTCCGACGCTTGTTGCCCGGATGGTGCCTCGGTCGATGCAGGAATTCGCGCCAAGCTCGACGTCATCACCAATGACCACGCCACCGAGGGAGTGGATGCGCGTCCATTCAGCATTCACGGTGTCCGTGTCCTTCCCGAGGGAGGCGCGGGCTTCTTCGACACGGCTTTTTTCCGGCGTGACGAAGCTGAAACCGTCAGCACCCGCGACCGCGCCCGGCTGAGCAATGAAGCGATCCCCTATGGTGACACGCGCACCGATGCGGACACCTGCATGGATCAGGGCTTCGGAGCCGATGGTCGTGTCCTCGGCAATGCTGGCGTGTGACGCAATGCGGGCGTCGGGACCGATGCGCACCCTTGCGCCGATCACAACGAAGGGGCCGATTGCAGCGTTCGCTCCGATCTCGGCAGAAGGATCGATCACCGCGGAGGGATGAATGTCGGGCGCAATCTCCGGCCCCGGGTCCATCAAACGTGTTAGTCCGGACATGGCGTATCGCGGGCGCGGGACAATGATCGCCGCCTCAAGCCCGAGCGCCTGCCAATCGGCACCGTCCCAGACAATGGCGGCCCGGGCCTGTCCGGCTTTCAGCCCTTCGGCGTATTTGGGATCCATCGCGAGCGCCAGGTCCCTTGGCCCGGCCGTCGCGGGCTCGGAAGCGCCATCAACTGAAAGCTCTGTTTCGCCCAAGGCTTGAGCCTCGAGCGCCGATGCAATCTGTGCGATGGTGTAAGGCATGAGCGACCGGTCCCTTCCGGGACCGACCTTTAGCCCTGAAGCGCGTCGAGCGAAACCCCGGCCCGTTCAAGCGCTTTCCAGATGCGCGCATCCCGGCCATAGACATCGATGCGGTACTGCGTGCGTCCTTTCGCCTGTGTATAGGCGGTTCGATACACGAGGCGGACCGGCACCTGTTCTTCAAGATCAACCTGCGTTTCGCGCCCGGTCCGAAGAATGCGCTGGAAGGTGCCTTCCGGATCCGCTTCCTGCTTCGACAAAAGCTCGTAGGCGAAGTCGAACGGATCGTTCAACCGAACACATCCATGGCTGAAGGCCCGAATTTCCCGACCGAAGAGCTTCTTCTGCGGCGTATCGTGCAGGTAGATATTGTATCGGTTCGGGAACATGAACTTGACCAGACCAAGCGCATTCGATCGGCTTGGCGGCTGTTTCATATCGAATGGGAAGTTCCGTTCGTTGAACTGGGTGAAATCCTGAACCATCTCCCGCGGGATGACGCGGCCACGCCGGTCAACCAGCCGCAGGTGTCCAACGGCATAGGGGTTTCGCTGCAGGAGCGGCAGGTATTCCTTGGTGGCAATAGAACGCGGGACATTCCATGTCGGGTTGATGACCATATGCTCCATGACATCCGAGAACTCGGGCGTACGCCGATCTTCGTCCCGGTGCCCGACCACGGACCTTGTCTGGAACGTGACCTTGCCGTCATCCACGATGCGGGCGTGGAAATCCGTGATGTTCACCCAGACATGGCGCTTGCCGCGCGGCATGTTGGTCCAGCGTTCCCGTTCCATGGCGACGATGACCTGCCCGAGGCGCTTCGACGCCGGAGCATTGATCTCGCGCATGGTCCCCTCACCGGCGACGCCGTCGGCAACAAGGCCATGGTCTTCCTGAAAGGCCGTGACGGCCGCGCGCATGCGGGTGTCATATGTCGGTGAGGCGCTGCGCTGCAGGTAGCCCATCGCGATCAACCGGTTCCGCAGGGCAATGACGGCCTTGCCGCTGTCACCGGGCTCGAGCTTCCGCGCCTGCACCGGTTCGCCCCAGCCCCCCTTCGCGACAAGCGATTTGAGGCGAAGCTTTTCCTTCATCAGCCGGGCGTATTCCGGCGTTTGCGGCGGCAGTTTGCGAATGAAGGTCGTTGGCGCGGTTTTCGAGAACGCGGAAAGCAGTGCCGTCCGATCGCGGCGCGGCACTTCGCGCACGATGCCGCTGTCGATCTCACGCGGCACCAGCAACCCGGTCTGAACATCCTGTGCGTATTGCAGGAACACCTTGGAGAGCGCGACTTCGGCGCGACCAAGCTCCCGGTCCGAGCGAATGTTGCGCAAGTCATCTGCAAGCGAATCCAGCCGGTACCGCTCGGATGGAAGGCCGTGGGCCGGTGCATCTTCGACAGCTCTCAGCAGCGCTTCCCGCCGTGCCTTCGATTCTGCATCGTCGCCCGTCCAGATCGATTGGTACCCGTTCTCCCGATAAAAGGTGGCCACTTCCCGGTCGGAAGCAGCGGCTTCCGCGACGGCCTGAACAAACGGCGTGATCTCCACGCGTCGCTCTTCAGCGAGGGCGGTGGAAGCAGACAGGAAGAATGCGGTTATCAATGAAATGGTGCGAAGCGGCGTGGCAGTCATAAGGGGTCCCGTAACAATGGTGTCCTGCGTACCTCTGTTTTGTTTCCGACAGGTTGCCAAGTGTCCATTCAAATTCGCGCCAGTCGGGCCATTTGTTACCTCCGGGCAACGCCACAATTCAAAAGAGCGCCTGTGGACGTCCTGTGGAAAGATCGGCAAAAGTTCGCCGATTTCGTGAGACCCTTCTGATTTTAAGGGATCTCCTGTTTGCAGAATTAACCTTTTGGGCCATAGAAAGACAGCACCTTCGGGGGAATGGTGAGTTCACTGCCGGATCAACTGGCAGGAACAAGAAAAACGGGACTTGTGGCAGTTATGACAGCTGAACCATCGAAGAGCTTCACGCGCAGAGGCGTGCTTAAGGCTTTCGCAGCAACGACAATCACCGCAGCACCAACTTTTGCAAATGCTTTCGGGCTCCTGCGCGGCGCGGGTGATATCCGTCGGCTCAAGATGCACTCCGGACGTACGGGCGAACGGATCGACACCATCTACTGGATTGAGGGGGAGTACATTCCCGAAGCTATGAAAGAGATAAGTGTCTTCATGCGCGACTGGCGTTCGAACGAGGTGATCCGCTTCGACAACCGCACGGTTGATATCCTTGCGGCATCACATCGCCTTCTGGATACGGATGCGTCTTACCTTCTGCTTTCAGGATACCGGTCGCCGGGCACCAACGCGATGCTTCGGTCGCGGTCGCGCGGTGTTGCGCGCAATTCGCTGCACATGAAGGGACAGGCGACGGACATACGCATGGAAGGACGCTCTGTCAGCCAGATTTCGCGGGCTGCCATGTCCTGCTCGGCCGGTGGTGTCGGCAAATACTCCCGCTCGAACTTCGTTCACGTCGATTGCGGAGATGTTCGGGTCTGGGGACGCTGAGGCCGTCTTTCATACAAGAGACCTGACAGTTCAATGATGAGCCGCCTTCGGGCGGCTTTATCGTTTTTGAGGGCAACGTGCTTCAAGACCGACGATTTTTACTGCGAAAGGATTGGAACGTCGCGGCTCTCGGCATGTCGCTTTGTGACACAGCTGCCGCCCGTCCGATTCTCCGCTTCGCAAAAAAAATCGACGTTGGTGCGGGCGGTGGGACTTGAACCCACACGGCCATACGGCCCACGGATTTTAAGTCCGATATGTCTACCATTCCATCACGCCCGCACGTGAGCCCTTTGCTTACGGAAGGACAAGGGTCGGGGCAAGTGTCGTGACGTGAAGTGACACTGCTTTTCAGCAACGAACGGACGCTTTTCCGTTAAAGGTCCTGACCGGGCGTTTCGCGCAGCAGGCCCCGTTCGGGGATCCACGGGTTGAGCGCCAAGGCCGCCCGCAGAACATCCTGCGCTTCGTCCATGCGCCCGAGCCCCATGAGCGTCAGAGCCTTGCCCGAGAGCGCGCCGACATGTCGGGGAGACCGCTCGAGCGTGAGATCAAGATCGACAAGCGCGGCTTCGAAATCTTCGCGCAGAAAGCTGACAAACGCGCGCTGATTGTACCCTTCGGCATAGTCCGGGCAGTATTCGACCAACCGGTCGAATTTCTCGGTCGCGCGCAGGAAATCATAGCTCGACCGCGCCGCCATCCCCTGATCCAACAATTCCTGCGCCGCACTGTCGGGCGCCTCGGTCCAGAGCGCCCAAAGCCCGCGCGATCCCGATTCCGCCTGAAGCTCGTTCTTGGACCCCTGCACTTCCGCGAAAAGCGCATCTTCACGCGCCGCAATATCCGGCGGCGGCGGGCAATCCGCTTGCGCGATGGTGGCAGCAAAGAACGACGAGACGACAAGATGAATGGTTTTCATGCGCCAATGGTGGCGGTCCGGCGCGACAGGTCAAGTCCGATGCGCAGCTTTCGCTTGACGCTCACGAACAAGTTTAGTCGTCTGGCGCGACATGTTTCCGATCCGCGACCATAACCCGTCTGAACGCACACCCGTCGTGACCTGGGCGCTCATCCTGATCAACGTGACGGTTTTTGCGAGTTATTACCTGACCTTGTTCCAGGACGAGCGCGCGCTTGGCCTGTTCTTCTACGAGTGGGGTCTCGTACCCGCGGAAGCCACGGCCTCCAGTTTCGTGACCTCCATGTTCCTGCATGGCGGTCCGATGCATCTGATCGGGAACATGCTGTTCCTCTGGGTGTTTGGCGACAACATGGAAGACCAGATGGGACATGTCGGGTTCCTAGTGTTCTACCTTCTGGGCGGCCTGATTGCCGCCGCCGCGCAATTCGTAGCCGACCCGACGAGCACCATTCCCATGGTCGGCGCATCCGGCGCGATTGCAGGTGTGATGGGGGGCTATCTCCTTTTGTTCCCGAAAGCGCGCGTCGATATTCTCATCATCCTCATCATCATATTCCGCATCATCCCCGTACCGGCCTATATCGTGCTCGGCGCCTGGTTCGGTCTGCAGCTTGTTCAGGGGTCGATGACACCCACGGAAGGCGGCGGCGTCGCATATTGGGCTCATGCCGGAGGGTTTGCAGCAGGTCTTTTGCTGACGGTACCGCTCTGGCGGCGACGTGGTGGGCCCTCGTTTTGGCGCCGTACGGACGGGCATCCGCCGCATCCGGAGGCGCAATACAGGATGGTACGGACTTCTGTTCCGAGTGTGAGGCGCAGACGGTAAGCGGCAGAGGGGGCTCTGCCCCCGCGGCTTTGCCGCCCCCCGGGATATTTTTACCAAGGAGAAATGCCGGTGACTGGTCGCACCTGTCTCAGAGGCTGGCGCGAAAAAGACCCCAGGCCCGTTGGAACGCGCCGAGGCCCAGCGTGCCATCGGCCACGCGTCCCGGGTTTTTGGCGGCGCGTTCCAGAAGCTTGCGTGTCTGCCAGCCCTCGAGAAGCGCTGGTCGCACGTCCTTTGCCACGGCGCGCAGGTCGGGCAGATCATCGAGGGCCGCTTGTGCCTTTGCCGCGACGCCTTCCGGGGTTCCGTCGATCAAGGGGATGCGACCGCGTGCCTCAAGCTCCGGGACGGCAAGGAAAAACCGCGCGAGCGCTGCCGTTGCGCCGTATTGCGTGACTGTCTGGGCCATGTCTTCCGGCGCACCCAATGCGCGTGCAGCGACCCACATCAGATTGCCGCCGGTTGCGGCGAGATAGTTGGCGAAATGCGCCTCGTCCTCGAACGGATCGCGATATAGATCCCATCGTCGCGCAGCAACGCCCGCGTCGAGAAGTTCTGACGCGGCGGGATCAAGAACCTCGCTCAGAGGAGTTGTCACCTCATGCTTTCTGACGGGGACGCCTCCGGAGATTTCTTCGAGAGCGTCCCGCCACCATTGGAGCCGCATCTCCCCGATCATGGGTTCGGAGGCGACCCAAGGGGCGCGGGCGACCTCCACGTTGAACGCATAGAGCGGAAAAAGAATACGGCGTGCCTCCACCGGGGCCGCCATCGCAGCACGAAAGCGGTCCGGATCGCCTTTTGAGACGATATCAGCGCAGGCCTGCAGGCTCATGGGCGGCGAACGACAAACAGGCTGTAGGCAATTTCTTCCCGCGCGGCTTGCCAGTTCGCGATCTCCTGCCGCGCCTCGGACATGGCTGCGATGACCTCGGGCGCCTGCTCGGTTTCTTCCAACCGGTCGAGCCGCGCCGACATAGGCCCGTAATACGCCGCCCACGGTTCATCGACGATCCAGCGCTGGTCGAGAACGCCCCATCCCGCGGCGTGGATCTCTGCCTCGACTTGGCTCAGGGATCGGGGTTCGTATTCGTCCGCCCAGAATTTACGTGCCGCGTCCGAGGGCGGGTCAATCATCCAGGCAGGTTCGCTGAACGCGACTGCCCCGCCGGGGGCGAGATGGGGTGACCATGCGTCGAGCACCGGTTTCACACCATGGAAATACACCGCGCCCGCGCACCAGATGAAATCGTAAGTGTCCGCAAGCGCCATGTAGCTCCCCTGCTCGACGTTCACCCGGGCACCGAAGCGCGCGACGCGCATCCTTGTCTCCTCGACAAAATGCGGTGTCTTATCGATGGCGTGGAGCTTCGCGTCCGGCCGCTCTTCAGCCAGTGTCACGGTGTCGGCACCCGGCCCGCAGGCAGCGTCGAGGATGCGTGCGTGCGCGGGCGTTTGCGCAATCTCCAATGCCCACCGCACGTCGGCGGCTTCGCCCGGGCCTTCGCGATAGAGGCCGCGGTGGACGGAAAAGAAGGCCTCCGCGGGGGTCATTCCGCAGCCTCGGCCGGGCGACTGGCTTGCACGAGTTTCCAGACAATGGCGTCATGGAGCGCCTGGAAACTGGCATCCACGATGTTGGAGGACACACCGACAGTGGCCCAGGCGCGGCCTGCATCATCGGCAAAGTCTATGATCACGCGGGTGACCGCTTCTGTCCCGCCCTGGGTTATGCGGACCTTGAAGTCGGTGAGGTGAACGTCATCGATCTGGGATTGGTAGGGGCCGAGGTCCGACTTCAGCGCCTGCCAAAGCGCGTTGACCGGGCCGTCATCCTGAATGTCGCTGGCGTGTTCGTTCTTGAAATAACTCGTGCGCGCACCGTCGCGGGTGGAGACGGTGACCACCGCTTCCGATTCCACAACGATCTCCCCCCGCGCGTTGCGGCGGCGTTCGGAGATGACGCGGTAGCGTTCCACGTCGAAGAAGTCGGGTGTCAGTCCGAGTTCGGTCCGGGCGAGAAGTTCGAAACTGGCCTGTGCGCTGTCATAGGCGTAGCCGTCGGTTTCGCGTTGCTTAACGGTGTCGAGGATACGCGCCAGCGCCGGATCGCCCTTCTCGACGGCGAGGCCCATTTCGGAGAGCCGACGGATGAGGTTCGACTGTCCGGCCTGGTTCGACATGGGCACGATGCGGGTGTTCCCGACAAGTGCCGGGTCGATATGTTCGTAGGTGGTCGGGTCCTTGACGATGGCGCTGGCGTGGAGCCCGGCCTTGTGGGCAAAAGCGGACGAGCCGACATACGGCGCGGACCGGAGCGGGACACGGTTCAGGATTTCATCGAGGACACGGCTGGTTCGGGTAAGATCCGCAAGGGCCTCTGTGCTGACGCCGATATCGTAGGCGCTGGCATAGGGCTCTTTCAGCAAAAGGGTCGGGATCAGCGTGGTGAGATTGGCGTTGCCACATCGTTCGCCGAGGCCGTTCAGAGTGCCCTGGATCTGGCGCGCGCCCGCATCGACGGCGGCAAGGCTGCCCGCGACGGCGTTGCCGGTGTCGTCATGCGTGTGGATGCCGAGGTGATCGCCGGGGATGCCGGAGGCGATGACGGCCTTGGTGATCTCGTGGATCTCGTGGGGGAGCGTGCCACCGTTGGTATCACAGAGGACGACCCAGCGGGCCCCGGCGTCGTAGGCCGCTTTCAGGCAATCAAGGGCGTAGGACGGGTTGGACTTATACCCGTCGAAGAAATGCTCGGCGTCGAAGAGGGCCTCGCGACCCTTGGCGGCGAGATGGGCGATGCTCTCATGGATATTGGCGAGGTTTTCGTCGAGCGTGATGTTCAACGCGGTGTCGACGTGGAAGTCGTGGGTTTTCCCGACGATGCAGACAGCGGGCGTGTTGGCGTTGAGGACGGCGGCAAGCACCTCGTCGTTGTCTGCGGAGCGCCCTGCCCGCTTGGTCATGCCGAACGCGGTGAAGGTGGCTTTCGTGTGCGGACGCGCGTCAAAGAACGCGCTGTCGGTGGGGTTGGCGCCGGGCCAGCCGCCCTCGATGTAGTCGAGGCCAAGAGCGTCGAGCGCGTTGGCGATCAGGATTTTCTCTTCCGTTGAGAACTGCACGCCTTGCGTTTGCTGACCGTCGCGGAGGGTGGTGTCGAAGAGGTAGAGAGGTTCGCGGGTCATCTTGCTGCTCCCATCTCGAATGTTCCGCCCGGTGTGCGACACCGAGCAGCGCTCGTCACGCCCGTCAGAGCGGGCGCTTCACGCCCACCCTCGGGCCGGGCGCTGCCCTTCTTGAGTTGTGCGACCGTCATTTCAGCGCCTCCAGTTTGGCGGGGTCAAAATCGGGCGCGAGTTCCCACTCCGCTCCTTCCCCTGTGTCCTTCACAACAACACCCGCCGCGGCGAACCCGTCCCGCAAGGCATCAGCCCGCGCAAAGTTCTTAGCCTGACGCGCCAACGTACGTTCTTCAAGCAACGCCTCGATCATCGTCGCCACCTCATCCCGGCGCGCCCCTGCCCCGGTTTCCAAGGCATTAAGGTTAATGCCCATTAAGGTTAACGCACTGAGAAGGTGCGGGTAATTCCCTTCTGCAAACAACGTATGGAGCCGTGCTATGGCCCCTGCCGTGTTGAGATCATCCGCAAGCGTTTCCAATATCTGCGGGTCCGTTTCCCCGGAAGGCTCCACACCTTCCACAGCCTTTGCCCACTTCCTGAGCGTCGCCTCTGCTTCCCGCGCTTTCGCGTCTGTCCAATCCATGGGCTTCCGGTAATGCGTGCTCAAGAACACAAACCGGATTACCTCGCCCGGGACTTTCCAGCCGCCGGACCAGTTGCCGTCGAGCAAATCGCGCACGGTGAAGAAGTTGCCGAGGGATTTCGACATCTTCTTACCTTCGACCTGCAGCATCTCGTTGTGCAGCCATACATTGGCGAAACCGTGGCCGCTGCACTTGGACTGGGCGATCTCGTTCTCATGGTGCGGGAATTGGAGGTCGTTGCCGCCGCCGTGGATATCAAATCGCTCCCCCAGAAGCTCATGCGCCATCGCCGAGCATTCGATGTGCCAGCCGGGACGGCCCCTGCCCCATGGGCTCTCCCATCCCGGCAGATCGTCGGTGGACGGCTTCCACAGCACGAAGTCCATCGGGTCCTCCTTGAAGGGTGCCACCTCGACCCGGGCGCCGGCGATCATGTCGTCGACCGACCGGCCCGAGAGCGCGCCGTATTCGGTGTAGGACCGCACACGGAACAACGCATGCCCCTCTGCTGCATAGGCGTGGCCCTTGGCAATCAGGTCTTCGATCATCGCGATCATCTGGCCGACGAATTCCGTCGCGCGGGGTTCGGAACTCGGGCGAAGCGTACCAAGCGCATCCATGTCCGCGTGGTACCAGTCGATCGTCTCGTCCGTCCGCTCGCGGATCAGGTCTTCCAGGGTACCTGCCGCCCCGGCCTCTTTCCGGGACAGAGCCGTCGCGTTGATCTTGTCGTCGATGTCCGTGAAGTTCCGCACGTAAGTCACGTGATCTGGCCCATAGACATGCCGCAGCAAGCGGAAAAGCGTGTCGAACACGATGACGGGCCGCGCGTTGCCGATATGCGCCCGGTCATAGACCGTCGGACCACAGACATACATCCGCACATTCTGCGGGTCGATCGGGTCAAACCGCTCCTTCTGACGGGTGGCGGTGTTGTGGAGCGTGATCTCGGGTCTCATGGCTCAGCCTTTCAGGCACGGGGTTTCCCGCGCGGGACATAGCTTGGTCAGATGAGAGAGAAAAGAGGACCGGCCCGCGCGACTATTGTCAGCGGGTAATGCAGCAAATGAGGATTGCGACACGGTTCATACGGGTCTGATACACGAGACGGCCCCGCTTGCACAGTCCCGACCGCTTACATCGGGAAGACATGCGCGCTGCAGTTCGTGAAACTGCCAGTGAAGGTCAGCCCTTGCGGCATGTGCATCAGAGGTCCGCGATCGTGATCGCATTCGTAGTAATCACCGACATCCAGCGACCGGAGGAGAATGAATTGCCGCTCCTTCGGGAAGTTTTCTCGTGCGCGGCAGGCGATCGGGTCGTGGAAGGTCTGAAAGCCCAGAGCCATCAGGTCGGCACGTTCGCGCAGACAGAGGAAACCAATCAGGTCCTCATCGACGGGAATGGCGGCACCACTGCTCAGAAGCCAGTCCTGCATGCCGTCCCCGCTCAACCCCTCGGGCATGCGGGCGGGCAGCGCTGATATGTCAAAAGCGACCGGCGGACGCAGCGCCTGTTGCAAGCGCGCTCCGGTTTCGCGGAGCCGCGCCGTGTTGTCCCGCGCGCGCCAATCGATCCGCGCGGCGGACGCTTCGTTGCGCATTATGACAAGGGCCGAGAGGTCTTTGCCCGTGGCGGCTGCCAAACGCTCCTCTAGGAAAGGAAGGGTCTGCCTCCCGATTGCGAAATGCCGCAATTCGGTGGCCAGCCTCTGCTCTGCCTCGTCCTCAACCTCGCAAGGTTGAACCGGCGTGCCGGTCACATCCGTGGACATCGCGAAGATGTCGGTCCCTTCCGGCAGGCCCGAGACCATCGCCTTGCCCGTCCCGAACACAGTGACAGAGCGAAGCTCAGTGTCAGGTTCCGGGACCAGCCGCCAGTGCCGGTCGCCGTCGGAGTACAGGAAAAGATGTGTCTCTCTCGTGTCGCCCGCAATCTCAACAGTCACCGTCGGATGCGCCGTTCCATAGGCCACGATCATGTCGATACGGCCCCGCTTGAGGAGACGGCGATCCGGGGCACATGTGCCGTAACGCGTTGCCGTTTCGGAAAGGGCACGCTGATACGCGCCGACCAGGTCCGCATCGTCGAAGGCCCAAATGGGCGAGGCCATGACCAAGAATATGAGCGCAAGGAAGGGGCGCATGTCGTTCACCACTTTGATCTTACCCCCTCTTACCCGGCAATCTTGCAAAAATTCGGGCAAACTCCGGCTTCGCGGACCATCAACGAAACGAAACACAGCAATCACTATTCTTGGTTTGACTTTGACCTTGTGCCCTTCACGATGCGGTCATGAAACTCTCTCACCGTATCGAGATGCTCACCGGCGGCGGGTCCGACGGGTGGGACATCTTCCGCAAGGCCCGCGCCATGGTGGCAAGCGGCATCGACGTGACCGAACTGACCATCGGCGAGCATGATCGCCGGACGGAACCCGAGATCCTCGAGGCCATGCATGCCTCCGCGATGGGAGGGCACACCGGGTATGCCGCCCTGCCCGGAACGGACAGTTTGCGGGATACGGTGGCCGCAAGGGTCGCGGAGCGCACCGGCGTTCCCACCACGCGGCACAATGTTGTCGTGGTGCCCGGTGGACAGGCCGGACTGTTCGCGGCCCATGTTGCGGCCTGCGATCCCGGAGACGACGCTCTTTTCATCGACCCTTACTATGCGACCTATCCGGGAACCATCAGGGGGGCCGGCGCCGTGCCAGTCCCGGTGGCGGCGCATGCCGAACGCGGTTTCCAACCCGAAGCCCGGGAACTGGAAGCCGTGGCCGCTGGTGCCAGTTCGCTTCTTATCAATTCGCCGAACAACCCCACCGGTGTCGTCTACACCCGGGACACCCTTGAAAACATATTGCGGGTCGTCCGGGCAAATGATCTCTGGCTGATCTCCGATGAAGTCTACGACACGCAGGTTTGGGACGGCACACATCTGTCGCCGCGCCAGCTTTCCGGGGGGGCCGAGAACACGCTCGTCATCGGGTCGCTTTCGAAAAGCCACGCCATGACCGGCAGCCGCCTTGGATGGATCGTGGGGCCGGAAGACGCCATCGAACACATCATCAACCTGACCACCCACACGACCTATGGCGTGCCCGGTTTCGTTCAGGATGCGGGTGAATTCGCGCTGACGGCAGGCCAGACGCTGGAGGATCGGATCGCCGCGCCGTTCCGGCGTCGGCACAAGGCGGCCAAGGCACAGCTTGCCGGTCACGGGATCCGTTTCGTTCCGTCCGACGCATCAATGTATCTGATGGCCGACATCAGACCCACCGGCTTGTCGGGGGACGCCTTCGCGGCGCGCCTTCTCGAAGAACGCCACATCGCCGTCATGCCCGGAGAAAGCTTCGGGCAGGCCGCGGCGGGGCATTTGCGGATCGCGCTTACAGTCGACGACGTGCGGCTCCACACCGCTCTGGATCGGCTCGCAGATTTCTATTTTAGCCTGACAAGGACCGCAGCATGAGTTTTCGCGACCTACACCGCATCGGTGATCCGTTCATCCTTGCCAATGCCTGGGACGCGGGATCGGCCAAGATGCTCGCGGCCCTGGGCGCGCCGGCCATCGCCACGTCAAGCGCGGCCCACGCATTCACACTCGGCCGCCCCGACGGCGGTCATGTCACGAGAGACGAAGCGCTGGCGCATGCCGAAGACCTGGTCGCAGCCGTCTCGGTGCCCGTGTCCGGCGATTTCGAGAACGGCTTCGGTCACGACCCCGATGTCCTTGCCGAAACGGTCCGCCTCTCGGCCGAGGTCGGTCTTGCGGGCATCTCGATCGAGGACGCCGCATTCCCCGGCGATGAGGCCTACGCCTTCGACACCGCGGTCGAACGCATTCGCGCTGCCGCCGCTGCCGCGCGCGCGCTGCCGACCGACTTCGTGCTTGTGGCGCGCGCCGACGGCGTGATGAACGGACATTACGACATCGAAGAAGCGCTCCGCCGTATCGAGGCCTTCGACGAGGCCGGAGCCGATTGTCTTTACGTGCCCCTGCCGAAGACGATGGACGATCTGAAACGTGTCATCGCGATCACGAAAAAACCGGTGAATGTCCTTGTTGCAGGCCCCTATGCGCAACACAGCCGCGAGCTTTATGCCGCCATGGGTGCGGCGCGCCTCTCGCTCGGCTCCGCGCTGGCACGCGTAACCCACAAGGCGATCCACGATGCCGGGATCGCCATGTTTAAAAGTGGCGATTTCACCGCCCTGCAGAACGCCATGCCGGGTGGCGCCGTCGACAAACTCCTGACCTGAGGATTATCGGCCCCCAAATATCCTGGGGGAGCGCGAGGGGGCTAAGCCCCCTCGCCCACTGCGGCGCGCACCCGCGCGGCGCAAACCCTCTTTCCAAGCGCGCCCGAACCGGTTAGGCGGGCCGCAACGAAAGGTGCGCCCCTATGGACCTCAGAAACATCGCCATCATCGCCCATGTCGACCATGGCAAAACCACGCTTGTGGACGAACTGCTGAAGCAATCCGGTGTCTTCCGGCAAGGCGAGGCCGTGGCCGAACGCGCCATGGATTCCAATGACTTGGAGCGTGAGCGGGGCATTACGATCCTCGCCAAGGCAACGTCCGTTCTCTGGAAGAACACCCGCATCAACATCGTAGATACACCCGGCCACGCCGATTTCGGCGGCGAGGTGGAACGCATTCTGTCCATGGTCGATGGTGTTGTTCTTCTGGTGGATGCCGCCGAGGGGCCGATGCCACAGACCAAATTCGTAACATCCAAGGCACTCGCCCTCGGACTGCGGCCCATTGTCGTGCTCAACAAGGTGGACAAACCGGATGCGGAGCCCGATCGGGCGCTTGACGAGGTGTTCGATCTCTTTGCTGCGCTTGATGCCAACGAGGACCAGCTGGATTTCCCGCATCTCTATGCAAGCGGGCGGAGCGGCTGGGCCGATGCGGAACTCGACGGTCCGCGCAGTGACCTCTCGGCCCTGTTCGACCTTATCGTCAACCACGTGCCGCGCCCGCGCCAGCAGGCCCGAAAGGACGCGGATTTCTCGATGCTGGCGACAACGCTTGCCGCAGACCCCTATCTCGGCCGCCTGCTGACCGGACGGATCGAGACAGGCACCCTGAAAACCGGTGCCACGGTACAGGCTCTCAGCCGCACGGGCCAGAAACTCGAGCAGTTCCGTGTCACTAAGAGCCTGAATCATAATTAGTTAACATATTGTAATAATTACGTTATTGCCCGCGCCACCCGTCGCATCAGGAACCGGCACGCGGCCAATTGGACCCAAGCCAGAGAACTGGCCAAGGTACGCTCCACGTCCTTCGCCA
>JAJDZT010000072.1 GCA_022824525.1 Silicimonas sp. | reverse complement strand
TCATATCGGTCCGAACTACGCTTATACTTCGCGCGGGTGGTCTCGTTCCAAGCCATGTGGTCTTCCCTGTCTGTGGTTAAATTCAGTAGGGAAATACCATATCAGATGAGACCATCCACATTCTAGGTCAGGCTCTAAGATCCTGGCCTTCCGCGGCCTTGCACAACAGCCGATCGAAGAAGCCGAGGCGGGCGACATCGTCTCCATTGCCGGCATGGCAAAGGCCACGGTGGCAGACACGATTGCCGCTCTTGCCGTGGACGATCCAATCCCCGCACAACCTATCGATCCGCCGACCATCTCGGTCACTTTCGGGATCAATGACAGCCCGCTTGCGGGCCGCGACGGGAAGAAGGTCCAAAGCCGCGTCATCCGCGACCGTCTCATGAAGGAAGCGGAATCGAACGTGGCCATCTGCGTGCAGGACACACCGGGCGGTGAAGCCTTCGAGGTCTCGGGTCGCGGTGAACTCCAGATGGGCGTTTTGATCGAGAACATGCGCCGCGAAGGCTTCGAGCTGTCCATCTCCCGCCCGCAGGTCATTTTTCGAGACATCGACGGGGAAACCCAAGAGCCCGTCGAGGAAGTCACCATTGACGTCGATGACGAATACACGGGCGCCGTGATCGAGAAGCTGACCGGTCCGCGCAAGGGCGAACTGATCGAGATGAAGCCCGCCGGGTCCGGCAAGACGCGCATCGTGGCCCATGTCCCGTCGCGCGGTTTGATCGGATACCATGGCGAGTTCCTGACCGACACGCGCGGAACCGGCGTTCTGAACCGGGTATTTCATGGCCACACCGCGCACAGAGGCGCTATTCCGGGGCGGCGTGCGGGCGTGCTGATCTCCATGGAAAACGGCGTTTCCGTCGCCTATGCGCTCTTCAATCTCGAAGAACGCGGGCGCATGTTCATCGGTGCGCAGGAACAGGTCTATCAGGGCATGATCATTGGCGAACACAGCCGCGACAATGACCTGGAGGTGAACCCGCTCAAGGGAAAGAAACTCACCAACGTGCGCGCCTCGGGCAAAGACGATGCGGTGGTGCTCACACCGCCCGTACGTCTCTCGCTGGAAGAGGCCATCGCCTATATCGACGATGACGAGCTTGTGGAAGTGACGCCCGGGTCAATTCGACTCCGCAAACGGCATCTCGATCCGCATGAGCGCAAGCGTGCCGCAAGAAGTGCCGCCTGAGCCTAGCCAAGGCAGCGGGCGGACACGCGGGCAGAGCCATCGTCCCATCGCGTGATGAAAAGATCGGTCACGGTTTCTTCCGGGAGACACAGAACGCCGAACGCGTTCTCCTTCAGCTCTTCGTCGGAAAAACTGCGCGAGACGACACCCGTGACAAGATCGCCGTCTCTTTGAATCGTGGCGGAAGGCTCGCCTGCCGTGCAGCCCGACAGCACAGCCAGCCCCAGAACGCTCATTAACACGGCCCGCATCATGGTTCTCCTTCGCACCGTCGTTTCCGATCCAACGATGGTTTACACACCATTGAGCGATGGCAAGCAAGCATAGGTTGCATTCCGACCGCAAAAACCGCCCTAATTTTATGCACTTGCCCTGTAATTGCGCCGTGACGCTTCTGCCGTCAGATTTTTTGGACAGAGCCATCATTAGCACAAATTATGGTCTAATTCCGTTCCTAATGGTTAACGCCTGACTTAACGTAATATGAGACCCTGGTAATGATGCGTCCCAAAATTTTCGCCGCTTCTGTGGCGTTCGTGGTTCTGAGTGCAACAGCCCAAGCCGCCGACCCCCAAAACATCGACCTGATCGACATCTCTTCCGTGGAAATCATCTCCGACAGCTCGGATCGTATCGATCTGGCCAACCAACTGCCCATGCTGTCGCAGCGTGTCGCGGCGTCGGCCTGCGCGCTGACCTCTGACATTGAGCCGGATATGAGCCTGGCGATCCTTGAAAAATCTTATCACGAGTTCGAGCGCATCGTGATTGCACTCCGCGACGGTGATGCGGAACTCAACATTCCCGAGCCGGAAACGCGCCGAATCACGATCAAGGAAATCAACGACGTCTGGCAGGCCTGGGGACCGACACATGACGCGATCCTGGAAATCCTCGAGGATCATCATGACGTGGAGGCGGCCCATAGGATCGATGATCACAACCTTGAAATCCTCGATCTCACCTCGATCCTCGCAAGCGATATCTCCAGCCAGTACACCCACCCTTACGAAGTGACGCAAAGCAACGCCATGCTGATCACGATCGCCGGACGCCAGCGGATGCTGACACAGAAGATGATCAAGGATTCCTGTGAAATCTGGACACATTACCACGAAGACGAAGGACGTGCCGACCTGATCCAAACAATGGATATCTTTGAGAAATCGCTACTGGCCCTCCGGGATGGCATGCCGGATGTCGGCATAAAGAAAGCGCCGACCGAAGAAATCCGGGCCGATCTCGATTCCATCCTGAACCGCTGGGCCATCATCAAGGGAAATCAGATGATCCTGATCGATGGCGGCGAGTTGGACGAAGCCGGCAAGACCGAGATCTTCCACGATCTCAACCTGGAACTCGCGGAGTTGAACCTGCTGGTGAAGCACTACACCGACTACGCCACCAAGCATCACTGAACTGGCGTCACGGCGTCTCCAACGGCGATGCGTCCGACCTGCACGACCGACGCACATAGACCGCCGTGTCCGCGCACGGCGGTGTAGCCACCTTCCCCCAGAACACGTTCCATCTTGGAACAGGGATGAGCCGGGACGGTGAAGCTCAAGACGGCTTCACCGATCCGCACCTCTTTGCCCCGGAAGGCCAGCAGGTTGAGGCCAGACACCACGATATTGCGTCGCAACACGGCGGGATCGACCGATTTGAGGCCGGAGAGCGCGGCAATGACCGGTAGGTGCTCGGCCTGCAGCAGGGTCACCGCGCGCTTGCCCGCGCGCGACCGATCTCCCTGAAGCCCGGAAACAGCGATATCCGCCTCATTGACACGCACCATCGCCGCGTCGCGCGCCGGACGCATAAGGATCGCCTCAACCCGGCCAGCGCAGGCAAAGCGCCCTTGCAGCTCCGCCAGTGTCAGCACCCGCACATATCTTTCTTCCTGGAAAAAATATCCCGGAGGGTGAATTGGCCGAATGGCCAAGAGGGAGGCTGGCCTCCCTCCGCCCGGGCGTCGCGCAAAGCGCGGCGCAACCCGTCACTCATCCGTTTCGACGATGATCACTTCGCGCTCGGAGGCTTGCATCGCCCAACCGACGGCTTCCTGATACTTTTGATCATTGTAGGCAGCCAAGGCGGCGTCCACATCCGGGAACTTCGCCACGACATTGCGTGCGCGTGAAGCGCCCTCGACCGGTTCGACCCGTCCGCCACGCGCGATGAACTTGCCACCGTGCGCCGGGATCACGACCGAGGCCACCTCGATATACTTGCCGTAAAGCTCCGCATCGGTCACATCGACACGGGCAATCCACAATGCTGGCATCCTATCCTCCCAGAACCTGTTTCGCCGCCTGAAGCGCGGCCTCTGCGTTTTCCACCGAAGCACCGCCGCCTTGTGCCAAGTCCGGACGACCGCCACCGCCCTTGCCGCCAAGCTCTGCGACGGCCGCCTTCACGACGTCCACCGCGGAGATGCGGTCCGTCAGGTCTTGTGTGACCCCGGCGGCAACGGCGGCCTTGCCACCTGCGTCCGCGATGAGAACCACAACACCAGAGCCCGCGCGCTCCTTGAACTGGTCGATCAGCGCGGGAAGGTCCTTGCCGGACACACCGCCCATCACCTGCCCCATGAAGCAAATACCGTTGACATCTTCCTGCGCCGGGCCACCGGCATCGCCACCGCCCATGGCCAACTGTCGGCGCAGGTCTGCAACTTCAGCGGTGAGCGATTTCCGCTCCGACAACAACCCTTTCACGCGGTCGGCGACTTCGCCCGGTTGCGCTTTCAGGGCCAGCGCGACTTCGGCCAACCGGTGATCCTGGTCAGACAGGTATTGGAACGCCGCATCACCCGTCAGCGCCTCGATCCGGCGCACGCCAGCCGACGACGCACTGTCACCGAGCGTCACGAAAACACCGATATCGCCGGTCCTGGTCACGTGAGTGCCGCCGCAAAGCTCGATCGACCACGTGTCGCCATCTGCACCCTTGCCGGTATCCGCGCGCCCCATGGAGACGACCCGCACCTCATCACCGTATTTCTCGCCGAACAGCGCCTGCGCCCCGATGGCACGCGCGTCGTCCGGGGTCATGATCCGTGTCTCCACGGGCGTATTCTGACGAATGAAGGCATTCACCTTGGCCTCGACCGCCTTCAGTTCTTCCAACGTCAGCGCCTTCTGATGACTGAAGTCGAACCGCAACCGATCCGGCGCATTGAGTGATCCCCGCTGCGCCACATGGTCCCCGAGCGCCTGCCGAAGCGCCTCGTGCAGAAGGTGGGTCGCCGAGTGGTTGGCCCGGATGGCCGTGCGCCGGTTGTGGTCCACCGTCAGCTTCGCTGCCTGTCCCTTCGACAGCGCGCCTTCAGTCACACGGGCCATGTGGATGAAGACGCCAGCAGCTTTTTTGGTATCCGTCACTTCGGCCTTGCCGGTTTCCGTCTCGATCCAGCCCGTGTCACCAACCTGGCCACCGCTCTCGGCGTAGAACGGTGACTGGTTCAGAACAATCTGGACCTCGCCCGCCGCCGTGTCGGTTTCGCCTCCGTCCGCGACGAGGGCCACGATTTGTCCTTCTGCGGTTTCGGTCTCGTAGCCGAGGAACTCTGTTACGCCATGCGCCTCGGCCAGATCGAACCAGATCGCCGCATCCGCCGCCTCTCCGGAACCTGCCCAGGCTGCACGCGCCTTGGCCTTCTGTTCCGCCATTGCCGCATCAAACCCGTCCGTATCGACACTCATCCCACGTTCGCGGAGCGCATCCTGCGTGAGATCGAGCGGGAAGCCATAGGTGTCATACAGTTTGAACGCCGTCTCGCCCGGCAGTTCGCCGCCTTCCCCGAGCCCCCCGGTTGCTTCATCCAGCAGCGACAGCCCACGGTCCAGCGTCGCCTTGAAGCGTGTCTCTTCCGCCTTCAGCGTCTCTTCGATCAGCGCCTTGCCGCGGCCAAGTTCCGGATAAGCTGCCCCCATTTCGGCAATGAGAGCCGGGACGAGCTTGTACATCACGGGATCCTTGGCACCTAGCAGATGCGCATGCCGCATCGCGCGCCGCATGATCCGGCGGAGCACATAACCACGGCCTTCGTTGGACGGCAGCACACCTTCGGCAATCAGGAAGGAGGTCGAGCGCAGATGGTCGGCAATGACGCGGTGGTGGACATTCTGATCCCCTTCGACATCAGTCGAGGTCGTATTGGCCGACGCCTCGATCAACGCCCGCATCGTGTCAGTGTCGTAATTGTCGTGACTGCCCTGAAGAAGTGCGCCAATCCGTTCCAGCCCCATACCGGTGTCGATCGACTGCATGTCAAGCGCCTTCATCGAACCATCTTCGAACTGTTCGTTCTGCATGAAAACGATGTTCCAGATCTCGATGAAACGATCGCCATCCTCTTCCGCGCTGCCGGGAGGCCCACCCCAGACATGATCGCCGTGATCGTAGAAAATCTCGGTGCAGGGCCCGCAAGGCCCCGTGGGTCCCATCTGCCAGAAGTTGTCGCTTGTCGCGATGCGAATGATCCGGTCTTCCGGCACGCCGACCTTCTTCCAGATCTCGGCCGCTTCGTCATCGGTATGGTAGACCGTGGTCAACAGGCGCGACTTGTCAATTCCGAAGTCCTGGGTCAGCAAATTCCAGGCAAATGGAATGGCCTCGTTCTTGAAGTAATCCCCGAAGGAAAAATTCCCGAGCATCTCGAAGAATGTGTGGTGGCGCGCGGTGTATCCCACATTGTCGAGATCATTGTGCTTGCCGCCCGCCCGCACGCATTTCTGAGACGTCGTGGCGCGCACATAATCACGCTTTTCCAGCCCGGTGAACAGGTTCTTGAATTGCACCATGCCCGAATTGGTGAACATGAGCGTCGGGTCATTTCGCGGTACGAGCGGAGAGCTTTCGATCACTTCATGGCCGTTTTTTTCAAAGTAACCGAGAAAGGTTGACCGTATATCGTTGAGGCTTGTCATGGCGTCGACGTCTCTTCATGGACTGAAACGCCGAGATACCGCGTTCGCGCTGAACGGTAAAGACGGGAACGAGGGGCCAGCCCCTCGTGCTCCCCGGGATATTTTAACCAGGAAGAAACGAATTTTAGTCAAATTGTCGAAGCGGTACAGGCGGGGACGCCGATGACCGCCCAGGGAGAAGCAAGCTTCTCTGGAAGGCGCTTCTCAGGAAGCGCCTTCTCAATTTCTTCCTGGAGGAAATATCCCGGAGGGTGAATTGGCTGAAAGCCAAGAGGGAGGCAGCGCCCCCCTCCCGGTCGCGACGCCAGAATGGCGGCGCAATCACTCTTCGACGAGATCGTCGTCGTCTTCATCCTCGAAATCGTCGCCATCGAAATCCAGGCCATGGGCCGCACGAATCTTGTCTTCGATCTCGTGCGCGATATCGGCATTTTCCTTGAGGAAGGTTTTTGCGTTTTCACGCCCCTGCCCGATCCGTTCGTCGCCATAGCTGAACCATGACCCCGATTTCTCAACCACGCCGGCTTTGACGCCCATGTCGATCAACTCGCCATGTTTGGAGATGCCTTCGCCATACATGATATCGAACTCGACCTGTTTGAAAGGTGGGGCCACCTTGTTCTTCACAACCTTCACGCGCGTGGTGTTGCCCACCACTTCATCACGATCCTTGATCGCGCCGATGCGGCGAATGTCGAGACGGACGGACGAGTAGAATTTCAGCGCGTTGCCGCCCGTCGTGGTTTCCGGCGAACCGAACATGACGCCAATCTTCATTCGGATCTGGTTGATGAAGATCACCATGCAGTTCGAGCGGGCGATGGAACCGGTCAGCTTGCGCATGGCCTGGCTCATCAGGCGGGCATGCACGCCGACGGACGAATCGCCCATATCGCCCTCAAGTTCCGATTTTGGCGTGAGCGCTGCGACCGAGTCGACGACAACAAGGTTCACTGCGCCGGAACGGACGAGCGTGTCCGTGATCTCCAGCGCCTGTTCGCCGGTATCGGGTTGGGAAATCAGAAGCTCATCCAGGTTCACGCCGAGCTTCTTGGCATACATCGGATCGAGTGCGTGCTCTGCATCGACAAAGGCACAAACACCGCCCTTTTTCTGCTCTTCCGCGACAGCATGAAGCGTGAGCGTGGTCTTACCGGAGGATTCCGGCCCGTAAATCTCGATGATCCGGCCTTTCGGCAAACCACCTATGCCGAGCGCGATATCCAAGCCGAGCGAGCCGGTCGATGTCGCCTCGATCTCCGGCATGGCGTTTTCGCCGCCGAGTTTCATAATCGACCCTTTACCGAACTGGCGTTCGATCTGCGCCAGAGCCGAATCCAGCGCTTTTTGCTTTTCGCTTCCTGCCTTCGAAGTCATGTCCAGAAGTTCTGCTGCACCCATTTGTCCTGTTCCTTATTCCACAGCCGCAGTGTCACGGCAATGTTGCCCATGTTCGCCTCTTGTTCTTATCGCCGTGTATGGGACCAAAATGAGAACATTGCAACGCATTTGTTTCGAATTCTATCGGGCAGAGGGCTTAACAGACGGTTACTTGTGGCCGTTTCTCCACTCATGCCGAAGTGCGAACTTTCGCAGATCCAGGGAAAAATGCGCCCTGCGCCACAACTTAGCGATCAGATTGGGGTCGGTAGTTTTCCTAGGGTCCGGTCTGTCTACTGAAGCTGTTCCTGAACCAGTTCGGTCAGTTGTTGCAGCGAGAACGGCTTCGGCAGGAAGACCGAGTTCGGAATGCGCGCCTGCTTTTCTGTCCGACCCTCTTCTGCATATCCCGACATGAAAACTGTGGAAGTGTCGGGGCGATCCTTCAAAGCCTGCCGGACCCAGGTAGGGCCATCCATGCCCGGCATGATGACATCGGTCACGAACAGATCGATGTTGAGCGCCTTGTCTTCCAGGATCGAAAGAGCCTCCTCGGCATCACCGGCTTCAATGACCGTGTATCCCCGCAGACGCAAAGCCCGACAGGCAAAGGCACGCACGGGCGCTTCATCCTCGACCAGCAGAATGGCGGCATCTGCGCGTTGGAGAGAAGTCGATTGATCCACGGTTGATTTTTGCTGTTTCCTGGGTTCCGTACTGTCGGTGGCCGGGAAGTAGAGCGTAAATACCGTGCCGGACGACAGAACGCTATCCACGAAGATGAAGCCGCCGGTCTGTTTCACGAGCCGTAGGCCGTCGAAAGCCCGAGACCGGTGCCCTCCCCTGTCTTCTTGGTCGTGAAGAACGGTTCGAAGATCTTGGGCAGAGCGTCGGGCGCAATGCCGTTGCCGGTGTCGCGCACCTCGATCACCACGTATTCGCCGGGCATCAAGCGCGCCTGATCCCGAACGGCTTCCTCTGCAAGGAACTCGGTGCGGGTTACGACTTCGATGCGTCCGCCTTCAGGCATGGCGTCCCGAGCGTTGACGACGAGATTGACGATCACCTGTTCGAGTTGCCGCCGGTCGGCCCGTATCAGTTGCGGCCCCGGTGCATGCGTGACTTCGAGCTTGACGCGCTCCCCGATCAGACGGTTCAGAAGATGGGCGAGATCGGCCATGGTGTCGCGCAAATCCAGCGCTTGCGGTTTCAGGTTCTGTTTGCGGGAGAAGGCAAGCAGTTGCCCGACAAGACTGGCCGCTCGATTGGCGTTCTGGCTGATTTGGATCAGGTCGGCGTAATCGGGATCGCTGGCTTCATGACGGAGGAGCAGGAGATCGCAATGCCCGCTGATTGCCGTCAGAAGGTTGTTGAAGTCGTGCGCGACGCCGCCCGCAAGTTGCCCGATCGCCTGCATTTTCTGGCTTTGGACGAATTGCGCCTCGAGTGTTTTGAGCTCGGTCGCGTCGTTCAGAATGCCCACAAGAACCGTTTGTCCTTGTTCCACCATGCGGCCAAGGGTGATCTGAAGATAGAGCTCCTGGCCCGGCACGATCGCCCGAACGATCTCCGGCTTCAGGAGACCCCGCCCGTCTGCGGCATCGGCGAGCCAGTCCGAGATCGGGCGCCCCATCCCTTCCACCAGTTCGAACAGAGGTGGAAGCGTGGCGTCACCAAGCGCGAGCACCGACCGCGCCTCCGCGTTCACTTCGAGGAGCATTCCTTCCGCGTCGACCTTGAGCATTGGCACCGGGAGAACCGACAGAAGATCGGGCACGGGGAGCGTGATTGCCTCTTTCGCGGCGCCATGCATGCCTGCGTCCAGTGGCAACACCGCGATTTCGGAATTTGTACCAGCCGCGTGGACTTCGATGACGCGCGCCTGAAGTTCGGAGCCACTGCCGGATTTCAGGCGGTGTATTCCCCCCTGCCGAAGCGGCGGATCCAGAATGAGATCGTCAAGCTGCCGCGCGCCATGCCCCACAATTTTCTCAGCGCATTCATTCGGCACGGCCACGCCATCTTTTATCGAAATCAGGGCAAGATCCGGATCGATCGTTCTGGTTGAAACACTCCAGAGAAAGCGCGACCGGGCAATCCGGCTCACCTTGATACGTGCGGATTTGCTAGCAATACCCAGAGTTTCCTCGGCAGAGCCCACCTTGCCGGCATATTCCAATTGTCGTTTGACGAACCCGGGCGGATCGACGGTGACACCCTGAAGAACGGTTTCAAGCGCACCGCGGAGACCGGCCCCCGCGACGCGGAATCCCCGCGTGTTTGCAGAGAGCGCGTTTCCGTGCCCGTCCGTCAAAAAGACTATGTCCGGGCTCGCTTCCATTCGGGCCCGCAGGACGGGGGGCACGTACAATCCCCGCAATTTCAGCAAGGCGTCTTTCGAGAGAGTCAGAACGGGAATGGACAGCAATCCGGCAGACGTTCCGATAAACACCGGGGACGCGGCCTGGACAGGCGTGAAGATCGCCATGATTGCGAAGGCAGCGGCGAGCAGCAGAAACACCAAGTGGCGCTCGACCGTAAGCTGACCGAGTACGCCTTCTCCGAAAACCAGCCGCCGAGACGCCATGCGCTCTCCTCATCGACTTCTGAGAACGTTTGACGCCCAAAAGGTTAATGAAGTGCTAATTCAGGTAAGAAACGTTAACGTTTTCTGAAAACTACGAGGAAAAAGCCGTCGGCACCGTCAAGTGGGGTCCAGTTTTGGCGCGTCACTTCGCTCCAGTCCGGATGGCTTTCGAGGAATGCATCGGCGCGCGCATCGTTTTCTGCCGAAAGGAGCGAACATGTGGCGTAGGCAAGAAGGCCGTTATCGGAAACCAGCCCGGATGCCTCCGCGAGGATCGCATCCTGAACGGTGTTGAGTTTCGTCAGGCGGTCTTCGCTCAAGTTCCATTTTGCTTCCGGCTGGCGTCGCCACGCACCGCTTCCCGAACAGGGCGCATCACAAAGCACGAGGTCGTATTGATCCGAAACGCTGGTCGTAATCTCGATGGTTGCACCAGCGCGACGCGCCCGTTCCGGGATGTCGCGCATTCGTGCAGGGTCCGCATCATGCGCGCTGACAGGTGCGTTGAGAGTATCCGCGAGAGCGAGCGCCTTGCCGCCGCCGCCCGCGCAATAATCGAGCACACGGCCGGTCGTGAAATTCTCCAGACATGCGGCAACAACCGCTTGAGAAGCCGCATCCTGAAGTTCGACAAGCCCATCGCGAAATGCGCGTGACCCCTTTATGCGCCTTTCGTTCCGCGTGACCTGCAAAGCCGTGGTGGCCAGTTCGTGTGGCTCGGTCAGGATCTCATCCTCTTCCAAGGCTGCCTGTGCGCTCTTGAGGTCGGCCTTGGCCAGGTTCACCCGCAAAAACACCGGTGCTCGCTGACGCAGGGCGGACAGCACCGGGACGGCTTCATTTCCCAAGTCAGTTTGCATGGTTGGCCAGAGCCAATCCGGGCAATCGAGCTGGACCGGCACGGGGGCGTCCGTGAGGTTTTGAACGGATTCCAGTTCCGTTTCGGTCAAAACGGGGGGCGCGTACCCTTCACCGGTAAAGACTTGCTCGGGCGGCACACCCTCAAGCATCAGCCGACCGACCATCAGGGCCCGCCCTGTTTCGCCACCGCCTGCCCAGCCGAAAGACCGCCGGCACCGGAGCGCATCGAACACCAGATCGCGAATGGCCGCCCTGTCACCCGACCCCGCGAAGCGATGCGACCGCGCCCAGTTCGTCAGGCACTTCTCTGCCGCGGCGCCTGTGTTGATCTGTTCGAGAATATCTATCGCAGCCGCGATCCGGGCATCAGGCTGCATCTGGAACTCGCTTCGGAATGATCAGTTGCCGCCTTCGGTGCCAGGCAGGCTCTCTGGAAGCTCGGCGCTGAGACCAAGGCGATTGAAGACACGGCCAAGGAAGCTGGCAGGATCCGCTGGATTCGCCTGGACTTGAGGCGCAGCGGAGTCCGGGCTGTCATCCGTTGCGCGGCCCGACAACCAGAGCTCCGCGGTGCCTTCAACAGGTTTCGGACGGAACCATGTGAAGTCGCGGAGTTCCGCGTCGTAACGTTCAGCCATCCGGGCAGCGGATGCACGATCCTCGTCATGGAAATACCGCACATTCCGTTCGTTGATGTTGAAATCCACGTCTCGGACACGCACAAGCTCATGACCGTCGCGTGTCACGTTTTGCGCAAGATCGTCGGCAATTTTCCGATCCGTACGGGGCGGCGCAAGGATGGTCACACGCAAGGGGTCGGATTCCACCTCGACGACAGTTTGCGGCCTTTGCGGCGGTACCGGAGGGGTCGGTGGCGTCACCGCCTCTTCCTGCAGCAGCGTGTCGGGGCGTGGTGGTGCAGAGACCGGTGCGGAGTTTGCCGGGATATCCGTGACACCCTCGTCAATCGGTGCAATCGGTGTCGGGTCTTTTTCTGACTCCGTGGCGACAGCGCGCGGGAGTGGTGGTGCAGTGCTGTCCACCGACGGTGCAACCGGTTGAGGTGCCGCGGATACCTGCGGAAGCGCCCCCGAAACAGTGTTTGGTCTGAAAATGGACCCCGGCTCGGCGGAGGGAACCGGTTCAAGACCACTCCATTCGACGGAACCTGCGGCAGGCCCGGCGGGTGGCGTCGGTGTGGTTACCGCGTCCGTTACCGCTGCGGACCGACTGAAAGGTACAGTGGCAAGAGCTGCGGGCGAAGTTGCCGGACGCCACTCACCCGACTGCGTTTCTCGCGGGCGGTTGTTGAGCGACCAGGTCACACCAAGTGCGGGCTGGAACCTGAAGCCGGTGACCAAGGGCATCTCCGGCCCGGTTTCGAGCGGTGGTGCCTCCGTGGCGAACGGCAAGACGGCCAAACCTGTCAGCGCAAGCGCCATGCCGAGGGGGCGAATACCGCGCCGCCGCTCTGCACGCGTCAATGGCTTCTGATCGGCAACGACAGGTTCCGCTTCGGGGGCGGCTTTTGTCAAAGGAACGAGTGTTGCGCCCTGTTCTTCTTCCTGCTCATCCAGCTCGGGCGCGATGACGGGGTCGTCTTCGACAACCTCAAGCGTGGCGGCATAGCGTTCCGCGAGTTCGGCCACGTCCGGTGCACCGGGCAATATCAACGAAGGTTGCGGTCGCGCGCGTGGTTCCAGACCAGAACCTTGCGCGGCAGGCACTTTCTGTCGCGGCGCCGGATTGAAATCGGGCGTCGCTCTTGGTCGGGTTACGGGCGGCTTTGCTGGTTCTGGCGGAGGTGGAGCCGGCGTTTCGGTCTGAGTACCGCGAATGGTTTCCAGCCGATCGGCGAAGTCGAACTTGTCGTCTCCACGATCCTGAATGATCGGATTGATTTCCGGCGGCTGCTCCATATCGGAGCCGTCGACTTCCCAAGGTTTTGGTCTGGGCTTCTGCGGCTTTCCGGCGGCCTTTTCGCGCAACGCAACTTCGCGCCGGGCACGCGCCTCCTCAAGGCGCGCCTGCCAGCGCTCGTCCTTGTCGAGTTCGAAAACCTCTTTCGGCACGCCCGGGTCACCCTCGCCACCTGCGCGATCCGCCACGGCCCCCTCCAAGCATCATCGCCAAAACAATTTAACGCCTCCCAGCCGGAGGCAACGTCGCGCCCGTGCGTATTATCCACCCAAACGGTAATTTGGACTTTCCCGGGTGATCTGAACGTCATGCACGTGGCTTTCCTTCAGACCCGCGCCGGTAATGCGCACGAATTGACAATTTTGTCGCATTTTTTCGACCGTTTCGCAACCTGTGTAGCCCATCGCAGCCCGCAAACCACCGATAAGTTGATGTATTACCGCACCGGCCGATCCCTTGTAGGGCACCTGCCCTTCAATGCCTTCGGGCACGAGTTTGTCGGAGGCCGCGTCTTTCTGGAAGTACCGGTCGGCACTTCCGCGGGCCATCGCACCGAGACTGCCCATGCCGCGATACGCCTTGAACGAGCGTCCCTGGTAGAGGATCACTTCGCCCGGGCTTTCATCCGTTCCGGCAATCATCGAGCCGACCATGGCGCAGGAGGCGCCCGCCGCAATGGCCTTGGCGAAATCGCCCGAGAACTTGATGCCGCCGTCTGCGATCACCGGCACATCGCCAGCGGCCGCTGCACAATCCATGATGGCCGTAAGTTGGGGAACACCAACCCCCGCGACCATACGCGTCGTACAGATAGACCCCGGCCCAATCCCTACTTTTATTGCGTCTGCTCCAGCATCCATGAGCGCTTTCGTGGCCTCGCCGGTGGCCACATTGCCCGCGATGATCTGCACCTCGTTGGAAAGAGTCTTGGCGCGTCTGACAGCTTCCGCCACGCCTTCGGAATGTCCATGGGCCGTGTCGATCACGATGATGTCGACACCTGCGTCCACCAGTTCTCCCGAACGTTCGAAGCCGGCATCGCCCACGGTCGTGGCCGCGGCCACGCGAAGACGCCCAAGATGATCCTTGCAGGCCATCGGGTTCAGAACGGCCTGTTCACTGTCTTTGAGTGTGAGCAGGCCAGTGAGTTTTCCGGCCCCGTCGGTGACCAGCAATTTCTCGATGCGACGGGCCTTCATGAGGCTACGCGCCTCCTCAAGATCGGCCGGTTCGGTGAGGATGGCGAGGTCCTCGGCTGTCATCATCACTTTGACGGGAGTGTCGTCGGCTTCAGCGAAACGCATGTCCCGATTGGTAACAATCCCGAGGACTCGACCCGAATCGTCCACGACCGGGAAACCCGTCACGTTGTAGCGTTCCTGGAGCGCCTTGGCGTCCGCCAAGGTCTGATCCGGCGTCAGCGTGATCGGGTTGTAGACGATGCCGGAGATGAAGCGCTTCACCTGCCGCACCTGCCGCGCCTGTTCGGCGACGTCGAGGTTCCGATGCAGAACGCCGATCCCTCCTGCCTGCGCCATGGTGATTGCCATGCGGGCCTCCGTCACCGTGTCCATGGCGGACGACAGCAGAGGTATGTTCATGGCGATGTCGCGGGTGACCTGAGTGCGGGTATCTGCCTCGCTTGGCAGCACTTTGGAGGCCCCGGGGACCAATAGAACGTCGTCGAACGTGAGCGCCTCACGAATCTCCATGGTCAGCTCCTTTGGAGGGGTTCGTTTGACGCCTCCCTATTGCACGGGTTTATCCGGACGGAAACCCCTGTCTGGCGGAAAATGTGATCTCGCGGGTGGAAAGCCTTATGTCCTCGGGTCACTACGCAGCACGAAGGCAGTCACGACACCGGCCAACGCGCCAAACAGATGGCTTTCCCAGCTGACGCCGGGCTGCCCCGGCAAAACACCCCAGATCATCGTTCCGTAGAAGACCGCCACTGCCGCGGAGACGATCACCGGCACAAAACGCTTTTCCACCGCGCCTCGCGCCACCAGAAACCCGAACCAGCCGAAGATCAGACCCGACGCGCCGACATGCACCGCCGCCCCTCCGAACAGCCAGACGGCGGCGCCCCCCAGCAGCACGATCAACGCTGTCGCCGTCAAAGCCACGGTGCCAGCCGTTGCGGCCAGGACGCCGCCGAGAACGACAATCGGCACCGTGTTCGCCGCTGCGTGCGTCAGTGAACCATGCAGGAACGGCATCAGAACGATGCCGTCCAACCCACCGACCGCGCGCGGACGCAATCCGAACCAGCCGTTCAACGCGTAACCGGTGATCAGGTTGATCACCGCAACCGCCCAGATCACCGCCAGAAGCACACCAATCCACCGAAACCGTTCCACACGCCCACCTTTTGACCGCCATGACGCTTGATCTTATTACTCCGACGGCCAAGTGGCGAACAACCATTCGGTACGGGATTTGTTCGAGGCGCAGACCGACCGGCCCCCTTTCCAAAGGCGTCTGACACAATTGATCTTGCAGACAGGTCATGCTTCCGCCCAACTTTGCCGTTAACACGCAGCTAGAGCACCGGCGGCATTACTGGCACAATTGATTTGATAGATTGACATGACGACTGACAGTATTTGGGTCTCGACGGTGATGTCCGGTGTTCCGACGCCCGGTTTTGAGTTGAGTTGGCCCAAGGACGATCCGGCCCGACGGGCGATGCGGCAAGCCAAAGAACCCGATCCCAAAGTTCTGCCGCTCATCATTTTTGAAGATCGCCCGGACGCAACGCTGGACGACCTTCCCGAGCTTTTCATTGGTGGCGGGCTGTTTGTTATCTCGGAAAGGGTCGCAGCGCCGTTTCGCCAATTCGACATGGGGCGCACCTACTTCGCACCGGTCAAGGTTCTTCTCGCAGATAAAGCGACCGAAGTTCATGCGGATCGCGGGTATGTTGCGATGGAGCGGCGCAAAACAGTCGATGCTGTTGATATTGAGAAGTGCCGGGACTTGCGTGCAGGTATTCACAGTGATCCGCCATCGGTATGGTTTATGCCTATCAAACCCAAGGACGGTGATATTGCTGTGCGCGTCGAAGCTCTTAACGGACCGCCTATTTGGTCTGACTCGAAACTAGTTGGCGGCGCCTGCTTTCGTGGTGACATTGTGGACGCATTGCGCACTGCGGGTGTTGCTGATCTTTGGGAGTTTAAGCGCTGCCGCATCGTGGACTGACCTCTGGGACGGGACACTCCCTCGCGCGCTGCAATTGATTTGAGAGATTGAGATGACGACTGACAGTATTTGGGTAACGACAGTGATGTCCGGTGTTCCGACGCCTGGCTTCGAGTTCAGTTCACCGAAGGATGACCCGGCCCGACGGGCGATGCGCCAAGCCAAAGAACCCGATCCCAAAGATCTGCCGCTCATCATTTTTGAGGAGCGTCCCGACGCAACGCTGGACGACCTTCCAGAGCTTTTCAGAGGTGGCGGGTTGCTTGTCATCTCAGACAGGGTTGCAGCACCGTTTCGCCAATTCGACATGGGGCGCACCTACTTCGCACCGGTCAAGGTTCTTCTCGCAGATAAAGCGACCGAGGTTCATGCGGATCGCGGGTATGTCTCTATGCAACGGCGCAAAACAGTCGATGCTGTTGCCATTGAGGAGTGTCGAGATCTGCGGCCAAGTACCAGCAGCAAGCCACCTACTCATTGGAGCACACCGCGGAATCTCAAAGATGAGGATATCGCTGTGTACACTGAAGCGTTAGATGGGCCGCCGATTTGGTCATCTATGCAGCTTGTGGACAGTACTTTTTTTCGTGGAGACATTGTGGACGCATTAAGCGCTGCGGGTGTTGCTGATCTTTGGAAGTTCAAGCGGTGCCGCATCGTGGACTGACCTCTGGGAAGGAAGGGGGCGCCACGATTTGAGCCTTTGCAATCCCTCTTGCGGAAACCCCGCGCTTCCGCCCTACTCCACTTTATGAGCAACAGTTACGACACCGGCCGCCTCGACCTGCCCTTCGTCGGCGTTTCCACCTTCGGAAAGCGCCCTCTCGTCACCGACTGGAACGCCATTGACGCGGATGTTGCCGTGTTGGGCGCGCCATTCGACTTCGGCACGCAATGGCGGTCGGGCGCGCGTTTTGGACCGCGGGGTGTGCGGGAGGCGTCGACGCTTTTCTCCTTCGGTCATGCGGGGGCCTATGATCACGAGGATGACCGGACCTACCTGCGAGGTGATGTGCGGATCGTGGATATCGGCGACGCTGATATCGTGCACACCGACACCGAGGCGAGCCACGCGAATATCGAAGCCGGTGTTCGGGCCATTCTGAAGGCTGGTGCCTTGCCGGTTGTCATCGGCGGAGATCACTCGATCAATATCCCCTGCATCCGTGCATTCGATGGGGAAAAACCGTTTCATATCCTACAGATCGACGCGCATCTTGATTTTGTCGACGAGCGCCACGGCGTCCGCCACGGCCATGGCAATCCGATGCGGCGCGCGGCGGAGCAGGACCATGTCACCGGTTTGACGCAGGTCGGTATTCGCAATGTCTCGTCCACTGCGAAAGAGGGTTACGAGGACGCCCGCGCGATGGGGTCTGACATTCTTTCGGTCCGACAAGCGCGTGCGCTTGGGCCCAAGGGGGTAGCAGACCGCATTCCTGAAGGCGCGCGCGTATACGTCACGCTGGATATCGACGCATTTTGTCCGTCCATCGCGCCCGGGACCGGAACGCCCTCCCACGGCGGATTTCTCTACTACGATGTTTTGGAGTTGCTGCAACATGTGGCGCGGTCTCACGACGTTGTCGGCTTTGACCTTGTCGAAGTTGCACCTGACTACGATCCAACGGGGTCGACCGCTATTCTGGCCGCTCAAATCACACTGAATTTCCTGGGGTTCATTTTCGACGCCCGCCAATCGACGTAGCGGCTCCATTGGAACTACTCAAAATCGTCTTGCAACTGCCCTATTTCGGTCGTTCTGCCTGCGAATTCACCATCTATTAACCATGACTACGAGTGTTGTGTGTTTTGTGGTTGATTGATGGTTTCACCGTACCTGTTCCTGTTGGGTGCCTTGGCTTACGCGATCGGGTCGATCCCGTTTCATCGCTTTCTGGGCCTGCGCGACTTCGATTCCGATAGTCGCAGGACGCACCAAGTCAGGTCGACCTCCCGGTTCTTGCTGAATGTACTCAAAGGCTTCGCCATCGTTGAGATCGGCTGCCTGTTCGATCCGGGGGTCGCTCTCGCAACAGCCTTGGGCGTATCATTTGGGCACAACTATCCCATCTGGAGAACCTTTGGCGGCGGGACCGGGCTTGGCGTCATTGTTGGCGCTATGCTCGCTCTGCAACCGCTTCTGGCCTTGTTTGCCATGCTGACTTGGGGGTCTGCACTTTACGTGTTCCGGAAGCGTCCGGTGGCAGTCTGCACTGCGGCTGTCATGACGCCGTACCTTGCAGGTTCAATCACGCTGCCGTTTTCGGCCGCAGCGCTCATTCCCCTCTCCGTCCTCGTGATCTGGCGGCATCGCCACGTCCTCTCGCAGGCGCTGACACCGGGCCCCAAGGAAACAGAAGACGCGTTCAGACATCTCTGACTTTGTCAGTGGGCCTTGGTCGCGATGCGTTTGATCGGTCGGTCGCGATAAAGAAGCGACTGGCTGTCGTGGAAGACATGCACCTTGGATGGGTCAGCAGTCAGCTTGACCGACGTCCCACGCAGATCCTTATGGATGCCGGCAAGTTTGCCGATAACGGGGTCCGCGTCGCCCTTGGGTTCGAAGTAAAGAAGCGTCACCTCGCCAAGCGCTTCGGTGATGCCGACCGTGCCTTCGTAAATGAAGTCACCCGAAGCCTCGACAAAATCCTCGGGCCGCACGCCGATGTTCACGTCCTTGCCCATGTCTCCGTCTTCGGTGGGTATGTTGGAAACGGCGCGCCCGCCCCCTTCCACCTCGATTGTCGTCTGCGCACCCGTCCCTACGATCTTGCCGGGAACGAGATTCATGGATGGTGATCCGATAAACTGCGCGACAAACTCGTTCTCCGGACGTTCGTAAAGTTCGAGTGGCGAACCGACCTGAGCGATTCCACCCCCTGCCAGAACCACGATCCGTGAGGCGAGCGTCATGGCTTCGACCTGATCATGGGTCACGTAGATCATCGTGCTTTCGGGCATCTGTTCCTTCAGTTGCGCGATCTCGATCCGGGTGGCTACGCGCAAAGCGGCATCCAGGTTCGAAAGCGGTTCGTCGAAAAGATAGACCTTCGGATCCCGGACGATCGAACGACCAATGGCAACACGCTGGCGCTGTCCACCCGATAGCTCTTTTGGCAGTCGGTCCAGCAAGTTGTGGAGCTGGAGCGTCTTGGCCGCTTTCTCCACGCGCTCGTCGATCTCGTCCTGACTTTTCTTGGCGATCTTCAAGGCGAACTGCATGTTTTCACGCACTGTCATATGCGGATAGAGCGCATAGGATTGGAACACCATCGCAATGCCACGCTCGGATGGCGGGACATCGTTCACGACCATGCCGTCGATTTCCAAGGTGCCACCGGTGATCTTTTCCAGTCCGGCGATCATGCGGAGCAATGTTGATTTACCGCAGCCCGAGGGGCCGACGAAGACGATCAGTTCGCCTGTCTCGATATCAAGATCGATGTGCTTCAGAACATCGACCTCTCCATAAGATTTGGCGACATCCGTGAGTTTCAGATTGGCCATGACTTATCCTCCCTCATGGGCGAAGAGTACCTGCCATCCCGGCAACTCCACCCTTTCCCCGTTCTGGTTGACGTCGAATGGCGCCTTGCTGTCCACGTTCCATCTCCCCTCTGGAAAGCTGACGGCGCGTTGGCTGTCCGACAAGTTGGAGGCCACGAACATCCGTGACGATTTGGTCTCGCGGATCACGGCGAAGAAACCTTCTTCCTGGGCCACGATCTGCATCGTTCCTTTGATCAAGGGCTCCTGCGCCTGTCGGTAGGCGATCATCCGGCGATAGAAATTCAGCATCGACGAACTGTCGCCTTCCTGACTGTCGGCGGAGCGCGCAGCGTGCGCGTCGGAGACCGGGAGCCAAGGCTTGGCGGATGAGAACCCTCCATTCTCGGCATTGGAGTTCCAGACCATTGGCGTCCGGCACCCGTCGCGTCCTTTGAACTTTGGCCAGAACTTCTTGCCGTAAGGGTCCTGCAGGTCTTCGAAAGCGACATCCGCTTCGGGCAATCCAAGCTCTTCACCTTGATAGAGACAGGCCGACCCGCGGATGGACAGAATGAGCGCCAGGTATGCCTTTTGGGCATCTTCCGAGAGGTTCCAGCGACTGGTGTGACGCTCCACGTCGTGGTTGGAATAGGCCCAGCAGGCCCAACCGTCCTTGGCGTTTTCATCGAACTTGTTCAGCACCTCGGCAATTCGGTGGCCGCTAGGGTACGGCGCACCGAGAAAATCAAAGCCGTAGCACATGTGAAGGCGATCACTGCCTTGGGTGTACTCACCTTGGATCTGGATGCCCTTTTGGTCATCCCCGACCTCGCCGACCGACGTGATGTCATTGAACTCGTCCATCACTTTGCGGAGCTTCTTGAGGAACTCGATGTTTTCCGGCTGGCTTTTCGAGAACTGATGGTCCTGCCAAGTATACGGGTTCACCGAGGGTGCGATGTCACTGTTCTTGCGGTCGTCCGCCAAGGCCGGGTTATCGCGAAGTTCCTTGTCGTGGACATAGAAGTTCACTGTGTCCAGACGGAACCCGTCCACCCCACGTTCCAACCAGAAGCGCGCCACATCGAGAAGTGCGTTTTGCACATCCATGTTGTGGAAGTTCAGGTCAGGCTGCTCACGCAGGAAGTTGTGCATGTAGTACTGCATGCGGGACGTGTCCCACTCCCACGCAGAACCGCCGAAAATCGAAAGCCAGTTGTTGGGTGGCGTGCCGTCGGGTTTCGCCTCGGCCCAGACGTACCAATCGGACTTTGCGTTGTCGCGGCTGACCCGGCTTTCCACGAACCAAGGGTGAAGGTCCGACGTGTGCGAGAGCACGAGGTCGATGATGACGCGGATGCCGAGTTGATGCGCCCTCTCGATCAGGCGATCGAAGTCGCCAATCCGGCCAAACATCGGGTCGACGTCACAATAGTCCGAGACGTCGTAGCCGTAGTCCAGCATCGGAGACGTGAAGAACGGCGAAATCCAGATGGCATCAACGTTGAGAGACGCGACATGCGGCAGGCGATCGACGATCCCTGACAAATCGCCGATACCGTCGCCGTTGGAGTCCTGGAACGAGCGCGGATAGATCTGATAGATCACGGCGCCTCGCCACCAATCCGGGTCGGAAACGATGGTGGAGGTCACTTCCTCCGGGTGGATGTCAACAAAGCTCATGAACCATTCCTTACTTCACCGACCCGGCCAGCAGGCCGCGGACGAGGTAGCGTTGCATTGCGAAGAAGACGACAAGTGGCACCGCAATAGAGACGAAGGCCGCTGTCGCAAGGATTTCCCAGTTCCCGCCACGGGTGCCCAGCAATTCCGTAATCTGGTTCGTCATGACCGTGGTCTGACCGGTACTGTCGATCAGGAACACCTTGGCGACCAGCAGGTCATTCCACGTCCAAAGGAACTGGAAGATGGCAAAGCTCGCCAAGGCCGGGAACGACAGCGGGAGGATGATCTTGGTGAAGATCTGGAAATCCGTCGCTCCGTCGACCTTGGCATTCTCGATGATGTCCCGCGGGAGACCCACCATGTAGTTGCGTAAAAGGTATATCGCGAGCGGTAACCCGAACCCGGTATGGGCGAGCCAGACCCCGAGGTAGCCTTTGCCGATCCCGATCCCGAGATGCAGTTTCAGAAGCGGAATAAGTGCCAACTGAAGGGGCACAACGAGCAGTCCGACCACAAAGGCGATGAGGAGCGCACGCCCCGGAAAATCCATCCACGCCAGTGCATAGGCTGCAAAAGCCGCGATCACGATCGGGATGATGGTTGCCGGGATCGTCACGGTCAGCGTGTTGAAGAACGCCTTTGCCATGCCTTCGCTGTTCGACGGGTCGAGCAGCATGTTGTCGTAGTTTTCCAGAGTGAACTCAGGCGGCGCGGTGATCGTCGCGAAGGCACGCTGTCCACGTCCCGAGATCGCATCATCCGGACCGCGCCATTCGTAGTTGCCAGCGGCATCGAGGGTGAAGGTTTCTCCATCGCCCAGATCGGCGGTCTCGCCAGCGGAGTATGCGTCAATTGCGCGGGAGGATGTCCCCCAGACGGTCACGGTCCCGCTGCCACCTTCTTCTTCGAAGAAATTGCCGGTCACGACGAACTGATCGCCATCCGCCTCACGGAAATCGTCCGGATCCTTGGCGCGGTAGACTACACTTTGCTCGGACGTGCCCAGGGACGCCCACCAACCCGATGTAGCAATCTGATCGCCTGTCCGGAACGAGGAGACGAGAAGTCCCACTGTCGGGAAGATCCAAAGGACGACAAGGAACAGCACCGAAAGGTGGACCGCCCATGTGAGTGAGGACTTGGAGCCAGCTATGTTATCCATCAGCGCATCTCCTTGCGGGCGTTGTAGACGTTCCAGATCAGGATCGGGGAGACGAGCAGCATGATGATGATGGCGCTTGCCGAGCCGACGCCCCAATCATTGGCGCGGAACAGTTTGTCGTACATGTAATTGGCCAGAACCTGGGTCTGCCATTGGCCGTTGGTCATCGCGAACACGATGTCGAAGACCTTGAGAACCGTCAGCGTGATCGTCGTCCAGACCACCACGATGGTGGGCATGATTTGCGGCACCTTGATCTTGAAGAAGATCTGGAACGGGTTCGCACCGTCTACGATGGCGGCTTCCACGGTTTCTTCCGGGATGCCGCGCAGAGCGGCGGAGAGGATCACCATGGCGAACCCGGTCTGGATCCAGATCAGGACGACCATAAGGAAAAAGTTGTTGTAGAACGGAAGGGTTAGCCAGTTCTGAGGTTCACCATAGGGAAGATCGGCAGTCGCCACGCCCAGCACTGATTTCAGCGACAGGAACACCATCCATGCGACAAAGACCCCTGCGGCGAGTTTGAACAGCGTCCGCCACAGCCCGCCTGACATCTTGAGGATAATATAGCCCACGTAGGCCACGATGGCGGCGAAGCTCAGAAGCAGAATGACCGGGAAGATCTTGAGAAAGAGGACTGAGCCGAAGCCGCCTTCAAAGTTCATCCAGACCGCGTTCAACACACCGATTTGTGCGCTGTCCTCGGGGCGGGCGTCGTAGATCAGCTTGAAGATCACCGAAGCCCCCACGAAGGAGATCGCCATGGGCATGAAGATGATCGACTTGGCAATGTTGCCCCATCCGATCCGGTCCGTGAGCTGTGCCACGAGGAGCCCAAACGCCGTCGAGGTTGCCGGAACCACGATCAACCAAAGCATGTTGTTCCGCATGGCTTCCCAGAACTTCGGCTCGCTGAACATCTGATTGTAGTTCTCGAGCCCCACGAACGCGCCGCCCTGGCTTCGATCCGTAAGAGAGAGGCGAAGCGTCTCGAACACCGGGTAGCCGAGATAGAGCGCAAGAGCGAACATCGCGGGGAATAGAAAGAGCCAAGGCCGGATCTGGTTTGCGCGGTTGATGTTCTGACCTGCATTCGGACCTGAGGCCGGAAAGAGAACCTTATCGAGGAAGAGGTTCGAGAAGTAGAAATAGGCCAGACATCCGCCAACGCCGATCACGACGGTCATCAGTCCGAGTAGAGCTGCATCCATGGTGTTCCCTCCCAATTCGCGGGTGCGTTTTCACACGCGAAGCCAATGAATTGGCGTGCACTCTTAAATCAAACACGTGCAACGCTTGAGCCTTGGGCTCGACGTTGTCTTGTGGGGCTCCGGACCGTGCCCGGAGCCCCTTTTGTACTCGCGCTTACTTCAGCGCGTCCCAGCTTGCCTGGATTTCGTTGGCGACATCCTCTGCGGATTTGCCACCGGTGTAGTCGACCATGCCGGTCCAGAACGTACCGGCACCGACACCGCCCGGCATCAGGTCAGACCCGTCGAAACGGAAGGTCGTCGCGTTGACGAGGATCTCTGCCTGACCACGAAGTGCATCATTGAGATACGTTTCCGGGTTCACCGTCTTGAGCGGCGTCAGGAAGCCCGACTGTGCGCCGAACACCTCATGCGCCAGCGGCAACTGGAGGTATTCGAACAGGGCGCTGGTGGCATCCGACGGATCGGTGATGGCCATCAGTGTACCGCCGCCAAGCACCGGGTTGCCGAGATCTTTTTCCGCGTAGGACGGGAAGTAGAAGAAGTCGACATCTTCGCCAAACTCGGTGTCTTCCGGGAAGAAGGCAGGAACGAAAGACGCCTGACGATGCATGTAGCAGCCCGGAGGCGCTGCGAACATGCCGTTCGGGCTGTCGCGGAAGTCGGTCGAAGCCACGGCACCCGCGCCACCGGCGACTTTTGCGTCGTCGCGAGCGAACCAACCGAATTCTTCGATTGCGGCGATGACTTTCGGATCGTTGAACGGAAGTTCGTTCGTCGTCCACGCATCATAGTCTGCTGCCGAAACCGTACGAAGCATCATGTCTTCAACCCAGTCGGTCGCAGGCCAGCCCGTAGCTGCGCCGGAACCGAGACCGATGCACCAAGGGGTTTCGCCGTCCGCGACGATCTGTTCGGTCAGCGCCTTCAGCTCTTCCATGGTTTCCGGCACTTCGTAGCCAGCGTCTTCGAAGTTCTCCGGCACATACCAGACTAGCGACTTCACGTTCACATTGTAGAAGAAGCCGTAGAGCTGATCGTTGCCGTCAGCATCCGCGTAGGTGCCGAGATCAACCCAGCTTTCGCCAGCACCGTAGTTTTCGGCAACAAAGGCGCCCGTGCCCTCGGGCAGCGGATAGAGAAGACCGCGAGCGGCCATATCTGCAGCCAGACCCGGCTGCGGGAAAACGGCGACGTTCGGTGCGGACCCGGCCTCGGCATCGATAACGATCTGCTGCTCGAAGCTGTCGGAACCCGTGTAAATGACTTCTGCGCCGGTGGCTTCTGCGAAGTAAGCCAGTACCGAGCGGAAAACGTCATCTTCCGGCGTCAACCAAGGACCGGAAACGGTCACTTGCTGACCGGAAAGATCAGGCGCGTTTTCGGCCCAAGCATTGTAGCTGTCCCAGCTGAAGGCACCTTCGCCGGGATTGAACGGCAAATGGCCGCCAGCAAACGCGCCACCAGCGGACAGCGCAAAAATCGCGGTACCCGCGAAGAGAGTGGATTTCATGATGTACCTCCCAAGGTTTCCACTTCGGCGCTTGCGGAGCTGTGTCCTGCCAAAGCGCTTTGGATGCGCCACCGTCGCTCAGCCTGCTAGGCTTGTCAACGTACTTTTTATGGGAGTTTACTCGAGTAAGGCTTTGACCCCGTCGATCGCTTTGCCTAGTCTTGGTCCGGAAATTGAAAGCGCTTTGAATAATGAACCTGAAGGAACTCTCGCAGCATCTCGGATTGTCTCCGACCACTGTAAGCCGTGCGTTGAACGGCTATCCGGAAGTCAATGAACGGACGCGTCAGAGGGTTCTTGAAGCGGCAGAACGCCATAACTATTCGCCCAACTCCGGTGCGAAGCGCCTTGCGGAGGGGCGCGTCATGACCATCGGGCATGTGCTGCCCGTTTCGAATGAACACGAGATGGTCAATCCGGTATTCGCGGATTTCATAGCAGGCGCCGGCAAGCGTTACGCCGAAGAAGGCTACGACCTTCTGCTGACCGTGGTGCGCGATGAGGATGAGGTCGCGACGTACCGCGATCTTGCCAAGCGCCGCGCGGTGGACGGTGTGCTTCTTCATGGCCCGAAGGTGAACGATCGGCGAATCGAGTTGATGAAGGAGCTCAACCTGCCCTTCGTTGTTCACGGTCGGTCGAGCGTCGTGGGCGAAGATTACAATTGGGTGGACGTGAACAACCGTCGGGCGTTCGAGCGCGCTGCCGGGCTTTTGCTCGATCTTGGGCACACGCGAATTGCCTTCATAAACGGCCTGGCCGACATGGATTTTGCGTCCCGTCGCCTTGCCGGGATGCGCGATGCCCTTGCAAGTCGTGGAATAGAGGTTTGCGACGACCTCGTCCGCCACGCCGAGATGAGCGAGAACTACGGCTATTCGAGCATGCGCGAGTTTCTTGAGATGCCCGAACCGCCCACGGCGGTACTGGTCTCGTCCATCATTCCCGCGATTGGTGCGCGGCGGGCTCTGAGCGATGCCGGGCTGTCGATGGCAGATGACGTTTCGGTCCTGATCCACGACGACGACCTGAGTTACTTTCGAAATGAAGGCGATATACCGACCTACACGGCAGTTCGGTCGTCCGTACGAGACGCAGGCCATATGTCGGCGGAAATGCTTCTGCAGACCATCGCGAACCCAGACAAAGAGCCACAACACGTACTTCTCGAAGCGGAACTCACGATCGGACAATCGACCGGACCCGCTCCGGCGATGCGCCGTTTCCTGAAGCAAGGATAGCATCATGAACCTCACCAGAGCAGACTTCCCGGAGGGCTTCCTCTTCGGGGCCGCCACTTCGAGTTATCAAATCGAAGGACACGCGTTCGGCGGTGCCGGGCGGACGCATTGGGACGATTTTGCCGCGACACCGGGCAATGTCGTGCGCGGTGAGGATGGCGCGATCGCCTGCGATCATTACCACCGGCTGGATGAAGACCTTGACCTGCTTCAGGGACTCAATGTCGATGTCTATCGGTTCTCGACCTCGTGGGCACGCGTTCTGCCGGAAGGTCGCGGTCAGGTGAATTCCGAAGGCCTCGACTTCTATGACCGGTTGGTGGATGGGCTGCTTGCCCGCGGGCTGAAACCGGCCTTGACCCTGTATCACTGGGAATTGCCATCGGTGCTGGCGGACTTGGGTGGCTGGCGCAACCGCGATATCGCACAATGGTTCGCGGATTATGCGACGGTGATCATGGACCGGATCGGAGATCGCGTCTGGTCGACCGCAACCATCAACGAGCCCTGGTGCGTCGGGTGGCTCAGCCATTTCGTGGGAGCGCACGCGCCCGGTCTGCGCGACATCCGTGCGACAGCGCGTGCGATGCATCATATTCTTCTCGCCCATGGCACGGCCGTGCAGGCGATCCGGGCAACTGGTGCCACGAATCTAGGTGCCGTTTGCAATCTGGAATGGGCAACGCCGGCGGATGACAGCCCCGCGTCGAAGGCCGCTGCGGAGCGCTATGACGCCATATACAATCGGTTCTTCATGGGCGGCCTTTTCAAGGGCGCGTATCCCGACCTTGTACTGGAAGGATTGGAACAGCACCTTCCCAGCGGGTGGCAGAACGATTTCGGCACGATCACCTCTCCGGTCGACTGGTGCGGCATCAACTACTATACCCGCTCGCTTCTGACGGAGGGAGAAGGTGCCTGGCCCCGCTATGCTCAGGTGGAAGGACCATTGCCGAAGAACTCGATTGGCTGGGAAACCTACCCTGACGGTCTCCGCGACTTTCTTCTACGCACCCGTGATGAGTATACAGGAGACCTGCCCCTGTACGTGACGGAAAACGGGATGGCCGCACATGACAAGCTTGGTGCGGATGGCTCCATCGACGACACCGATCGTCAAGCCTACATCGGCGACCACCTCGAAGCGGTCAGAGAGGCGATCCGGGAAGGCGTGCCCGTTCAGGGGTATTTCCTTTGGTCACTTCTCGACAATTACGAGTGGGCCTTCGGCTATGAAAAGCGTTTCGGGGCCGTTCACGTCGATTTCGACACCTTGAAACGCAGTCCGAAAAATTCCTATCACGCGCTTGCTGCCGCATTTCGGAGATAATCCCATGTCCAAGTATCCTGCCGACACGCTGTCGCTGGTCGCCGACGTCGGCGGCACGAATACCCGGGTCGCGCTGGCAGATGCTGAGCGTCTGTTGAAAGACACGGTGCGCAAATTCGCCAACAAGGATTTCGCCGGCTTGGGCGGCGTTCTGACCGCCTATCTCGATGACGAGAAGGTCGATTGCGCTGGTGCAGCGGTTGCCATCGCAGGACCGGTCCGCGATGGCCGGGGGACCTTGACCAATCTCGACTGGTCTGCAGACCCTGAAATGCTTGCCGAAGTTACGCGCGCCGAGACAGTGGCGGTACTGAATGACCTTCAGGCCCAGGGACACGCCATGGGGCGGATCGCTCCGGAAAACCTGAAGACAGTGGTCGACGGGCCCATCGCCGAACACGGGACACGACTCGTGATCGGTGTGGGCACCGGCTTTAACGCCGCGGTAGTTCTCGAGACACCGAACGGGCGTGTCGTTCCCCCCTCGGAAGCCGGGCATGCAAACATGCCTCTGCGAACCGAAGAGGAGTTAAGGCTTCTCAAGTTTGTCGAAACTTCGCACGGTTTCCCTGCCATTGAGGATGTTTTGTCGGGCCGCGGGCTGGAGCATATCTATGCCTGGCTTCAAAGCGAGGCCGGAACACGGACGGAGAAACGTGCAGCCGACATCATGGGATCGGCCGACACAGATCCAATTGCCGAGGACGCCGTCCGCTGGTTCGTTCGCATTCTCGGTACTGTCGCAGGCAACTTGTCTCTCATCCATCTGCCGTTCGGCGGTGTCTCCTTGATCGGTGGGGTTGCGCGCGCGATGGAACCCTATTTTGACCAGTTCGGATTCGCTGCGGCCTTTCGCGACAAAGGTCGCTTTGCCGGATTCATGAATAACTTTCGAGTGGATATTGTTGAGGACGATTTTGCCGCTCTCGAAGGACTTAGATCGCATCTTCAGGGTTTGATGCGCCAGTAACCTCAATCGATGCGATTTGAGTAACGCCATCTTAACGGCACCGACCTTAAGCAGCAGACATTCCGGGGGCTTTCCCTCGGAAAGATGCCAAGGGTCGAGGTATTGGAATGGTGAAACGGGTCGCGCTTGCGTCGAAGCTTGATACGGCAGCAGCGCCAGAACTTCGAAAATCATTGATCGAAATGCAGGATGAGGATCTCGTCCTGGACGGTTCCGAAGTAAAGATGATCGGAGCCCTCTGTGTGGAAACGTTGATGTCCGTCGCCGCTGTTTGGAACTCTGGCGGGCATAGCGTCACGATCGAAGATGCCTCCCCTGAAATGATCGAAGACTTGGGCCGCCTTGGCCTTACCCCCGACACGCTACTGGAGAATGCGGCATGAATATTTCCGTCCTGGCCGTCGATGACAGCCGAACCATGCGCGACATGATCACGCTCGCACTCAGTTCGGAAGGTTTCGATGTACAGCTTGCCGAAGACGGCGAACACGGGCTCGAAGTGCTGGATGGCATGGAACCGGACGTAATCATAACAGACATCAACATGCCGCGCCTTGATGGTTTTGGGTTCATTGACGCTGTTCGCGCCCGAGACGACACCAAGACGACCCCGATCCTTGTTCTGACGACCGAAAGTTCCGCCGATCTGAAAACGCGGGCTCGCGATGCCGGAGCCACCGGATGGATCGTGAAACCTTTCGCGCAAGACAAGCTTGTGCGCGCTCTTCGAATGGTCGCTGGTTAGGAGGGCGCGTCATGTCGGATCCCATGCAGGAAATCATGGCATCGTTCTTCATCGAATGTGAAGAGCTGCATGAAGCACTGATCGATGCCCTGCAAAGCATGGCCGACGGCGAACATGATGCCGAAACGATCAATGTCGCGTTCCGTGCGGTCCATTCGATAAAGGGCGGCGCCGGTGCCTTTGGCCTGGATGAGTTGGTGGCCTTCGCACACCAGTTCGAAACTGTCATGGACGCGTGTCGCGCAGGCGACCTGGAAATCACCGACGACCTCGTCCAGCTGTTCCTGCGATGCGGCGACATGCTTTCCGATCTGATCCGTTGCTCACGAGACGGAGAAGAGTTCGACACGGCCGCTTCGGAGGCATTGATCGCCGAACTTTCAACCTTCGCGGCAGAAGAATCGGAGGAAGAAGACGCGCCGGAAATCGACTTTCAGCCAATGACGCTGAGCCTCGACGATCTTGGAGGTGATGCGCCGGACGCAGCCGATCTTGGATCACCCAGTCTGCCTGACCTCCCACCTCTCGATAATCTGCCAGTCGCCCCGCCGGAGCCGGAACAGCCAGAGGCTGGTCAGCTTTTGGTGCGCTTCAAACCCGAACCCGAGCTATACGAAAGTGGAAACGAGCCTCTCTATCTGTTGAAATCCTTGGCGGACCTGGGTCAGTGCCACATCACTCCGAGGTTTGACCCGCCCAAGTCGGTCGACGACCTCAATTCGTTTGGTGACCGCCTTGCGTGGGAAATTCGGATCGATACTGAAGCAACTCCTGCGGCCGTCAACGAGATATTCGAGTTTGCCACGGGCCTCTGTCACTTCGAAGTGGTCTCCGGGCAGTCGGAGCCGGACGTCGTGGAACCATCCGAACCGGACGCGCATGCGGAGCTTTCTGGCCCTGTACCTGAGGACACCCCAACACCCCCTCCCCCGATCGTCGCTGCACCTGATCCGGTCCCTCCCAAGCCTGCGCAAAAGTCGGACAAACCCGCCGCGCCGGCCGCGAAAGCAGCAACGAAGTCTTCGCCCACAGTGCGGGTCGACCTCGACAGAATTGAACGCCTCGTAAATCTCGTAGGCGAGCTCGTCATCAATCAGGCGATGCTCTCCCAATCGATTGCAGAAGAGAATATTCCCCCCAATTCGCCTGTGTCGGCGGGGCTGGACGAATTCATGCAACTCACGCGGAACATTCAGGAAAGCGTGATGATGATCCGCGCACAGCCGGTCAAATCGCTTTTCCAGAGGATGTCGCGGATTGTGCGCGAAGCCTCGGCTGCCGTCGACAAATCCGTCCGCCTCACCACGGAAGGCGAGACCACCGAAATCGACAAAACCGCGATCGAGAGCCTTGCGGACCCGCTGACGCATATGATCAGAAATGCGGTGGATCACGGGTTGGAGCCGACGGAGACAAGGATTGCAAACGGAAAGCCGCGGCAGGGTGAAATCCGTTTGGCGGCCGCCCATAGATCCGGCAGAGTCGTTATCGAGGTTTCCGATGATGGCGGCGGCATCAACCGGCAAAAAGTCTTGAACATCGCGCTCGCGAAGGGGCTTGTTCCGGAAGACGCCAATCTCAGTGACAGTGAAATTGATCAGCTTCTCTTCCTGCCTGGATTTTCAACTGCCGATGAGGTCTCCTCTCTTTCCGGCCGCGGTGTCGGGATGGACGTGGTCAAAACTCAGATCACGGCTCTCGGCGGGCGTATTGCCATCGAGTCCACGGCTGGCGTTGGAACCAAGTTCACCATTTCTTTGCCTTTGACGCTTGCCGTTCTCGACGGGATGGTTGTGACAGTTGCAGGGGAAACACTCGTTGTGCCCCTCAATGCCATCGTCGAAACACTGTCCTTGACCGAAAACGATTTGCGGCATGTGGGCCCCGGACAAGTCGTCCTGTGTGTGCGTGAAAAGTTCGTACCGGTCCTCGATCTCGGCAAGGAGCTTGGGTATCGATCCGCGCTGGCTTTTGAGAAAGACACGATCGCACTGCTCATTTCCCCGGAAGAAGGCAAGCTGGTCGCAGTCCTCGTCGACACGATCGAGGATCAACGACAGGTGGTCATCAAGGGTCTGCAGGAAAGTTACGGACGCGTTCGAGGCGTCGCGGCTGCGACCATTCTTGGCGACGGAAAAATAGCTCTCATTCTTGACGCCAGCGATATTGCGGCAAGCGCGGCCGGGGTCACATTTGATGCAACTCAGAAGGAGGCGTCCTGAGATGACCAACCTCAGCGAACGAGAAAACGTGACGGTTGACACAAGCCGCGCCGAACAAACGGAATTCCTTTCCTTTCGGATCGGTGAAAGCGAGTACTCTGTTGAAATCATGGCCGTCCGCGAAATTCGCGGCTGGACCAGAACAACGTCTCTTCCTCATGCACCGCGATTTGTCCGCGGCGTCATCAACCTGCGTGGGACGGTTCTCCCCGTTGTCGATCTCGCCATGCGGCTTGGTCTTGAAGAAACCGAGCCGGAGGAACGAAACGTCATCATCGTGGTGGATGTCGGCACGCGCGTGATGGGGCTCAGGGTGGATGCCGTGTCGGACATATTATCCTTCACAAAAGATCAATTGCAGCCTCCTCCTGATGTTGCGACCTCTGCGAAAGCCCCGTTCGTGAAGGCGCTGACGATCCTCGATGATCGAATGGTCAGGCTCCTTGACTTGGAAGTTGTTTTGCCCACGGGAGACGAGATCGCAGCATGACGAACACCGAGGTCGGGATAACGCTCAAAGATGCTGACTTCCGCAAGATTCTTCAGATTGCCGCTCATGAAGCTGGCCTCGCAATTCCCGAGGCCAAGCGTTCGCTCGTTCAGTCGCGTGTTGCGCGTCGCATGCGCGATCTCGGGATTGGCGAATGCGGCGCCTATCTCGCGGCACTGGAAGGCGACAGCGTCGAAACGCAAAATCTGATCTCGGCTCTCACGACGAATGTTTCCCATTTCTTTCGGGAGCGTCACCATTTCGATACGATACGCGAAAGCTTCCTGGCCACACCTCCAAAGGAGCGCCTGAGGTTCTGGTCTGCAGGATGCTCCAAGGGACAAGAACCCTACTCGCTGGCCATCGAAATTCTGAAAGCCATCCCCAACGCTGCGGAACGAGATATTCTCATTCTCGCCACGGACATAGATCGGAACATCCTCTCGAAAGCCAGCGAAGGCGTTTATCCGGCAAACGAGATCGAAGGTGTGCCGCCGCAGGACCGGTCCCGTTTTTTCGAGAGGCAAAAGGATGGGTACTTCCGTGTCAGCGATCAGGTCAAGCAACTCGTCAGATTCCGCCACCTGAACTTGAACGGACCAGGTTGGCCGATGAAGGGCCCGTTCGAGGTGATCCTCTGCCGCAATGTCGTGATCTATTTCGACGACGCGACACAAACGAAGCTCTGGCCCCGGTTTCACGCGCTACTGCGTCGAGGTGGCCTGCTTATGCTAGGGCATTCGGAACGCGTTCATCCGCTCGACGATACCGGCTTGGAAGCGGTTGGCGTCACAACATACAGAAAACTCTAACAGAAACAGGTCGAACCCAATGTCCTTAAGAGAGAAGCTCCGAGTTATGGTTGTCGACGACATGTCCACCAGCCGCGGCCTGATCACTCAAGCGCTCGATGCCATCGGCATCCAGAATGTTGCAACTGCGGGAGATGGCAAAACCGCGCTTGCCGCGATCCAGCAATCGCCCGTTCATCTGGTAATCTCAGACTACAACATGCCGGAAATGGATGGCCTGCACCTTCTGCATTACATGCGCGCCACACCGCAGACGCAGAAAACCGGGTTTCTGCTGATCACCGGCCGCGCGGATCCCGCGGTTATCAACAAGGGCAAACAACTTGGTATGAACAACTACTTACCGAAACCGTTCCAGACCGCCGACCTGAAGCAAGCCATCGAAGCCATCGTGGGGCGGCTTTGACGAATGGACGAGGGACGCATGGATCATTTGGTCGACACGGAAGACTCGGCCGAAATTCTGGACAACATTGCCCGACTCATGGAGACCTTCCACGAGAGCGATGTCGCATTGCAAAACGCGTTGTCCTCGCTGACGGCCGGAATGAGTGCGCCGACCGCCATGCACGAATTGCAGCACATTGATCTGATCACTCAGGTTCATGCAGACCTTGCAAAGATGCTCCCTGTTCTCGCCCGCAGTCTTCGTTCCCATCCAACACCGCGCGACAGCCTCATTGCATCGCTCACGTTGCGAAGCTTGCAGGAGGCACTGATCGAACCAAGCGACGGCGCAGACACGCCGTCGGCTGGCGAGCTGTCATTGTTCTAACCGAAGGGTTTTGACCAACTCATAGCTCTGAATACCGCCGCGCAGGTCACGAATGCTCGGCACGTCTCGCGTCCAGTTGAGAATTGCGCGGATTGATGTACCTGTTCATGCCTCCAGCACCCGCCAACTCCCTGAAAGTCGGCAAGAACGGCTTCCGCAACGCAATCGAAAAGCCTTGCAACTCAAGCGAGGAACTTGATTGAGAGTGACGCCCCACAAAGGTGACGGCGGCCCAACAAAAAACCCACTGGTATCGGCCCTGACTTCGCCATCCTGAAGAGATCGTCAACGCGACCTGCCCCGCCATTTGGTCAGCCTCTATGAACTTCCCCGCATGCGATGGCCTTCCGGATCGAAAATGGGTGATGTCATCATTGTCGCCGCTCGCTTCTGGCCGAGAATTTCAATCTCGGCGCGACCGGCATCCGCGACCCGATCGCTGGCTATCAACGCAAGCGCAATAGACTTGTCCGACCAATGCGCGAAGCCGCCCGAGGTGCAATATCCGACGACGTCATCTCCGATCCAGATGGGTTCCCAAGCGACGACATCCGCGTCTTCAACATCCACTTCGAAGGCGCAAAGCCGTCGCTTCGGGCCCGCGTCTCTCTCGGCCTCGGCGGCTGCACGACCAATGAAGTCAACGTTCTTCCTGAACGAGATGAACCGGTCGAGCCCCGTCTCCGCCGCCGTGTAGTCCTGACTGAACTCGCGATGCCACGAGCCAAAAAAGCGGTCCAGCCGAAGTGACATCATGGCCCGCATGCCGAAGGGTCGCATGTCGAACTCTTCCCCCGCCGCGGACAGCACGTGCCATAGATGTCGTTGGGAACTGGGATCACAATAGATCTCAAAGCCGAGATCGCCCGTGTAGCTGACGCGCTGCACCACACAGTCAGCCATACCGACAGTCATCCGCGCAACGCCGAGGAACGGCAGAGCGGCGTCTGACACATCTGCCCGCGTGACCTTGGCCAACACATCGCGGGCATGCGGACCGGCAATTTGAAAGCCGGTGATCCGGTCCGACATGTTTTCGATCTCAAAATCACCTTCAAGATGGGTCTCGAACCACCGCAGGTGGAAATCCTGGCTGCCGTAGCTGGCATTCAATCGGAATTCCGTCTCGGACAGGCAGGCGACTGTAAAATCGCCGACAAGTTTTCCAGACGGGGCGAGCATGGGCGTCAGACTCAGTTTGCCCGGCTTTGGAATGCGACCGGCCATGATCCGGTCGAGCCAGACGCGGGCATCCTTGCCGGAGACCCGGAACTTGCTGAAATTGTGGATTTCGTTGATGCCGACCTTTTCCCGCACGGCGAAGACTTCCTGACGAACAGCTTCCCAGGCGTTTGATCGCCGGAAACTCGGCGTCTCATAGCGGGGCTCTCCCGGGAGTGCGAAATAGTTCACGACCTCAAGCCCATAGGCCTGACCGAACACCGCGTTCTTGCTGTCCCAAATGTCGTACATCGGCGTTGTGCGGAATGGCCGCGCGGCGGGCAATTCTTCATTCGGATACGTGACCGAGAACCGGTTTTGATAGTTTTCAATCACTTTTGGCACGGTGTAGCCCGGTGTCGTCCAGCGCCCGAAACGGGCGACGTCCATAGCGCGAGGATCGCGCTCGCATTCGCCCTCAATCATCCATTGTGCAAGAGCAAGTCCGACACCGCCCCCCTGACTGAAACCTGCCATGACAGCACAGGCTGACCAGTAATTCCTGAGCCCGGGCACGGGACCAACAAGCGGGTTGCCATCTGGTGCGAAGGTGAAGGGACCGTGGATCACGCGTTTGACGCCGGAGCGTTCAAGAACGGGAAAACGGCGATAGGCAAAGGCGACACTGTCTTCGATCTTCTCGAACTGGTCGTTCAACAGTTCATGACCGAAATCCCAAGGCGTGCCATCGACAGACCAGGGCTCGCATGGTTGTTCATAAAAACCGATGCAAAGTCCCTTTCCTTCCTGGCGAAGGTAGCTTTCTCCGCCGGGATCAATCACGTGCGGAAACTCCGTTGCCCGATTGGAGATTTCGGGGATGTCCTCGGTCACGAGGTACTGGTGCGCCATGGGGAGGAGCGGCAGATAGAGCCCTGCAAGCGCAGCAACTTCCCGTGCCCAAAGGCCACCGGCGTTGACAAAATGCTCGGCAATAACGGTGCTTTTCTCGGTCACGATCTCCCAACCCTCGGGATGCGGGTTGGTTTCCAGCACGCGGTTGTGCGTGACGATTTCAGCGCCCCCCAAACGCGCGGCTTTGGCATAGGCGTGCGTGGTTCCGGAAGGGTCAAGGTGGCCATCGAGCGGGTCGTACAGCGCTCCAACTATGCCGTCGGCGTTCACAAGTTCCGCCATGTCGACGATTTCCGCCGGTGAAAGGATTTGCGTATCAAGCCCCATGTACCGGTGCTTGGCGCGTTCGGCCTTCAGCATGTCGAACCGCTCAGGCGTGTCGGCCAGTGTCAAACCGCCCACGTGATGCAGGCCGCAGGACATACCCGTGATCTCTTCGAGTTCCTTGTACAGGCCGATCGTGTACCCCTGAAGCGCGGCCATGTTGGTGTCACCGTTCAGGGTGTGAAAACCTCCGGCAGCATGCCATGTGGACCCGCTCGTCAGGTCGGAGCGTTCGATCAAGACAACGTCGGACCAACCAAGCTTTGTCAGGTGGTAGAGGACCGAGCAGCCCACGACGCCGCCCCCGATTACCACGACCCTGTAGTGGTCCCTCATGTCTCAGTCTCCCGTCCTTGCGCCACGAGCCGGGCGCGTATGTCATTTGCGAGCGGGTCGCCCGCTTCGAGTGCGAAAATCCACGCCTGTGTCAGAAAGAAACAAGCCCGATCCGTTTCCCCCGTGTGTTCGGCAAGCTCTGCTGCCTCCGAGTAGAGTGCGGCGAGGACCGAGGTCTTTCCTGCGTCATGCGCATCAAGAAGTTTCTGTTCCAAAGACAGATCATTCATTCCGTCGCCGGCGCATTTTCGGTCATTTGTCGCGCGACCCATTGGTGGAATGCCAAAGTCGGCCCGTCCATGGCAGGTGAGAACCGACCGCCGTCAAACCCGGGCGCACCTCGAGCCGCCTGCATGCCTTCAACGACACCGATATCCTCGACGAAAACAACCTCCCACTGCTCGGCATTTTTCTTGCGCAGACGTTCGGACGTGTTGGGTGACGCATAGAGCAGGTGGATATGTTCGACCGTAAGCATCGGCCCCTTCGGTTCAAGAATGATCGCGAAGGTATGGTCCCGCTGAACACCGAACATGACGTTAGGCGCCAGCGTAATGTATTCTCCGGCAGTGTCCCATTTCTTTGAAAGGTCTGGAAAATCAGGAAACCGGCTGCCGTCTTCATCCTCGATTTGCCGATAGACTTCGGTGCCCTGCCCCGAAAACTGTCCGGGCACCTCGATATGGTAGTGATCCTCAAGCCTTGAATAGCTGTTCAGCCCGGGATGTACCCATGGCAGATGATAGCTTTCGCAATAATTCTCGACCGCAAGCTTCCAGTTCGTGCGACAGGTGAGTGTGATCTTGCTGTCTTCGAGATTGGTGTACAAAGGGTGGTCGAACTCGGACCAGCGCGCAATCAGCTGGGCGTGCATCTCGGCGAAGTCCGGCGCGTTGCCTGACAGATTGACAAAAACAACTCCCATCCAAACATGCGACCGGACTTCGAGCAGCCCCAATTGCTCTTTGTTGATCCCGGGATGCGCGTTTTGCCCCGGACCACCCACATGCGGTGTCGCCACAAGCTTGCCCTCGTGGCTATAGCACCATGAATGATAAGGGCACCGGATGGCCCCTTCGATCCGCTGCGGCTCCGTGACGAGGATCATGCCGCGGTGTCGGCAAACATTCTGAAACACCCGTATCTTGCCGTCCTTTCCGCGCATCGCAAACAGCGGGACGCCAAGGAAATCGACGGGTCGAGCATCTCCGATTTCCGGCAACTCGGCTTCGGTACAAATGCCTGCCCAGTTCCGGAACCAAAGCGGGTCACGCTCGGCGTCGTAGACAGACTGGGAGGTGTAGTGCGCGTTGGGCAGCCCATTGGCGCTTTCGATGGGTTTCAGAACTTGCGATAGTTCGGTGGCCATGCCGCATCCTCCTGCCGACATGCTGCGACCGTGGCACAACACCATCGCGCCACTTCCCGACAGGACGGGAGCAATTTCCGACGCGGGAAATCGTCGTCAACTCGATCGAGTTGAGGATCGCGCTAGGCCGTCTTGTTTCGGGTCACGAGCGACCAGGGGTCTGCATCAAGGGTCACTGCCTCCCCTGACGCGGCAGATTGTTGAGCCGCCAGACCCATTTCGACAGCACGCGCACCATCCCGCAACGTCACTTCCGGCATGCCCAAACCTTTGACCACGTCGACAAACCGCGCGTGCTGGAAGAACGTGGAGCCATTGTGGTCACCAGCTTCCTGAATGGTTGGATCCACTGGGATCTCGACCTGTTGTGGGCCCTTGGGGCTGCGTGGGGAGACAATCACCTGCGCAACAGGCGGCTCGCCCAAATGGGTCGGCCAAAAGCGACCCGGTCCGGGAACCTTCACCTCGATCTTGCCTTCCGGACCAACGCAAGTGATCTCCTCCTGAAAGGTCGAGCCCTCCGCGTACATGCAGAGTTCCAACATGGCACGCGCACCACCTGCGAAATCGACAATAACATAGGCCCCGTCCCAAATGTCCGGCACTTCTCCACCATAGGTTTCCTGCAGGTGGTTCACATCCTGCCCGGCGCTCGCCATGACGCGGACCGGCTCATCCTTGAGAATGAACCGCATGAGATCGAAGAAGTGGCAGCACTTTTCAACCAGTGTACCACCGGTGTTCCGGTTGAAGCGGTTCCAGTCTCCCACCTTTTCGAGGAAGGGGAAGCGATGTTCGCGAATGGTGAGCATCGTTGGACCACCCGTGGCCGTTCCGACTTGATCGATGAATGTCTGGATGGGAGGCATGTAGCGATATTCCATGCCCACCCAGATTGGAGCCATGTAACTCGCATCGAGTTCGGCCAGTTTTGCCATGTCTTCGTAGCGGGTGAAGAGCGGCTTTTCGATCAGAAGCGGAAGGTGGCGGGTGGCTGCAATTTGGTCGAACTGACCAACATGAAGATGGTTGGGGGACGCGATCAGCAAGCAATCAAGGGCCTCGACCGCCAGCAGGTCTTCGAGAGAGGCACAAAGCTGGGCATTTGGCGCAATGGCCTTGGCGGCATTGGCCATCAACTCGTTCGGCTCAAAGATCGCGGTGACACGCGCGTCCGGCAACAGCGCGATGTTGCGCAGGTGTTCCTGCCCCATCATGCCGCAGCCGATAATCCCATAGTTAGTCACAAATTCGTTCCTTCATTTGACATCCGCGATACGTATCGCGCCCGTTCCGTGTTGAACCAGGTGCGCGAGTATTCAGCGACCTCCCCGGTTTCCGTTTCCCCGAACCGCTCGACATATCCGGCAAGGTCACTCGAAAAGACGCCAAGAGTACGGCCCCATTCCGGCAACGCCGAGATACCAATGCGATCTTCCGCCCGCGCGATCCAAAGATTCAGGCTGCGGCGATAAAAGAGGTAGAGGGATTCACTCAGACGATCGGCTTCGATTTGCACCGCCCATTTTGCATCGAGCCAGATTTCCTCAAGTGCGACCGGTTCGCCGGACACGTGCCGAACCCGCCGAATTCTGTGACCTTCGGATGAGCCGCCAAACTGCGGCAGGTCGGCCGGCTTCTTCACTCGCGCCACGTCCAACAGGTCTGCAGTCGGCAGCCCCCCACCTTCAAGACGTTCAAGCCGGAAAAACGCGTATAGACCTGATGCCTCTGGCCGGTGCCGGATATAGTTGCCCGAACCTTGAATGCGCTCGAGCAAACCGCGCCCTTCCAACTCGGAAAGGGCTTTCCGAAGCGTTCCGACAGCGATCCCCATGTCTGCCGCCATTTCACGTTCTGGCGCCAAACGCTCACCATCACGCAAACGACCCGCGGAAATATCGCGGATCAGCGTTTCGGACGCTTGCACGTATTTTGGAAGCGCGTGAGCTTCGGTTCGCATGTGTCGCACTCGAGCACGAATTGATCTACTATTGATGCAGTTCTTTTGCGCTGGTATGCAAGGAGAAAATCGCCCTTCGGATAGGCTTTTCCATGACCATTGTCCCGATCACTTCACCCGACCTCGACGCAGCCGAGGTCAGCTGGTTCTCTGCCCTTTGTTCTGACGACTACCAGTTCCTCGGCGTACCGGATGGCGCACTGCGTTCGAGTTTCGCACATTGTCGAGACATCGTGCTGGAGGCCGAGAAACAAGGCTTTCGAAACATTCTCTGTCCGTCTTCCTATCAGGTTGGCCAGGACACTCTGAGTTTCGTCGCGGGCATGGCGCCACTGACCTCGAACATCAACATGCTGGCCGCTGTCCGCTGCGGAGAGATGCAGCCGATCATGCTGGCCCGCACGATCGCCACGCTCGATCACATGCTTGAAGGCAGACTGACGGTGAATATCATTTCTTCGGACTTCCCGGGGGAAAAGGCCGAGAGCAACTTCCGGTACCAACGCTCTCGCGAAGTGGTAGAAATCCTGAAGCAGGCCTGGTCACAGGATGAGATCACCTACAAGGGAGAAGTTTACAACTTTGAGGGGCTGACAACGAACCCGGCCCGTCCGTACCAGCAGAATGGCGGGCCCCTTCTCTATTTTGGAGGCTACTCTCCCGCGGCGCTCGACCTTTGCGGACAGCATTGCGACGTTTACCTGATGTGGCCCGAACCCAAGGATCAGATCGCCGAGCGGATGAAGGCCGTGCATGCCGTGGCCGAGAAGTATGACCGGACTTTGAATTACGGACTTCGGGTCCACATGATCGTGCGCGACACCGAAGCTGAAGCCCGTGAATATGCCGACTACATCGTTTCAAAGCTCGATGACGAATATGGCAAGCTCATCCGCGACAGGGCACATGACAGTTCTTCCCTTGGGGTCAGCCACCAGGCGCGGGCCCGCGAATTGGCCGACCAATTCGGATATGTTGAACCACATCTCTGGACCGGCGTCGGGCGCGCACGGTCAGGATGCGGCGCGGCTCTCGTCGGGTCTGCCGATCAGGTGCTTTCTGAAATCGAAGCGTATCAAAAGATGGGAATTCGGGCTTTCATCTTCTCGGGTTATCCGCATATCGACGAGTGCATACATTTCGGGGAAAAGGTGCTGCCGCACTTGAAAACCTGTTCCCTGCCCCATGTCTATGGCCGCGTGCCGGCGAGCGCGCCTGAGACCCCGCTTGGCGTAGGAGAAAGAGTGTAATGGACCGTGTTTCGCTTCCGGGCGGCCTTGAGCTGAGCCGCATCGTCTATGGCATGTGGCGTGTCGGCGATGACGCCGACACCTCCCCGGCTCACATTCGGGCCAAGATCGAAGCCTGTCTTGAACAGGGCATCACCACGATCGACCAGGCAGATATCTATGGCGGCTACACGGCCGAAGGTCTGCTTGGAGCCTGCTTCAAGGAGAGCCTTGGGCTGCGGGACAAAGTCGAGATCGTCACCAAATGCGATATTGTTGCGCCTGCGGGTCGTTACGCCGACAAGCGCGTGAAGTACTACGATACGTCGGCTGCGCATATCGCGTCTTCGATTGACACTTCGCTTTCTGAAATGTCGATCGATCATATCGATCTCCTTTTGATCCATCGCCCCGACCCGTTGATGGACGCCGAGGAAACCGGGCGCGCCCTTGACGAGGCCGTGGCATCGGGAAAAGTCCGCTCAGTCGGAGTGTCGAATTTCCGTCCGTGGGACTGGACGCTTCTGCAGTCGGCAATGGAAACGCCGCTTGCCACCAATCAGATCGAAATCAGCCTCCAGCATCATGAGCCGTTCACCAATGGCGACATCGCTTTTCTTCAGGAACGGCTAATCTCTCCCATGGCATGGTCACCGCTTGGAGGCGGAAGCCTGTTTTCAGCAGGAGAGCCGCGGGAAACGGTTTCGAAAGTCGCGATGCAGAACGATGTTGAGGAGGCCGCCGTGGCGATCGCCTGGCTGCTCCGGCATCCTTCGAAAATCCTGCCCGTCATGGGCACGAACCGATTGGACCGGATTGCCGCGTTAGGCGACGCGCTGAAGGTCGAAATGGACCGCGAAACCTGGTTTGGGCTCTACACGGCCGCGCTTGGGCGCGAAGTGGCCTGATGCTTCGTTTCGTTCCGGGCCCCGAAACGGCCAAGGACTTTCGAACGGCACTGAGCAGGTTTGCGACCGGAGTGACGGTTGTGACCTGCAACTCCGACCGTGGGCCATTGGGAATCACGGCGAACAGCTTTGCCAGCGTGTCACTTGACCCACCTTTGGTGCTTTGGTCGCCGGCGAAGTCATCCTCGCGTCACGACGCGTTCGTGGCCGCCGAGCGTTTTACAATCCATGTGCTAGGCGCGGAACAAAGCGATATCTGTTTGCGCTTCACCAGAGACGGTCTGGATTTTGAGGGGCTTGCGACCGAATTTTCGGACGAAACTGCTCCGGTGATCCAAAACTGTCTTGCCCATTTCGAGTGCAATCGCTTCGCCGCGCATGACGCCGGGGATCATACGATTTTACTCGGGCGGGTTGAGGCGGCCTCTGCCCGCGATGGAGAACCGCTCGTATTCACTGGCGGGGCCATGGGCACCTTTTCCAAATCCTGATTGATCTCGATGCAAGTGATATATCAGCCCCAAAGCGCTGATATATTAGTATTTCACTGCACGTGTTGTCTGACCAACTGATATATCAGTTCGAAAGTTCGGAAGAAGCTACAATCAGCGATCACGTCTACTACCGAAACTCCGGGACGCCTCATCCGTCCACGCTATGGCGGATCATACGCCCTGACATGCGGCAAACGCCGGCCTCGAAAAGCTGGTGCCTCATCAACCCAATGCTCGGCAGGTTCAGGCCATCTCCTCGACGGTGACCACGCCCGGCAAGGACTTGAGCGCGCCCTTGATCTGCGGAGAGACAGGCCACCCGTCCCCAAGCTCCAAGGGAACATCCTGCGGGACGCCCCCGAGCGGTACCGACAATACCGTGACGCGGATTGGCCCCTTTGATTTGATGGCACCATCTTCCCTGAAACGATCCAATACGGAATGGATCAGCACACCGGCATCCGCATCGTCGACCATCACGTTCAGGCCCGCTGCAGCTTCGGCAGAGACGACGCTGTCGATCGGCGCGACACTCCGGGCAATTGGATCGAACTGCCCTTCATTAAAACGCGCTTCCAGCGTCATGATCACCTGTGTCGTCTGATCGAAAACCTTTCGCACCGCTTCGAAGTCATCCGGGAAGAGAGCCATGCCGCTGACCTGCCCAGTCGGATCCGAAATGTTCATTCGGAAGAAGCGGGTCCCCCGACCGGATTTCCGTTCCTGCAAAGCAGAAACGATCACACCGACGCGAGAGACCGCACCGCCTTCAGCTTCCGCCTTCTCTTTCAACTCGGCAAGCGTCAGCATGTTCTTCCGTTTCAAAGCAACCGCGTAATCGTCCAAAGGATGGCCGGAGAGATAGAATCCGATGGCCGTTTCTTCTTCCGCCAACCTTTCATTGGGAAGCCAGTCATCCACCGGTGAGAGCCGCGGCTCCGGAAGATCATCGCCTGCCTCTCCAAAAAGAGAGACCTGGTTCGACGCCCGCTGCTCGAAAATCGCCGCGGAATAAGCCGTCAGCGCGTCGAGGGACGCGAAGACGCGGCGCCGGTTGCTGTCAAGTTCGTCAAACGCGCCCGCGCGCGCCAACATCTCCAGGGGTCGCTTGCCCACGCGCTTCAGATCAACACGCCGCGCAAAGTCAAAAATCGTTGCAAATGGCTTGTCGGCACGCGCCGTTGTCACCAGCTTCATCGCCTCCACGCCCACGTTCTTCAAGGCGCCAAGCGCGTAGACCAACTTGCCGTCCTTCACCGAGAAGGTTGCGCCGGATCGGTTGACGCAGGGGGGCACGATTTCGATATCCAGTCCGCGCCGCACCTCTTCTGCATAGACGCTGAGCTTGTCGGTGAGATGAAGATCGCAATTCATGACACCCGCCATGAACTCGACAGGGTGGTTCGCCTTGAGCCACGCGGTTTGATAGCTGACCACGGCATAAGCCGCTGCGTGCGATTTGTTGAAACCGTAGTTGGCAAACTTGTCCAGAAGGTTCCAAACCTCCATCGCTTTCGCCTTGTCGACACCGTTTTGAGCAGCGCCTTCGAGGAACTTCGGCCGCTCGGCGTCCATGGCCTCCTGAATTTTCTTACCCATGGCGCGGCGAAGCAGGTCCGCCCCGCCGAGCGAGTATCCCGCCATTTCCTGTGCGATCTGCATCACCTGCTCCTGGTAGACGATGATGCCTTGGGTTTCGTCGAGAATGTGGTCGATCAGTGGGTGAATTCCCTGCCGTTCGGCGCGGCCATTCTTGACATCACAATATTGCGGAATGTTCTCCATCGGACCGGGACGATAGAGCGCGACCAGCGCAACAATGTCTTCGATACAGGTGGGCTTCATGCGGCGAAGCGCGTCCATCATGCCCGAACTTTCCACCTGGAACACTGCGACCGTCTGCGCCCGCGCGTAGAGTTCGTAGGTTGCCGGATCGTCGAGCGGAATGGCTCCGATATCGATACTGATCCCACGTTCCTGGAGCAAATTCAGAGCATTCTGGATCACAGTTAATGTCTTCAACCCAAGGAAGTCGAACTTGACCAGTCCGGCTTGCTCCACCCATTTCATGTTGAACTGGGTAGCGGGCATCTCCGACCTTGGGTCACGGTAAAGCGGGACAAGAGCGTCCAACGGACGATCCCCGATCACGACGCCGGCCGCATGGGTGGAGGCGTTCCGCAGAAGCCCTTCCAATTGCTGACCGTAGGTGAGCAACCGGTCCACCACCTCCTCAGCCTTGGCCTCTTCGCGAAGGCGTGGCTCCTCCGCAAGCGCCTTCTCGATGCTGACGGGCTTCACGCCCTCAACAGGGATCAGTTTGGACAGCCGATCCACTTGGCCATAGGGCATCTGGAGAACGCGCCCCACATCCCGAACAGCCGCTTTCGACAGCAAGGCACCAAAGGTAATGATCTGGCCGACTTTGTCCGCCCCGTATTTCTCCTGTACGTAGCGGATGACCTCTTCCCGACGATCCATGCAGAAATCGATGTCGAAGTCCGGCATCGAAACCCGCTCAGGGTTCAGGAAACGCTCGAACAGAAGCGAATACCGCAGTGGATCAAGGTCGGTGATAGTGAGCGCGTAGGCAACAAGGGAGCCCGCACCGGACCCACGGCCCGGGCCAACCGGGATGCCTTGCTCCTTGGCCCACTTGATGAAGTCGGCGACGATCAGAAAGTAGCCGGGGAAGCCCATGCCTTCGATGATCCCAAGCTCGAACTCCAGACGTTCGTCGTACGTTTCGCGAGGTGCGGCAGGCTCAATCGCGGACAGCCTTTCTTCAAGTCCGGCCTTCGCCTGACGACGAAGTTCCTCGACCTCGTCATCTGCGAATTTTGGCAGAATCGGGTCGTGCCGCGCAACTGCGAAGGCACACCGCATTGCAATCTCAACTGTGTTTTCAATGGCTTCCGGAAGGTCTTTGAACAAGACTTCCATCTCGGACGGTGTCTTGAAGTAGTGTTGCTGCGACAGCCTTTTCCGGTCTGCCTGCTGATCGACGTAAGCGCCTTCTGCGATGCAAATCAGCGCGTCGTGGGCCTCATAAAGATCGGACGTCGGGAAGTGCACATCGTTGGTCGCGACCAACGGAATATCCATCGCGTAGGCCATGTCGATGAACGCCGGTTCGGTTACAGTTTCGCCTTCCGGCAGCGCTCCACCTTCGCCAGGGTGCCGCTGGAGCTCGATGTAAAGACGATCACCAAAGATATCCGCGAGGCGCTTCATAAGCGTCTCTGCTTTGTCCCGCTGGCCCGCCTGAATATGGCGGCCCACGGGACCGTCGGCGCCGCCAGTCAGGCAGATCAGCCCGTTCGCGTGTTTTTCCAGTTCCGACAATGTAACGTGTGGCCAGTCCGCTTCACGAAGGTAAAGCGCCGAGTTGAGCTTCATCAGCCCCTCATAGCCCTCGCGGGATTGGGCGAGCAAAACCAAGGGAGCCGGACGCGACGCTGCTTCCCCGAGCGCCGCAGTCTCGAATTGCAGATCGACCTGGCAACCGACGATTGGCTGAATTCCTGCTCCTGCCGCAGCGACGGAGAATTCAAGAGCCGAAAACATGTTGTTGGTGTCGGTCACTGCGACGGCGGGCATGCCCGCGGCTTCGCAAAGCTTTGGCAGCGACTTCAGTCGGACAGCTCCTTCGAGCAGCGAATATTCGGTGTGGACGCGGAGGTGTATAAAAGACGGTGCTGACATGCGGACACCATATGAAGGGGCCGCGTGAGTCGGAAGCACAAATCTTGGCAAAACTGGATTGATCGGGGCCTGCGGCGCTCAGCCGCCTGTACCTAGGGCGAATTCGGCATAGGTTCGCGTCATGCGGTTGGATGTGAAAGACGTTGTGAAGAGATTTCCGGGTGTCGAAGCTCCCGTGTTGAATGGAATTTCCTTGTCGATGGACGCTGGCGAAGTGGTCGCGCTTACCGGGGAAAGTGGATCCGGCAAGTCTACGCTTCTCCATGTGATCGCCGGGCTGGAGCCCGCAGACGGCGGTGACGTCACGCTTGGCGAGACTGCCCTGTCCGGCATGGATGACGCAGGTCGTGCCGCGTTCCGACGAACCGAACTGGGAATCGTGTTTCAGCAGTTCAATCTCATCCCGTCCCTTACAGTTGGAAAGAACCTGGGATTTCAGGCCGAGTTGGCGGGCAAGCCCACAGGTAAGAACGACATAAGCTCCATGGCGCAAGCACTTGGAATCATAGACCAGATGGCAAAATACCCCGAGGAGCTGTCGGGCGGCCAACAGCAGCGTGTCGCCATCGGACGCGCGCTTATGCACGGTCCCAAGCTGGTGCTGGCAGACGAGCCCACGGGCAATCTGGACGAGGCGACCTCTGACGCCGTGTTCGACCTTTTGCTTGGTGAAACCGCCAAGACAGGCGCCAGCCTTCTCATTGTCACGCATTCCGAGAAACTGGCGTCGCGAGCAGGACGGCGACTTCACTTGAGCCGTGGGCAGATTGAGACATGACGCCCGCAATGCTGACTGCTCTTCTGTCGCACTGGAAGCGCCGACCGTTCCAGTTTCTTACGTTGATCCACGGACTCGCGCTCGCGACCGCGCTTTGGTCCGGCGTTCAGGCCATTAATGCCGAGGCCCGCAAAAGCTATGATGAAGCGGCGGACACGCTGACAGGGGGCGGGCTTCCGAACCTTGTGGCGCGCAACGGGCTGATCGCCCACGAAACCTACATCGCCTTGAGACGCTCGGGATGGCTTGTAAGCCCGGTGGTAGACGGTTGGATCGCTGGCGAGCGCGGTCGCGTCCGCCTTTTGGGGATCGATCCTTTCACGGCGCCAAGTGACAGCACAATCGGAACCACGATCGGCCCGGACAGCATCGGGGATACCATGGGGTCCGAGGGCGCCGTTCTGGTCAATCCTGCAACGGCCAATCGTCTGGGCGCGCTCAACCGAACCGTGAGAGAGGTGGCGACCCTGACACCAGGTTTGGCACTCGCGGACCTTACCGTCGCGTCCGATCTCATGGATCAGCAGGGATACAACCGGCTGATTGTCTTGCCCGATCAGCCGCTTGTTCAACCTGATCTCGAAGATATCGCGCCCGACCTGCGGACCGAACAGGCGGACACCGCAGAGGATCTTTCCCGCCTGACAGACAGTTTTCACCTGAACCTGACTGCGTTTGGCCTGCTGTCGTTTGCGGTCGGGCTTTTCATCGTGAATGGCGCTGTCGGGTTGGCCTTTGAACAGCGACGTCCAGTTTTCCGAACGCTGCGCGCGCTAGGCGCATCGTCCCGACGCATCGTCGCGCTCTTGATCGTGGAGTTGTTGTCCTTTGCCATCCTGGCAGGCGCGATCGGTATTGTTTTGGGGTACCTAATCGCAAGCCTACTATTGCCCGATGTGGCGGCAACGCTCAGAGGGCTTTACGGAGCTTCGGTCGAAGGCACGTTGACGCTGTCACCGGTCTGGTGGCTGAGCGGGCTTGCAATCGCGACGCTTGGGACAGGTCTTGCATCGTTGAATGGACTGATACAGGTGGCAAGGATGCCCCCGTTGGCACCCGCAAAACCGCGCGCATGGGCCATGGTGAACGCCGGAACTATGCGCGGGCAGCTCATACTTGCGGTTGTTTTTCTTTTTGCCGCACTCGCGGCGCTGGCCATTGGTGGCGGCTTGGTGGGTGGCTTCGTTTTGCTGGGCGGCTTTTTGATGGCCTGCGCGCTTGCTCTGCCAGCGATCCTTGCTGGTATCCTGCTGTACCTTTCCAGATTTGGCCGAGGCCCCCTTTCGGCTTGGTTCTGGGCTGACACGCGTCAGCAGCTTCCCGGATTGTCACTCGCCTTGATGGCTCTTCTGCTGGCGCTTGCGGCGAATATCGGCGTGGGCACGATGGTTTCAAGTTTCCGGGATACATTCACCGGATGGCTGGACCAAAGACTGGTGAGTGATCTTTACGTTTCGGTCGAGACGGAGGAAGAATCGTCCCTATTGCAGGACTATTTGGCCGAACGCGGATTGGACGTACTGCCAATATGGGAGACGGAAGGCGACGTGCGCGGTGCGCCAGCCGAGATCTACGGTGTCGTGGATCATCCTGTGTATGAGAGCAGCTGGCCCCTTCTGTCCCGATCGCCTGACGTTTGGGAGCGGCTGCATGACGGAGAAGGTGCGCTTATCAACGAACAACTGGCGCGGCGAGAAGGTCTGTCGCCGGGTGATGAATTGGAGTTGCCCGGAGGATGGAGCACGCAGGTTTTGGGCGTCTACAGCGACTACGGAAATCCGTTGGGACAGGTTGTGATCGCCTTGCCTTTGCTGGTTGGGACATATCCGGATGCAGATAAAGGCGATTTCGGTGTTCTGACCGATGACCCTCAACGGCTTCGGCAAGAACTGGTGGCTGAACTCGGCATTCCCGATGAGCAGATGACCGATCAAGCCGCCCTCAAGGCCTTCTCGATGCAAGTATTTGAGCGGACGTTCGCGGTTACGGGGGCCTTGAACATTCTGACGCTCTCTGTTGCCGGGCTTGCGATTCTGATTGCACTTCTGACGCTTTCGGCCATGCGCCTGCCTCAACTGGCTCCGGTTTGGGCTCTTGGCGTGACGCGACGCAAACTCGCGCAACTCGAATTCGTCAGAGCTTTGCTTCTGGCTGCCTTGACGTTCGTATTGGCGCTCCCGGTGGGTATCGGTTTGGCATGGGTTCTTTTGACCGTGATCAACGTGGAGGCATTTGGATGGCGCCTGCCGATGTCACTCTTCCCGAGAGACTGGATTTGGCTCGGTCTGGCTTCGCTTGCAGCGGCCGGCTTGGCAAGCCTCTGGCCCTCGCGGCAATTGGCCAAGCGCCCACCGGCCGATCTGATACGGGTCTTTGCGCATGAACGTTAGCGTTTTTCGCCTTGCAGCCTTGATTTTCCTTTGCGCGTCCAATGCTCTGGCGCAGGGGTTTGCTGGGCTGGGCCAGACAACGGACGGCTTCGCCCTGCCATCACCAGACACCCGGTTTGCCTTTCCTGCAGATCACGGCGCGCATAACGAGTTCCGGATCGAATGGTGGTACGTCACCGCCAATCTGGAGGATGAAGCAGGCAATCCATACGGCATCCAATGGACGCTCTTCCGGAACGCTCTTGAGCCGCATGGCGCAGAGAGCGATCAGGCGTGGATGGCGCATGCGGCAGTCTCCACGCCGAACGGGCATCGATTTGCGGAGCGGTTTGCCCGCGGGGACAGTGGCCAGGCCGGGGTCTCCGCCGAGCCGTTCGAGGCGTTCATCGACGAATGGCAAATGATCGGGCCGAACCTAAACGACATCCGCCTGACAGCCCAAGGCAGCGACTTTCACTACGACCTCAAACTCGATGCGGACGGACCGTTTATCCTGCAGGGAGAACAGGGGTTTTCGGTAAAGTCCGAGGCAGGGCAAGCCAGCCATTACTATTCACAACCCTTCTACCAGGTAAGCGGCACGATCACGCTTCCCGAAAGAGTGGTAGAAGTCTCCGGCCGCGCTTGGCTGGACCGTGAGTGGTCCTCGCAACCGCTCACCGAAACACAGACCGGTTGGGATTGGGTTTCCCTCCATTTTGAGTCCGGCGCCAAACTCATGGGCTACCGATTGAGAGATGCCGACGGCAGCGCGTACACGGTTGGAACCTGGATTGGGGAGGATCAGACCTCACGCGCACTTCAGCCGGGGGATCTCACCATGACCGCAAGTGCTTGGTCTACCGTCGAAGGACGCGAGGTACCGACCACCTGGGACATTGCGTTTCCCGAACAGGAGCTTCAAATCAGCGTGAGCGCGATCTACCCAGACAGCTGGATGGGCACGCTTGTTTCTTACTGGGAAGGGCCTGTTCGAGTGAACGGAAGCCACCCGGGCATCGGCTATCTCGAGATGAGCGGGTATTGATGGCGCTTGCGGCACGCGCGCTGTTCCGGCTAGGTCGAACAACATGACGCCCGATCTTCCACTGACCCGAGACATCGTATTGATTGGCGGCGGGCACGCGCACGCCTTGCTCCTTCGTCAATGGGGAATGGATCCGCTTCCGGGCGCAAGACTAACCCTGATCAACCCAAGTGCCACCGCGCCCTACACTGGAATGCTGCCCGGATTTGTTGCGGGACACTACAGTCGCGAGATGCTGGAAATCGACCTCGTGCGGCTGGCACGCTTCGCCGGGGCGCGAATGATCTTCGGGAGAGCGGTGGGAATAGACCGGGACACGCGGTTGATCCAAGTGACCGGCCGACCCGACATAAGCTATGACTTTGCCTCTTTCGACATAGGCATCACATCCGACATGCCCGATTTGCCAGGTTTTCCGGAGCATGGGATCGCGGCCAAACCACTTGGGCCGTTTGCGGATCAGTGGCGCGCGCATCTGGAGCGCGAAGCCGGGCCGGTTGTCGTGATAGGCGGCGGTGTGGCCGGGGTTGAACTGGCGCTTGCAATGCATCACGCCCTAAAGGGACGTGGAGAGGTTCGGATCGTAGAGGCTGGGACAGGACTTCGCGGGGTGAGCGCGGCGACGGCAACAAGATTGCGACACGCGCTTCTAACGGCGGGTGTCGAGCTTTTCGAAAACGTCACTGTTTCGAAGATTTTGGCCGACACCGTGACCCTTTCAAACGGGGAGACGCTGCCCGCCGCTCTTACTGTCGGCGCCGCGGGAGCGCGCCCTTTCGACTGGCTTGCGGAGACCGGGCTCGATCTTCACGAGGGATACATCGCCGTCGGCCCGGAGTTGCGCAGCACAAATGACCCGCACATCTTTGCGGTCGGCGATTGCGCTCATTTGACAGCATCGCCACGTCCGAAAGCCGGTGTTTTTGCTGTCCGGGCAGCACCGGTGCTGACACAAAATCTGAAAGCTGTCGCGGCGGATCAGCCCCTGAAAGAGTTTCGTCCGCAATCGCACTATCTGAAGCTCATCTCGCTTGGCGGGAAGTCTGCGCTCGCTGACCGTCACACCAGGACCGTGGGCGGATCGTGGGCGTGGCGATGGAAGGACTGGATCGATCGCCGTTTTATGGACCGATTGAATCACCTGCCACAAATGTCTTCTGGCGTCCGTCCGGCAGTCGCCGCGGTCGGGGCTGTGGAAACGCAGCCTCTGTGCGGCGGGTGCGGATCAAAGGTCGGACCCGATGTGCTGGAACGCGTCCTGTCCCGCATGCCGAATAGCGAGCGTGGCGACATCGAAACTGGTCCCGGCGACGATGCCGCTGTTCTCAAGCTCGGCAACACACGCCAAGTCCTCTCGGTCGATCATCTCCGAGCCTTCTGGAATGATCCCTGGCTGTTCGGCCGGATTGCTGCGGTACACGCACTTGGCGACGTATGGTCGATGGGGGCAGCACCTCAGGCGGCGCTTGCGAAGATCACACTGCCGCGCCTTGCCCCGGAACTCCAGGAACGCACGCTGAGTGAGATCATGGCCGCCGCGAATGACGTCTTTCGCGAGGAAGGCGCCGAGATTGTTGGTGGTCACAGCACGCAAGGCGCAGAGCTTACCATTGGGTTTACGGTCACAGGGCTTGCAGGCGATCGGGTTGTCACGACTTCAGGTGCCGAGGTCGATGACGCGCTCATCGTCACGCGCCCCATCGGATCCGGCACACTTTTTGCCGCGGAGATGGCGCTTCAGGCCAATGGCGACCACGTCGAGGCGGCTCTTGGCATCATGGCCCGGTCACAAGGAGAGGCCGCTCGCATACTGGCCCCGGTGGCGAACGCCATGACGGACGTGACCGGGTTCGGCCTCGCAGGACATACCGCGCGCATCGCCGATGCGTCAGGGTTAACCGCATGTATCGATCTTTCCGCTCTACCGCTGTTCGATGGTGTCGAAGCATTGGCGGAAGAAGGGATACGTTCGACCATCTGGCAGGCCAACAAGGGCGCCGTTCGACTGGATGGACCCGACACCCCCCGGACATCGCTGCTTTTCGACCCGCAGACTGCTGGAGGACTTTTGGCGGCGGTTCCTGCGGGTAGTGCCCAGGCGACGCTCGACGATCTGATGGCCAAAGGCCATCAAGCCGCAATTGTTGGCGCTTTCACGGAACGGGCTGAGGTTCAGATTCAGGCGCGTTAGCCCCGAACCGTCAGGGCTGCAATCTGATCGGCCAAACTGTCGATCCCGGCATCGTCCAACCGTTCCGTGCGCACAACGGTAAAGGCCTCGCAACGGCGTCCCCGTGCTTTGGCATAGCGTGGATCATAGTGAGTGTGGATCAGATCGGCCGCCAGGGCTTGATGCTTGCCATCTTTGGCCAGCTCGATCCAACTCGCAACGCGCTCCCGTCCTTGTAACGAGGTGAGCCAGCCAAGCCGCTCGATCAGGTCCCCGGTATCCGCGACCAGATCGGCGTAAGCCCGACAAAGATACGCGGCCCTTTCCTCGGCGGGCGCTTCGATCTCGATGCGACGGGCCGTCTTCATCGCGTCAAACAGCGCCGGTGGCAGGTTCAGTCTGCCGATCCGGCTGCTTTCAGCCTCCAAGACAACGGGTCTCGACGGGTCAAGTTGCGAAATCACCTCTGCCAGACGGCTTTCAAACGCCCTCTGAGCAGGCTGGACGCCCTGCCCTCCGAGCGCCGAGCCACGATGGCCAGCCATGCCTTCAAGGTCGATCACCTGCACGCCCCGCGCGCTCAGTCGCGCGATCACCTCTGTCTTTGCCGTGCCCGTGTTGCCGTCCAGCAAGATGAGTTCGTGCGCAAAAGCCCTTTCATAGAGACAATCCACGACTTTCCGGCGGTAGCTTTTGTAACCGCCATTCAGAATTTCCACACGCCAACCGATTTGGGCAAGGATCGTCGCGAAGGAACCCGATCGCTGTCCGCCACGCCAGCAATAGACCAGCGGACGCCATTTCCCTTCAAGTTCCGCGAGAGGCCCTTCGATGTGTCGCGCGGCATTCTTCGCGACAAGCGCAGCCCCGATCTTTCGCGCCTGGAATGGGCTTTCCTGTTTGTAGATCGTGCCGACGACGGCACGCTCTTCGTCGGAAAGAACCGGCAAATTGATCGCGCCGGGCAGATGATCCTCCGCAAATTCAGAAGGCGCGCGCACATCGATGATCGCGTCGAATCCTGCTTCTGCAAGCGTGGTCAGATCGGTCAGTTCAAAGCCCATGGGACATGTCCTTACCGTGTCGCCAACATCTCCGAAAGGCTGTGGGTTGAACTTCGCAGCACTTCAACCCAAGCTCGGATCGGAGGTTTCAAGTCGATGAAAAAGACGCTTTTCGAGGTGCGCCATCCTTTTTTCCGACCGTTTTGGAGACGGGCGCTGGTCACGGCAGTCTGCCTGGGCTGGGCGGTGTTCGAATGGTCAAATGACGCACAAATCTGGGCACTCGTATTCGGGACCTGTGGGGTCTACCTTTTTCTGCAGTTTTTCGTGCATTTCGATCCTAAGGACTACGAGGAAAGCGAGTAACGATTGCGCAGGCAAGCATCGGCGTCGCGGATCGACGCTGGGAAAAGCTCTCCCAAAGTTTGAATTGGTGCCCGTGGAGCCCACCATCAACTCTCCTTGTGCTGGATACATTTGGATTCCCCGCACAAAAGCCCAGCCTTTGCGTCACAAAAAACAGGACAGTGAGACAGAGCGGGACGGGAAACCGCTGCAAAGCGTCCTGACATTTGTGACGTGAGCCGGGAAAATCCTTTTTCTCCGATGCACTGAAAACAGGACATATCTATAGATGTAACCATACGGGTAGGACGCTATGGTCTTTGACTTTGCTTTGGTCGGTTAGCCTCTGATTGAGGCTTTCGAAAAGTCGCTTCTCGTCATTGCGAGTCACGGAACTCGTCTTGAATCATGATGCAAAATCTCTGTAGTGTATCCTTAGAGCCTGACCTAGAATGTGGATGGTCTCATCTGATATGGTATTTCCCTACTGAATTTGACCACAGACAGGGAGGGCCACATGGCTTGGAACGAGACCACCCGCGCGAAGTATAAGCGTAGTTCGGACCGATATGAAAG
>JAJDZT010000153.1 GCA_022824525.1 Silicimonas sp. | reverse complement strand
TCATATCGGTCCGAACTACGCTTATACTTCGCGCGGGTGGTCTCGTTCCAAGCCATGTGGTCTTCCCTGTCTGTGGTTAAATTCAGTAGGGAAATACCATATCAGATGAGACCATCCACATTCTAGGTCAGGCTCTCAGATCAGCAAGCATGTCGTCCACCAAGGCTGTCTCATCCCGGCTGAGTATTTGGTGGCGCGGGTAGCGCGGATCGGCCCGGTCGTTCAAAACAGGCGCGTCCCAGCCATCCGTTGTATCGAAGAACGCCGTCACGGCAGCTTCCCCACCTATCTGCAGATATCCCTGCACAACGACATCGAGATAACTCAGCAGGATCGGGTGATGTCCCGAATGCGGTCGATGCAAGTGTTCGGGCGCATGATAGATGCATATGTCATTCGCCCCGATCACGCTGTGCCTGACCCCGTCGGCAGTTTCTCTCAGGTAGGATTTCTCGCGCACATCAAGGGCGTTCCAGTCACTGCTTTGCACAGGCGCGATAACACCGTCGATCGCACATTTCCGGTCACGCACAACGGTCAGAAAGGCCACTTGTCGCCCCTCCACATGACGCCAAGTGCGCCGCCAGCCGGGAATGTGTGCCGGATGAACGGCATCGTAGTTGTGTGTTCCGGCGTTCACGAGGCTGCCGTAGCCAAATACATATCCGTGCGACATGGCGTGTGTTCTCGCCGCTCCGCGTGTGTAAAACAAGGGCTTGCCAGATGCGTGCATACGGGCGTATGCAAAAGCCGCGCAATGCGGGAGAATCGGGGCCAGCCCCCGTGCCGAAGGAGCAACCGCCCCGGTAAACTCTCAGGCCAAAGGACCGTATCGCGTTTGACAACTCTGGAGAGACCCGCGCGTGCGGGCGCCGAAGGGATAGCGATCTCAGGCGAAAGGACAGAGGGGGCGCCACGGGCATGGCTCTTGCCCGAACGCGCCCGACGCTTCAGTGTCGGCTTCAAGACGACGGGGACCCGCGATGCCGGAGCTGAACCGCACACCGCTATATGACTTGCATGCTTCGCTCGGTGCGAAGATGGTGCCATTCGCCGGCTACGAGATGCCGGTGCAATACGCGCTTGGCGTCATGAAGGAGCACCTCTGGACGCGGCAGCATGCCGGGCTGTTCGATGTGAGCCATATGGGGCAGATTTGGATTGCCGGGCCAGATACAGCGAACGCACTGGAACGTGTCTTGCCGCAGTCGGTCGCCGGCCTAAAGCCGGGGCGTCAGAGATACGGCTTTCTTACCAATGACGCGGGCGGGATCATCGACGATCTGATGTTTGCCAATGTCGATCCTGAAGCGGGACGGTTTCATGTGATCGTGAATGCCGCCGGGAAAAAGCATGTGTTGCCCTATCTGCTCGAGGCGATCCCGGATCATCGCATCGAGATGAGTGACCATCTGGCGCTTCTCGCCCTGCAGGGACCGGAGGCTGAGGTAACGCTGGCGCGACTGGTGCCGGGTGTTGCGGACATGGCATTCATGGATTTCGGAACTTTCGAGAGCGACTATGGACCGCTGGATGTCACGCGCTCCGGTTACACCGGCGAGGACGGTTTCGAGATATCGGTTGAGAGACAGCATGCGGTTGCCCTTGCCGAAGCCCTTCTCGCCATGGACGAAGTCCAACCCATCGGCCTCGGTGCTCGCGACTCGCTCCGCCTGGAAGCCGGTCTCTGCCTCTATGGCAACGATATAGACACGACGACCACGCCGGTCGAAGCAGCACTTGAATGGGCGATCCAGAAAGCCCGCCGCGAGGGCGACCGAGCGGGCGGCTTCCCCGGTGCGGATATCATACTCGACCAACTTGCCAATGGCGCGCCCCGCCGCCGCGTCGGGCTGCTGCCCGAAGGCCGCGCACCGATGCGCGACGGCACCGAGCTGTTCGCGGGCGACACCAAAGTGGGTCATGTCACCTCCGGTGCCTATGGCCCGTCGCTCGAACGGCCCGTCTCCATGGGCTACGTCGCCACCGAATACGCCGAAACCGGCACAAAACTGGAAGGGGAGGTGCGCGGCAAACGGATGCCCGTCACCGTCGCCGATATGCCCTTCCGCCCTTCAAACTACAAACGCTGAACAGGGAAGACCCAGATGAAGTACACCGAAGATCATGAATGGCTCCGCGCCGAAGGCGACCTCGTCATCGTCGGCATCACGGAACACGCAGCCGAACAACTGGGCGACGTCGTTTTCGTTGAGTTGCCCGAGGCAGAAACAAAAGTAGCCAAGGGCGACGATATCGTTGTGATCGAAAGCGTGAAGGCTGCGTCCGACATTGTCGCCCCACTCGATGGAGAGATCGTCGAGGTGAATGAGGACCTCGTCGATAACCCGGGCCTCGTGAACGAAGACCCCACCGGCAATGCGTGGTTCTTCAAGATCAAAGTCGAGGACCTCGGTCAGCTTGATGGCTACATGTCGGAAGACGAATACCAGGATATGATCAGCTAAGTCGTTGCTTTCATAAAGTTAAACCACCTGACGCATCTGAAGAGGTTGGCCCTCGGCCAGGAGACGTGCGATGACCTTTACGCCAACGGAATACCTTCCCTACGATTTCGCAAACCGACGCCATATCGGTCCATCTCCGCGCGAAATGGAGCAGATGCTCTCAGCGCTGGGTGTATCCACACTGGACGAGCTCATCGATCAGACAGTCCCGGAGTCCATCCGCCAGTCCGAGCCGCTTTCCTTTGAAAAGCCAAGGTCGGAACGGGAGTTGCTCTGGGAGATGCGCGAAATCGCCAAGGACAATCAGGTGTTCACCACCATGATCGGCCAAGGGTACTACGGCACCACAACGCCGCCTGCGATCCTGCGCAATATCCTCGAGAACCCGGCGTGGTACACCGCGTATACCCCTTATCAACCCGAAATCAGCCAAGGACGGCTTGAGGCGCTTCTGAACTATCAGACGATGGTCTCGGACCTGACGGGTTTGGAAATCGCCAACGCCTCCCTCCTCGATGAAGCGACCGCCGCGGCGGAAGCGATGACCATGGCCGAGCGTGTGGCCAAGTCAAAGGCGCGGGCCTTTTTCATCGATGAAAACTGCCACCCGCAAAACATCGCCGTTATGCAAACACGCGCCGCACCCTTGGGGATAGAGTGCATCGTCGGCGCGCCGGAGGATCTTGATCCAACACAGGTCTTCGCGGCCGTTTTCCAATATCCGGGCACCTATGGTCACGTCCGTGACTTCACGCCACAGATCGAAGCTCTTCATGAGGCAAAAGCGCTTGGGATTGTCATCGCTGACCCGATGGCGCTGACACTGCTGAAAGAACCCGGAGCAATGGGGGCCGACATTGCCGTGGGTTCAACACAACGGTTCGGGGTGCCGATGGGCTTTGGTGGGCCGCACGCCGCCTACATGGCCTGTCGCGATGCGTACAAGCGGGCCATGCCGGGCCGATTGGTCGGTGTTTCGGTCGATGCACGCGGCAACCAGGCGTATCGGCTTTCCCTTCAAACCCGCGAACAGCATATCCGCCGGGAAAAGGCGACATCCAACGTGTGCACCGCTCAGGCACTCCTTGCCGTGATGGCAAGCTTTTATGCCGTGTTCCACGGACCTGAAGGCCTGAAGGCGATCGCACAACGTATCCATCGAAAGACAGAACGCCTTGTCATGGGGCTGGAGGCGGGCGGTTTCGCAGTGGAGCCCAAGCTTTTCTTCGACACGATAACCGTCGAGGTGGGCGCTCTGCAGGGCGTCATTCTTGAAGCTGGACGGCGAGAACGGATCAATTTCCGTCAGGTTGGAACCACGAAGATCGGGATTGCCGTGGATGAGACCATTCGTCCGGCAACCCTCGAAGCCGTTTGGCGTGCCTTCGGCCTGGATTTCAAACGGGAGGATTTCGAAGCGGGCTATACAAGGCTGCCGGTTGAATACCACCGAACCAGCGCATTCCTGACCCATCCCGTGTTTCACATGAACCGGGCTGAAACAGAGATGATGCGCTATATGAGGCGCCTGGCCGACCGGGATCTGGCGTTAGATCGCGCCATGATACCACTCGGATCGTGCACCATGAAGCTGAACGCGGCCGCCGAGATGATGCCTGTCACCTGGCCAGAGTTTGCAAACATCCATCCCTTTGCGCCTCTCGATCAGGTCAAAGGTTACACGCGGATGATCTCCGATCTGTCCGAGCGGCTCTGCGAGATCACCGGCTACGACGCCATGTCGATGCAGCCGAATTCAGGTGCTCAGGGCGAGTATGCAGGTCTCCTCACGATCCAGGCCTATCACCGCGCTCGCGGCGATGCGCATCGCGACATCTGTCTCATCCCGATCAATGCCCATGGCACGAATCCGGCCAGCGCGCAGATGTGCGGCATGAAGGTCGTGGTGACGAAGTGTACCGAAAACGGAGATATCGATCTCGACGACTTCCGCGCGAAAGCGGAGGCCGCAGGCGAGAATCTTGCTGCCTGCATGATCACCTACCCATCAACGCATGGCGTCTTCGAAGAAACTGTGCGCGAGGTTTGCGAAATCACGCATGAACATGGCGGACAGGTCTATCTGGATGGAGCGAACCTGAATGCGATGGTCGGATTGGCGAAGCCCGGAGAAATTGGGTCCGACGTCAGCCACCTCAACCTGCATAAGACGTTTTGCATCCCGCATGGCGGCGGCGGACCCGGCATGGGACCCATTGGCGTAAAAGCGCATCTGGCGCCGTTCCTGCCGGGACATCCGGAAACAGGTGGCCGCGAAGGTCCGGTCGCCGCCGCACCGTACGGTTCTCCAAGCATTCTCGTTATCCCCTATGCATATCTTTTGCTGATGGGGGGCGAGGGTCTCACACAGGCGACCAAGGTCGCCATTCTGAACGGGAACTACATAGCCAAGCGTCTCGAAGGCGCCTTCGATGTGCTGTACAAGGGCGCGTCGGGTCGCGTCGCGCATGAGTGCATCATAGATACCAGACCCTTCGACGAGACGGTTGGCGTGACGGTTGACGATATTGCCAAGCGCCTCATGGACAATGGCTTCCACGCCCCGACAATGAGCTGGCCTGTGGCGGGCACCTTGATGATCGAGCCGACCGAGAGTGAAACCAAGGCCGAGCTTGACCGTTTTTGCGATGCCATGCTGTCGATAAGGGAGGAGATCGCCGCGATCGAAGCCGGCACGTCGGATCGGGAAAACAACCCGCTGAAGCGCGCGCCGCACACGGTCGAAGACCTCGTCGGGGAATGGGACCGACCCTATTCAAGGGAAGAAGCGTGCTACCCGGCGGGCGCATTCCGCGTCGACAAGTACTGGCCCCCGGTCAACCGGGTCGACAATGCATTCGGCGACCGGAACCTCGTCTGCACCTGCCCGCCATTGGAGGAATATGCGGAAGCGGCGGAATGAACGCTCTAACGCGAACCAAGGCATAATTTCTCGGCGTATTTGATCTCGGTCACGGCGAGTGCTGCAAGCCATCGGTTAGGGTTCCTCGGGATATAAGGAGGAACCCATGTTCAAGACACTCATGATACCGGTCGATCTTGCTCATGCCGACGGGCTGGCTAAGGCTCTGAAAGTATGCGCTGATTTGTGCAAGCACTACGGTGCCGAGGCTTACATGGTCGGGGTGACGCAATCCGGTCCAACTGATGTTGCGCCGACACCAAAGCTCTATGCGGAAAAACTCGCCACTTTTGCCGCCGACCAGTCAAACGCGCATGGCGTGAGTTTCAGAGCGCATTCCGAGATCAGCCATGATCCCGCGGTGGACCTTGATACCGTTTTGGAACGGGCGGCAGATGATTTGGGCGTCGACCTGATCGTGATGGCCAGCCACGTGCCGGGCTTCGCTGAACGCGTTTTCGCATCAAACGCGGGTTATCTTGCCTCGCACGCCAAGATCTCTGTCCTGGTCGTGCGCTGAAAGACCGTCGGCTGGCGTCTTCAAGCATCGCGGCCGTCTGACCGTAAGAAAGCGCGAAATCCTTGGGTTCGTGGTGAGGTTGGGGCGCGGTGCCTTTTGTAGTTTTCGGCTCTTCAATCCGATTCTGATCGGCCCATTCGGGTACCGATTTAGAATAATTCCAAACTATTGACACGCGCCCGGCTGACCCGCATATGTTAAGGCCTGATCGGAGATTGCCCATGTTCATCCAAACCGAAGCTACGCCGAACCCCGCAACGCTGAAATTCCTTCCAGGTCAAAGTGTTCTGGGGATGGGAACGGCAGACTTCCCGTCGGCAGAAGCTGCGGCGAAATCACCGTTGGCCAAGCGTATCTTTGATGTGGATGGCGTGACCGGTGTCTTCCTCGGTTCGGATTTCGTGACCGTTACGAAGGACGATGGCTCCGATTGGGACGTGGTCAAGGCCCCGATCTTGGGCGCCATCATGGAGCATTTCCAGTCTGGCCAACCGGTCATGGATGGGGATGAGGCCGCCGTGTCCGGTCATGCCGAGCATGACGGCGAAGACGGTGAAATCGTCAACCAAATCAAGGAATTGCTCGATACACGTGTCCGCCCCGCCGTGGCGCAGGACGGTGGTGATATCGTGTTTCACGGGTTCGACCGCGGCGTCGTCTACCTTCACATGCAGGGCGCGTGCGCCGGATGCCCGTCGTCCACATTGACGTTGAAGATGGGTATTGAGAACCTGCTCCGGCACTACATCCCCGAAGTGGTCGAGGTGCGTCCCGTCGCCGCCTGAGCGATCATGCGTTGAGATGACACGGCCAGGCCCGACGATTGTTGCCTTTGATACATCGGCCGCGCATTGCGCGGCCGCTTTGCTGATGAATGGCAAGATTGTTGCCACGCGCTTCATGGAGATGAAGAAAGGGCAGGCAGAGTGCCTGTTCCCGATGCTCGAAGAGGTGCTGGGCGAGGTCGGTGCGGTCTGGGAAGAAATCGACGCCATAGGTGTCGGCGTCGGGCCGGGGAACTTCACCGGGATCCGAATTGCCGTCAGCGCGGCACGTGGGCTTGCGCTGTCGCTGGGTATCCCGTCGATCGGCGTTTCAAGCTTTGCGGCGCTTTCTCGCATCGCTGGCATCGAAGGACGCAAGCGGCTGGCGGCGCTGCCCGCCCCCCGCGATCAATGGTTGATCGAGATCACCGACAATACGGGTGCACCGGACGTCCGCGGGTTGATTTCGGGGTCAGACCTGCCGTGCTTTGGACATGTCTCGCCACCCGCGCTCATCGGCCCATGGTCTGACGGCATGGAGCGCGAAGCCTCCGCCGTTGTCGAAGGTCGGCGGGTTCCCGACGTTGCGGCGGCCATAGGCGTTGAGGACTTTGCACATCGGCTTGCCCCCTGCGTGGCAGAAATGGCCGCAGACCGTCTCGGAAAGGGAGGCGACATTCCCAGCCCGGTCCCCCTCTACATCCGTCCGCCAGACGCAGCGCCTGCTTCCGATCCGCCGCCCGTGATTCTGCCATGACGCCTTCCGATATGGCGCGCATCCACGCGTTGGCCATGACAGTCCCGGCACCTTGGACGGTTCAGGATTTCGAAGACATGTCGAAGTTGGACGGCGCTTTCTCCGTCTGGAAGGCGCAGGCGGGCTTTGCACTTGGCAGGGTCGTGATGGACGAGGCGGAGCTTTTGACACTGGCCGTCGATCCGGCGGTGCGGCGGCAGGGAATTGGACGGTTTTGCCTCGCAGCGTTCGAGGACAAAGCGGCAGCACATGGCGCGAAATCGTTCCACCTTGAAGTCGCTCGAACCAATGCCGCCGCGATCACGCTGTATCTATCGGCTAACTGGCAGCAGACCGGTGTTCGAAAAGCGTATTACAAAGCCGCAGATGCCCGGATCGACGCCATTCTGATGACGAAACGCCTGGTCACGGATTAACCCCGCGTCATCGAGTGGTTTTTCGCTGTTCTACCCAAGACTCCTATTGACCCTCTCCGGGGTTCACGGCCTTAATCGGTGCTATCAAAAAGGGCGCCGGGGGGTTTGGCCCAGCACGGTGCCCCAGTATTGACCAACTGGGAGACTGTTAATGTCCTATCTGAAGAATGCACTCGGCGGTGTCGCCGCTCTGGCCGTGATGGCTGGTGCCGCGCTCGCCGAACCTGCGCTGATGTACGACCTCGGCGGCAAGTTCGACAAATCCTTCAACGAAGCTGCCTACAACGGCGCCAAGCGCTGGGCCGACGAAACAGGTGAAAGCTACCAGGAAATCGAAGTGACCGCTGAAGCACAGCGCGTTCAGTTTGCCACGCGCCTTGCAGAGGCAGGGTACAACCCGATTGTTGTTCTTGGCTTCCAGAACGCCGCGACGGTGGAAGAAGTTGCTCCGAAGTATCCTGACACCAAGTTTGCCATTATCGATGTTGGCTGGCTCGATATTCCGAACCTGCGTCAGATCACCTTTGCCGAACATGAAGGCTCCTACCTTGTCGGCATGCTCGCCGCGATGGCCTCCGAAAGCGACACGGTCGGCTTCATCGGGGGCATGGATGTACCGCTGATCCGTCACTTTGCTTGTGGTTATGCGCAGGGCGCCAAGGCCGTGAACCCTGACATCACCGTCATCGCCAACATGACCGGCACCACACCTGCGGCGTGGAATGACCCGGTGAAGGGCGGCGAACTGACCAAGAGCCAGATCAGCCAGGGCGCTGACGTGGTCTATGCTGCCGCAGGCGGCACCGGCGTTGGTGTGCTGCAAGCTGCCGCGGACGCCGACATCCTGTCCATCGGAGTTGACTCGAACCAGAACCACCTTCACCCGGGCGAAGTTCTGACGTCGATGCTCAAGCGTGTCGACAACGCTGTCTACGATGTCTTCTCGGCAGGCGTTGATGGGTTCGAGCCTGGTGTACACACCATGTCCTTGGCCAACGACGGTGTCGGCTATGCACTTGATGAGAACAACGAAAGCCTCATCACCGACGAGATGAAGGCCGCAGTCGACGAGGCAAAAGCCAAGATCATCGCGGGCGATCTGAATGTCGTGGCCTATTACGAGAACGACAGCTGCCCGGCGCTGGACTTCTGATCAAGACGGGGCCAGAGGAGTCTCTGGCCCCGTTCACTTTCTGACTTTTGAGGGATGCCATGACACCGGTCGAACAGTTCTTTTCAGCCTGGGGCATGGCAGACTCCGCGGACCGCAAGGCAGCGATTGAAGCCGTCGTTGCGGCGGACGTGATTTATGCAGACCCAAGGACCGAAGCGCCCATCGCAGGAGCAGAGGGGTTGGTGGAGTATATCGGTTTGTTCAGCCAATCAGCGCCCGGCGCGGTTGCCGAAGTTGTCAAAACCGACAGCACGCAAGGCATGACCCGAGTCACCGTCGCGTTCCGGATGCCCGGTGGTATGGAGCAGCACGGCCAGTATTTCGTCGAACCGGCTGACGGACCAATCGCTCGCATGACCGGTTTCGTGGGCACGGGTGCACCCTGAGATGAGCGTTGACCCGGCGATTGAACTGAAAGGCATTTCAAAGGCGTTCGGCCCTGTACAGGCCAACAAAGACATCTCGATACGTGTCATGCCCGGTACCATTCACGGGATCATTGGCGAAAACGGAGCAGGCAAGTCCACGCTGATGTCCATCCTCTACGGCTTCTATAAGGCCGACGCGGGCGAAATCTTCATATCTGGCAAAAAGACAGAGATACCTGACAGTCAGGCTGCCATTGCCGCGGGAATCGGCATGGTGTTCCAGCACTTCAAGTTGGTTGAGAACTTCACCGTGCTCGAAAACGTTGTTCTTGGTGCCGAAGACGGGGCCCGCCTGACACCATCACTTGCAAAGGCCCGGCAACTCCTGACGGAACTTGCCAAGGAATATGAGCTGAACGTCGATCCTGACGCGACGATCGAGGAACTTTCCGTTGGGTACCAGCAGCGCGTCGAGATCCTGAAAGCGCTTTACCGCCATGCGGACATCCTTATCCTTGATGAACCGACCGGCGTGTTGACCCCGTCCGAGGCCGATCACCTCTTTCGCATCCTCAAGGGCCTGCGCGACGAAGGTAAGACCATCATCCTCATCACCCACAAGCTCCGCGAGATCATGGAAGTGACGGACACGGTGAGCGTGATGCGCCGTGGAGAGATGACGGCAACGGTAAAAACCGCCGACACCAGCCCAGCTGAGCTGGCCGAGCTGATGGTGGGCCGCAAAGTGCTTCTTCGTGTCGACAAAGTTCCGGCAACGCCGGGCGACAAGGTGCTCGAGGTCAAGAACCTGAGCGTCACCGACGAAGACGGTGTGGAACGCCTCAAGTCGGTCAGCCTTGACGTGCGCGCTGGTGAAATTCTCGGGATAGCTGGGGTGGCGGGGAACGGTCAGTCCGAGCTTTTGGAAGTCCTTGGTGGCTACATGACGGGCACCGGCAGCATTCGTTTGAATGGCGAGGAGATTGACCTGACCGGAGCGGCCTCCGACGGGCAAACGCGTCGCGCGCGCGGCATCTGCCATGTTCCGGAAGACCGACACAAGGAAGGCCTTATCCTGGATTACTTCGCATGGGAAAACATCGTCTTCGGATACCACCATGCGCCAGAATACCAGAAGAACCGCTGGTTTATGGACAATGACGCCATCCGAAAAGACACGGAAGCCAAGATGGAACGTTTTGACGTTCGGCCTCCGATTCCGGGTTTGGCCGCCAAGAATTTTTCCGGTGGAAACCAGCAGAAGATCGTGCTGGCTCGGGAAATCGAACGCGACCCCGATCTCCTGCTCGTCGGGCAGCCAACGCGGGGTGTCGATATCGGCGCCATCGAATTCATTCACAAGCAGATCGTGGAACTGCGCGACAAGGGGAAGGCGATCCTGCTCGTGTCGGTCGAACTTGATGAGATTCTTTCGCTCGCTGACCGCATCGCCGTGATGTTCGATGGGAAGATCATGGGAGAACGTATGGCCAGCGAAACCAACGAAGCGGAGCTGGGACTTCTGATGGCCGGCGTCACCAACCAAACGAGCGCAGCATGATTGATCCTGTGGCCCGGGATGGCACCTTGAAGGACAAGGGCGCGGCAGGAACCGCATCTTCCGCGAAAGCCATGCTCGCCGTCGACCTCGGGACTGGAGGTGGTCAATGGATGTAATTCCGAAGTGGGCCGACGCGATACTGATCCCGCTGATCTCGATCATCCTGGCCTTCATTATCTCGGCTCTAGTCATTCTCGCCATCGGTGAAGACCCGGTTCGTGCGCTGCAACTCATGGTGCAGGGCACGTTTGGCAACTCGGCCGGCATCGGCTTCATGCTGTTCTACGCCACCAATTTCATATTCACCGGTCTTGCCGTCGCTATCGCCTTCCACGCACGTCTCTTCAACATCGGCGGCGAAGGCCAGGCAATGCTCGGCGGCCTCGGCGTGGCCCTGGTCTGCCTTTCTCTGCCATTGCCACATTGGACGATTGCGCTGCCCGTGGCGCTGATCGGCGGTGCGCTTTTCGGGGCGCTTTGGGCGCTGATCCCGGCGTATCTTCAGGCCAAGCGCGGCAGCCATATCGTCATCACGACGATCATGTTCAACTTCATCGCTTCGGCGCTTCTGGTCTATCTCCTTGTCGAGGTCCTGAAACCGGCAGGCTCCATGGATCCGGCGACACCGCGGTTTCCCGAAGGCACGCACCTCCCGCGGATGTCCGACATTCTAGGCGCCATCGGCATTCCGTTTTCCGATGCCGCTCCGGTAAACGTCAGCTTCTTCATTGCGCTTCTCGCGTGTTTTCTGTTCTGGCTCCTCGTCTGGCGCACGCGGCTCGGCTACGAGATCCGGGCCTACGGACACAGCGAAACTGCAGCGCTTTACGCAGGCATCTCGCCCACGAAAATCATCATTGTTGCCATGCTCATTTCCGGCGGGCTGGCGGGATGTATGGCCATCAACAATGTCATGGCGGCAGAGCGCCTCGTCCTGAACTCTGTCGAGGGCGCGGGTTTCATCGGGATCGCGGTGGCGTTGATGGGGCGTTCGCATCCCGTGGGCGTCCTCCTCGCGGCGCTCCTTTTCGGGTTCCTCGTGCAGGGCGGAGCGGAGATCGATTTCTGGACCAACATCCCACGCGAACTCATCATCGTGATCCAGGCGCTGGTGATCCTGTTCACGGGGGCGTTGGACAACATGGTCCGGATGCCGCTGGAACGCCTGTTCCTGATGTTCCGCAAGCCGGAGGCGTGAGCGATGGATTTCCTGACACTTCTTCAGATCCTCGATACGACCGTGCGGCTGGCGACCCCGCTTCTGTTTGCCTGCCTCGCAGGCCTCGTCTCCGAACGTGCCGGCATTTTCGATATCGGGCTTGAAGGCAAACTTCTGGCGGCCGCGTTTTTCTCGGCGGCCGTCGCAGCCGTGAGCGGATCGGTCTGGGTCGGCCTTTTGGCCGGAGTGGGGGCATCGCTGGCGTTCAGCCTCATCCACGGGCTGGCATCGATCACCTTCCGGGGCAATCAGCTGATCTCAGGCGTCGCCATCAACTTTCTTGCGGCAGGTCTGACCGTTCTGATTGCCCAAAGCTGGTTCCAACAGGGCGGGCGCACCCCGTCTCTCGGGGATGGTGAGCGATTTCAGGAAATCACTCTGCCCTTCGCCAATATGTTCGAAGGTCTTCCTTACATCGGTCAAAGCTATGCCGAGCTTTTTTCCGGCCATTCGCTGTTGGTCTATGTTGGTTTCCTGACCGTGCCGCTCGTCTGGTGGGTCCTGTTTCGCACGCGTTTTGGCTTGCGGCTGCGCGCGGTCGGCGAAAACCCGGCCGCTGTCGACACCGCAGGCATCTCGGTGGTGCGGCTGCGCTATTCGGCCATCGTGATCTGCGGAGTGCTCTGCGGATTGGGTGGCGTTTATCTTGCCACTGGCCTGCAGGCCGGTTTCGTCAAGGATATGTCCTCGGGCCGTGGCTTCATCGCGCTCGCCGCCCTGATCTTCGCGAAGTGGCGCCCATGGTACGCGCTCTTTGCCTGCCTACTCTTCGGTTTCTTTCAGGCGCTTTCATTCCGTCCGGATGTCGTTGAAGCCGTGGTGGGCACCGAAATCCCGGGGCCCTTCCTCGATGCGCTGCCCTACATCCTGACAGTCGTCATCCTTGCCGGATTTGTCGGCAAGGCCATCCCGCCGCGCGCTGGCGGCGAGCCCTACGTCAAGGAACGTTAAGAACCCGCCGCATCGCGCTGCTGAGGTCTTAGAGCATTGGTTGATACGTGGCTGGCACGTAGCGGAAACCGCTGTCGCGCGTTTCCAGATATCCAATGCCGGGGAAGGGCATGTGATACCCAATCATCGGAATGCGATCCGCAGCAATCATGCCAAGAAGATTTCGGCGAGTTGCCGCTGCCGCTGCCTTGTCCATGTCGAAGCGAACTTCCCAGTCGGGATAGCCGACGGACCAGACATAGTGGTTGGCGGCGTCTGCGATCAGCATGACCTGCTCGCCACCCGACTCGATCATGTAAGCCATATGCCCAGGCGTGTGACCGAATGCGGCCACGGCCGTCATGCCGGATACCACTGAATCGCCGTCACCGATAAAGGTCATCTGCTCAGCGAACGGGCGCACCTTGCCCTCAAAGCGTTCGTTATCCGCTCCGGCCCAATGGTCGAACTCGACTTGGCCTGTCACGTAGCGAGCGTTCGGGTACGTCGCGTTGCCCGCATCGTCGGTCAAGCCGCCGATATGGTCACCGTGCATGTGCGTGATAACGACGACCGTCACATCGCTTGCCTCGATCCCGGCAGCGCTCAGCGCGGCAGTGGTGCCCGCCGCCGAAAGCCCGGTATCGAAAAGAACGACATCCGAACCGGTTTGCACGACGGTAGGGGTGAAAAAGAACTGCGCCTTGTCCGCCGGAATGAAATTCTGCGCGCTCACTTCGGCGAACTCTTCGGCGGAGACGTTCATGCCAAAAATGGTCTGAATGTCTTCGACGGGCCGGGTCCCTGCAAGCAGTGTCGAGACTTGGAAATCACCAAGTCCGAAGGTGTTTTGGATTGCATTCTTGGGGCCGGCGTGCCCGTCGGCCAGCGCGGTCGAAACGGTGCCAAGTCCGCCCGCCAATGGCAGTGCTGCGGCACCTGTAAGGGCAGTACGGCGAGTAATTTTGGATTTTATCATGGGGTTCTCCCTCTCGGAACAGCCTTAGCACCTAGTGCCGCTTGGACGGGCGTCCATGTGCAATTTTGTAGGCACCCTGTGAGCAGGCTCACAGCCACCATTCATCAATGGTTGCGATATCATCGTCTGACCAACCGAAATGATGCGCCAATTCGTGCACAAAGACATGTGTCACCAGAGCGGCGAGTGTCACGTCCCCCCGCGCAACCCATTCATCCAGAATGGCGCGACGGAAAAGCCAGATGACGTCCGGGCGTTCAGGTTGATCCGATGTGGATTTCAGGGTCATCGGGACCCCTTCATAGAGACCTGTCAGTCCGAAAGGATCGTCGATTCCAAGATCATCCAGCATGTCTTCAGTTGCAAAATCCACCACTCGCAAAGCGACTGAACCTGCAGGCCCCCGAAATTGCTCTGGCAATGCCTCTCGCGCCATAAGGGCGAGACGTTCGATTTCGCCTGCATCCGGTGCCTTTATATCGCTCATATCCATACCTCAGATATGGACAAAACGGACCTCGTGTGAAAGAGCCTCGGCCCATGACAGTCACCCGCTTTGCCCCTTCGCCGACCGGCCATATTCACATCGGCAACCTTCGGACCGCGCTCTTCAACTGGTTGATCGCACGAAAGGCCGGGGGAACATTTATTCTGCGCATCGACGACACCGATCCCGAGCGCTCAAAGGAAGAATATGTCGACGCCATCAAGGAGGATCTTGAGTGGCTGGGTCTGACGTGGGATCGCGTTGAGCGTCAGTCGATGCGCCTCGATCGATATGCTGAGGCGGCGGACAAGCTTCGCGACATCGAGCGGTTCTATGAGGCATGGGAAACGCCGACGGAACTCGATCTCAAGCGGAAAAAGCAGCTCAACATGGGCAAGCCGCCTGTTTACGACCGCGCCGCGCTTTCGCTTTCCGAAGACGAGAAGACAAAGCTGCGCGACGATCGCGGTGCCGGTGTCTGGCGCTTCAAGCTGAACCATGCGCGTATCGAGTGGCCCGATGGCATTCTCGGCGACATCTCCATCGACGCCGCCTCTGTCTCCGACCCGGTTTTGATCCGGCAGGACGGACAGGTGCTTTACACGCTCGCGTCCGTAGTGGACGACACTGAAATGGGCGTGACGCATGTCGTGCGCGGGTCGGATCACGTCACCAACACGGCAACCCAAATCCAGATCATGGAAGCCCTGGGTCAGACGGCACCCACATTCGCCCATCACTCCTTGTTGACCGGTCCGCAAGGGGAAGCCTTGTCGAAACGCCTTGGCACACTGGCACTTCGGGACCTCCGCGCCGCGGGTCTCGAACCGATGGCCATTCTGTCATTGATGGCACGCCTTGGGTCATCCGATCCGGTCGAACTGCGAACGACGCATCAGGAGCTGCTGGACGGGTTTGAACTGACGCATTTTGGCGCGGCACCGACAAAGTTTGACGAGGAAGATCTGAAGCCTTTGACGGCTCGTGTCGTACAGTCTCTGGACGCAAACGACGTGGCCGAAGAGCTGACAGCATCCGGCGTTCCGGACGCCGCGCAATCTGCGTATTGGTTGGCTGTTCGCGGCAACGTCGAAACCCGCTCCGAGGCAGGAAAGTGGTGGCCGGTCCTGCAAGGACAGGCAACGCCCATTGTCGCCGACGAGGATCGTGATTTTGTGGTGACGGCCTTGGACATGCTTGGGGAGCCGCCGTATTCCGCTGAAACCTGGTCCACTTGGACGAACGCGGTGAAAGAGGCGACGGGTCGCAAGGGCAAGGGTTTGTTCATGCCGCTCCGCCTGGCGGTTACGGGGCATCATCGCGGGCCGGAAATGGCGGATGTCATGCCGCTCCTCGCGAAGAAGCCGACACTCTGAGCTTTGCCATCCGCATTCGTTTGCGGAAAACCTAATGGTCTTTCGGCGGTTTCAGCCAACTACACAGCCCGCAAACGCAAAAACTCTTGCCGTGATTGCGCTAACGGGCCATGTTCCCGAGGCTTGAGGAAAAGAAGCCATGGCAGCGCATATTCTTACGATCACGCTTAACCCGACGGTCGACTACTGCATGACCGCGCCCGGCATTGAACCGGGTTTGAAACTTCGCTGTACCGAACCGCAAATCGACCCCGGTGGAGGCGGGATCAATGTCGCCCGTGCCATTCGGCTTTTGGGCGGGCAGGCGACGGCACTCGTGGCGATCGGTGCTTCGACGGGCGCGAACCTGCTCCAGCTCCTTGCGCTGGAGGGTGTGCCGACGGTTGCCTTCCAAGGCCCCGGTGAAACCCGGCAGTCCATGTCGGTCATCGATCAGGAAACCGGCAGCCAGTATCGCTTTGTCATGCCCGGTCCCGTCTGGCAGGACCATGACGTTCCACGCGCGCTCGCATCTGTCGATCAGGCCGCGCGGGGAGACACTCTGGTCGTTCTGTCCGGCAGTCAGCCACCGGGTGTTGCCAAGGATTTTCCGTCAATTCTTTCCGACCACGTGGCCGGCAAGGGATCGCGCCTGATCGTCGACACCTCCGGACCCGCGTTGTTCCATCTGGCCGAGCAACCACGGGAGTCTCTCTACGTGCTCCGCATGAACGGAGAAGAGGGGGAGGAACTCGCAGGTCGTCCGCTGGCGACCCGCGCAGATACCGCCGCGTTTGCACGAGAACTGATCGACAAGGGCGTCGCGCGCATCGTCGTCGTCGCACGTGGCGCTGATGGTTCCGTGATGGCAACCAAAGACGGGGCGTGGCACGGCGTCAGCCCTCCCGCGCCAATAATCTCCAAGGTCGGCGCAGGCGACAGTTTCGTTGGTGCGTTCACCTACCACCTTTCGCAAAACGCGCCGGTGGAGGACTGTCTGCGCTGGGGCGTCGCCGCGGCAAGTGCCGCGACCATGACCGAGGCAACACGTTTGTGCGATCCGGAAGTGACCGAACAGCAGCATCGCGATTGCGTGGTCTCGCAGCTTTAGCTCTTGAGGCGGTAGCCCGTCTTGAACATCCACCACACCACGGCAAGGCAAAGTCCGCTGAAGATCAGAATAGCGGCAAGGCTCGCTGCAATCGGCACGTCTGCCATTCCAAAGAACGACCACCTGAAGCCGGAAACAAGATAAAGCACCGGGTTGAACATCGAGACCGTCTGCCAGAAGGGCGGCAGCATGGTCACCGAATAGAATGACCCTCCCAGGAACACGAGTGGCGTGACGACCAGCAGGGGAACAAGGTTCAACTGCTCGAAATTGCGTGCCCAGATGCCCAGGATGAATCCAAGCAAGGCAAAACTGACCGAGGTCATCAGCAAGAACGCGATCATCCAGAACGGATGTTCGATCCTGATGTCCACGAAGAAGAAGGACGTGCCCAGTATGATGCAGCCAATCAGAAGTGCCTTCGCAGCGGCCGCGCCGACATAGCCAAGCACGATCTCAAACGAACTCAGGGGCGCAGACAGCACTTCGAAAATCGTGCCGATGAACTTTGGAAAATAGATTCCAAACCCCGCATTCTGGATCGCTTGTTGCAGAACCGTCAGCATGATCAGGCCAGGTACGATGAACGCTCCGTAGGAAACGCCCTCTATCTCCGGGATGCGGCTGCCGATAGCGGCACCGAACACGACGAAATAGAGTGATGTCGACAAGACCGGCGAGACGACCGACTGAACAATCGACCGAAAGAACCGGGCCATTTCAAAGCGCCAGATTGCGACTACGCCATGCCAGTTCATGCGGCCTCTCCATCGTGAACCAGTCCAACGAATATCTCTTCGAGGGAGCTTTCATTGGTTTGCAGGTCAGCGAGGACCAATCCCTCTGCCTGCAGGCCAGAGATCAACCGCGTGATGCCCGTTCGCTCTTCTCCCACCTTGTAGGTGTAATGAAGTTTTAGCCCGTCATCGCTTCGCCTCAGGTCAAACTCGGCCAGCCCTTCCGGCACCACGTCGATCGGTGCGCGCAGCTCGATGGTCAGTTCCTTTTGGCCAAGACGGGCCATGAGCCGGTCCTTCTCCTCAACCAACAGCAGCTCACCTTTGCGGATCACACCAACCCGGTCGGCGATGGCCTCTGCTTCCTCGATGTAATGAGTTGTCAGGATGATCGTGACGCCGTCCGCCCGAAGGCGCTCAACCAATTGCCACATGTCTCGCCTGAGTTCGACATCGACGCCTGCGGTCGGTTCATCCAGAAACAGCACACGCGGTTCATGGGAAAGCGCTTTTGCAATCAAGACACGCCGTTTCATGCCACCCGACAACTGCGAGATGCGGCTGTCCTTCTTTTCGAACAGGGACAGGTCTGAAAGCACTTGATCGATAAAGGCGTCGTTGCGAGCTTTGCCGAAAAGCCCGCGCGAAAAGCGCACCGTGTTCCCAACAGGTTCGAACGGCTCGAGGTTGATTTCCTGTGGAACCAAACCAACGAGTTTCCGTGCTGAGCGCCAGTCCGTCACTACGTTGTGGCCACCGACCATGATCCGCCCGGATGTTGGCTGGGTGATCCCGCAAATTGTTGAAATCAGGGTTGTTTTCCCGGCGCCATTGGGGCCTAGCAGCGCAAGTATCTCGCCCTCTTCGATATCGAGCGAGACATTCTTCAAAGCTTCGAACCCACCGTCATAGGTTTTGTTCAGGTTCTCGACCTGCACGATCGCTGACATGAGATTGTTCCTTTCGCACCTCCACTTAGATCAATCGGCATCCGTGCAAAACTGCGAGAGTGCGTATGTGCACCATGCAGGAATGCACATGAACCGCGATCAAAGCAGTTGAGAGACTTCGTGGGCAATCGCGCCGACGGTCTCGGCACCTTCTGCGCCTATGACCATGATTTGATAAGGGCCGTTCGCGAATGAAGCGGTTGGCAATCCGTGACGCAGTTCGCTTTCTACCGAAGTGCTCGCGCCGGTCGCCTCGATCACGCAAATGGCGAATGGACGACCGTCTGCATCGAGATAGGCCAATTGAATGAGAGGCTTATCTTTCCAGCCAAGCACCTGCGCGCGGCGAAAGTCGAGGCCTGCTACATCTGACAGGGCCGATAGGTCACGCCCGAGTGCGGTCGATACATTTTCAATGCCACCATCGCCGCTGCGCGCGCTGGCAAGAGTTTCCGAGCGATAGAGCAGGTGATAGGCGGCAGCGAAGTCGCGCCAGTCGTCTGCCGCGCTTTTGGTTCCAAGCATCCACCCACCAAAGAGGAGCGCTAAGGCCAAGCACGCGGCGGCCGCGTAACGTACGACGTTCAAAGATGGCTGTGGCGGTGATGCGAAAGGAGGGGCCATTTCCAGAACTTGGTCAAATTCGGAACGGAGCGGGCCGAGGTCGACATCCATCGCTTCGAGGCGCGCCCGCAACTCCGGATCATCGGCAAGGCGACCTTCCAAAAGGAGCTTTTCTTCTTCTGGCAGGTTCCCATCGAGATAGGCGACCAGAAGGGCGTCGTCTTGTGTCCAGTCCCTTTCGGTCATTCCGTATCTCCCAACTGGGCCTTCAAGGTGGTGCGGGCTGCAGCCAGCCGGCTCATGATCGTTCCGACCGGAACACCGACGAATTCCGCGGCTTCGGCATAGGTGTATCCTTCGACATAAACCAGCATAACCGCGACGCGCTGCACTTCTGACAGTTCCTCTATTGCAGATAACACCTGAGAGCCGAAAAAAGTCTCTTCCTGATTTTCCGGTGCCGTCAACCCGGCGTCCTCGACCGGGACAAGTCCTTGACCGGAGCGAACCTTCGCCGATCTCAGCCGGTTCAGCCAGAGGCGATGGAGAATGCTGAACAGCCACCGGTCCACATGTGTGCCGGGCGTGAATTGAGAGGCTTTGCGCAACCCTTGTGTCATCGCCTCCTGCGCAAGGTCATCGGCTTCGCTCGGGTCGCGCGACAACGCCAGCGCGTACCGCCAAAGGCGTGGGAAGACGCTCGGCAGCGCCGCTCGAATCTCCCGTTCGCTCGCAGAAGAAAAAAACTTTCGAATAGTTCCGCCGCCCCAAGTGTTGTCGTTTCAGAGGTGGGTGTTTCGTGCTCCCCCTCGCAACGAAACTAGGAAGCTGGGAAAAGCAATGAAACACCTAATTCTCGCCGCTCTTGTCACAGTGCCGTGCTTTGCGATGGCTCAAGATACGATGTCGCCCGAAGGTGCACGGGTCTACTTCATCAACCTGGAAGATGGCGCAAGCGTCTCTTCGCCGGTGACGGTCGTGTTCGGTCTGGAAGGCATGGGCGTCGCTCCAGCCGGTACGGAGAAGGAAAAGACCGGGCATCATCACCTCCTGGTCAATCGACCGCCTATCGGAGAGGGCGAAGATGGGGCCGAGGAATTGATGTACAGCCTTCCGGCCGACGACAACCATCTGCACTTCGGGGGAGGCCAAACGCAAACAACGCTTGAACTGGCGCCCGGGGAGCACACGCTGCAGCTTGTACTCGGTGACCTGAACCACGTGCCGCATGACCCTGTGGTGGCGTCTGACCAGATCACGATCACCGTGGAGTGATAGGAGACGCCATATTCATTGGCGGCGCTCTTTCGGATCACGGACGGGTCCAAGAACCAAAAAAGGCCCGGGGTTTGCCCGGGCCTTTCTAACGCAAACAGAAGCCTTAGTTCTGCGCGTAATATTCGATGACGAGGTTCGGTTCCATCATGACCGGGTACGGCACATCGGAAAGTCCTGGTGTGCGCACGAAGGTTGCAGTCATCTTGGAATGGTCAGCCTCAATGTAATCCGGCACGTCACGTTCCGGCAGTTGAGCGGCTTCCAGCACCAGAGCCATCTGCTTCGAGCGGTCGCGCACCTCGATCACGTCGCCTTCCTTCACGCGATACGAAGGGATGTTCACGACCTGACCGTTCACACGGACATGCTTGTGGTTCACGAACTGGCGGGCGGCAAAGATCGTCGGCACGAACTTGGCACGGTACACGACAGCGTCGAGACGACGCTCCAGCAGGCCGATGAGCAGTTCACCCGTGTCACCGCGCAGACGCTCGGCTTCGGAGAAGATGCGGCGGAACTGCTTTTCTGTCAGATCGCCATAGTAGCCTTTGAGCTTCTGCTTGGCACGAAGCTGCAGGCCGAAGTCGGACATCTTGCCCTTGCGGCGCTGACCGTGCTGGCCGGGGCCGTATTCGCGGCGATTGACTGGGGATTTCGGACGACCCCAGATGTTTTCGCCCATCCGGCGGTCGATTTTGTACTTGGCAGACGTGCGTTTGGTCACGGCTGATCTCCTTCTGCGTTTGCGAAGGGCGTTGTCCTTCTCCCCGGATTTGGCCGGGGCGACAGGTTTCCCCTTGCGGGGTCCACCAACACCAATGAAGCGCGGCTTATATCCGGCTTTCAGAACGAGTCAAGCGGGTGTGCAGGTGTCGTGTCCTCTTTGGTGTTTTGGCCAATCAGAGGACGAAGCGCTCATTGGGTGCATCACTGCGAATACCGCTTCTGGCCTGCGTTTGCCGGTAGGCTCGGCAAGAAGCCATGCCAAACTTCAGGCCATGCGCAAAAAAGAAATGGAGGCGCTGAACAGCTTGGTCAGCGCCCCCGGGAACCCTGTTCGGAACGTTCCCCCCTTATTTCTTTGCTTTGGACGCCGCATTCTCAGCCTTTGCGGCAGCCTGGTCTGCCTTCGTGGCGGCCTTCTCGGCCTTGGAGGCTTTCTTCTCCGCCTTTGCGGCAGCTTTATCCGCACGCTTTGCGGATTTCTTTTCTTGCTTCTTTGCTTTCTTCGCGGCCTTGGCCTTGGTCTTTGCCTTCTTTTCGGCATTCTCAGAAGCGACGGCGGCCTTGTCGGCGCGGGCAGCAGCCTTTTCAGCAGCTTTCTTTGTGCGCTCATTGGGTTTGGAAAGGGCCTTTTCCGCCTTGGCCTCGGCCTGCTGCGCTGTCTTTTCTGCGCGAGCAGCCGCGTTTTCTGCCCTCTTTGAAGCGTTTGTGGCTTGCTTTTCGGCCCGTCCAGCGACCCGCGTCGCCTTCTTCGCCTCTCGCTTGGCCGTCTTCGCCTTCTTCTGAGCTTCCTTGGCTTCAGCTTTTGCGCGCTGAGCCTTCTTTTCCATTTTCTCAGCTCGAGCCGACAGCAGTTCTGCCGGATCAACCTGCGCTTTGCCTGCCGAGGTAAGGTTGCCTGATGCGCCGTCTTCTGGCGCGCCGCCTGCTATTGCGCTTTGGCTCTCATGGCAAAGATCAATGCCCAGGAACGTGCTGCAGTCTTCTGCATATGCCGATTTCGTACCGGACGCGGCGAACGCTATCGCCAGGATAGCTGTCATCACTCGAAACATCACAACTCACTCACTTTAACACATTTGCCGAACTGTCGGCTTTTCTCCACCGCGGAACATTAACCATACCAATGCGGCGTAAGCGGGCCTAATTATGGTTAATTTTGCGTTCACGCTTGAGTCTTCCCGCCGAGGCGCATCGCCGAGACTTCGGTGCCGCCAGAATGTTCCGCACACTCGTCAACCAGGCATTTACCTGTGTTAACGCTGATTGCCGTTCTTCCGCGTCCGGATGCCGCAACCGGCTCATGCACCGACGCAATACCGACGTAACACCGACGCGATACCGGCGTCGCGTTTTTAGCGCTTTCGCCTTGTTTTCCTGCATTAACGGATGCGTCGTGTTGCGCACGGACATGTCGTCCGGCCGAAGCTTTAACGGTTTTGCCTAGCTGACGGCCTCAAGCCGGTCTTTCGACAACTCGCCGGGCACGATGGTCAACGGTACGGGTAAGGACCCGAAGTTCCGGGCGAGCGCGGTCACGATCGGCCCCGGACCACCCTTCTCGGCGGAGGCGCCAAGGACAAGAACGCCAATCTCGCTATCTTCCTCAATTTGCTTGAGAATTTCCTGCACAGGCTGGCCTTCGCGAATGACCAGTTCGGGGTCGACATTTTGCCGGTCCCGCATCCATTTGGCAAAAACCTCGAAATGGGCATGGATACGGTCTCGTGCCTCCTCGCGCATGATTTCTCCCACGCCGATCCAGTGATTGAACTCTTCCGGCGGAATGACAGCGAGAACTTCGACACCGCCACCGGTGTGCGCCGCGCGCATGGCCGCAAAGCGCATGGCGTTCAGACATTCACGACTGTCATCAAGAATGACGAGAAACTTGCGCATGGACGATCCTCCACGTCGAATGATGGCGGTCAACCGATGCGCTGTCCAGCGCCGGTTTCTTTGGCGATTTTCAAGGCAAGAGCTGCAGCCGCATAGTCACCAAGGGCGATGCCGCGAAAGGCAAAGGCCGCTGGCCTGCCAAGTGGTGGCGTGCCGATATCATCCGTCACCAAGCCTGTCAGGTCGCCAGCGATCATCTCTGAATTCAGCATCGGCTTTTCCGCGGTTCGCTCCTGTTCCAGGTCATCGACAACGACGGTTCCGAAGGCTTCCATCGAAGCATCGACCCAAGGAATGCAAAGGTCGGTGATCGCTGCAAATGCTGTGGGCTTGAGCCAACGCGCATCCAGAAAGGGTGTTGTGTCGTAGTTGAGCGTAATGGATGTCACGATCAGGTCCGCTTCGCCCAGGGCGTCTTCAGGTGCGGCCTGTATTGCCTCGAAACCTTGCGCCACTGCATGCTGGAGAAAGGTGTCGACAGTGGACTGGCTGCGGCCAACCGCGATCACTTTTTTCAATGGGAACATTTCGCGAAAGGCCCGCAAATGGCTGTGCGCCTGTACACCACAACCCACAAAAGCAATCGTGGAAGCGTCCGGGTCTGCCAACCGGCGGGCCGCAACGGCGGAGAGCGCGGCGGTACGATGCGCCGTAATCCAGTTTGCCCCCATCAAAGCCCGCAACAAGCCTGTTTCAGCATCCAACACCATGATTGCGCCGTTGATTGCCGGTAGCCCTTTTTGTGGATTGTCTGGTGAAACCGTGACTTGCTTCACGACGGTGACGCCGCCGACAGCCAAGGTCGACATCATGTATCTGCCTTCACCCGGAAGAATCGCGGCTTTGGGCGAAACATGGAGGTGCCCCTCGGCTTTTTCCATCAACGCCGCTTCGATTGCGTCGGCGATGGCAGCCGGAGCAATGTCCATCGCCTCAAGGGCGTCGTCCGGCAGATACAGGACCATCACACGCGCTCGCTCATCGCCCAATCCCAATACATCTCACGAACGCGCCGTGTCACAGGGCCCACCTGGTAGTTTGTGCCGTCGAATTCGGTGACAGGCGTCACCTTGTTCATGTTTCCGGACAGGAAGACTTCATCGGCGTTCCGGACATCGTCGAATGTCAGCACAGTCTCGTGCACTTCGGTTCCATCGTCTGACAGGTTCTTCATATGACGAGCGCGTGTGATCCCCGCCAAGAAAGTGCCGTTTGGAATAGGCGTGAACACTTCCCCGTCTTTCACAAGGAATACATTTGCTGTCGCGCTTTCTGCGAGATTGCCCATGGCATCGGCAACAAGCGCATTCTGGTAGCCTTTCGAGTTTGCCTCCCTCAGCATCCGGGCGTTGTTCGGATAGAGGCATCCGGCTTTTGCATTCACCACGGCATCTTCAAGAACCGGGCGCCGAAACCGCGTGGTTGTCGTTCGGACCGAGATCTCGGTTGGTGCGAGGCCGCGTTCTTCGAGGCAAATCGCGAAACCGGCATTTCCCTCGGGAATGATCGCGGTGCCATCCCCATCGACGCCCCAGTACATCGGTCTCAGGTAAATCGCGTCGTCCCAGTCGAAACCACGAATGCCGTCCCAGATGATCTGCACCATATCCTCGGCCGAGACTTCGGGCTTCAACATAAGAGCTTCGGCAGATCTGTTGACGCGTTGGCAATGCGCGAGCAAATCCGGTGCGACACCGTCGAAGTAGCGTGCGCCGTCGAACACGCTGGAACCAAGCCACGCACCGTGATCCGCAGCGAACATCACGGGGACGTCGCCATCATGCCATGTCCCGTTGAAATAGGTGCGAACTTTGCTTCCGAATGCCATGTGCGGATCCTCCCGAAGCGAGACACTAGGGGCAGGGCGCAAAGGGGTAAACCTCGATTTATCCTACCTTCGCGACCCGGAGGAGCGCGTTTCGCGCAATTGCGATGTGGAACGGAAGGATCGTCCGCAAATACAGCCTTCCGCCCAGGTTGTGCGGGTGGACCCAAGTCGCCAAGGACACCTGTTCGCCTGTCGCAAACACGCTGACACGAAAGTCGAGGTGCCGATCATTGAAGCCCGCAATCACCTCTTCATCTGTCTCGGTTTCCACTGGGAACGGACCCAGCTTGTCTGGTGCGTCCGGTCCATCGTTCGACAACCCGAACGGCGCAACAACAATGCGTCGGATCACAAGCAGAAACCGCGCCCATCCCGGGAAATCCACGATGGTTTCAGCTGCTTTCCGAGGCGTCAAAGAAGACGCGACGGCATAGCAATCGATGAAGTCACCTTCGGCCACCCTTGCATGGAGGCAACTTTCATCCGGCAGAGATATGGTGCGAACTTTGCTCATGACTTTCAGATAAGAACCAAATGTTCGCACCGTATCGCGGCATATTGTCTGATCAGGCCGCTTCGGCGACCAGTGCTTCCACGTCGAGCGGTTCGTTCACCATCGACAATTCTCCGTTCTGGTCGCGGGGCCACTCATCTCTGCCGCGGTCACGATACAATTCTATCCCGTTCCCATCCGGGTCTTCTAGATAGACGGCCTCGGAGACGCCGTGATCGGCGGCACCAATCAGTTTAACGCCACTGCGAAGAACCTGCGCTACGGCCGCGCCGAGGGCCGCTCGGTCCGGGAAGAGAAACGCGACATGGTACAATCCGGTTGTGTTCGAGGGGGGGCGCCCGCCCCCACGGCTTTCCCAAGTATTCAGACCCAGATGATGATGATACCCACCCGCGCTCATGAAAGCGGCAGCTTTCCCGTAGGTTTGCATGATTTCAAGCCCCAGCACCTCTTTGTACCAGGCAATGGACCGGTCGAGGTCTGAGACCTTCAAATGGACATGCCCAACCGACATTCCGGGATCAACAGTGTATGTCATAACGCCAAACTCCTTTGACCCGGAAGATAGCGACACGCAGTTGCGCACAAAACGCCGCTTTATGCACTTTTGGTGTGCAAAAAAGAACCCCCGGCGTGCTATGTCGCCGGGGGCAAGAACATCGGGCTTGGACATTCGATGCTCTCGAAGGGACAGCCAGGTGGCACGCATGGCAGCGATCACCGGGTGGGACGAGGGGTGGCTGACCTTCGGCGAGTCGGGGAACCCGCGGGCCTTGTCTAGTCGGGTTATGAATCAGTTTGGTGACGCCTCACGCCAAGCGTGGATGGTCTGAAACAACGGCAGTTAGTAGTGCGGAGGTTTCTCGTCACCGAGAATGATACCGCCTCCACCTTCGGCCTCCCGCGCAGCTTCGCGTTCCATCAACATGGCCACCCGCGCGGTGAGCCGGTCAATTTCGCGCGCCTGTGTCGCGACCACGTCATTCAGTTCATCCGTAAGGCGTTCCAGATGCGCCAGTCGTTCTTCGATTTCCGTGCTCATCTTGCTCCCTTTGCCCGTGCGGGATAAAGCGACCCCGCATTAACGCAAGGCAAGGGCCATGGCCAAGACCAAGAAAACCCCGCGCCCCAAGGCAGAGACGCCAAAGGGCTTTCGCGATTACTTCGGCAGCGAAGTCGAGAGCCGCAAGGCGATGCTCGACAAGATCGCCGCCGTCTATCATCGCTACGGGTTCGACGCGCTGGAGTCGTCCGCCGTCGAAACGGTTGAGGCGTTGGGGTCCTTCCTTCCGGACGTCGACCGCCCGAACGCGGGCGTCTTCGCGTGGCAGGAGGATGCGGAGGCCGAAAAGCCCGGCGACTGGCTGGCTTTGCGCTATGACCTGACCGCACCTTTGGCCCGTGTCTTCGCGCAACATCGGAATGATCTGCCGACGCCTTACCGCCGCTACGCGATGGGGCCGGTCTGGCGGAACGAGAAGCCGGGGCCGGGCCGCTTCCGGCAGTTCTATCAATGCGACGCGGACACGGTCGGCACAGCGTCGGTCGCGGCGGATGCCGAGATCTGCATGATGCTGGCAGACGCGCTGGAAGCCGTCGGCATCGAGCGCGGCGACTACGTGATCCGCGTGAACAACCGCAAGGTGCTGAACGGGGTGCTGGAGGTCGCGGGGATCGCCGAGGACGATGAGCGCACGCGTGGGATCGTGCTGCGCGCCATCGACAAGCTGGATCGGCTGGGGCCGGATGGTGTACGCGCGCTGTTGGGAGAAGGGCGGAAGGACGAAAGCGGAGACTTTACGGAGGGGGCTGGACTCGCTGGCAATACAGCCGCCACCATAATGAGGTTTGTTGAGGCTGGTTTCGCGGATGGCAATCCAATAAACATCCTATCCAGTTTGGTTGGTGACAACCAAACCGGTAAGGAAGGTATCGCCGAACTACGTGGCATCAAAGAACTTTGCGAAGACCGCATCGTCATCGACCCTTCCGTCGTCCGTGGCCTCGGCTACTACACCGGCCCGGTCTTCGAAGCCGAACTCACCTTCGAGATCACCGACGAAAAAGGCCGCCCCCGCCAGTTCGGCTCCGTCGCCGGAGGTGGCCGCTACGACGACCTCGTCAAGCGCTTCACCGGGCAGGCCGTGCCCGCGGTCGGTGTCTCAATAGGTGTCGACCGCCTCCTCGCCGCGCTCGACGCCAAAGGGCGCCTCGACACGGCCGCCCAAGGTCCTGTCGTCGTCACCGTGATGGACCGCGATCGTATGTCCGACTATCAGGCGATGGCGAATGAACTCCGGGCTGCGGGCATCCGGGCCGAAGTCTATCTTGGCAACCCGAAGAACTTCGGCAACCAGCTCAAATACGCCGACAAGCGCGCATCTCCTGTCGCGATCATCCAAGGTAGCGACGAAGCTGAACGGGGTGTTGTCCAGATCAAGGACCTCATTCTAGGCGCCGAGATTGCCGAAACGGCCTCCGTCGAAGAGTGGAAAGAGCAGAAGCAGCAGTTTGAAGCGAACCGCGACGACCTGGTCGCCGAGGTCCGAAAGCTTCTGGACAAGTGACCCTCAAGGCCGACATCCGGGCCGAAGCCGACCGTTTGCGGGCCAAGTTCGAAGCGCGCGGCGCGGAGGTTTTCGAAGCTGATATCCTGCAACCGGCGGGCGCACTTCTGGAGCTTTACGGCGAGGATATCCGGGCCCGCGCCTTCGTAACGCAGGACCCGCTGCGCGGTGAAATGATGCTGCGCCCCGACTTCACTGTGCCGCTTGTGCAGCGCCACCTCGAAAGCGGTTCGGCCACCCGTTACACCTATGCAGGCGAAGTCTTCCGGCGACAGGAGGACGACGACAGCCGTCCCCGCGAGTACCTGCAGGTTGGGTTCGAGGTCTTCGGTGGCGGGTTGGACGCCGACGCCGAAGTATTCGCTGCGATGGCAGACGCCCTTTCCGGCTTGCCGGTTCGGGCAATCATCGGCGATTTCGGCGTTCTCACTTCGGCCATCGAACACCTCGACACGCCTGATCGGCGCAAGAAGGCGTTGCTGCGCCACATATGGCGCCCGCAGCGGTTCAATGCGCTGCTCGACCGTTTTTCACGACCCGCGCCACCGCCTCCTGACCTGCCAGCGGATGATGTGACCCACGTGGGTCTCCGCAGTCGCGACGATATCGCGAGGCGGATCGCAGTTCTTCGCGAGGAGGCCGAAACGCCACCGATCGCCGAAGCCGAGATAAAGCGGCTGCGTGCTCTTGAGAAAGTTGAAGGTCCCGCAACCGATGCCGTGTCCAAGCTGAAACAGCTCTCTGAACCTGCTTCGGCGGAGCGATTGTCGATGCGACTGGACGCAATGGCAGACCAGGGTCAGGACCCGAGCCTTCTGCAGTTCCAGGCGAGCTTTGGATTGACATCACTCGAGTACTACTCCGGCTTCGTCTTTGGTTTCACCGCAGACGGTCAAGCGCCTGCGGCAACTGGCGGGCGCTACGATCTGTTGACGGCCGCGCTGAATGGCGGCGCCCCAGCACCCGCGGTCGGGGGCATCATCCGGCCAGAAGTCGTGCTGTCGCTGAGGGATGGGTCATGACAGTCAAGCTCGGGATCCCGTCGAAAGGCCGCCTTATGCAGGATACGTTCGACTGGTTCGCCACGCGGGGCGTGCGGATCGAGCGAACGGGAACCGATCGTGAGTATGCGGGGCGTGTTGAAGGCGCGGACGGTATAGAACTCGTTTTGCTGGCCGCTGGCGAAATTCCCCGGGAGCTTGCCTCCGGCCGCATAGCCCTTGGGGTGACCGGAACGGATGTGGTCCAGGAAAAGGTTGCAGGCTGGCAGGGCAAAGTGACGCCGATTGCACCAATGGGCTTCGGCCATGCCGATCTTGTGCTCGCAGTTCCCAAGACATGGACCGATGTTTCAGATCTTTCCGATCTCGATGCTGTCGCTCAGGCGTTCTGGCAAACCCACGGCATGAGGCTTCGTATCGCGACGAAGTACCATCGACTTGTGCGTGCGCACCTTCGACAGTCCGGTGTTGCCGGATATCAGCTCGTTGATAGTCAGGGCGCTACGGAAGGGACTGTGGCAAATGGAACGGCCGAGGCGATTGCCGACATCACCTCAACAGGTGCAACGCTTGACGCAAACCACCTGAAAGTCATTGGCGACGTCATCCACGCGAGCCAAGCGACTCTTTTCAGGTCCCAAGTCGCACAACTTACATCGGAAGAAAGCGCCCACCTGGACGCCTTTCTCGCACGTTTGACCTGAGGTTGCGTCCCGCATGTGTGATTTGCGGGCAGGCCTGGGAACCAGCCTTTATCGGACGCCCACTTCGGACAGCGCGATAAGCAGCTTCGGCGGAAGGTCGTCGTTGGCGATGCTCCCGGCCGTCAGGTCACGAGGGGCGTCTTCACCGGTCAGGTAGCGCCACCCTTGGAACGGCCGCTTCGGATAGCCTTCGACCCGGACAACATCGGGATCCAGAACGATGCCGCACCGCCGGATACCATCGCCGCGATCGACCTCGTCGAGGCGGAGTATGCGTTGACGGCAAAGGACAACTCCCTTGAACACCCAGTAGAGCGAGCCACCGTCCAAAAGCTCCGCCTCGCGCTTTGGCCACATCCGGGTGACGTGGCGTGGCAAGCCATCCGGGCCTTTGGCGCGCGGGTTTGTCTGCCAGTCGGTCAGGTCCTTGACGGTTTCAGCGCCGACGCAAAGCTTGATCAGGTTGAGTGTTCCAGACATGCAACGGGACAGTAGGGCTTTCTGGCGCGAGTGCAATGCGCTGGCACCAGATGTGGATATGTGCTAGCGTTTGAAGCCCCACAAATTGTGGGTAACTCTGGGGAAAAACTGTGATGAGCCGATTCGCCGCGCCGATCGCCGAACAGATCTGGGATATGAAGTACCGCCTCAAAACGGCGGAGGGCACGCCCGTTGATGCGACGATCGAAGATACTTGGCGGCGGATTGCGCGTGCTTTGGCCGAACAGGAGGCTGAGCCTGCCAAGTGGGAAGACACGTTCTATTCCGCGCTGGAGGATTTCAAGTTCCTCCCCGCCGGTCGGATCGTGGCAGGAGCGGGCACTGATCGCTCCGTGACGCTTTTCAACTGTTTTGTCATGGGCACGATCCCCGATAGCATGGGTGGCATCTTCGACATGCTGAAGGAAGCCGCGCTGACAATGCAGCAAGGCGGAGGCATCGGTTACGACTTCTCGACCATCCGGCCCAAGGGCGCTGATGTAAAAGGCGTGGCGGCCGATGCCTCGGGTCCGCTCTCGTTTATGGATGTCTGGGACGCGATGTGCCGGACGATCATGTCGGCAGGCTCCCGGCGGGGCGCGATGATGGCAACCATGCGTTGCGATCACCCGGATATCGAAGATTTCATCACGGCGAAGTCCGACCCCGCGCGGCTGCGGAACTTCAATGTATCCGTCCTCGTCACCGATCCGTTCATGGATGCGGTCAAGGCAGACGGTCCATGGGACCTCACATTCGGCGGAAAGGTCTACAAGACGGTGAAGGCGCGGGACCTCTGGAACCGCATCATGCGCGCGACCTATGACTATGCCGAACCCGGTGTAATCTTTATCGATCGCATCAACGCCATGAACAACCTGCAATATTGCGAGACGATCAGCGCAACAAACCCGTGTGGGGAGCAACCGCTGCCGCCCTACGGTGCGTGCCTTCTGGGATCGATAAACCTGGCTAGGCTTGTCTGGTATCCTTTCGAGGACGAGAAGGCCCACCTTTGCGAAACGTCGCTGGACGATTTGGTCACCACGGCGATCCGCATGATGGACAACGTGGTTGATGCGTCACGCTTCCCGTTGGAAGAGCAGGAGCAGGAGGCCTTGGACAAGCGCCGGATCGGTCTTGGTGTGACCGGGCTGGCGGACGCGCTTGCCATGGTGGGTGTGCGCTATGGTTCCGAGGAAGCGGCGCGCCTAACGTCCCGCTGGTTGGAGCGGATCGCCCGCGCCGCCTACACGGTTTCGGCGCATCTGGCGGCCGAGAAAGGCGCTTTCCCGCTTTTTGATGCCGAAAAGTACCTTGAGAGCGGTGCGCTGGCGCAAATGGATGAAGGTGTTCGGCAGTTGATCAGGGAACATGGCATCCGAAACGCGCTGCTTACCTCGATTGCGCCGACCGGAACCATTTCCCTGTTTGCAGGAAATGTTTCCTCCGGCATCGAGCCCATCTTTGCCCATGCCTATACCCGCAAAGTGCTCCAAAAGGACGGTTCGCGAACCGAAGAGGAAGTGGTCGACTATGCCGTTCAGATGTGGCGTGATCTGAAGGGGGATGAACCGTTGCCGGACTATTTCGTCAACGCGCAAACACTCGCACCCGCTGACCATGTTCGCATGCAGGCCGCCGCACAGGAATGGGTCGACTCGTCGATTTCGAAGACAATCAACGTGCCGGAAGACATCTCCTTCGAGGCCTTCAAGGATGTGTACATGCAGGCGTATGAAACGGGCTGCAAAGGATGCACAACCTATCGTCCGAACGCGGTGACGGGATCGGTCCTGAGTGTCTCGGAAGCCGAAGCACCGGAGCAGGCCAATGAAGCGGCGACCGGAGAAGTCATCTATATCGAGGAGCCCTTGGATCGCCCTGCCGCGCTGGAAGGCCAGACCTATAAAGTGAAGTGGCCAGGATCGGAGCATTCGCTGTTCATCACGGTGAACGACATCATCATTGGCGGACGGCGCCAGCCGTTCGAAGTCTTCGTGAATTCCAAGAACATGGAACACTTTGCCTGGACGGTTGCGCTCACACGCATGATTTCTGCAGTGTTCCGACGCGGCGGCGATGTGTCGTTTGTCGTGGAAGAGCTGAAGGCGGTTTTCGATCCGCGCGGGGGCGCATGGATGAACGGAAAATACGTTCCTTCCATCCTTGCAGCCATTGGCGGTGTGATCGAGCGTCATATGATTTCGATCGGCTTCATCGAAGGCGAGGGAATGGGGTTGAAAAGCGATCCGCAAGCTCAGGTCGTCAATTTGGGTGAGACCCCGGGGCCTGCTTGTCCGAATTGCGGACAGTTCGGCATGCAGATGATCGAGGGCTGCATGACATGTCCGAATTGCGGACACTCGAAATGCGGCTGATGACATCTCTCCAGATGAGGTCCTGACAGGATGACGGTGAACCGGCGCAACGCACCACCTCAGAGCGCGCGTTCAGTCACCCGTTGCAAGAAAGACTCAAGAGTTCAGACCTCACTCTGACACTTTCCCATTTTGCTTGCCCTGTGGATAACTCGCGTTAACCTTCCTTAACAAAGAACTAACAAAAAATACCGAGGCAGGTAGATGAACATGATGGCGAGCCCGGCGGGCACGTTCGTCATTTCCTGGGCGCAAACCGAGGTCGATGGCATCGTCGCGGCGCCCGTAGCGTCTCTCGATGCAGGCGCTGTATGGATGTGGCATGGCACCCCGGTGCAAATCGACGGCGCGTCAGGGCGCTTTTCGGGACAGGGTATCGCTGAAACTGCGGATCATCGACGCCGCGCCGCTGCAAGTGCGCGCCGGATCGTGGCACGGGCTCTGGTGCTCGAGGGCGTTCGCACACCCTATGTCGACGACGTCGTGGAATTCGACAGGGCTTTTGTTCTGACGGATGGCCAGAACTCATGGACGGGCACGCTTATCGAAATGCCAGAGATTGCGCGGCCGCTGCTCATGTTCGCGGGCCAGATGCCGCCCGCCGATACACCGCTCTACATTTCAGAAGGTCTTGCCGAGCCCGCACTCCCGGCTCGCCTGACAGGTGAGGCCGAAGGTGTGGTATGTTTCACGCCGGGCACGCTGCTCGAAACACCTGATGGACTGCGTGCGGTCGAAGACCTTGTTGCCGGTGATCGCGTGGTCACAAAGGACGCCGGCGCACAACAGATCGTTTGGGCCGGAAGCCGCAGCGTTTCCGGCGCGCGTCTTTATGCAATGCCCGACCTGCGCCCGGTTCGCATTCGTGAAGGTGCGCTTGGCATGGATTGTCCCAAAAGCGACCTGATCGTCTCGCCGGATCATCGCATGTTGATCCGCGGGAAATCGGCGGAGGCGTTGTGGGGCGAAGACGAGGTTCTGGTGGCGGCCCGCGATCTCATCGATGGAACTCGAATTTGTCGTGATTTGGCAGCAAAATCAGTTACATACCATCATCTCATGCTGGAACAGCACCATGTGGTCGTCGCCAACGGTGTTGAATCGGAGAGCTTCCACCCCGGCATGGCGGCCTTGGATGCCATCGAAGAAGACCAGCGCATGCGACTTTTCGATGTGATGCCCGACTTGATGGAAGACACTGCCAACTTTGGTCCATCGGTTCGGCGGACGCTGAGCAAGTCTGACGCTGCTTTGCTCAAAGCCTCCGCTGCCTGACGACGCGCTGGTTCCCGTTCCGCTTTCAGAGTGGTAGACGCCAGTCATGATGACCAAGATGTCCGAGTTATGAAGAGCGCCGCTCTAATCGTTGCGGCGGGGCGCGGGTCCCGTCTGGGCGCAGAGATACCCAAGCAATACATCCCGCTCGACGGACGATCTGCCCTGCGTCGCTCGGTTGAGCTGTTCCTGGGCGTGCCGGGCGTTACTCGCGTTCTTGTGGTCATCCACGCGGATGATCGTGCGCTTTACGAAGACGCGATGCTGGGATTGGTGGACCCGAAGCTGGTCCCTCCGGTGCTTGGGGGTGAAACACGCGCTGCGTCCGTGCTGGCGGGTCTGGACGCATTGGCGTCCGACGCGCCCGACAATGTATTGATACATGACGCGGCGCGCCCGTTTATGCCGGCCAACGTAATCTCCGAAGTCATCGATGCGCTGACACAAGCGGAAGGGGCTTGCGCGGCTCTTCCCGTCGTCGATGCACTTTGGTCGGCTCGTGACGCGGTCGCGGAGACGTCTGTGCCGCGACACAATCTTTGGCGCGCGCAGACGCCGCAGGGCTTCCGGTTTGGCTCGATCCTGAAAGCGCACCGAGGCCATGATGGAAGTGGGGCCGACGACGTGGCGGTTGCCCGAGAGGCCGGGATGGAGGTGCGTTTCGTTCCCGGCGCAGAAGCAGGCTACAAGATCACGACCGCAGACGACCTCGCTCGTGCCATATCCGATGCCGAACGATTGCGGACGTCTCGGGCTCCCACCTAAAACTGCTTAAAAAAGCAGCAGATGAACGTAAAGCAGGCCTCAATCCACCCGTTTTACCCGCGCCGGGCTTTTCGGTCTTATCAACGGCAGTTTACACATGTCAGGACTGCCGACCCCTGGGGGTAATGTGACGGAACTACTCAAGCCGATGACCACCGTGCAGCCGCGCGCGCGCGGACAGGTGCGCGCTTCGTTTGATGCGGGGCGCGGGGTTACACGGCTCGCGACACTTAGGCAGGCAGGATCGTCAAGCGCTCTTTTTCCGCGAACGGCTTCGAAGTCTCTTCAAATGGTTCTCACCAATACTTCCGGGGGCGTGACCGGCGGCGACAGGTTCCTCAACGACATCTCAATGACCGGTGGGGCGGTCACGATTACCACGCAAGCCGCCGAACGTGCCTACAAGGCACAACCTGGGCAGATCGGGCGGATCGACACCACGTTGAGCGTCTCCGGACGAGGCCGCCTCCACTGGCTTCCCCAAGAAACCATCTTGTTTGACGGCTGTAACTTTTCGCGGCGACTGAGCCTTGAGGTGTCTGCGGGCGCGTCTGCGCTTTTGGTGGAGCCAGTCGTCTTTGGTCGTTCGGCGATGGGAGAAGAGGTCCATTCCGGGGCGTTTTCCGATCAGATTGATATCTCCATCGACAAACAAGTGGTCTTCAAGGACCGCACCCAGCTTGGTGGTGACATTGCCGCTGCGCTTGGACGGCCGGCTGTTGCTAGCGGCGCGAGGGCGATGGCAATTCTTGTTCTTGTCGATGACGCCGTGGAAGTCGCCCGTGACCGCTTGAGACCCCTCTTGCCAGAAACGGCCGGTGTCAGCCTCGTGCGTGATACCGTTCTGGTTGCCAGGTTCTTGGCAACCGACGCCTTTGAACTCCGAAAAACTCTGTTGCCGGTGATCGAAACCTTGCACGGCGACCAAATCCCAAGACCATGGATGATCTGAGATGAACCTGACTCCGAGAGAACGCGACAAGCTGTTGGTGGCCATGGCCGCGGAAGTGGCGCGCAAACGCTTGGCACGTGGTGTGAAGCTGAACCATCCCGAAGCAATTGCCTTGATCACGGATGCCGTGGTCGAAGGCGCACGTGACGGCCGCTCCGTTGCCGATCTGATGGAGGCCGGCGCGCATGTGATCACCCGCGATCAATGCATGGATGGGATCGCTGAGATGATCCACGAAGTGCAGGTGGAGGCGACCTTTCCGGACGGCACGAAACTGGTGACGGTGCACCAGCCGATCCGATGAATGGCCGCGTTTTGAACAAGAGGAAAAGGAGAGCACCATGATCCCCGGAGAGTATTTCGTGGCCGATGGCGAGATCACCCTGAACTCGGATCGTGAGGCCATCACACTCATGGTTGCCAACACAGGCGACCGCCCTGTTCAGGTTGGTTCGCATTACCATTTTGGCGAGGCGAACGCCGCGCTTGATTTCGATCGTGAGGCGGCGCGTGGCATGCGGTTGGATATCGCGGCGGGTACAGCCGTACGGTTCGAACCGGGCCAAAGGCGGGAGGTGTCTCTTATCCCGATCAGCGGTTCGCGCAAGATATTCGGGTTCAATCAAGCGGTCATGGGAGAGCTCTGATGCACCTCGTTCCGATCGCTTACTGGGCCTTGGGGATAAGAACGGCGCAAATGATTGTGGAGGCGCAAGCGGTCATCGCATTCCGTGTTGCAGGCATGGCAGGCGGGTGGCCCGTATCTCCATCCGAAAACACGCGCATGTTCTTTGAAAAGGGCCCGGCCTTCATGCGCGCCTATGGCGATGCGACGGTGGCAGCGATGCGGGGCAAGCGTCCGGATGAAATAGCGTCGGCGGCCTTGCAGCCGATCAGCCGCAAGACACGGTCGAACGCAAAGCGTTTGAGCAGGGGGCGCCGGTGATGGGTGCTGCGAACAGGCAGCCGCAGAGCCTTGCGGGATCCCCAGAATGCATGAGGTGCCGTTGCGATCTAGCGTTTCCGGCTTCGCAGCGCACCAGAAACTTCGAGACCATGAGGGTTAGTAACTGATATGCCAGCCAAAATCTCCCGTTCCGACTATGCTGCCATGTTTGGCCCGACTACCGGTGACAAAGTGCGGCTTGCAGATACCGATCTCATCATTGAGGTCGAGCGGGATCTCACTGCAGAAGCCGTGGGCGCGGCAGTCTCGGGCGGCACTGGTCAGAACGCCGCGGTCTACGGCGAAGAGGTAAAATTTGGGGGTGGCAAGGTCATCCGCGATGGCATGGGGCAGGCTCAGACGACCCGTGCGGAAGGTGCTGTCGATACTGTTATCACCAATGCGCTCGTGGTCGATCATACAGGTATCTACAAGGCGGATATTGGCTTGAAGGACGGGCGTATTGCCGGGATTGGCAAGGCTGGCAACCCGGACACTCAGCCCGGCGTGGATATTATCGTTGGACCGGGAACCGAAGCCATAGCCGGTGAAGGGCGCATTCTGACCGCGGGTGGCTTCGACAGCCATATCCATTTCATCTGCCCTCAGCAGATCGAGGATGCGCTTCATTCGGGTCTTACAACCATGTTGGGCGGTGGCACGGGGCCGGCGCATGGTACATTGGCCACGACCTGCACGCCCGGGCCTTGGCACATTGGGCGCATGTTGCAGGCCGCCGACGCCTTCCCGATGAATTTGGCATTTGCCGGGAAGGGGAACGCCTCGCTGCCAGCGGCACTTGAGGAACAGGTGAATGCCGGTGCCTGCGCGTTGAAGCTGCACGAGGACTGGGGCACGACGCCAGGTGCCATCGATTGCTGTTTGTCCGTGGCCGATGCCATGGATGTGCAGGTGATGATCCACACCGACACGCTTAACGAAAGCGGTTTTGTGGAGAACACGGTCAAGGCCATGAAAGGCCGCACGATCCACGCGTTCCACACCGAAGGCGCGGGCGGCGGGCATGCCCCCGACATCATCAAGATCTGCGGCGAGGATCACGTGCTGCCGTCCTCGACCAACCCGACGCGGCCTTTCACCGTGAATACGTTGGAAGAGCATCTGGATATGCTCATGGTGTGTCACCACCTCGACAAATCGATCCCGGAGGATGTGGCCTTTGCTGAAAGCCGTATCCGCCGCGAAACCATCGCGGCTGAGGACATTCTGCATGACATGGGAGCCTTCAGCATCATTGCGTCCGACAGCCAGGCCATGGGTCGCGTGGGCGAGGTCGTGATCCGCACTTGGCAGACAGCTGACAAGATGAAGAAGCAGCGTGGGCGGCTTGCCGAAGAAACCGGCGACAACGACAATTTCCGGGTTCGCCGGTATGTGGCGAAGTACACCATCAACCCGGCGATCGCTCATGGGATTGGGCATGAGATCGGTTCGATCGAGGTCGGTAAACGTGCCGACATCTGTCTTTGGAGCCCGGCCTTCTTCGGCGTGAAACCCGAGATGGTGCTTTTGGGTGGGACGATCGCCTGCGCCCAGATGGGTGATCCGAATGCGTCCATTCCGACACCGCAACCGGTTTATACCCGCCCGATGTTCGGGGCTTACGGTCGCTCGGTTGAGAATTCTGCCGTCACATTCGTTTCCGAGGCTGCCGCAGCAGCCGGGATTGGTGATGCGCTCGGTCTCGCCAAATCCACGATTGCGGTGCGAAACACCCGCGACATCGGAAAGAAGGATTTGCTGTTGAACGACGCCACTCCTGAGGTCGAGGTTCATCCCGAAACCTACGAAGTGCGCGCGGATGGTGAACTTCTGACATGTGAGCCTGCATCGGAGTTGCCGATGGCGCAGAGATATTTCTTGTTCTAATACAAAGGTTAAGACTTCTGATATGCACGTGGCGCATGGCGGAAATACCCGATTGAGAGTGGTCCGGATGACATCCTTTGACTACTTTTCCTGCCAAGGGAGGAAACCCGAAACTCGAATGTGTGAGGTTTCCAATGGCAAATGTTTCACTCGATGCCGACAGCGGCATCTTCTATCGGATCGCGGCCGCCGTAGAGGCAATCGGCCAAACTCTGGCGAAAGCAATCACGATCAACGCGTCAGCCGAGGCGCGTCTTCGCGAAGTTCACCGGTTGCAGGCGCTTTCGGATACCGAGCTGGCAAAGCTGGGCATTCCCCGGGACCGTATCACGCACCACGTATTCCGCGACATCTACATGATCTGAGGTCGGACCTATGAGCGGGTTGGTTGCAGAACTGGTCCGCGATGCAGGTTCCTGGGAGGGGTCCGCAGACCGCGTGACTCTCACCTATGACGAGCGTTTTCTTCGACGCAAGCGGCTGACCACCGAAGCCGGTTTGTCCTTCGTTGTCGATCTCGAGAAGACGACGTCGCTCAATGAGGGTGAAGCCCTCGAACTGTCCGATGGTCGTCTCGTCGAAATCGTTGCCGCTGCGGAACCACTTTATCAGGTGAGAGGAGCGGACATGGCCCGCCTCGCCTGGCATATCGGCAATCGCCACACACCTTGTCAGATAGCCAATGACTGTCTGCTAATTCAGCAGGACAAGGTCATTGGTCATATGCTGGAACACCTTGGTGCAGAACTGACGGAAGTCACGCGACCATTCACACCGGAAGGTGGTGCGTATGGACACGGGCGGACCCATTCGCATGAGCACGGGGCTACTGCACATGCGCATTGAGTGCGCATTTCCCCCGGCGCATGGCACAGGATGGTGTGCATTGCGCCTGAAGGCGACCTCGGGCATGGCCCTGCTGGAATGAAGGATTTGCTGACTCTCACCCAATGGTTGTCGCCTGCGTTCCCCGTGGGTGCCTTCGCGTTCTCGCATGGGCTTGAAACGGCGATCCGAGATCAACTGGTGTCAGACGGGTCAGAACTTGAGATCTGGCTCCATGATCTTCTCGAATTCGGGTCGGGGCGGACTGACGCCGTGCTTCTTGCTAATGCGTACAAAGCGGCCGCCCCGGACGCCGTCCAATCCGCTGCCCTTGCCTTCCAACCGTCCTCAGAACGCCTTCTAGAGACGACCCAGCTTGGCTCGGCTTTCTGTCGGACTGTTCGTGATGCATGGCAACTCGATCTTCCTGACCTCGCTTACCCCGTGGCCGTCGGGCGCGCTGCCGCGCTTCGGGGTATTCCGTTGGAAGCCACGGTTGCCCTTTATGCGCACGCTTTTTGCGCCAACCTGGTTTCGGCTGCGATCCGTCTTGTGCCCCTTGGACAAACGGAAGGTCAGGCTGTGCTGGCGCGACTTCAGAACCAGTGCGAGGCTCTCGCCTCCGAGGCGCAGTCCTTCACACTCGACGATCTGGCAAACGCCGCATTTCTGTCTGACATTCAGGCGATGCGCCACGAAACCCAAAGCCCGAGGATTTTTCAGTCATGAGCAGACACGGCCCACTTCGCGTCGGGATCGGTGGCCCTGTGGGAGCCGGAAAGACCACTTTGACCGCCCGATTGTCGGAAGCTTTGAAAGACCGGGTTTCCATCGGTGTCATTACGAATGACATCTACACGCAAGAGGATGCCGAGGCCCTGATGCGGATGCAGATTCTACCTGCCTCACGTGTCATAGGGGTCGAAACCGGTGGTTGTCCGCACACGGCGATCCGGGAAGATGCTTCGATCAACCTTGCAGCAGTGGCGAAAATGGTTGACCGGCATCCGGAGGTCGAGGTGGTCCTGATCGAGAGTGGCGGGGACAACCTTTCGGCGACGTTTAGTCCGGAATTGGCTGATCTGACGCTCTACGTGATTGATGTTGCGGCCGGCGAGGAGATTCCCCGCAAGGGCGGCCCCGCCATCACGAAGTCCGACGTGCTCATCATAAACAAGACTGATCTTGCGCCGCATGTCGGCGCGGACCTTGCGGTTATGGAGCGTGATGCAAAACGGATGCGCGGCGACAAACCGTTTGTCTTCACGCAACTGCGCCATGGGCATGGCGTTGCGGACGTTGTCGAGTTGATCGCCGGGATCGGTGGCCTCGATCTTGGCCGCGACGCTGCGGAGTAACCCTCGGCCCACCTAACTTGCCCTTGACCCTTCCCGTCCTCGGGCTGAAGCTGCCCGGCAAAAGGGGGGAGCAATGAACACGCATCGAATTTTCTCATACTTTGTCGGCAGCGGAGCTTTTGCACTGCGCCGAACACAGGTGAACGAAAGAAGCCCCGAACAGCGAGTTTCGAGGAAGGAGCCCGTCGAATGAATTCCCCAGTCCGATATGCCGTCGTTGGGGCTGGTTGGATCAGCCAGGAAGCCTTTTTGCCGGCCATACCTCAGGTCGAGAATTCCACTGTGACCGCAATCGTTTCAGGCAACCCCGAAACGTCGGGGAAACTCGCAGAGTTCTACGGGATCGAACGTGTATACGATTATGATCAGTTTGACGCGATGCTTGCCGAAGACGTTATTGACGCTGTCTACATAGCACTCCCGAACTCGCTCCATGCGGACTATGCCATCCGCGCCATGAAGGCCGGAAAACACGCGCTGGTCGAGAAACCTCTCGCCATCTCGGTTGCCGAGTGCGAGGCGATGATCGCGGCTGCGGAAGAGAACGACGTCTACCTCATGACGGCGTATCGGCTGCATTCCGAACCCGGAACGGTCAAGGTTCTTGATCTCATCCGTTCCGGCGAGATTGGCGAGCCGCGCATTTTTGCTTCAACATTTTCCTTCCAGTCCGGTGAGGACAATCACCGACTGCTTGCGGAGCATTGGGGAGGACCGTTGCAGGACATCGGTGTCTACTGCCTCAATGCCGCGCGACATACGCTTGGCGCCGAACCAACTCAGGCCATTGCGATGAAGGGGCACGGGGCTGGTGACCCGCGGTTCCGTGAAGTCGAAGGTACGATGGCGGTCACCCTCGCTTTTCCGGGCGAACGTCTCGCGCAGTTTGTGTTCAGCTTCGAAACGGATGACACCGACACGTATCGCATCATTGGCACGAAGGGCGAGATCACTGTCGAACAATGTTACGACTTTCATTTCTCTCCCCGTATCTGGTTGACCCAGGGACGGGAGCGTCGCGCGATCGAGGTGCCGGACAGTGACCATTTTGGCGGTCAGGCCGCATATTTCTCTGATTGCATCTTAAAGGGCGAACGTCCCGTTCCCGACGGTGAAGAGGGTCTGGCGGACGTGCGTGCCCTGCTGGCGATCGAGGCTGCGGCAAAAACCGGGCAACCCCAGATGATTGAGACACCCGACCGCGACAACCATCCTCATCAAGGCACTGTGCGCATCGTCCCACGCACAGATCGTCGGCTGGTGTTTTGACGCGACGCCAGTTCAGAAGTCGAAAATGTCGTCGAGGAAGCTGCTCATGCCCTTCTTCTTGCGTTCGCGCGGTTCGCGGTAATCGCGTGTCGATTGCGGAGGTGGCGGGGGAGACGCTTGCGCGCTTCTCTCAATGATCTTGTCCAACTCGCCGCGGTCCAGCCAGACGCCTCGGCACTGAGGGCAGTAATCGATTTCGACACCTTGGCGGTCCGACATAACAAGCTGAGTTCCGTCAATTGGGCACTGCATCAATCATTCTCCGTTTGAGGCTTTGCGCTTGAGATAGGGTCGCGACTTGGCAGCGGCCAGTGCATTGCGAAAACTTGCCGAATTTGACACACGCGAGATTAACGGGCACTAAAGAGGCTCTTGAGAAGGAGTGCACAGACAATGGACCAAGCCGCTTAATCCGCGCGTAGCTTTGCCGCTCTTGGCGGCGTCACTTTCTCAAGGAGTGCACTGACGATGGACAAACTCGGCTGACACCGCCCTCGCGGGCAACATGCCCGCAACGATCCATTGCATCGAAAGGCACGAAAATGCCCAACAACTCAAAGAAACCCCCTGTGTCAGGGGCCGTATCTCTCTTGCCTGTCCGCCCTAGAAAGAGCCCTGCGCGGTTCGACCCGCGTGGCAAAGGACAACGAAAAAACGGTCAGACGCGAGGAGGGCGACCACCAAGGTTCCCGGGTCGCACAGGCGGCCGTTAAGCAGCGCCGTGATTGCCTTTGTGTCCGGCTGGTCCGGGGGGAATCACTCCCCCGGACGAACCTCCCGTCTGATCTTGCGGCCTTGGTCCAGACACCGTTCCAGTGATCGAAAGCTACTTCGGCAAGAAAGACCTGTCTCAAGAAACCGAAGCGCGATAATTTGGACCTCTGATGCCCGCTCTTTGCCGCGATTGCCTTGAGACCTTCGAGACCGGCCCACGTTGTCCGTCCTGTGGCCGACCGCGCGTTCTTGAGCATCCGGAGCTTTTCGATCTCTCAATTGCGCATATGGACTGTGACGCGTTCTATGCCTCCGTCGAAAAGCGCGACAATCCGGAGTTACGCGACAAACCTGTCATCATTGGTGGTGGGAGGCGCGGCGTGGTCTCCACCGCTTGCTACATTGCGCGGATCAAGGGTGTGCGATCTGCCATGCCGATGTTTCAGGCTCTGAAGCTCTGCCCGGACGCGGTCGTCGTCAGGGGGCGGATGAGCGCCTACGTGGATGTCAGCCGACAGATACGCGCGTTGATGGATGATCTGACACCGGTTGTTGAGCCGCTGTCATTGGATGAGGCTTTTCTTGATCTCACCGGAACGGCCCGGCTTCACGGAAAGCCACCGGCTGTCATGTTGGCTGGTCTTGTGCGGGCCATGGAGACGGAGCTTGGCATATCCGGCTCGATCGGCCTTTCTCACAACAAGTTTCTTGCCAAGGTTGCGTCCGATATCGATAAGCCAAGAGGCTTTGCCATTATTGGGAAGGCGGAAACGGCCGAGTTCCTGCATGACAAACCGGTGCGCTTGATTTGGGGCGTTGGACATCAGGCACAGGCCTCGCTGGAAAAGGTCGGTATCCGCACATTTTCCGATCTGATCCGTTGGGAGAAAACGGACCTCGTGGCGCGGTTCGGGTCCATGGGGGAACGGCTCTGGCATCTTGCGCGCGGGGAGGATCGCCGCCGCGTCAGCGCTCATGCCCCGGTGAAGTCGATCTCCAACGAAACCACTTTTGGCGAAGACACCAACGATCCTGATATTCTGGATGGCCATATCTGGCGCCTTGCCGAGAATGTTGCCGATAGAGCGAAGGCCAAGGAGAAAGCCGGGCATGTTGTGACGCTCAAGCTGAAACGCGCCAATCACAGCAGTCTTACGCGACAATCGCGCTTGACGGATCCGACACAGATTGCCGATCGCATCTATCGGACGGCGCGAGCGCTCTTCGACCAGGTTGGAGACGAGGGGCCGTATCGGTTGGTAGGGGTGGGCATTTCACACCTTTCGGATGCCGATATGGCCGACAGCGAAGGTGATCTTCTGGACCCTCAGGCACGGCAACGCGCCGGCGCGGAACGTGCTTCCGACGATATTCGCGCTCGGTTTGGATCAGATGCAATCATCAAGGGCAGAGCCTTGCGTTGAGCGCCCGACACGTTTTGCCGTTTCAGGATGCGTCCTGACTTTCCGGAAGGACCCGGGCACGAGGCCTTGGGGTTTCTGGCAGACGAACAGTCTCGGCGCCGTTTGAAGCATCAAGGGTAGTGCTGGCCGCTTCAACATCAGGCAATGTCGCTTGTCCCAAGTCTTTGGGGCGAGGTTTTGGTCGGACAAACGCTTCTCTCGTGACCTTTCGAACATAGCCCGGTCGAGCCGTTAGCTCTTGGGTAAATGTAAGGGGCGCCGTCTTTCCTGCGAGCTGGGCACGATAGACCGGCAAACTCTCGGCAACACGCATCACGTAGTTGCGCGTCTCGTCGAAGGGGATGTGTTCGATCCAATCGACGATGTCTATTTCGCCGCGCCGTGGGTCGCCGCGTTGGCGCATCCATCTGATCGGGCGGCCCGGACCGGCATTGTAACCGGCGGCGGTCATGACGACATTGCCGTCAAAGACTTCGAGCAACTCGTCCAGATAGGCGTTTCCGAGTTTCGCATTGTAGGCCGGGTCGGTGAGAAGACGGTCGCCTTCATACCGGATGTCCAGATCCGCGGCGACCGCGCGCGCGGTGGCCGGCATGAGCTGCATGAGACCACGCGCTCCCGCATGGCTGGTCACGATCGGATCGAATTCGCTTTCCCGTCGCGCGATGGCGAGCGACAACTCGCGCGGGACAGGTGATCCGACCTGCCCCAGTGGCGTTACTGGATAATACGCCCTCGGCACAACAATCCCGCGACGTGCCGCCTGTTTGCCGATCATCACCGCCAAATGCGGCTCGTCTTCCGCAAGAACGAAATCGCCAAGGCTGCCAATTTCGGCGGCAGGCAGGGTCTCGGTCATGTGCCGAACGAACTGTTCCGCCAGGTTTCGCTTGCCAGTCGCGATGAAATAGCGGGCTGCATGAAAAACAGAGGTATCGGCGAAGGACGTCGACTGCCAGTCCGGATACGTGGCTTTCGCGGTCAGGTTTTCGTCCATGGGAAGACCCGCGCGCTCCGCAGCCAACAACCCGTAGAAACTGGTCTGGTACTCCGCGCCGAAGGCATACGCGAGCAGCGCGGCCTCGATATCTCCTTTCGCCTCGTGAGCGCGACCTTCCCAATATCCGGCGCGACCGAGCGAAATTGGCGTTTCCACCGCACTTCGGAATCTCAGGAAGTGCTTGAGAGCTTTCTCGGGGTCTCCTTTGTAGGTCAGCGCAAGGTACCCTGAAAGCCATTCAAGGTCCGCAAAGTGCGATCCGCTCGAAAGACCGTGTTTGGAAGCCAGTTCATAGGCCTTTTCGATCCGTCCTGCCCGCATCTCCGACCGGGCAAAAGACCGGCGCCAACCGGCCCATCGTTCCGGTTCGCCCAAGGCATCGGGACTGGCTGCCGTCATGAGTGCCATTGCATCAGCACTTTTCTTGTTCCGCGCGCGCCACTGCATGCGTTCAAAGGCAAGCCCCGGATCGGATTGCAGTGACTTTGGCACGGCATCGATCAGCGCATTGACGCCCTTCTTGCGCGCGCGGAGTGCCATGCGTGCCTTTGCAAGCTTCTGCCACCCGTCGCCGACCTGCGGTATCATCCGCTCCGCGCCGCCAGACACGCCACGCCACAGCAACATATCCAGCCGGGCTTCGTGATGATCCTTCAAGACATCGCCATAAGCACCGATCAGGGCGTTTTCGTCCTCTGCCGTCAAAATCATCGTGCGCCAAGTACGCACCAAAAGGTCCTCAGCGGCATCGGTGGCCCCGGATTCCCGGTACGCAGCGATGAGTGCCCTTGCCCCGCGCCCGGTCTGCGGCCCATTGCCCTCGAAAAACGCGATGACCTCGTCTGTGCGGGATCCTATCGGCAACTCGGCTTCGGTTTTCTTGCGAAGCAACGCCAGGCCGGGCCAATCCTTGTGGGCATTTATGAAACGGATGGCGTCTGAAAACGTGCCGCGACCCGCCCTAAGTCGCTGCCATTCGCCAATGTCGCGGGCGATGGCTGGGTCTATCGGAATCACGGGTGCAACGATCCGGTCGACCGCCTGATCTTGAACCGCCACAGCAGCCACGGACGCGAACCCGACCGATTCCTCGGCCGAGGCGCCACTCACACTGATCAGAGAAGCCGCAAGTAGGGCTCTGAACATTGGCAGCTGTCCGTTCTTCTTTCGCCCCTCAGCATCCGAAGAAAAGCACATAAGGGACCTGCTTGGCAATTCCGTTACCGACAGATAGTGTCCGCCCGCTTAATATCTGCCAAGGAGTGAGAAAATGTTTCAGGGATCCATGCCTGCATTGGTCACGCCGTTCAAGAACGGCTCCGTCGATGTCGAGGCCCTGAAAAAACTGGTCGAATGGCAGATCGAAAGCGGTTCGCACGGTTTGGTTCCGGTCGGCACGACCGGCGAAAGCCCGACTCTCAGCCACGAAGAGCACGAAATGGTGATCGAAGAGGTCGTGAAGGCCGCTGCGGGCCGGGTCCCCGTGATCGCGGGTGCGGGCTCGAACAACACAGATGAGGGCATACGTTTCATGCGCCATGCCAAGGCCGTTGGGGCCGATGGCGCACTTGTTGTGACGCCGTACTACAACAAGCCAACGCAAGAAGGCCTTTTCCAGCACTTCAAGGCCATGCACGACGCTGCGGAGCTTCCGATCATTATCTACAACATTCCGGGTCGCTCGGTGATCGACATGTCGGTTGAAACCATGGCACGCCTCGCCGAATTGCCGAGGATCGTGGGCGTCAAGGATGCGACAGGCGACCTGGCCCGTGTTCCGAAGCAACGACTCGCCTGTGGCAAGGATTTCGTACAGCTCTCCGGCGAGGATGCGACGGCGCTTGGCTACAACGCTCATGGAGGCGTGGGCTGCATCAGTGTGACCGCCAATGTGGCTCCGAAACTCTGCGCCGAGATGCAGAGCGCCACTTTGAAAGGTGACTACGCCACTGCACTGGAGATCACGGATCGCTTGATGCCGCTTCACTTGGCCATCTTCATGGAGCCTGGGCTGGCGGGTGCAAAGTACGGTTTGTCTTTGCTCGGTCGCTGCGAAAACGAAATTCGCCTGCCGATGACGCAGGTGACCGAGCCAACGCAAAAGGCCATCAAGAACGCCATGATCCATGCGGGTCTCCTGAACTGAACGCGCCTTCCGTCGTACGAGCGAACTTTGTTGGCAGCCTCTGGATGGTGGCTGCCATGGCGGGGTTCGCCGTAGAAGATATGGTCCTCAAACTGGCAGCGGCCGATCTTCCTGCTTGGCAGGTCATGGTCGCCTTTGGTGGGCTGGGCGCGATCGTCTTCTTTTTGGCCGCCCGTCTGCGTGGCGAACGCATTGCGCCACCAGAGGCGTTCCAGCCCACAATGCTTGTCCGGGGCGCTTTCGACATCATGGGAAGGCTCTTCTATACGCTCGCCTTCATTCACGCGCCGCTGGCCTTTACGACAATCGTTTTGCAGGCTTCACCGCTTGTCGTCGTTGCTGGAGCCGCGATCTTCTTCGGAGAACATGTCGGGTGGCGTCGCTGGCTGGCCATTTTTGTCGGGTTTGCAGGCGTCGCACTGATGATACGGCCAGATGCCAACGGGGTTGCCTTGGTTCCTGCGATTTACGCTGTGCTCGGCATGTTTGGTTTCGCAGCAAGGGATCTGGCGACGCGCGCGAGTCCTCGCAGCCTTGGCCCCGCTACACTTGGTGTATGGGGCTTTCTTGCGATCTTCGTGGCGGGCGGCCTGTGGTCGTTTGTTGAAGGCCGTCCCGCTGTTGTTCCTGAAAGTGCCGGCATGGCTTGGCTGGGGCTCGCCATTCTATTTGGTGTTTCCGCTTACACGGCGCTTACAATGGCCATGCGAACCGGCGAAATCGCCACGGTCGCCCCTTTTCGCTACAGCCGCATCCTGTTCGGCGTCGGCCTTGGTGTGGCCGTGTTTGGCGAAGCACTTGATGCGCTGACGGTTCTTGGAGGTGTGGTTGTCGTGGCGTCCGGGCTTTACATCGTTTTCCGGGGTCGACGGTCTGCCGACGCCTAGAGCGCCGCGCACTTGATGGGCGCTGCCCTAGACAGGTAGGTCCGAACACCTTATCTCCTCGCGACCATGTCCAAGAAGCCCGACAACGAAAACTACAAGGTGATCGCCGAAAACCGGCGCGCTCGTTTCGATTATGCGATCGAGGACGATATTGAATGTGGCATCCAGCTCATGGGATCCGAGGTGAAATCTCTGCGCACTGGACAGTCCAATATAGCCGAAAGCTACGCGGCGGTGGAGGATGGGGAACTCTGGCTGGTGAACAGCTACATCGCGCCGTATGAGCAAGCGATGTTCGGTCACGAGGATCGCCGCAGACGTAAGCTTTTGGTTTCCAAGAAAGAACTTTCCGATCTCTGGAATGCAACCCAGAGGAAGGGCATGACCCTCGTGCCGCTTGTGCTCTATTTTAATCACCGCGGCATGGCCAAGATCAAAATCGGCATCGCTAAGGGCAAGAAAACACAGGATAAACGCGAAACACAGGCAAGGCGCGACTGGAATCGGCAAAAGCAGAGGTTGCTTAAAGAACACGGTTGAGAGGGGATTCAATATGATTGCCCCGACATTTCCAAATACCGTTGTTTCGGCTCGCCGCGCCCCTTAAAATTTCTCTCGGGAAGAGGATTTTGAGCGGGTGTGATTAGATGTTCGAGTTGCTCGATGTGAAATGGGGTGACCCCACGTTCGGCACTCCCAGTGGAACCATCACTTGGTCTTCTGAGCTTGGCGGCGATTTCGACATCGCAAGCGGGTTCGATCTCAATGACATCACGGGTGCGCTACGTTCGGCTTTTGACGCTTGGGAGAATGTGGCGGCCATTGATTTCCAAGAGGTTGCAACGGGCGGTCTTGTCTCCGTCGGTACGGCAGACCTGACGTCGCCGGTGGTCGGACAGGCTGGACCGTTCCCAGTAAGCCACACCGGCATCTTCACCATGACCTCTGCCAATGTTGAGTTCAGCAGCAACGAAACCTGGTCTCCTTTTGGCGGAGTGTTCGACACGGTGAATTTCTATGCCGTGGCCGTACACGAGATTGGTCATGTTATCGGGCTGGACCATCCACAGCCGCCCGATTCGAGCCAAATCATGAACAGCGTGATTTCGGTTGGTGATCTCAGCACGATCGATATCGCGGGCGCACAGTTCATCTACGGGACTGATGCCGGTGATGTGGTCGTGGAACAACCTGAACAATCGACCGGTGGTGCTGGCAGAGGAGATGACGGCGGCGGCGGTGGCGGTGCCCTTGGGCTCCTTGTGGCGCTTCTCGGGTTGGTTGCATCGCTCTTCACGGGTGGGGCAGGTGCAGCCGTCGCAATGGCCGCTGGCAAAGCCGTCAGCGACAGCAACAATGACAGCGACGATGTAGGTGATGCGCCTTCAGACGATGTGCTTGTTCTGGGAGCGCATAATTGTGTTCACGGCTATCATGTCCACGGTGAAACGGCAGAGGCATATCTGCCGGTGATCGATTTCACGAAACAACCCAATCCCTGTGGCTGTGTCGGCCTCTGTGAGCACATTATCGATCAGGAAGAGCCGCCACTCGACCTTTTGGTCTGACGGCAGTTAGTGAAACGTTCCAGCGACGCGACCGAGTAGCATGAATGCTCGGGCAGTGCGCGTTTCGGCCAAGATCGCCAGTTCCTGGTCGGACAATGATTCTGTCATGTTCACAAGCGTGCGGTCGAACGTTCGCAAAAAATGGTGAACGGAGTCGCGGAAGATCGTGTCTTGGCGCATGCGCGCGGAACTGAGGGCAAGCGAAGACCGATCTCGGATGCCGCCAATCCCTGATATTGCAGGCCCGCGTTCTCCTGCCGAGAACTTCCGCCAAATTTCTGGTCGTGTGCGATCCGGCGTCAGATCATCCATGTATATGCCGTCCTGGCTGAGAAGGGTCAGCACGTCCTGACTGGCTCTGATGAGTGGCGCGACACGTGGATCGTTCAAGGCACGCCGCAGCGCATCGAAACCGGCTCGATCCTCGGCCGTTTCTGGGAAGTTCAAAGCTGCCAGGAAGTCAGGTGTCGAGACTGCCGGGACGGGGGGTGCCGCCCCGAATTCCAGAACGGGCTGCGTCTCGACCGCCTTGGCAGATAGGAGAGGCGCGTCGGTAGCAGGCTCCGTTGACGGACGTTCAGGTTTCACTGCCGTGAAGTGATGAAGGGTTTCTTCGGCACGTTTCTGAGCTTTGACGATCTCGTCGATCTTTCGTTCGACATTCGGACCCATGGTTGTCGCCGCAATCTGGGCCTGGCTGACATAAATCTGGCGCATCGCGTCCATTGACGCCTGAAGGCGTTCGCTCTCCTCGCGGATTACCCGCGCGCTCTTCAGCGCGATTGCGGCAATCCAGATCAGCGCGATTGGCAATCCAATCGCCAGAATGACGATGAGAAAACGTAATGGGCCGAGCGATGCATCGCTGCCCAGACCAGCAACGAGGAGGAAGACAATTGCTGCCAGCCCCCAAGCGACGCTTGCTACCAGAGCCAGACGATCGGTCGCATCAAGACCTTCTCGCTTGTCCACCCGCCCGTAAATTCCGAGATCGACGGGGGGAGAATTAGGAGTTTCAGACACTGTGATCCACTGCCTCTAACTGTATTCGATGCTCAAAATCTCATAGCTCTTTTCGCCGCCGGGCGTGCGCACCTCGACGCTGTCGCCCTCATCCTTGCCGATCAATGCGCGTGCAAGCGGGGATTTGATGTTCAGCTTTCCGTTCTCGATGTCCGCCTCGGGCTCGCCCACGATCTGGTAGGTTTTTTCCTCGTCGGTGTCTTCATCGACGATTGTGACCTTTGCGCCAAACTTGATGGAGCCAGAAAGTGATGCCGGATCAATGACATCCGCAAGCGACAGAATGCCCTCGAGCTCCTTCACGCGGCCTTCGATGAAGCTCTGTTTTTCGCGTGCTGCGTGATACTCCGCATTCTCGCTTAGATCGCCGTGCTCGCGCGCTTCCGCAATGGCACGGATAACGGCAGGCCGTTCCACCGATTTCAGCTTCTTCAATTCATCATTCAGCGCGGTTTGCCCCGCGCGTGTCAGCGGTATCTTTTCCATGGAAACCAACCTTACGAGAAAGTCTGGACCGTTCTAGCGTCCGATTGTCGGGTAGGGCAAGGCCCTGTCTGGCGCGGAACGGTTAACACCTCGTTCGCCGGCTTGAGACCGCCGACCTGCTGGCGTTGAGTTAATGCAAGCAAACAAGGGTATGCGCTGCAAACGCGACGTCGGTAATACGTCGGTCCCTACGTCGGTATTGCGTCGGTGCAGGGATCTGTTTCTGCACCCAACCATTACCTGGCGGCAGGTATCGTTAAGAAAGGTTTACGAGAAGTTTCTTTTGGGGAGCTATCCAGCGGTCTCGCCCGTCCAAGTTCGCGCATTGCCCGCTAAAACTCGCGATTTCGTGAAAGAGGACGGCAAATCACCGTGTCAGATCGCGATTAGTCCCATTATTTGCCTCAATATTTTCTCAATTCGTATCCAAATTCCCTCAGAAGCAGGGATTAGACACCCTTTCGACCTTTTGCTCTGGGAGCCAATAATGCGAAAACTTCTTGTCACTACGGGCCTCTGCCTGACAGCCGGGACGTTTGTTGCTGCCGAACGATTGACTTCTGCAAGCGAGCGAACAGTGGCGCTTGAGCAGCAGACGACGATCGAAGCCGCGCTGAAAGAACATATGAAACAATCCGACGCGAAGTTTGCGGACGAGATTGCAGCTTTGACGGATGGAAAGACCGCGGCAGAGGCGCAGGTCGCCGCTTTGACCGGGACGGTTGAAGACCTGTCATCTGCAAAAGAAGACCTTATGACGCAAGTTGCGGTCGCACGCAGTGCGGCGGATGCGATCCGCGAAACCATCAGTGAGCTTGAGGCCAAGAACCTTGATCTCGCCGAAGAGATCGCGGCGCGGGACGCATCTCTGGAAGCCAAAGATGCCGAGCTTGGTGCATTGACCGCCCAGATCGAAACCCTCGGTCAGGACGGATCGGGCGCGCCCGAGAATTCGCCAGAAAGTGCGGAACTCATTGCGGAAATCGCCGCGCTCAACATGAAACTGGCATCGCGCGATGAGGCCATCTCAGAGCTGCAAGAGCGTATCGACGCATGGGATGACACAGCGACCGCTGCGCCGGTTGCCGAAGGCGATGACGCAACCGCAGCCCTCGCTGAAGAGTTGGAACTCGCGCGGGCGACCATCGATGAACTCAACAGTGCTGCGGCCGATTCCGCGGCCCGCCTGTCCGAGGTCACCGAAACACTCCGCGACCGTGAAGCAACGGTTGCGCAATTGCAGGCGGAGTTGGAAGAGAAGGCGGAAGCTATTGAAACTGCGAGTGTAGCGAGCGAGACCGATGGTGACCCGTCGGAAGAGCTTCAAAGCTTGTCGGCGCGGCTCGCTGAGTTGACTGGACTTGTCGATTCCCAAACGGAAACCATCTCGCACCTCCGGATGGGCTTTGACCAGAAACCGGCTTCGCCCATGGAAATGGCGTCGGCCTGTATCGATCGCGCGAACAAGATCTTCGAGATTTCGCAGATCAAGTTCGGAACGGGCACGTCGTCCATTTCCGAACAGTCCACCGCAACGCTCGATCACCTGCGCGATCTCGCGATCGGGTGTGAAAGCGACGAGATGTTCATCGAAATCGGAGGACACACCGACAGCCAGGGTGCTGAAGCCGCCAACCAAAGGTTGAGCGAGGCGCGTGCCAACTCGGTCCGCGACTTCCTGATCGGACGGGGCATCCCCGCCGACACGATGATCGCCGTGGGCTACGGTGAATCGCAGCCGATTGCGACCAACGACACACCGGTCGGGCGCGCCCAGAACCGCCGCATCACCTTCACGTGGCAGATGCGGGAAGACGACACGGCCGAAGAAGAAACAACGTACAACGTCGACGGATAGGAACCCAAATGTCACCAGCACTTATCCAGCTTTTTGCTTTCATGACCTGCACGTTCCTGTTGGGGGTATTCCTTGGCTGGTCGCTCTGGCGCTATGGCGGCGTTTCGAGAGCAGCCATGAATGACCTCGAGGCCAAGGCCCAGTTCTGGAAGAAGAGCCTTGATCAGAGCCGCATGGAACTCTGGAACCTGCAAGAAGGGCAGCCGGTTTCGCGGCCCATGTCGGAGCATCCGAGCAGACCGGTTTCGCGCCGCAGAGTTGTGACGCGCCCTTCATCGGAAAATGCGCTGCCGTCCAATCCGTCTCAGTCGCTTCCGGGCTAGAGACGCTCGCGGCGGTCGGCGATCCTGTCGACGACCGGTTATCTGCCAGAGCAGACGAGCGCAAAATTGCTTTGGGCGCGCCTTATTGGGTCGCGCCCAAGAGCCTTGTGAATTCCCCCGTAACGCACCGTCTTGATTGACCCGGAACGGGCTTCTGACTACGTCTTTCCGAACAATGCTAAGAGGGAACGTTTCATGGCCGAGATCGAACGCGAAAGCATGGAATACGATGTGGTTATCGTGGGCGCGGGGCCGGCTGGCCTGTCGGCGGCGATCCGGTTGAAACAGCTTGATGCTGACCTGAATGTGGTTGTCTTGGAAAAGGGCTCCGAGGTCGGGGCGCATATCCTTTCCGGTGCGGTTCTGGACCCATCCGGTCTGACCCGGCTTATGCCGGACTGGAAAGAGCGGGGGGCGCCGGTCACGGTCGAGGTCAAGAAGGACAAGTTCTTTGTTCTGGGCGAGTCAGGCAAACTCCGCCTGCCGAATTTCCTGATGCCGCCTTTGATGAACAACCACGGCAACTACATCGTCTCGATGGGAAATGTCTGTCGGTGGATGGCGGAGCAAGCCGAGGAGATGGGCGTGGAAATCTTCCCGGGCATGTCTTGCTCCGACCTGGTCTACGGTGACAACGGCGAGGTCAAAAGCGTTGTCGCGGGTGTATTCGGTTTGGAAGCCGATGGAAGTATCGGCGAAAACACCGAGCCGGGCATGGAACTCCTTGGCAAGTATGTCTTCCTGTCGGAAGGCGTGCGCGGATCGCTTTCGAAAGAGGTGATCGCGAAATACGATCTGGCCGCCGATTGCGATGTGCCGAAATTCGGCGTGGGCATGAAGGAAATCTGGGAAATCAAGCCGGAGAACCATGACGAAGGGCTTGTGCTTCACACCATGGGCTGGCCGCTAGGCTGGAAGCAGTCCGGGGGTAGCTTCATGTACCACCTTGATAATAATCAGGTTTACGTTGGCTACATCGTCGATCTGAACTACAAGAACCCGCATCTCTTCCCCTACATGGAATTCCAGCGGTTCAAGCACCATCCTGCGATCGCAAAGGTCCTGGACGGGGGCAAACGCGTCGCGTACGGCGCGCGTGCGGTGACGAAAGGCGGGTATCAGTCGATCCCGCAGGCGGCTTTCCCGGGCGGAGCGCTTCTTGGGTGTTCGATTGGCCTTGTCAATCTCCCTCGCATCAAAGGCAACCACAACGCCATGCATTCCGGCATCGAGGCGGCTGAAGCGGCCTACGGCGCGATACAGGCGGGCCGGCAGGGCGATGTGTTGGAAAGCTACGACTACAACCTGCGCGAGGGTCCGGTTGGGCGCGATTTGAAGCGGGTCCGAAACGTCGCGCCGCTCAACGCGAAATATGGGCCACTCGGCGGTCTCACACTTGGCGGGTTCGACATGTGGTTTCAGACGCTTTTCGGCGGGTTCAGCCTGTTCGGGACGTTGAGCCATGGAAAAACGGACGCCGAAGCCACCGAGCCGGCGTCTCAGCACGAACCGATCGAGTATCCAAAGCCCGACGGTAAGCTGTCTTTCGACCGCCTGACCAATGTGAGCTTTTCCTTCACCAACCATGAGGAAAGCCAGCCAGCGCACCTGAAACTTGCGGATCCTGAAGTTCCTGTGAAGGTGAACTGGGAGAAATATGCCGGACCGTCGGCCCGCTACTGTCCAGCAGGTGTGTACGAATTCGTGGGCGAGGACGCGGAACGCCGCTTTCAGATCAACTTTCAGAACTGCGTGCACTGCAAGACCTGCGACATCAAGGATCCAAGCCAAAACATCACGTGGACGGTTCCACAGGGTGGTGACGGGCCCAACTATCCGAATATGTGACATGCGATCCGGGGACCGTGTGTAACAGTTCTGTCAGAATACTGCGTCATTCTGCGCGCCTGCATTGCCTGACGCCCGTGCGAGCACTAGGCTTTGACGGAAATCAGGAAAGGTGCCCTTGATGCGGCTTACACAACTGACCCTTGCGATTGCCTTGAGCGTTGGCCTTTCGCCATCCGCGAGCCTTGCTGACAGCGGAAGCTATCTTGCAGCCCGTTCGGCCATCGCAGCGAGCGATTATGATGCCGCGGCGGAGTACTTTTCCCGCGCCTTGATCCGTGATCCCGGCAATCTGACGCTGCTTGAGAGTGCCGCGACCGCTTATGTCGGATTGGGCGATCTGGATCGCGCAACCGAAATTGCACGCCGTATGGTGTCGGCCGGGTCCACCGGACAGTTGGGCGGTCTGATTTTGACGGGCGCGAATGCAAAGGCCGGTGCATGGGACGATCTGCGCGGCGGCTTCGACCGTGGCCTGTCCGTGGGACCATTGTTTGACGGTTTGGTGCAAGCTTGGTCGTTGGTCGGTTCCGGCAACATGACGGCGGCTGTCGACGCGTTTGACGAGGTGTCGGCGAATGCGGGCGTTCAGGCATTTGGCCTCTATCACAAGGCATTGGCGCTTGCCTCCGTAGGCGACTTCGAAGGCGCGGCGACCATCATGTCCGGCGAAGGCGGCACCGAGCTGCGTTTGTCGCGGCGCGGTGTGGTGGCCTATGCGGAAGTATTGAGCCAACTCGAAAGAAACGCGGATGCCATCGAGTTAATTTCCGCTTCCTTCGGGTCTTCGCTGGACCCCTATCTGGAAGATCTTCGCATTCGCCTCGAAGCAGGGGAGACCCTGAGCTTTGAAACGGTGACATCCCCTGCAGAAGGCGTTGCCGAAGTCTATTTCTCGATCGCAAACGCCCTCCGTGTCGAGGCGCAGCCGGCCTACACGGTTCTGTATTCTCGGATGGCGGCTACCATTCGCCCGGACCATATCGATGCCCTGTTGCTTTCTGCGGAGCTTCTCGAAAGCCTCCAGCGTTTCGATTTGGCGACCGAGGTCTATGATCGGGTTCCCCGAGATGACCCGTCGTTCCATGCGGCGGAAATCGGACGTGCGGAAGCCTTAAGACGTTCAGGACGGCAGGAAGCCGCAATCGAGGTACTTAACCAGCTTGCTGAAAGCCATGGTGACCTTCCGTTGGTTCATGTCACGCTTGCCGACACCCTTCGTGGAATGGAGCGTTTTGAAGAAGCGCTGGTTTCCTACAACAAGGCAATTTCTCTTATCGACACGCCGGAGGAACAGCATTGGATCGTGTTCTTCGCGCGAGCCATCTCGTTTGAGCGCACACAACAATGGGAACCTGCTGAGGCTGACTTCCGAAAAGCTCTGGAGCTACGTCCGGACCAGCCACAGGTTTTGAACTACCTCGGTTACTCTTTCCTTGAGATGAAGACCAACTATGACGAAGCGCTTTCGATGATTGAACGCGCCGTCGAGCTTCAGCCGGAGTCAGGTTACATCATCGACTCGCTCGGGTGGGGTTTGTTCCGCCTTGGCCGATACGAAGAGGCGGTCGGTCACATGGAGAACGCCGTTGAAAAGATGCCGGTCGATCCCATCGTCAACGACCATCTCGGCGATGTGTATTGGGCTGTCGGCCGTTATCGTGAGGCGGAGTTCCAGTGGCATCGGGCGCTCTCGTTTATCACGGACGACACCGATCTGAACGACATCGATCCGGATCGCATCCGTCGCAAGTTGGACGTCGGTCTTTACAAGGTTCTGGAAGAAGAAGGCGCGCCGCCACTTCGGGTCGCCAATGACGACGGTTGAGGTTTTTGCGCCAGCGAAGATCAATCTGACACTCCATGTCACCGGACAAAGGGATGACGGCTATCACTTGCTGGACAGCTTGGTCGTTTTTGCCCGAGATGTCGGAGACAAGTTGACGATCGGTCCCTCCGAAGAGCTTTCACTGTCGGTGTCTGGGCCATTTTCTTCGGGTATCCCGGTAGACGACAGAAACCTTGCTCTTAAGGCCGCGAAACTGCTTCGGTCGAAGCGAAGTGTAACCCGTGGAGCGTCCATAAGTATTTTGAAGAACCTTCCTCACGGTGGCGGAGTAGGCGGTGGTTCTGCGGACGCGGCGGCGGCCTTACGTGCGCTTGCCAAACTATGGCAGGTTCCGCCGTTATCAGCGGATGACGCACTCACCCTTGGCGCAGACCTACCGGTGTGTTTGCATGCACCAAAGCCGGCGTTCATGGGTGGCATTGGCGATATTATCCGCACCTCCCAAAATTTGCCGGAATGCTGGTTGGTTTTGATCAATCCCGGGATCGTGGTGCCGACTGCTCAGGTGTTTGGCAGGTTGCACAAGCATTTCAGCGTAGATAACCCACCCATGGAAGAAATGCCTAAGCTAAGCAGCTACTCCGATTTCGAGCTTTGGTTGTCCGGCACGCGTAACGATTTGACGATGTGTATGTATGACTTTCAAATGGGTGTTTTGGAATGCATCTGGGCGCTGCGCCCGTTCGAGGGGTGTTCCATTGCCAACATGTCTGGTTCTGGCAGTACTTGTTGGGGTTTGTTCGAAAGAGAGAGCTTGGCCCGGCGTGCCGCTGACCAGTTGCGAGCGTCGCACGAAGACTGGTGGGTCGAAGTAACGAAAGTCCAGTCTAGCTGATCCGAGCCACGACATAGTCGGCGAGGTCGCTTAGCATCTCCCGCAATTCATGCCCGGGCAAGACTTCCAACGCATCTTTCGCCTTCGATGACCAGCCAAGGGCATGGCTTCGGGTTTCGTCCATTGTGCCGTGTTTGGCAATAAGTGACAGAGCCTGATCGAGGTCGCCCTCCCTCTGATCGCCTTTTTCGATGGTGCGTTGCCAGAACGTCCGTTCGTCTTCATCTGCTTTCGCGACCGCCTTGATCACAGGCAGGGTCAGTTTGCGTTCACGGAAATCGTCGCCGAGGTTCTTGCCGGTGGCCGTCGTGTCGCCGCCATAGTCGAGCAGGTCGTCGGCGATCTGGAAGGCGATGCCAAGTGCGTCTCCGTAAGTGCGCAGCGCTTCGATCTTCGCCTCGTCAACGTCGGCGATGACACCGCCGACCTCGGCCGCTGCTGCAAAGAGCGCCGCTGTCTTTCCGCGAACGACTTTCAGATAAATGTCTTCGGTCGTCGCCAGGTTGGCCGCGGCCGTCAATTGAAGAACCTCACCTTCGGCAATCGTGGCAGCGGCGTCGGCGAGAATATCAAGAACCTTCAGCGAACCGGTTGCCGTCATCAGTTGGAAGGAACGCGCGAACAAGTAGTCGCCAACCAACACGGATGACTTGTTGTCCCAAAGCAGGTTCGCGGTCGGGCGACCGCGCCGCTGACCGCTTTCGTCGACCACGTCATCATGCAGAAGCGTTGCCGTGTGAATGAATTCGACCGTCGCTGCCAGCTTATGATGGTTGTCGCCCTCGTACCCGCAAAGCCGCGCGGCGGCGAGCGTGAGCATGGGCCGTACCCGTTTGCCGCCAGCGTCCACGAGATGCGCGGTGACTTCCGGAATGCGCGGGGCATGCTCGGATGCCATACGTTCACGGATCAGGCGGTCCACGGCGGCAAGATCGTCTCGCAGGAAATCGGCCAGTCTTTCGTGCGGTTTTCCCGAACTATCGGTGTCCAAGCTCATCACACCCCTGTCAGGCTGCTCGACAAACCAATCGGTCTGTTCTTATGTCCATCTCATGAAGGAACTTTTGCGCACCAACGACCCCACGGTCATCGCTTTCGCCAAAGCCCTGCTTGAGGGCGAGCATATAGACTGCTTCGAGATGGACGTCCACATGAGCGTCCTTGAAGGGTCGATCGGAGTACTCCCGCGTCGTTTGATGGTGCGGGACAGTGATCATTTCCGTGCAAGTGCGGTGATGAAAGACAACGACATTCCGGTCGAAGGCTGATGGAAACGACGGACGATCTGTTCTTGGGCGGGCGGCTCAGGATCAGGCAGCCAAAGTCGGGTTATCGTGCAGGCGCTGATCCGGTGTTCCTTGCGTCCTCGATCAACGCAAAGGCAGGAGACAAGGTGCTTGATCTTGGGTGTGGCGTAGGCACGGCGATGCTCTGTCTCAAAGCCCGGCTCCCCGAGGTGAACGTCACTGGTGTTGAGCTTCAAGAAGACCTTGCTCGGCTGGCCCGGGAGAACCTCGGGCTGAACAACCTGGCAGGCGATATCGTTTTGGCCGATATCGGAAAACTGCCATCCTCCATTCGCGAACAGAGCTTTGACCACGTAATGACGAACCCGCCCTTCTTTGAGCCTGCAAAGAGCAGTCCGGCGACAGAGGCAGGACGGGATGCCAGCCGCCGCATGTCAATGTCGATTGAGACTTGGCTCGATATCGCGTTGCGAAGAGTGCGGCCGGAAGGTTCGCTGACGCTGATCAATCGTATCGAGCAGATGCCGGAGTGTATTCGTGTTGTGGATCAAAGGGCCGGCGCCCTGAAGGTGCTTCCCTTGTCGTCACGTGAAGGTCGAGCTGCGAAACTGTTTCTTTTGACCGCCCGAAAAGGGGCCCGGGCGCCCATGACACTTTTGCCGCCAATCATCCTTCATGATGGCGCCAGACATGTTCGAGACGGAGACAATTACTCCCAATTAGCGAAATCTGTCTTGCGGGACGGACGAGCACTTCCCCTGTAAATTAACCTTCTGACAATCCTTTCGGCCCAGATTCTCAGAGGCGCGTGACACGAATCGATTTTCGTGCTGCACTCAGTGCGTTGCCCACTAACACAGGAGGACGACAATGAGCTTGAGTTCACACCTTCAGGAACTCCGCAAGAAACACCAACATCTCTCAGTGGAAGTCGAAGAGGCGCAGCGCAGCCCGGCTTTCGATGACCTCCAACTTTCTGCGCTCAAAAAGCAAAAACTAAAGATTAAAGAAGAAATCGAGCGCCTCAGTCAACGACATTGATGCTCTGGGGATCGGCGAAGACCCGGTCTCTCGCAAGCTCGCGCAAGCTAGAGGCCTGCTCGTCGATCCAATCCATAAACGCCGCAACGTGCGGTCGCGTCTCTACTCCATGTGGGCAAACCAGCCGGTATTTTGAGGCGGTTTGAAGCGAGAGCTTGAACGGCATGCTCAGTCGCCCTTCCCGCAGGGCGGCCTCTGTCAGTGATCCACGCCCCATGATTGCGCCCGTTCCTGCAACTGCGGCGCTGACGGCGTGATCTGCCTGGTTGAAGCGTGCACCATGCGTTTCTATGGGCGGTAGCCCCGCCGCCTTCAGCCATGCTTCCCATCCTATTGACGGCCGTATCGACTCGGACACCTCATCCGTCAGAAGCGGAATGTCCTTCAGGTCTTCCGGAGATTTGACGCGCCCCGCCAGTTCCGGCGACATCATCGGTGTTGCCCATTCTTCGGCTAACGCGCGCGAGAACAGGCTTTCATCCGGCCGCGGTCCAAACCTGATGGCCAGGTCAACGTCATCCCGATCGAAATCCACGAGACGTAGGCTGGCCGAAAACCTCAACTCTATCTCAGGATGCTCGGTCGCGAAGCTGAACAGTCGTGGGGCCAGCCAAAGCGCAGTGAATGCAGGGCCTGCGGTTACCGTCAAAATGCTTTGATCCGCGTGGCGGCGGCCTCGGCTCCATGCGCGCGAGATCTCGTCAAACCCGTTCCTGATGCCTGGCGCAAGCAATGTACCGACTTCAGTCAACTCGACAGCCCTGTTCAGGCGGTTGAAAACCGGTCGCCCCAGATGCTCCTCCAGCGATTTGATCTGAAATGACAAAGCGGCCGGAGTGACATTCAGTTCCTCAGCGGCCTTGGCAAAAGACATGTGACGTGCGGCGGCTTCGAAAGCGCGGAGAGCTGTGAGAGGAGGAAGTCGGTCTGCCATTTTCAGTTCAATATATCTTAATTGAAGGTGCGTAAAGTCTCGTTTGTCAGTTTAAAGACTGGTGGCCATATTGAGTTCAATTCAGAAATTCAAACCTAATGAGGTCCCCGATGTACGAACCGACAGCAAATGCCCGCACCCGTGATGCTATTCGCGCAGCCCACCAGGAACGCGCAAAAGCTTTCGCAAACATCTTCCGTGTCTTCCGGTAATCGTTGCAAGCGACCGGAACGATACAAAAAAAAGGGCCGGTCATTTCGACCGGCCCTTTTGACATTACTTGGGTGGCGTCAAACGAAGAACTGCGCCCCGTTGGCAGAAATCGTCGAGCCGTTGATGAAACCTGAGTCTTCGCGGGCGAGGAAAGACACGCAGCGCGCGATCTCTTCCGGTTCCCCAAGGCGACCGGCCGGGATCTGGGCGATGATGCTCTCGCGAACCTTTTCCGGCACAGCCATGACCATTTCGGTGGCAATGTAACCGGGGCAAACGGCATTCGCCGTGATGCCTGCCCGCGCGCCTTCCTGCGCAAGCGATTTCACGATGCCCAGATCGCCCGCCTTTGTTGCGGCATAGTTCACCTGAGCGAACTGTCCTTTCTGGCCGTTGATCGAGCTGATCACCACAACACGGCCAAACTTGCGTTCGCGCATTCCAGGCCAGATCGGGTGAATGGTGTTGAAGACACCGGTGAGGTTGGTGTCGATCACCTCTTTCCACTGCTCCGGGCTCATCTTGTGGAAAGGCGCATCCCGCGTGATGCCAGCGTTGGCAATGACGGTATCGATTGGGCCAAGATCGGCTTCCACCTGAGCAATGCCTGCCTTGGACGCTTCGTAATCTGCCACGTTCCACTTGTACGTCTTGATGCCGGTTTCCGCGGTAAAGGCAGCTGCCTTTTCGTCGTTGCCTGCATAGGTGGCGGCAACTTCAAAACCATCTGCCTTGAGTGCCTTGGAAATAGCTTCACCGATGCCACGCGAGCCGCCGGTGACCAGTGCTACACGGGTCATGTTCTCCTCCTCGAGAAATGTGTGATTTGGAATCTTGTCACGAGATACGCTGTGATGGCGCAGTAGGACTGCGCCATCACGTCATTGCCTCAGGGGCGTTCAACGCAAAGCGCAACACCCATGCCGCCGCCGATACAAAGCGTAGCGAGGCCTTTCTTGGCGTCGCGGCGTTTCATCTCGAACAGCAGCGTGTTGAGAACGCGTGCGCCAGATGCACCGATTGGGTGGCCGATCGCGATCGCTCCGCCGTTGACGTTCACGATCTCAGGGTCCCACCCCATGTCTTTGTTCACGGCGCAGGCCTGGGCCGCAAAGGCTTCGTTGGCTTCAACGAGATCCAGATCCTCAACCTTCCAGTTCGCTTTTTCCAGAGCTTTGCGGGAGGCGTGAATTGGACCTACGCCCATGATCGAAGGATCAAGGCCGGCCGTTGCGTAGGAAACGATGCGTGCAAGCGGGTCGATCCCGCGCTTTTCTGCTTCGTCCGCGCTCATCAAGAGAGCACCGGCAGCGCCGTCGTTGATGCCGGATGCGTTTCCTGCCGTGACCGAACCTTCCTTTGTGAAAGCCGGACGGAGCTTTGTCATGTTGTCGATCGTTGCGCCGTGGCGGATGTACTCATCCTTGTCGACAACAATATCGCCCTTGCGGGTCTTCACGGTGAAAGGCGTGATCTCATCGTCGAACTTGCCTGCATTCTGAGCGGCTTCGGCCTTGTTCTGAGAGGCGAGGGCAAACTCGTCCTGCTGCTCACGGCTGATCTGCCACTTCTCGGCAACGTTCTCGGCCGTCTGGCCCATGTGATAGCCGTTGAATGCGTCCCAGAGACCATCCTTGATCATCGTGTCGATCAGTTTCAGGTCGCCCATCTTCTGTCCGGCGCGGATTGCCTGAGCGTGGGGGCTCATCGACATGTTTTCCTGACCACCAGCAGCAACAATCGACGCGTCGCCCAGTTGGATGTGCTGTGCGCCAAGCGCGACGGCGCGAAGGCCGGAACCGCAAACCTGGTTGATGCCCCACGCAGCGCTTTCGATCGGAAGGCCGGCATTCACATGCGCCTGGCGCGCCGGGTTTTGACCTTGGCCAGCGGTCAGCACCTGACCCAGAATGGTTTCGGAGACATCTGATTTTTCGACGCCCGCGCGCTCGACCAGTGCTTCCAGCATGGTGGCGCCAAGATCATGGGCGGGGGTGTTCGCAAAACTACCGTTGAAGCTGCCGACCGCGGTACGGGCAGCAGAGGCGATAACGACGTTGGTCATATGGCTTCCTCCTCAGAAGCAGAGTTTTTCTGCACTGCAGCATTTAATAGGCGATTGCTGAAAAAACGCAATGCACGGAATGCCGCTACGCACTCATACCCGTTATGCGTTCAACGCCCATAGTAAAAGCTGACCACGTGTCGCGCCTCAGCGAAGAAGAGCCAGCGTTGGACCAGAACACCTGTGAGATGTAGCAGGACCGCAAACGCGGCGAACACGTGATTGAACGGGAGGAAGAGCAGAAATGCCGGCAGCAGCATACCAATGAAAAGCGCGAGAACCTTGAGCACGGAACTGTGCTTTCTGCCAACGCGGAAGACCATCTCCTTCGTGAGATAATTCTCACCGGTATGGGGTGCCTCGAAGGCACGCACCGTTCCACGATCACCCAGCCCGGTGGCGGTGCCAATGTTCGTCGGGTCGGCTTTTTCGTGCCGGTCCATGTCGATCCACGCAAAGACTTGAAGGATCAAAAGGAGAGGTAACAGGGCGCGCGCAAGTTCCACGCGTCCTGTCAGGAGCGCACCGCCGACAATGGCGTAGGCCAAGAACAGAATTGGCGTGGTCCAGTGGTTCCACCGCGGCACCGTGCGCATTTGCGTGTAGATCATCGATGTTGCGAAGACCGTTCCGAGCGCAAGCAAGCCGCCGGCAATGCCGAAAAGCCTGAGCCTGACATCAAAGAAGACAAGGCCAAGCGCGTATATTCCCATGAGGACAAGGGTTGCCACGGCAAGCCACGCTTCCCGGCTAAGCCATGACGATCGCCATTGCGTGAAGGCTTTCAGCGCGCGTTCCGGATGACCGAGATGAAAGGTCGATGCCAAGAGTCCTCCGACCGCAAGAACGTAAGCGATCAGGAAGAACCAGAAAGCGATCCATCCGCGGGGTGCGGGTACATCAAGTCCCAAGAAGGCCAGCATGCCGAAGCCCAGGCCCGAGAGTGTCGTGAAAAGGATGATTGAGGGAGCGGGATGCATCAGGACACCTTGGAGAGCGTGCGATCCAGCCAACCGAGGAAGCCAGAAGGTTCCTCGGCGACTGGTTCAAGAAACTGGGCAAGCACGTCGAATTCCGGCGCTTCATCTCGTGGGCGCGGTGGCAGGTACTGGTTCACCGGCGACGTTCCCTGCTCGGGCATCAGATCGATACCGCCCCTCTCTGCCACAAGCTTCGAGACGTCGCTTTCCGGGTCGGAGAGGTCTCCGAAATGACGTGCGCCTGCCGGGCAGGTCCGAACGCATGCCGGTTGGCGATCTTCTTCCGGCAGGTTTTCATTATAGATCCGGTCGACGCAGAGGGTGCATTTCTTCATCACACCTTCGGATGGGTCCATTTCGCGCGCGCCGTAGGGGCAGGCCCAGGCGCAGAGGCCGCAGCCGATGCAGTCCTGTTCGTTGACCAAAACGATGCCGTCTTCCACGCGCTTGTAGCTGGCACCCGTGGGGCAAACGGTGACGCAGGGCGCGTCGGCGCAGTGGAGGCACGACTTCGGCATGTGGAAGAGTTGGGCGGGCCCGGTCTCGGGCTGAACCTCATAGGAATGGACGCGGTTCAGGAAGCTGCCGACGGGGTTGGCGCCGTAAGCATCGGTATCGGCCAGTGGCGCGCCGTAGTTTTCCGTGTTCCAGCCTTTGCAGGCGGTGACGCAGGCATGGCAACCGACACAGGTATCTAGGTCGATCACAAGGCCAAGTGACTTTTCAGTATGCTGCGGCAGTGTCGTCATGGCAAAAGCCCGTATTGGATCATGGGGCGCACATCGCGGCGCGCGTTTCTGGCAAGGTTTCGTGTCATTCGCCGAGCTTCTGTTTCACTGTGGATGGGCCAGCACCAACCGGACTCTTCTGACCCGGGTGGCTCGGCTGGCTTTCCTCGGGAGCTTCGGTCTTCTCGATCTTGACCCGCAAGTCGAACCACGCGGCCTGTCCCGTAATCGGGTCTGAGTTGGCCCAGCGAAGGCCATCGCCTTTGGGAGGAAGCAGTTCGTGGATGATGTGGTTCAGAAGAAAACCCTTGGTCGCCTCCGGCGCATCGGGTTCAAGGGCCCACGCTCCTTTCCGTTTGCCGATAGCGTTCCAGGTCCACACTGTATTTTCATTAAGAGCGGCCATGTGAGCGACCGGCACCGTGATGTTGCCATGCGGTGACGTGACCTTCGCCCAATCTCCGTCTTCAAAGCCGTTCGCTTCCCAGATCTTTGTCGGCACATAGAGCGGGTTACGACCGTGAATTTGTCGAAGCCAGGCGTTCTGCGATCCCCAAGAGTGATACATGGCCATCGGTCGCTGCGTCAGCGCATGGACATCGTAACCTTCATCAGCATCAGAAAATGGCGGATACCAGAGCGGGAGGGGATCCATCGTTTCGGCATAGCGCGCTTTCAGATGCTCGGGAGGGGAAAGACGGTGTTTGCCCTCGGCTGCAAGTTGGAAGCGTCGAAGCGGCTCGCTCCAGAGCGTGAAAAGATAGGGTGTCGGCGCGTCATACAAGCCAAGGTTCACGGCCCAATCCTGATAGGCGGCGTTCCAGGGTTTGTAGAATTCAGCTTCTTCCGGAATGTGGCTTACCCAGAAACTGCCGTTCTCGATGTACTTCTCGATCTGATTGGGGTTCGCTCCACCGCGTCCGTGCTCGTCTCCGTTGCCACGCCACCCCGCCAGAGGACCCACACCCGGCTTGCGCTCGTGGTTCTGTATGTAGTCGGCATAGTCCTTGTACTTCGTACTGCCGTCCTCGTTCGTGAAGCCGGGCAGGCCAAGCCGTCCGCCAAGATCGCAGAGGACGGACTGGAAGCCGCGCACGTCACGGTCGGGCTCAACCACTGGCCAACGAATTGCGTCTGCTGCCGCCTCCGCTTCGCAAATCGGGCGGTCGAGGAGGGAAATGCAGTCATGACGCTCAAGATAGGTCGTGTCTGGCAGGATCAGGTCGGCATAGGCCACCATCTCGGAGGAATAGGCGTCCGAATAGATGATGCGCGGTATGACGTAGTCGCCGTTTTCATCCTTGTCAGTCAGCATCTGCATGACGCCCGACGTGTTCATGGACGAATTCCACGACATGTTCGCCATGTAGAGCATCATGGTGTCGATCTTGTACGGGTCGCCCGCATGCGCGTTGGAGATGAGCATGTGCATCAACCCGTGGCTGCTCATCGGGTTTTCCCAGCTGAAGGCCTTGTCGATGCGTTTCGGCGTGTTCGGATCATTGATCTGCGGATCGTCATTCTTCAGCAGAAGGTCGTCCGGTCCGTGCACGAAACCCAGATGCGGCCCGTCCAGCGGCTGGCCAGGTTGATGCGTGGCATGTGGTTTGGGATGCGCCCAGAAGGGCTTGGGGTAGGGCGGCTTGAAACGGAAGCCGCCAGGCACTTCGACGCTGCCCAGAATGATTTGCAGGACATGCAAGGCACGGCAGGTCTGAAATCCGTTGGAATGAGCGCTGATCCCGCGCATTGCATGGAACGCGACCGGTCGACCAACCATCTTGCTGTGCTTCTTTCCGCGGAAATCTGTCCATTCCCGGTCAAGCTCGATGGCTTCGTCAAACGCCACGCGTGCAAGGTCGGCGGCGATGGCACGGATGCGTTCAGCGGTTATGCCGATTTTGGCCGCAACGGTTTCCGGTGCGTAGGTGTCGGATAGGTAGCGATCCGCCATGTGGTGCAGGACAGGTCGGTGGGTGATGCCTGCGTGGCGATAGCTCCCGGAAAGATCCGGTTCGACGTCAGGGTCATCGAACGGGGTCGGTTTGCCGGTCTTGCGGTCCAGGACGAGCGCTTTTCCGGCCGCGTCTTTCAGGATCAAGCCGAACTCGTCGGACTTTTCGTCTCCATTCACAAGGCAGGGAGCGTCCGTGAAACGCGCCAGGTAATCGAGATCGATTTTGCCGGCCTTCATGAGACAATGGACCAGACTGAGAATGAAAAGCCCGTCCGTTCCGGGGGTGATGCCGACCCATTCATCGGAAATGGCGTTGTAGCCTGTCCGGATCGGGTTGACGCCAATGACCTTCGCGCCACGCGCCTTGAGTTTGCCAAGTCCCATCTTGATGGGGTTGCTGTCGTGATCTTCGGCAACGCCAAAGATCATGAACAGCTTGGTGCGATCCCAGTCTGGCTGTCCGAACTCCCAAAACGCGCCGCCCATTGTGTAGATGCCGGCGGCTGCCATGTTGACGGAACAAAAGCCGCCGTGAGCTGCGTAGTTCGGTGTGCCAAACGCCTGCGCCCAGAAGGATGTGAAGGATTGCGACTGGTCGCGTCCGGTGAAGAAGGCAAGTTTGGACTGATCGGAATCGCGGAGCGGCTTTAGCCACGACACCGCAGTCTCAAGGGCTTCTTCCCAGGAAATTTCTTCGAACTCGCCTGAACCACGCGGCCCCACGCGCTTCAGCGGAGACCGTAGTCGTGCAGGCGAAAGATGTTGCATGATCCCCGACGACCCTTTGGCGCAGAGCACACCTTTGTTTACCGGGTGATCCTTGTTGCCCTCGATATAGGCAACCTTGCCGTCTTTGAGATGCACGTTGATGCCGCAGCGGCAGGCGCACATGTAGCACGTCGTCTTTCGAACTTCGTCCGAGACTTTGGGCGATGTGTTTAGTTGGACATTCATTTTGGCAGTATTCCCTGTCCCGGCCCCCTGAGGACACTCTTCACGCTAACCTAAAGTCTTTACCGCAAAGATCCTATATCCGGGCCGAGCTGGAATTAAGGCCAAAACAATGATTGCTTAAGTCCAGAAGGCCAAGCTCAGGCTGGGACGCAAAGTCTGCCAGCGGTAAACTGCGGTTTTTCACCCGCCTCTATTCTCTTGAATGAGGGTACGGACCGCCGCAGTCGTCGCCTTGGCACCCTGCGCGAGTATTGCACTATCGGTGCCCACGGTGACCATGTCGTAGCCCCACGCAACCGCGCGAGCGGCGTATTCCGGCGTTGCACAGTGAAGTGCGGCGCGAATCCCGTTGTCGTGGGCGACACCGACGATGTGCTTCAACGTGTCGATCACTTCGGCTTCTTCGCGATCAAGCCCGGGTTTCAGCCGTCCGTTGCTCATCCCCAGCGACAGATCCGACGGGCCGACATAAAGTGCGTCGAGATGCGGCGTTCGGGATATGGCGTCCAGATTTTCGAGGGCCGTTCCGGTTTCGATCATCGCAAACGCCAGTACCGCGTCGTTTGCACCGTCCTTGTTGTAGTCCGGTTGGGCAAAAATGGCGCGCGTCGGCCCCCAGCTTCGCTGCCCGTGAGGGGGATACCGAAGGTAGCTTACGAACTCTGCAGCCTCATCCGGCGTGTTGACCATCGGGCATATGATGCCCATGGCGCCTGCATCCAGAAACTTCATGATCCACACAGGATCCCGCCACGGGACGCGTGCCATGATAGTTTTTCCGGAAGCGCGCATCGCCTGGCACATCGGAAGAAGAGATGAGTAATCGATCGGTCCGTGCTGGCAATCGATGGTCAGGGAATCAAAGTCCTGGCTCGCCATGATCTCCGCAGAGAATGTGTGGCCAATGTTCAGCCAAGCATTCAGTGCTGGTTCATCACGATTCCAAATCGCACGCAGCGCATTTTCCATATCTCATGTCCTTCAGGCGACCCAACGCGCTGACTTCATGGTCTGGATACTTGGATGTCAATAAAGAAGCGGTGAAACGCCACGGCGAATTTTTTCTGTGCATGATCGTCTATTTTTACATTGGGTTTTCTGAACAGGCTGGACATTCTTCTGTCAACCGTCTATGACGTTTTCTGACTGAAATCGAATCAGAGGCCGCAATGGATCTCTCGAACCTG
>JAJDZT010000126.1 GCA_022824525.1 Silicimonas sp. | reverse complement strand
TCATATCGGTCCGAACTACGCTTATACTTCGCGCGGGTGGTCTCGTTCCAAGCCATGTGGTCTTCCCTGTCTGTGGTTAAATTCAGTAGGGAAATACCATATCAGATGAGACCATCCACATTCTAGGTCAGGCTCTCAGATTTTCGTATGCACGGGCCACGGACGACATAGAAGAGGGACTTCGGCGTCTGAAATCCTTCATGGCGAACCTCTCAAAAGAGTAACCACGAAGTTACTTTCCTTTGCGATATGCCAATTGGCTAAATTGATGCAGGAGGATAGGTTACGCATGGGATCGGGTATCGGGGTCTATGAGTCGTAACGTTGCTCTCTTGTTTGCAGCCGCACTGTCTGTGTCGTTTTCGATGGCGTGGGCCGAAGACGCGCCACCGGCGTCTCTCGACGCTGATGGTATCGTCATGATTGACAATGGCGGCGAGGTGACTTTGACGGCCGATTTGACCCGGCCCGTGGGTTGGCGTCTGTGGATGGCAGATGGTCCACCGCGATTGGTGCTTGAATTGTCTGAGTTTACTTGGACAACAGCTCCGGAAATCCGGTCCACATCGATCGTCGGATACAACGTCATTGAAACTGGGCCGAGCCTTTCGGAGTTGCATGCGGTGTTGCGGGAACCGCTTGGCATCCTGTCTGCTGAAATGATCGCGGAAGAGGATGGCACGGCGCTTCTCGAAGTTCGCTTGCAACCGACTACGGCAGATACATTTCAGACCGAGCTTGAAGCTCAGGAGGACGTGGCCGAAGGGGCGAAGGACCGCCTCGTGGTCGCAATTGATCCAGGGCATGGCGGCACGGATCCCGGGGCCGAGGCGGAGGATATTCGCGAGTCTGACCTCGTTCTCGAATTTGCGCATCGGTTGCGTGACTACCTGGTAGCAAGCGGCAAGTGCGACGTGGTGTTGACGCGCACAGAAGATAAGTTGATTTCCCTCGATGCTCGTCTGACAGCGGCTCGCGCGGCCGAAGCGGATGTTTTCATCTCGCTCCACGCCGATGCGCTGGTCGATCCTGACGCTGCATCGGGCATCGTGATCTATCGTCTCGATCCAAACGCAGCCTCTTCGGCGAACAGACGTCTGACCGAGCGCCATGCGCCGGATGATCGGCTGACAGGTGTCGATCTGGCGGACGCGGAGCAGGATGTGAACATCGCACTTATGGATCTTGCGCGGCGGGAGGCAATACCAAGAACCGTTGCGCTGTCGACGGCACTTTTAGGTACGTTTCAAAGCGCGGAACTCGTCGTGAATTCTCGACCCGAACGCATTGGGCAGTTCGCTGTCCTCAAGGCGGCGGACATTCCATCTATCCTAATCGAGTTGGGTTTCCTGTCGACGGAAGCCGACCTTGAGCGCCTTACTTCGGAGGATTGGCAAGCCCGCGTCGCCGAGGCAATTCGCGACGGTCTTCTGCTTTGGGCGGAAGAAGACAAGTTGCGCTAAGCCACATCCCGCCCGTGACGCTACGGTCGCTTTTGACCGAGCGCTCCGAACCCCATATAAACAGCGTTAAGCAGTAGCGAGCAGGCACGTGACCCGTTTCATTCTTTCGTTCTTTGGTGGCATCTTCACACTCGTAACCCTTGGCCTGATCATGGGGGCCATTGGCGTGGGTGCCATTTTCTACGTGTATGGGCGCGATTTGCCTGACGTCGGCTATTTGGCAAACTACCAACCACCGACCGTGACCCGCATTTATTCTCCGCAAGGGGAGATCATAGACGAGTTCGCGGGTGACGAGCGTCGCATTTACATCCCGTTCGACGAGATACCTGACGTCGTCAAAGACGCGTTCATTTCGGCGGAAGACAAGAATTTCTACGAGCACCCCGGCTTCGATCTGCGGGCGATCGGTGCCGCGATCTATGAAGCAATTCAGACCCGCGGCCAAACGGTGCGCGGCGCGTCGACGATCCCGCAGCAGACCGCCAAGAACCTGATCGTGGGCGGCGAACGCGAAATAGAGCGCAAGATCAAGGAAGTCATCCTTGCCCAACGGATGGTTAAGGAAATCGGGCGTGAGAAGATCCTTGAAATCTACCTGAACGAGATCTTCCTCGGCCAAAATGCCTACGGTGTCGCGGCCGCCGCGCAGACTTACTTCAACAAGCAACTCGCCGAATTGACGGTGGAAGAAGCCGCCTATCTGGCCGTTTTGCCAAAAGCACCTTCAAGATATCATCCGGTGCGGCAGGAAGAGCGGGCCATCGCGCGGCGCAATTTCGTCCTGCGTGAAATGTTCCAGAACGGATACATCGACGGTGAGCTGTTCGAAACGGCGCGCGTTTCGCCGCTCCTCACAGTGCAGGCAGGGGATCGCGAAGGGTTCCGGACTGCCTTGCCGGACCGTGACTACTTTTCCGAAGAGATCGGCCGCCAGGTGCGTCGTGAATTTGGCGAGGACGCCTTCGAAGCCGCAGGCCTGACCATTCGCGCGACCATCGATGCGGAGATGCAGCAGATCGCCGCCCAAGCGCTCCAGGAAGCACTCGAAGAATATGACCGTGCGCAAGGAGAATGGCGCGGGGCCGCCGCGACCATCCCGGCGGAGGAGCTCGCTGGCGAGAAGAATGGCGAGGCCGCTTGGCGCGTGGCGCTTCGCAATACGCAGAAACTCGCACGCGACGTCGAAAAGTGGTATCCGGCCGTCGTACTCGAAGTCGGAGGTTCTTCGGCCCGTATTGGTGTGGAAGGCTGGGACGACGGAACCGATGGTCACTGGATCACACCGGAAGATTTGAGTTGGATTCGGGCCGCACGCGTTGCAGGCGACATCTTAAGCGTCGGCGATGTGATCCATGTCCGCCACGAAGGCGGCAGCACGTCCGACCCTGTCTTTTCGCTCCGGCAAGTGCCTGGTGTGCAAGGTGGGTTCATGGCGATGGATGTGAACACCGGTCGCGTTCTCGCCATGCAAGGCGGGTTCTCCTATCAGAACTCGAACTTCAATCGTGCGACCCAAGGGCGGCGCCAGCCAGGATCTTCCTTTAAGCCGTTCGTCTATGCGGCGGCGCTCGACAGTGGCTTTACGCCGGCGACGATCATCATCGATGCGCCAATTACAGTGTCGTTGCCGGGGGGAGAGGTCTGGCGTCCGAAGAACGCGTCCAACCAGTTCTACGGTCCGACACCGCTAAGAACCGGCATCGAGCGATCCCGGAACCTGATGACCGTCCGGCTTGCGGAGGAAGTCGGTATGTTCACGGTCGCGGGCTACGCGGAACGTTTCGGCGTCTATGATCGCATGGATCCGTTTCTTGCCAACTCGCTGGGCAGCCAGGAAACGACGCTTTACAAGATGGTTTCTGCATACGCGATGTTTGCGAACGGCGGCGAACGCGTCGAGCCGACGCTGATCGACCGCGTACAGGATCGTTGGGGAACCACTGTTTATCGCCATGATCAGCGAAGCTTTGACGAAGGTGGCGTGCGTGAAGTGTTGCCGGGAGCGTTGCCCCGGATCACATCGAACCGAAAACAGGTGATGAACCCGATCACGGCTTACCAGCTGACCTCGATGATGCGCGGTGTTGTGGATCGCGGTACTGCGGCAGGCGCTGTCAATCTTGGCGTGCCAACGGCGGGCAAAACCGGAACCACCAATGATGCGCGAGATGTCTGGTTCGTGGGCTTTACCTCGACCATCGCGGCGGGCTGCTACATCGGCTACGACCAGCCAAAGTCACTGGGACGCGGAGCGTCTGGCGGCAAGATGTGTGCACCGGTCTTCCAGAAGTTCATGAAGAAGGCGATCGAGAAATACGGTGCAGGGCGATTTACTGTCCCTCCCGGAGGCATCTTCATCAAGATCGACCGCTTCAATGGCGCGCGTCTGCCTGACTACGCGACAGGTGACAATGTGGTTGCCGAATACTTCCGTGAGGGAGAGCAGCCTGTGTTCGGCATCGCCTTTGACGGTGGTTTCGCCATGGGGGCCAACCTGCCGATGTTCACCGACGAAGAGCTTGGGCGACAACCTACGGTCGTTGAAAACGGGCAGGGTGAGGTCGTGGAAGTCCCTCGCCAAGCAACAGCGGGCGAAATCTCGGCTGGCGGGCTATACTAACCGTCGGAGGACGCTAGCCGACGCGTCCTCTATCCAGCCGCCAAACCTCTTCGCCAATGTCGCTCGGGAAGAACTGGCGAACCTTTGGATCATGACCTGGAACGATCAATTCCGGTGCCGAGGCGAGCTCATGTAATCTGTCAAAGCCGTTCAGCATCTCCTCCACGTCCACGACGAGAGGGAAGGGAACACGCCGCTCAAAGTTCTCGTAGAAATGTGCGGCGTCCGAAGCCAACACGATCCAACCTGCCTCCGTTCGGACACGCACGGCCTGCAATCCCTTGGAATGCCCACCGATCGCGTGGACCGTGACACCCTCCGCGATCTCGGCATCGCCTTGAAGGAAAACAAGTTTGCCGGCGTAGAGCCGCCGGACGGCCTCGCAAACATGCTCGCCGGTGAAGGGTTGCCGAAGCACGTCGTGACACATGCACGGACCCGTTGCATAGGCCATTTCTGCCGCCTGCATGTACAGCATTGCATTTGGAAACAGGTGCAATCCACCCGCGTGATCGAAATGAAGATGCGTGACGATGAGTTTGGTGATGTCTTCGGGCTTCACCCCGAACGGCGCCAGCGCGGGGCCGATGTCCTGCCGAAGCTCGAACCCGCGTCGCTGCGCCTCCGGACCATCGAAACCGGTATCCACGAGAATAAGCTCGTCACCCCGGCGCAGAAGCCAAATGTAGAAGTCTATGGGGTAGGGTGCATTGTGATTGTCGTCGGAAAGAAATGCCCGTGCTCGGATTCGGTTTTCCTGATCGGCATAACGGATTGCGAAAGCCTCCCAATTCGCCATCGTGACCCCCTCCCGTTTTCGTTGTCAGCTTCAGCGTTTGCTGCGCTACTCCTCTGCCTGCGCCTCACCGCGCTTCATCCCCGAGACGCCAAGTGCCAGCGTCGCCGCCATTAGGCCGTCGAGGTCGCCATCGAGAACACCAGACGTATCGGACGTTTCGAAATTCGTACGCAGGTCTTTCACCATCTGGTAGGGCTGAAGAACATAGGACCGGATTTGATTGCCCCAACCGGCATCGCCCTTGTTCTCATGTGCCTCGTTGATCGCCTCGTTGCGGCGATCCAACTCCATCTGATAAAGCCTTGATTTCAATGCCTTCATCGCGATGTCACGGTTCTGGTGCTGAGATTTCTCTGAACTGGTCACGACGATGCCGGTCGGAATGTGTGTGATCCGGACCGCCGAGTCCGTCGTGTTTACGTGCTGTCCCCCTGCACCGGAGGAACGGTAGGTGTCGATCCGAATATCCGAGGGGTTCACGTCGATCTCGATATTGTCGTCGACAACCGGATAAACCCAAACCGAACTGAAGGACGTGTGTCTTCGCGCAGAAGAGTCATAAGGACTGATCCGCACCAACCTGTGCACCCCGGATTCCGACTTCAGCCAACCATAGGCATTGGGGCCGCTGATCTTGTACGCGGCTGACTTGATGCCTGCCTCATCACCGGCGCTTTCCGACTGCAGTTCGACTTTATATCCCTTGCTTTCGGCCCAACGGACATACATCCGCGCCAGCATGGACGCCCAATCGCAGCTTTCGGTCCCGCCTGCGCCCGCGTTGATTTCAAGGAACGTATCATTCCCATCCGCTTCCCCGTCGAGAAGGGCTTCGATTTCAGCCTTGGCGGCACGGTCTGCCAGCACCCTGAGGGCGGCTTCCGCTTCCTTGACGACCTCGTCGTCTTCTTCCATCTCGCCAAGCTCGATGAGTTCGGTATTGTCCGATAATTCCTGGCTCATGCCCTGATAGCGTTCCATGGCATCGACCAACATCTGTCGGTCGCGCATGAGTTTTTGAGCTTTTTCCGGATCGTCCCAGAGGTTTGGATCCTCGACCATCGCATTGAACTCTTCCAAGCGATGGGGCGCAGTCTCCCAGTCCATCCGCTGTGCGAGAAGGTTCAGCGATTTCTGGATTTTGGCAACCAGGTTCTCCGCCTCGGCGCGCATCGGTCAACTCCCGGGGTTCAAAAGGTTCAAACTGATAACAACGGCGCGGGGTGGCTTCAAGCCGAGGACTGACGTGGATCAAGGTATCATGCTGAAAATGGGCTAGAAAGGCGTATGAACGGTTCTTCAATGCCCTCGCCCCGACCGGAGATCGGGCGAATGACGTTCCATGAACTCTGGACGTCCGTCAAGTTTGGCCTTTGGGATTTTCGTCGTGCGCCAGGCTACGGGATATTTTTTGCGGCCTTTTACGCGGTTCTTGGAAATGTGCTGACCCAGATTGGTGCCGGGACTTTTCTTTGGACGCTCGCACTTGCCTTGGGGTTCCCCTTGGTCGCCCCTTTCGCGGCGGTCGGGTTCTACGAAGTGAGCCGCCGTCTTGAGGCGGAAGAACCGCTGGACCGCAAGTCCATCCTCGGCGTGGTCTGGGATGAAAGGCACCGCCAACTCCCATGGATTGGCGTCATCCTTGCAATGATTTTCCTGTTTTGGAGTTTCTTCGCTCACATGATGGTGGCTTTGTTCATGGGCGTTTCATCTGTCGGAAACACGTCGTTGGACGCGTTTCTTGCAACAGCGGATGGGCGGATGCTGCTCGCGGCGCAGGCCGCGGTTGGCGGTGCGGTCGCGTTTTTGACCTTTGGCCTGACCGCGATTTCCCTCCCGTTGCTTGTCGACAAGGAGATCGATTTTGTAACCGCCATGATCCACAGCCTGAAAACCGTAAACGCAAACAAGGCCGTGATGTCACTTTGGGCTGCAATCATAGCAGGCTCGGTTTTCCTTGCGATGCTGCCGGCGTTTCTGGGGCTCTTCTTTGTGTTGCCTGTTTTGGGGCATGCGACTTGGCACATCTACCGCCGGGCCATTTATCATCCGATGTAGAACTTGGCTTTCGTCGAGCGGTTCCGATGCCTCAAGACACTGGTCGCGGTGTGCGAACGGCTGCCCGGTTTGCGTTGCCGGAAAAGCTGGTGCCTTGTCCCGCTCCCGCGGGCCGAAAACAGAAAAGGGCGCCGCAGTGCGACGCCCCTGTAATTCGATTTTGGAGACCGATCAGGTGCCGGTTGCTGCGGCTGGCTTAGGTGCCGGTGCCGCGCTTCCAGCTTTTGCGTTGAGCGGGTCTTCCTGGCGCTGAACCGAGCCTTCGAAATGCGCGCCGGACTCAATCGCGATGGTCTTGTGGATGATGTCCCCTTCGACCCGTGCGGTCGATGTGAGGCGTACCTTCAGGCCACGGACCTTGCCGACCACACGGCCATTGACGACAACATCGTCAGCCATGCACTCGCCCTTGACGGTGGCACCTTCGCCAACTGTCAAAAGATGCGCCCGGATGTCGCCCTCGACGTTACCTTCGATGTTCACATCACCGGTCGTCTTGATGTTGCCGGTGATCTGCAAGTCTGCCGACAAAACGGATGCCGGTGGTTTCGCTTTTGGCGTGCTAGGCGTGCTCGGTTCGCTCATGCTAGGGGCCTTTTCATCTTTTTTTTCGGTTTTGACTGCTTCGGGTCCCGATTTGGAGCCCGGCTCATTGATTTTGCTCTTAGAAAACATCTCTCGCTGCCTTGATGTATTTCATCGGGTTCTGGGCACTGCCTCCAATACGGATCTCGTAATGAAGGTGCGTACCGGTTGATCGCCCCGTATTTCCCATATCACCGATCCGATCACCGCGCGAGACTCTTTCGCCCACCTTTACGCGAATGCGTGACAAATGTGCGTATCGTGTCTCGAAGCCGAAATCATGCTTTATCTTGATGAGGTTACCATATCCGCCCTGTCGGCCAGCATGGACCACAACACCGTCCGCCGTCGCATGGATAGGCGTGCCCGTTGCGCCAGCCCAGTCGTGGCCTTCGTGCATCCGTCCCCATCGCGGCCCAAACCCGCTCGTGGACCGATAGGAGCCGCGAACCGGAAAGCCGAACGGTAGTTTCTCCGCCGCAATCCGATAGAGGTTGAGCGCGTCAAGCTGCTCCAGCACCTCGTTTGCGCGGTTCGTGAGCGGATCTGGCTCCTCATCACCGCTCGTCGAGAAGATGATCGGCGTCATTGGCCCGCCCTGACCGGAATAGCTCCGCCGAACTTGCTCGATGATGCTGTCTGTCGGCAGTCCCACCTGGCTGAACATTTCGTCAATCGGAGTAAGCGAGGTCGTCACCGCCTCCTCGATCTGGCTGAATATGCGCTCATTGCGTTCTGCTTCGAGCTTCTGATCCAGTGCGACGCGGTCAAGATGATGTTCCGCTTCGTCGACGTAAGCGGTCATCTGATCCCGTTTGACCGCGAGTTCTCCAAGCGCCGCGCTCATGAACGTCAGAGTCGTTTCGAGGTCTTCAAGACGAGAGACATCGGGTTGCTCCGCCTCGGTCTCTGCCAACTCCGCCAACAAAGTCGCAGCCTCTTCGCGCGCTGTGTCCCTTTCGCGCATGGTTTCGCGCAGTGTGCCCGCGACCACATCGATGCCCGTTTCCAGTTCTTTGAGCCGGTCTTCGGTTTCGAGAAGTCGCGACTGCATCGCAGACACTTCCGTCAACGCAACGGCAAATCGCTCCTGTGCCGCGGCCGCTTCCTTGGCCCGCGCGTCGCGTTCAGCCGCCAACTCATTCAGGCGTGCTTCGTAAATGGCTTGTTCGCGAAGGGCCTGTTCGCGCAGATCGCCTGCGCCAAGCGACGCCATCAATAGGATGGCGGAGGACACGATGGTCCATCCAAGCAACATCGCACTGCCGGTCACGCCAACAAATTGCGTCAACGGTGACAACCGGATGAACCGTGTCTCCGTATCCGATCTCAGAAACAGGCGCTGTTCCGGAAAGGTCCGTTCAATCGCCGAGTGGGCTTTCGCCAATATGGATCGTGTCAAGGGTCTGTCCCAATCCCCGCTAAGCACGTCAGAACTGCAGGCCTCTGCCCAGACCTGCGACAGAAGTGTTAATCTTTTGGGAAAAGTCAGGCAACCATGCTGACTTAAGCTGCTCAAGGATGCGACAAATGAGCAATTTTCCGCCCAGCTAGCCTGTTTCGCTCAGCGGCCAGTAAAAGTCTGGCGGTATTCCGGCCTCTGCGCGTTTTTCGTCGTTGAACGGCGGTTTCAGTGCGCCGTGAAAATACCGCCGAACCAAATCGTGGAAGACCGGTTTCGGATCGAGCCCGTCACGCCCGCAGAGAAAGTGGAACCATTTCGATCCATAGGCCACGTGGCCGACTTCTTCGGAATAGATCGTTTCGAGCGCGGCAACCGCGCCGTCATCTTTTGCCTTCCGGAATATCTCGATCATGCCGGGCGTCACATCCAGCCCGCGGGCTTCCAGCACCATGGGAACAACCGCAAGCCTGCCCATGGGATCATTGACGGTATCCTCGGCGGCACGCCACATTCCGGCATGCGCGGGCAGAGCGCCGTAGTGGCTGCCATGTGCTTCAAGGCAGTCCGATACAAGATTGAAATGTTTGGACTCCTCGTCGGCTGCCTTCACCCAGTCATCGTAAAAACCGGGTGGCATCTCGACATCTCCAAAACGTGCGATCAGGTCCCAATGCAGATCAACCGCGTTCAGTTCGATATGTGCCACCGCATGCAGAAGTGCAATGCGCCCTTCCGGTGATCCCGGCTTGCGCTTTGGCACATCGCGCGGATCCAGAAGTTCGGGCCGGTCAGGCCTTGCTGGCCGAAGCGGCGGGGAAGCCTTGCCGATCGTCAGCATGTTCCCGGCGTCACGATGCGCAAACCAACGCGCTGCGTGCTCGCGGGACAGCGCCGTCTTTGCCCGACCGTTGGCTGTTTCCAGCACCTCCACGGCCATCTCGGTGAGTGTCTTTTCCATTACTGGCCTGAAAAAATATCCTGGGGGAGTTTGAGGGGGCAACGCCCCCTCATCGCCGCGGCGCCGCAGGCGGCGCAAACCCTCGAAGTCAAAGCGCCTTGGCAGCCTCGAGAACCGCATCCACATGGCCCGGCACTTTCACCTTGCGCCATTCTTCCGCGACGGTGCCGTCTGCGTTGACAAGAAAAGTCGCCCGTTCGATGCCCATGTATCTCTTGCCGTACATGTTCTTTTCCTCCCAGACGCCGTACCGCTCACAGACATCCGCATCTGCGTCCGAGGCGAGGATCACGCCCAAGTCATGCTTGGCGATGAACTTGTCATGCTTGGCCACGGTGTCTTTCGAAACACCAATGACGACCGTTCCCGCAGCTTCAAAGGCATCGCCCATTTCAGTGAAGCCGATCGCTTCCTTGGTACATCCGGGCGTGTCGTCTTTCGGATAGAAATACACGACGACCTTCTTGGGCTGCAGGTCCGAAAGTGTGACGTCCCCGCCACCATCGCGCGGCAGGGTGAAGTCAGGGGCGGGCTGGCCGACAAGGCTCATGGTCGTTCTCCAATGGTGACAAGGAATCTGCCCTTGTTGTAGGACAGGTCTATGGAAAAGAAAGCCCCGGAAGATAAGGACAATACGTCGGAGCCCAAAGCTCAACCTGCGCGCCCCAACCGAAAGGCGGCACGGCGGGGATTGGGTTTTGCGGGCGTCTTCAGTCTTTTGGTGGCCGGTTTGGTCTTTTTCGTGCTCGCCCTCGCATTGTCCGGCCGTACGATTCCCGTGCCCGAATTGGCGCGGGGCAAGCTCGAAGACGTCCTGAACAAACGCCTTGAGGGGGCGCCGCTTCAACTCGGTGCGATGGAGATGGGCATCGACCGCAATGGCGTGCCTCAACTCCTTATGAACGATATCCGGCTTTCCGACGCCACCGGCGGCGCGGTCGCGCAACTGAATTGGCTTGGCGCTGAACTCTCCGTGGAAAGACTTCTCAGGGGTGAATTCGCTGCCGAAAGGATCTACCTCACCGGCGCACAGATCACGGTGCGCCGAACGGCATCAGGGCGCTTCACAGTCGCCGCCGGCAACACGCTGGATGGCGAAGAACAGTCCGTAACCGAGGTTCTGGCCCGCGTTGACAAACTGATGACCACGGGGCAATTGGCGGCGCTTTCCGAAGTGGTGGCGGGCGGCATCGTGTTAGCGCTTGAAGACGCCCGGAGCGGACGCATCTGGCAGGCGACAAACGCAACGGCGACCTTGCGCAGGACTGGCGACGCGCTCTCACTGTCTGTCACGTCAGATGTGTTTAACGGAAGCGATGCTTTGGCACGCATGCAGGTGTCGCTCAGCCGAAGCCGCGCAACAGGCCACGTGCAATTGGGGGTGGTCGTCAATGATATGCCTGCCGCTGATATTGCGCTCCAGTCTCCTGTTTTGTCTTGGCTGCGGGTTCTTGATGCTCCGATCTCCGGCGCGGTTCGGACGGAACTTGATGAAACAGGCACGCTCGCCCGTTTTGCGGGGACCCTCGATATCGCGGACGGAGCGCTTCAGCCGGCGGACAATGTGCCGCCCGTCGCGTTCGAGGCGGCGAAAGCATATTTCACCTTCGACCCGACGCGCCAGAGGATCGACTTTTCCGAGATCAGTTACGCGTCTGACGATGGTGCAGGTGTTGCCACCGGTCATGCATACCTCACGGAGTTCGAGGGGGCCTGGCCTCGGGCCTATCTGGGGCAATTCCAGATCGAGGACATAAAATATGACGGCGGCGATACGTTTGACGGTCCGGTCGCCATAAACGGAGTGACCGTCGATCTTCGCGCACGTCTCGATCCTTTCACGATCGATATTGGCCAGGCGGTTGTCGACAATGACGGGGTTCCTGTTTCCGCGACAGGACGGGTTTTCGCAGACGACGAGGGTTGGCATGTGGCCGTCGATGCCACGACGCGACGGATCGAAGCCGCGCGGGTTCTGGAACTCTGGCCCCGACCGGTGTCGCCGGTTACGCGCGGCTGGCTGTCACGCAACTTGAAATCAGGGCTTCTCCGAAATCCGGCACTAGGAATCAGATTTGACAGTGGGCAAAAGCCCGACGTTGCTCTGAGTTTCGAGTTCGAGAACGGGCTCACCCGGTTTCTGCCGGACATGCCCGAACTGACGAATGCTTCGGGGCGCGCAGAGCTTCACAACTATCGGTTTTCGCTGGCGCTTGAGAGCGCTGAGATCACGGGGCCATTTGGCACGCCGATCAACGCCGCGAATTCTGGCTTCACGGTCATCGACACGCGACCTAAGCCGTCGATCGGGCAAATAGATGTGGTCGCTGAAGGTCAGTTGAAAGAAGTGCTCGGCGTTCTGAACAACAAACCTCTACGGCTCATGGAGCGCGCCAAGCGCCCTGTTGATCTTGCGGAGGCCGACATCACCGGCCTCGCGCGGATAACCATTCCCTTGAAGGATGGCATCGAGGCGGAGGAGGTCGACTACGACGTTGCCGCCGAGTTGAAGAGTGTGTCTTCTGATCAATTGGTAGCGGGCAGTACGTTCACGTCCCGGGAGCTAAGCCTCAAAGCCTCGCCAGAGGCCGTTTCTCTTTCCGGACCCGCGCAACTGAACGGTGTCCCTTTGGTCGCGAATTGGCGGCAACCGCTCGGTTCGGACGCGTCGGACGGTGGTACGGTCTCGGGCCGTATCGCTCTGTCTTCGGAAACCCTTTCAGCGTTCAATGTGCCCCTGCCGGGCGATATCCTGAGGGGCGAAGCGAGGGCGGAGTATCAGCTCCGACTTCCCGCCGATCCGGGGATCCCTCCAGAACTGGAGCTGACCTCGGACTTGTCAGGTCTTTCGCTTGATCTCGCTGCCCTGGGTTGGCGGAAACCACCATCGGAAACGGGCGAGCTTAAGTTAAGGGCGCGTTTGGAAGGCGTGCCCGAGATCGAGGAGTTCAGGCTCACCACGGATGATCTGTCTTTCGAAGGCAATCTCGCACTCGGTGAAAGTGGCCAGGTCGAGAGTATCGAGTTCCAGGATTTGCAAGTTGGGGGATGGCTGGATGCCGATGTCGCGCTTGTTCCTTCCACCAACGGCGGCGCACCGGCAATAAGTGTTCTTCGTGGGTCGATGGACCTTCGCCAACTGGAGCTCAGCGCCAGTGCGGGCGGCAATGGCAGCAGCGGCCCGATCAATCTGAACCTGGACCGGCTTACGGTTTCTGACGGGATTGCCCTTACTCCGCTCCAGGGGCGTGTCGAGGCAACGCCGCGCGGGCTGTCGGGAACGTTCGAGGCCCGCCTCAACGGAGGCGCGCGCATCCGTGGAACGTTGACGCCGGCCAATGTGGGAACGTCGATCCGGATCACTTCCCCCGACGCCGCTGCAGTACTCCGCGATGCAGGTTTGACGCCGAATGCGCGCGAGGGTCGGCTGGACCTTGTGCTCACACCTGTTCCCGATGCGCCAAGCGGGACATTTGACGGGCAGTTCCTTATCGAGGACGTCCGGTTGAAGGACGCGCCCGCGATGGCGGATCTTCTGGATGCGATCAGCGTTGTCGGCCTTCTTGACCAACTCGGTGGTGCCGGGATCCGGTTTGAGACGGTCGATGGGCAGTTCCGCCTTGATCGGCGTCAGATACGAGTTGGCAGGGCCGCGGCCGTTGGACCGTCAATCGGGATATCGGCTGACGGCATCTACGATCTGCAACGCGATCGCATGGACTTCCAGGGCGTCGTCTCCCCGGTCTACTTCCTGAACGGGATCGGAGCGATCCTGACGCGGCGCGGCGAGGGACTGTTCGGTTTCAACTACCGTATGGCCGGACCGGCAAAAAACCCGAGTGTGCGGGTCAACCCGCTGTCGATTCTGACACCGGGCGCTTTTCGTGAACTCTTCCGTCGCGCGCCCCCGGGAGGCTGACATTTGAAACTTTCCGACTTTGATTTCGATCTGCCCGAGGCACTGATCGCGACGCGCCCTGCGCGTCCGAGATCATCCTCGCGTTTGCTCGTGGCCACTCCGGATCATCTGACAGATGCGACCAGCATTGATTTGCCGGACTACCTGCGTCCCGGCGATCGGTTGGTGTTGAACGATACGCGCGTCATCCCGGCTCGGCTGACCGGTGTAAGGCGACGAGCTGACACAGAAGCGCGCATCGAGGTCACGTTGCTGGAGCCTCAACCGGACGGAGCATGGACTGCGCTACTCAAGCCCCTGAAAAAGGTGCGAGACGGTGAAGAAATCCGATTTGAAGCTGGCCTTTCGGCGATCCTGATCGACCGGAACGACGGGGCCGGACGCCTGAAGTTCAATCTTGAAGGCGATGATTTTGATGCGGCCCTTGCAAGGGCAGGGGCCATGCCCTTGCCGCCCTACATCGAAGGGCGTCGAGCTTCCGACGAACTAGACAAGGAGGACTATCAGACCGTTTGGGCGCGTGAGGCAGGTGCAGTTGCTGCGCCGACGGCCTCACTCCATTTTGACGACGCACTCTTGGCAGCTTTGGATCGCCGTGGCGTCGAGCGGAGTTTAGTCACGCTGCATGTCGGCGCGGGAACTTTTCTTCCTGTGAAGGTCGACGATGTGAGCGAACATAAAATGCACTCTGAACGCGGTGAGATTACCGCCAAAGCTGCCGCTGAGATCAACGCAACACGGGCGGCCGGCGGGCGGATTATTCCGGTTGGAACCACTGCGATGCGCCTTATCGAAACTGCGGTGAGCGACACTGGCCACCTACCGGCTTGGCGCGGCGCGACCGACATCTTCATTACGCCCGGTTATCAATTCAAGATTTCCGACGCGCTTATGACCAACTTTCATCTGCCGAAATCCACGTTGATGATGCTGGTCTCAGCCTTTCTCGGACAGGAACGCGTTCGCGAAGTCTACGCACATGCCATCGCCGAGAACTATCGCTTCTTTTCCTATGGCGACGCGTCGCTTCTTTTACCTGATGGTGACCAATCGCCGAGCACTTAGGGCAGGGCGAAAGTGAGTTTCCGACACAAGCACGTCGCGGACAACGAAGACGCCCATTTTCGCTCTGGCTATGTCGCATTCAAAAGAGTAGAGGCGCGGCGATGATCGAGGTCCTGAGACAATCCTGGGCGCTGTTGCTCGGCGTGCTGCTTCTGATGGTCGGCAACGGCCTTCAGGGGTCTCTTATCGGTGTGCGCGGCGCTATCGAAGGGTTCTCGACGGCCGAACTTTCCATTATCACATCCGGTTACTTCGTAGGGTTTCTCTTTGGCTCAAAAATGGCGCCAGAGATGATCCGGCGGGTCGGCCATGTCCGCGTGTTCGCGGCGCTTGCATCTTTCGTTTCTGCCGTATTGATCCTTTACCCGACGATTACGGAACCGTGGGCCTGGGTTCTTTTGCGGGTAATATTCGGGTTCTGCTTTTCAGGTGTTTATGTCACTGCGGAAAGTTGGCTCAACGACAGTGCCACGAACGAAACCCGCGGCAAGTCACTCTCGCTCTACATGATCGTTCAGATGGCTGGGATCATCTCCAGTCAGGCGCTTCTCAACGTGCACGACCCGGCGGGTTTCGTGCTCTTTGTGATCCCGTCTGTGCTGGTGTCGCTGTCATTCGCACCGATCCTGTTGTCAGTGACCCCGACACCGGCGTTCGAGACCACGAAAGCCATGAGTTTTCGCGAGATTTACGTCACTTCGCCAACCTCTGTAGTTGGCATGTTCATGATCGGCCTCGTGTTCTCGGCTCAGTTCGGCATGGCCTCGATCTATGGCACCGAGGCCGGGATGAGCATTGCCGAAATTTCTATCTTCATTTCTGCGATCTTCCTCGGCGGTCTGGTGCTGCAATATCCGGTTGGCTGGATGTCAGACCGCATGGACCGACGTGTTCTCATCTTGGGAACATCCATAGGGGGATTGGTGGCCACCGTGATCGGTTTGGTCTTCGGCGGCAGTTTTGAAGCTGTTCTGGTTGCCGGTTTCATTTTGGGCGGGTGCTCCAATCCCCTTTACGCGCTGCTGATCGCGTACATGAACGACTACCTGGAGGGCGAAGACCGCGCTGCAGCCTCGGGCGGCCTACTATTCGTAAACGGATTGGGGGCCATCGTTGGGCCGATCCTGACCGGCTGGGCCATGGGGGCCTTTGGCGCTGCAGGGTTTTGGGTCTACCTGCTTGGCGTGATGATTGGACTATCTGCCTATGTCGCCTTCCGGATGACGCAGCGCGCATCCGTCTACGCGTCAGAGGACGACTATGACGCCGTCAAATATGCGCCGATTGCCCCCGCAGCTACCGTTGTCGCGGTTGAAGTGGCCCAAGAGTACTATGCCGAAAATGCCGATGCCTTTGAGGAAGATACACCCACGGACGAATCGGTCCTTGATCGAACATGAAGAATTTGTAAACGTTTTCACGTTGCCGGTGAAACGCGTATAGCGAGGACATGAAATGGCGATCATGGGGCCTGAAGAAGTGCTTTCGTTCTGGTTGGACGAAGTTGGACCCAAAGGTTGGTACTCCGGCGAACCGGAGCTTGACCAAAAAATCAGAGATACGTTTTCCGGATTGTACGAACGTGCCGCGTCGGGTGCTCTCTCGCTCTGGCTGACATATCCGAGTGGCACGCTGGCCTATATCATCCTGTTCGACCAGTTCTCGCGCAACATGTTCCGCGATACAGCACAAGCCTTCGCGATGGACGGTGCCGCCAAGGCAGCGGCCAAGGCCGCCATCTCCAAGGGGTGGGACAAACGGATCGACGAGCCCGCGCGCCAGTTCTTCTATATGCCGCTGATGCACTCGGAATGTCTTGAGGATCAGGACAGAGCGGTGCGCCTTTTCAAGACGCGCATGCCCGAGACCGGAGAACACAACCTGCCGCATGCGCGTGCGCACCGCGAAGTCATTCGACGGTATGGACGGTTCCCGACCCGGAACGCTGCGCTTTCGCGATGCACAAGCGGTGAGGAACAGGCCTATCTCGATGATGGCGGTTACGGCACGATTGTCCGTCAGATGCAGTCGGAAGCCGCCTAGGCCGCATGCCGGCGCCTTAGCGTTGCGGACTTCTCTCGAGCAGATCGCAAATTGCGACCAGATGCGCTTCTTCCAGCGGTTTGTTGATGTACTTTTTCACAAGGCTGAAACTGTTGGCACGCGCCACATCGTTGGGATTGAGTGACGTCGTGAGCATGACGACAACAATTGCCGTATAGTCGCGTTCGCTTTTATTGGTGGCATGGTCAAGGAAATCGAAACCTGACATCCCCGGCATGTTGACGTCGAGAAGAATAACATCGACGGGTGCTGCGTTGGGCTTTTCGAAGTAATTGAGAGCCTCTTCCGCGCTGTAAAAGCACAACGTTTCGCCAACGAGACCCGAGCGATCGATGATCCGCTGATAGAGCAATTGGTCGAATTCGGCATCATCTATGATGGCAAGGCGTGCAATGGGATAATCCCTCTGTGAAATGCTCGGTTCAATCATGAGCCGTCCCTCAAAGTGGTCAGTGAAAATCGGAAGGCAGCGCCGTGCCCCGGCTCCGACTGGATTTCGATGCCCGATCCATGCGCCGTTGCGATCCGGTTGCACAACGCGAGGCCGATGCCAGAACCTTTGAATGACGATGGGCGATGGAGCTTGGAGAAGAGGTCGAAAATCCGCTGTCTGTCCGCCTCTGCTATGCCAATCCCATTGTCGGCGACTTCCACGTGAAGGCGCCCGTTTTTCAGATCCGTTGCCCGTATCGCGACCTGCGGCGTATGGTCCATTGGTTGAAACTTGATGGCGTTGGAAAGCAGGTTTTGAAAGAGGTGGCGCAGTTGCCACTCGGTCCCGAGCACCACCCCAAGTTTGCCGACCGATACTTCCGCTCCGGTGGCGTGAATGTCGCCGGCCATGTCCTTGATGACCGCTGCCACCAAACCATCCAGGTCGACTTCCGCATGCTCTGACCCCGCTCCGATCAAACGGGTGTAGTCCAAGAGGTCGTCGACCATTCGTCGCATCGAGTCGTTTGTCGCCTCAGCTTTGGTCAGCAGGCTTTCCAGATCGTCCAGATCGCCATGCTTCAAAGCCCGGCGCATTTCCTGCAGGATCATCCTGATTGTGTTCGCTGGCGACTTAAGGTCATGGGAGGTGGAGTATGCGAATGTCTGAAGATCCTCAGTCGCCTGTTCGGCATCTGCCTTCTTTTCTCGCGCGTATTCCTCTGCCGCTTTTATCGCGGTGATGTCGTTATGCGCGCCAAGCATCCTGATCGGCTTGCCTTCTTCATCACGGATCGCAAGGCCGCGACATCGGACCCAGATCGTTGACCCGTCAGCATGCCTGTAACGCACAATCTGATCATAAGGATGTTCAGGGTTGGCGCAGTGTTTCTCAAAATTGTCGAACGCGGTCGCCAGATCCTCGGGATGAATGATGTCCTGCCATTCCGCGGGATCGTGGGCTTTGGTAGCAGGATCAATTCCGAACAGCCTCCATAGCTCAGGGCTCATCCATTCATGCGATGGGTTTTCAAGATCCCAGTACCAGATACCGTCCAGCGATCCCTCGCGCAGAAACTGCCAAACCTGATTGCCCTTGATCAGCTCTTCCAGTTCGGCTTCCAGGTAGTGCTTGTTCGCGGTGGGGATGGTCTTGAGCTGCGCCCCCATTGTTCTCTCCCGATCATTTGCCGGTAATTCATATGGTTGATGTGTTAAGTCTTGGTTTCCGTATGCCTCTGGCGCATAGCGGGGTTCTTGTTGCGACAATGGTGCTCAGGTGACTTTTGGGGCAGGGTGTGCAAGATAGTTTAACGTCAAACAATCTCGCCGCTGGAGGAGACCATGGCAGCCAAAACCTATGATGTCGTTGTGATCGGAGCCGGACCCGGCGGGTATGTCGCCGCGATCCGTGCGAGCCAGCTTGGTCTGAAAACGGCGATTGTCGAACGCGAGCACATGGGCGGTATTTGTCTGAACTGGGGCTGTATTCCGACGAAGGCCATGCTGCGATCGTCCGAAGTCTTCCACCTGATGCACCGCGCGAAAGAGTTCGGGCTGAAAGCCGAGGGCATCGGCTATGACCTTGACGCCGTGGTTAAAAGGTCGCGCGCCGTCGCCAAGCAGCTCAATTCCGGCGTTGGCCATCTGATGAAGAAGAACAAGGTCGACGTCGTGATGGGGGAGGCCACGCTGCCAGCCAAAGGCAAGGTGAGCGTCAAGACCGAAACGGGCACGGAAGAGCTTCAGGCCAAGAACATCATCCTAGCCACCGGCGCGCGCGCCCGCGAACTGCCGGGGCTGGAAGCAGACGGCGACCGCGTCTGGACCTACAAGCACGCGCTGCAACCGCCGCATATGCCGAAGAAACTGCTCGTCATCGGCTCTGGCGCCATCGGCATCGAATTCGCCAGCTTCTACAATACGTTGGGAGCTGAGACGATGGTGGTCGAGGTGATGGATCGCATCCTGCCGGTCGAGGACGCGGAGATTTCGACCTTCGCGAAGAAGTCATTCGAAAAGCAGGGCATGAAAATCCTGCAAAAGGCGATGGTCAAGCAACTCGACCGTGCCAAGACAAAAGTCACGGCCCATATTGAGGTGAACGGCAAGGTCGAAAAGCATGACTTTGATACGGTTATTTCCGCCGTCGGCATCGTCGGCAATGTCGAGGGGCTGAACCTTGAAGGTCTCGGTGTGAAGGTCGACCGCACCCATGTCGTGACCGATGAATACTGCCGCACGGGCGTCGAAGGCCTCTATGCCATTGGCGATATCGCTGGCGCGCCGTGGTTGGCGCATAAGGCGTCCCATGAAGGCGTCATGGTGGCCGAACTGATCGCCGGCAAGAACGACGTCCATCCGGTGAAACCCGAAAGCATCGCCGGCTGCACCTATTGTCACCCGCAAGTCGCGTCGGTCGGCTATTCCGAGGCGAAGGCCAAGGAACTTGGCTACAAGGTGAAGGTCGGCCGCTTCCCCTTTATCGGCAATGGCAAGGCCATCGCGCTGGGGGAGGCCGAGGGCATGATCAAGACGGTGTTCGACGAGAAAACCGGCGAACTGCTTGGCGCCCACATGATCGGGTCGGAAGTGACCGAGATGATCCAGGGCTATGTCGTCGGCCGCCAATTGGAAACGACAGAGGAAGACCTGATGCACACCGTCTTCCCGCACCCGACGATTTCCGAGGCCATGCACGAAGCCGTGCTCGACGCCTACGGCCGCGCGATCCACATCTGACGCGGTCGACAAGGAGAAGGAAAGGGCGCTCGCTGGGAGCGCCCTTTTGCATCAGGCCATGGGCGGCAGAAGCGTGATCGTCGTGTTCGCCCCGTTCCGCCGAAGGTCGTGCACATCCTTCAAGTCCGGGTCGTTGATCCAGCTTTCGGCGGCGGCACCGCTTGGGAAGGACAAAAGCACGCTTGCCGGATCTCCGGCACCGTTTTCTTCCAGCACCTTCCGATCCGGGCCACCGGCGATGGCCGTTCCGCCGTGTTTTTCGACGGCGGCGCGGCCAACGGCGAGGTAACGGTCTAGAATCTCCGTATTTTTTGGCGTCAGTTGAACAACAACAAAGTGGGTCATGGGTTTCTCCTGCGGTTGACGCTCCGAACCTGCCCCTTGCGAGCTGTGAGATAAATAACCAACATAGCAATAGGGATGTGCAAATAGTAAGGAGGGCCCATGCAAGACTGGGACGCATTGCGGCACGTGCTCGCCATTGCGCGCGAAGGCGGGTTGAGCGGTGCGGCACGCAAACTCGGCGTCAATCACGCCACCGTATCTCGCCACCTGTCGCGCGCCGAGGATGTGGCTGGCGTTCGTCTTTTCGATCGGTTTCCGACCGGCCTCGTCCCGACTGAGGCGGGGAAGGAGGCGATACGACGCGCCGCCGCGATGGAGGCGGAAGTGCATGCGCTGGACCTTGCCTTCGCAGCCGCCGACGAAAGTGGAGAAGGCACGCTCACCGTCACCGTCCCACCGCTCGTTGCCGCGTCGGGTCTTGGCGAGGACATTGCAAGGTATCGCGCCGTTTTCCCGCGCGTCGACCTCCGCGTTCTCGGCACCCACGGCTAATTTTTTCTCTGCGGGTTTTGACGCGGTGTTTGACGTGCCGGCACGTCATCCGGGTTCGGGTTCGGCTTTTTCGGCAGTGATTGCGTGATCCCGTTTCGGCTTTGCCCGCCCTGTTGCTGATTGCAAAC
>JAJDZT010000094.1 GCA_022824525.1 Silicimonas sp. | reverse complement strand
TCAGGTTCGAGAGATCCATTGCGGCCTCTGATTCGAGTTCAGTCAGAAAACGTCATAGACGGTTGACAGAAGAATGTCCAGCCGGTTCAGAAAACCCAATGTAAAAATAGACGATCATGCACAGAAAAAATTCGCCGTGCGCAGCCGGACGACTTCACTTGACATCACGCGCCCCCCGCGCCGTCGCCCAAAACCAGGGCGCGGGATGCAGCGTCAAGCGGCGTCAAAGGCGGGCGCAGACGTTCCCATGCCGGATCGCCGGACTGTTGGGCCAGAACTGATTTTAACGCAGGGATGACCGGAACAGAGACGATCCGGGTCACCTCTTCCGACAGGGCGGTGTCTTCTTGGGCTGCCTCGACAATCCGTTTCATCCGGTCTGCATACAGGTTGGCCATGCCAGAGATGGCGCCTCCAGCCCCCAACTCAACCGCTCTGTGCAATATTCGCTCATCTCCGATCAGAACTGTCACGGTGTCGAGGCCAAGGAGCTCGCACGCGTTATCCCAATCCCCCGAGCTGTCCTTGACCGCGCGAATGCGCCCTTGGTTCGCCACCACTAGCCGAGCGACAAGGCTGACCGGAAGCCCGACGCCAGAAACCTGCGGAATGTGATAGAGGATGTACCTGGCCGCCGCGTTCGTTCCCTGAAACACCTCCATATGCCAGTCAAAAAGACCAACCTCGTCTGGGCCCTTGAAGTAGAAGGGCGGCAAAAGAAGAAAGTCGTTCACACCGAAGCGTTGTCCTTCGTCCACCTGCTGGATGGCGTCAGAGGTCGCGTTCGCGGCGATCCCGAGAATGATCTTTTCCGCCGGGCACCCCGCGGTCAGCAGCGCCTCTATTGCAGCGGCCCGTTCCTCTGTGCCGATCGACGCGCCTTCACCGGTGGTGCCGAACAAAGTTACGCAATCCGCGCCTTTCTTCAGAACCGATAAGGCGTGCGCGCTCAGACGGGACACGTCCACGTCGCCGTTCTGTGTGAACGGCGTGAGCAAGGCTGTTGATATACCAAATTTCTGCATGACTCCCCCGACGTCCGTGAGCTTGACGGATCTTTACTTCTTCTACAACTGACATGTTAGTTTGCTATAATTTGAATGGCTACAGGTTCCAGCTCATGCGCGGAGCACGGCGGACCCTGCGCAGGTGAAGCCACAAATCAGCCGGACCGAAAGAAGATGCATCCTTTAGCACATTGATAATATTGCATTACCCTTCAAGTACGCCCACTAGATGCTCGGTCAGATTTCCTATTTGTGCGACCAATTCGGGTCAGTTTCCAACATTGGAATTTTTTGGAAAAGCATTCCATTTTGGAAGTAAATGCCATATTTGTTAGCAAACAGGGAGAATCAAATCGTGACCGTAGCCGCCGTTTCCAGGTGTTTATCGATGCTTGAAGTGCTCGCTGGCGAGCGCGCGCCAATCGAAGTTTCGGAGTTGGCTGCGCGATTGGATATTGCGCCGAGTGCTGCGCATCGTTTGCTCACAACACTGTTAGAACACGGCTGGGTCGTTCAAGATTCCACATCGCAAAACTACGCGCTTTCGCTCAGGATGAGCACCCTAGCGTTCCGAAATCTCGATGGTCGGAACGTGCCCGATGTGGTGCAATCAGCGCTCAACAAACTTGCAAAGGCTACGCAGGAATATTGCCGCTTGGCGATCCTGGAAGGCGAAGACCTGGTATGGGTCGCGCGCGCGCAGGGCGCTGTGTCGGGCCTGCGCTATGATCCGGACATGGGCCAAGAGATCGTGCTGCACGCCACCGCAAATGGCAAAGCCTGGCTGGCCACGTTGCCGGAAGAGCAGGCCTTGTCGATTGTATACTCGCGCGGCTTCACCGCAAACCGCGCCCTTGGTCCCAACAGCGCCCGCAGCGTTGACGATTTACGAACCAGATTGGCGGAAACGCGCAATCAGGGATTTGGCGTATCCGAAGAAGAAGCCGAGGCTGGCACATCCGCCTTGGCAGTGACATTCCGGTCGGGCTCGGACGCGGCAGCCCCAGTGGCGGGCACGATTTCTATCGCCGGGCCTTCGGTGCGTATCCGTCCAGGCCGTTGGGCAGATCTGGTCGCGGAATTGCGCACTGCCTCCGAGGAGATCAGCTCGCTTTGGCCTCTTCGGATGCGGCAACGCAACGCCGCGGGCACTTTCTCACCCGACACTCTGCCAGCGAGATTGTCCGAGTGAGCACAGGCATCAGAACATCCCGTGCACTTGAACCTGTTCTTTGGTTCGCGGGGCTATTGCTGATCTGGCAAATTCTCGTGCGCGCCTTCGAAGTGCCGATCTTTGTTCTTCCCGCGCCCACGGATTTCCTCGCTGACCTCATCGAAGAACGTCATCGCCTGGCATTGCATGGGCTGATTACCACAAAGCTCATCCTCTACGGCTTCATCGCGGGCGCGCTCCCGGGCGTGGTTTTGGGGTATCTGATCGCAAAGTTTAGACTGGCCGAGCAAATCCTGTACCCGATCGTTGTTTTCATTCAGGGTTTGCCGAAAATCACACTCGCTCCGCTAATGTTGGTCTGGTTTGGATTCGCAGACACACCCAAAGTCATTTTGACTGGGTTGATCACCTTCTTTCCGGTCTTGGTCGACAGTGTCGCAGGTTTCAAATCCATCGACCCGCGCCAGTATTACCTCAGCAAGTCTGTAGGAGCGTCCTGGTGGCAAACCTTTCGGCTGTTCGAATTGCCCTCGGCCGCGCCACAAATATTCTCGGGCCTGCGCATCACCATCGTAATCGCTGTGACGGTTGTAATCGTGGTCGAATGGCTGAATTCGCAAAACGGCCTTGGATATCTCGTATTGCGCGCGATGGACGGAACCAACACGCCATTCCTGTTCGCGATCTTGTTTGTCGCGTCGTTGATCGGCGTAGTCCTGAGCTTCGGGGTGGCGTTTCTTGAACGTCTCCTGTTGCCGTGGCGGAGGATCTGAATGCCGCCGCCTTTTGTCTCATAGCAAACACCAAGAACAGAGGGAGGAAGTTATGTTCACACTCAGAAAGTCTTTGGCACCTGCGGTCATGGCGACGGCACTGGCGGTCCAGGCCAGTGTTAGTTTCGCAGCTGATGAGATCACCATGCAGATGAACTGGACGGCGGATACGGCGCATCTGGGATTTGCCATGGCCCAAAACGAGGGGATCTATGCGGCCCATGACCTGGACGTGACCCTCGTTGAAGGACGGGGTTCCGCGGTTGCTGCCCAACTGGTCGCGGCAGGCAACGTCGATATTGGCTATGCGGATACCGGTGCAATCCTCGGGGTCGCCTCTAAGGGTGCGCCCATTCGGATCATCTCTACCGTTTGGAAATCCGGTCAATTTGGCGTCCAGTACCTGACAGAGAGTGGCATTTCCGGTCCGCAGGACCTTGTGGGCAAAAAGCTCGCCGTGTCTCCAGGTTCCGCCATGATGGCGCTGATGCCGGTGTTTCTGAAGGCGAACAATCTGTCCGACAGCGATGTAGAGATCGTGAACGCCTCGGCAGATGCGTTCCTTGGGCTTTTGACGTCCAAGCAGGTGGACGCGGTTGTGCAGACACCGGAAAACGTGGTTGTGCCGCTGGCGGCTCAGGGGATCGAAGCCGATAACATGTATTTCTATGACAACGGTGTTCCTATCGCCAGTCTCAGCCTCGTGGCGCATAATGACATGTTGGCCAAGAACCCGGAACTCTACAGCCGCTTTGTCGCGGCCACAGCCGAGGGTTGGAAGATGGCCATGGAAAATCCGGAAACCGCTGTCGACCATCTCTTGGCCGTGTTCCCTGACACGGAAAACACCAAGGAAGCGCTGTTGGCTTCGGCCAAATTCAGCTTTGCATCCGCCTGCCCGGGAGGCTCGGGCGATACGATCGGCGTCACATCCGCTGAAACCTGGGATGAGATGTACGACGTCATGACCACGGCGATGGATTTGTCCGCTGAAAACCCGGTGACGACCTACTACAGCAACGACTACGTCCCAGCCGATCCGGTGGTATGCCCCTAGTATAGGTCCGACCGCAAGGGGGGGGGGAGAGGCGCGCCGGACAGCCTCTCCCACGGACGGTCCTTGGTTCTCATGAGTATTTCCCAAACCACCACGCAACCAATGAAGCGAGCAAGCGCCCAACGGAGCGCCACCGGCTTGGTTCGGCAGATCGCCTTTGGTTACGGTCAATCTGCAATCATAGGGCTTGCCGCGGTGGGCGCATTGCTGGGGCTGTGGGAGGTTTTGGCCGACTGGTACGATGTGCCCACATGGCTGTTCCCAAAGCCGAGCGATTTTCTTGGTCGACTTGGGGCAGATTGGTTGATGATTGCGGGGCACGCCATGGCCACATCAATCACAATCCTACAAGGGTTTGCGCTGGGTGTCCTAGTTTCGGTCCCGTTGGCCTATGCCATTGTCTCGATCCCGGCGCTGGAACGCGGGCTATATCCGGTCATCGTTTTTCTGAACATCATGCCCAAAACCGTGATTGGCCCAATCCTGATTATCTGGTTCGGGATCGGTCCGCTCATTTCGGCACTCATTGTCTTTCTGATGTGTTTCTTTCCCATCCTGGTAGATGCCATGCACGGATTTAAGCATGTGGACCCAAGGCTGTTCTATATCTCCCGGTCGATGGGGGCGACAAATTGGCAGGGGTTCTGGAAATTCCGTTTGCCCGCAGCCATGCCTGCCATCTTTTCAGGGATGAAAATCGGGATCGTTAAGGCCGTCGAAGGGGTGATAATTGCCGAATTCATCGCCTCCGACGCGGGGCTTGGGTTTATGATCATGCAAGCATCGGCCTTCATGGATGTGTCGCTCATGTTCGCCGGGCTCATCGCTGCGGCGCTTGTGGCTCTCGTGTTTAACTCCGCCATGAGCATCTTCGAAAAGGTTCTGATGCCCTGGTCCGGTCGGGGCCATTAGGATCGGGCGACAAAGGAAGTATCTGCAATGGACAAGGGAAATTCAGCCGCAATGTCGTCCTCCAGCCCGGTCCGCGCGATGGTCGGCGCGTCGATTGTGGCCAGCGGGATTACCAAGGTCTACGGCCATGGCACCAATGCGGCTCTCCATGCCCTTGGCCCAATGGGTCTGAACGTCAAACCCGGTGAGTTTGTCAGTCTTATCGGTCCGTCAGGCTGCGGGAAGTCGACGACGCTTCTTCTGGTGTCCGGTCTCGAGTCGGTTACGGAGGGGAAAATTGAATTCGACGGGCAAATACTCAGAAAGCCGATTTCCGACGTTGGCATCGTGTTTCAGGATCACCTGCTGTTGGATTTCCGAACCGCTTTGAAGAATGTGATGTTGCAACAAGAGATACGCGGCCTTGACGCTGCGGAATTGCGCGCGCGCGCAGATATGCTGTTTGATCGTCTTGGTATCGCCGGGTCTGAAGGCCGTTATCCCAGACAGCTTTCCGGCGGAATGCGGCAGCGTGTTTCGATTGCGCGCGCCCTCGTTCATGACCCGTCCATGCTGTTGATGGATGAACCTTTTGGTGCACTAGATGCCATCACTCGCACCCAGAGCCGTCACGATCTAGAAATGCTGTGGATGGAAACTCAAAAAACGGTTTTGTTCATAACCCACTCAATTGAAGAGGCCGTCGGCCTGTCAGACCGCGTATTGGTGATGTCTAAAAGTCCCGGTATGATTGTCGAAGAGATCAAAATCGATCTGCCGAGACCGCGCCCGGCTCATTTAGGTGAGTATCCGGAATTCGCGCAATATGCCGAGCGAATCTACCAGATCTTCGCCAAGCTCGGCGTCTACAAGTTCTGATCGGATGGTCGAGATCGCCTTCAACCATGCCACGGTGCGCGAGCGGGCTGACATGCTGGAGTTTCTCGACCTGTGCGCTGAACGCGGTGTTCAATATGTCTCGATTTGGGGGCAGGAAATCGACAAGGTGGGTGAGGATGTGGCCCTTCGGCGAATGCGAGAGCTGGGCCTGCGCACTCTCGGCTATCACCGTATTGGCCCCTTTACCGACAAGGGATTAAGCGAAGCGCAGCGCGAACTGGAGCGCGCCGCACGGTTCGGTGCGGATCACGTCTATCTTTTTACTGGCGGAGGGCTGGAACAGAGTCATATTGCCGGCGAACGCGCCCGCGTCGAACAAGCCGCCGCTGACCTGCTACCAGCCGCGCGGGCGCTTGGCTTGAAACTGGCCATCGAACCACTCCACCCGATGCTGGCCGGGGATCGGTCGGTGTTCTCGACGCTGGCGCAGGCGAATGCCATCTGTGACAGGCTGGGCGCCGGGACCGGAGTTGTGATCGACGCCCATCATGTCTGGTGGGACCCTGAATTGGATCAAGAGATTTCAAGGGCCGGTGCCGCGGACCGAATTCTGGGATTTCACGTTAACGACTGGCAGATACCCACGCGCGATCTGGTTCGTGACCGGGGAATGATCGGCGACGGCGTTATCGACCTGGCGTCCATGGCGCACGCTGTGCGGGACGCAGGCTTTCAGGGGCCGGTTGAGGTCGAGATCTTTTCCGACAAATGGTGGAACGAAGACCCGGGCGTCGTCATGGATATTGCCATGTCGCGGTGTCACGACGTGTTCGACGCGATCTGATCAAGCCTGATCGGGGTGCCAGATTTCGCACAGATGGTCCGCGATGGCGGTCGCTTGCCCGCGGATCATGGCCATCCCGGAATGCACCTCAGCTCCGCGCTCCCTGGCCGCTTGCAAAAGCGGAGTGAGTTCTGGGTCTGCAATGACTTCCGCGACGGTCATACCGGGGGCGAGCGCCTCCGGTGACATTGGCAACGGATCGCTCGGCGAAAGTCCCAGCGACGTGGCGTTTACGATCAACTGGCCCGGGTGCGGGACCGGGGCGCCGGATGCGGCGCGCGCACTGCCAAAATGCGCGTTCACCTTGCTGGCAAGAGCGTCAGCCTTTACCGCGGTTCGGTTGGCAATGGTCAGGCTGGAAACACCTGCGCGCAACAAGGCAAAGGCGATACCGGTTGCTGCGCCGCCTGCGCCCAGCATCAGGCAGTCGCGCCCGGCAAGCGTGACGCCATTGTTGGTCAGGCCGGTTACGAAGCCGGGCCCGTCAAACTGGTAGCCGCGTAGGGATCCGTCCGCTTCGCGGCGCACCACATTGCACGCGCCGACCGTCGCGGCAAGAGGGTCCAGGCTGTCGCAGAGGTCCAGGACGGCTTCTTTATGGGGCAAGGTCACGCCGATACCAATTACATTTTGCATGGCCTTCAAACCGGCCCAGGCATCGGCAAGTAATTCGGCGCGGATATGAAGGGGCAAGCAGACGATATTTGCGCCGCAGGCCGCATAAATCGGATTGATGACTGCGGGCGTGCGCACCTGCGTAACCGGGTCACCGATCACGACCATCAGTCGGCTGGTGCCGGTGACACTGACGCTTAGGCCCATTCCAAATCCTCTCGCTTCAACCATACAAGGCTGCCATCCTCGACACCGACTACAAGGTCCAAAGTACCCCTCCCTGCCCAATCTACCGCCTCTGGGGAAGCGACATGCATGGCCATGGCGATGGTTTCACCCCCATGGCGCATGGCCACCGGCGGGGAGAAACGCGGCTCTTGCGGCGTCCCAACGTTGCGCGCGTAGAACAGCCCGGCCTGACCTGTGGTGTTGCGGGGCGCACCAGTGGCGGGATCATCGGGGACGCAGGCCCGCGCATGGGTGCCAAAGATCAAATCTATCCGGCCAGGCATGACCCATGCGCAGAGACATAGCTTGACCCGCCCCCGTCCTCCCCCGACATCCACCGTAAAACGGATTGGGGATCCATCTTGCCACTTCAAACATCGTTTCTCGCCAAGCTCCGTGTCTGACAGGCGCCTCCAGTCCGACAAGACCCCGTCCTCATCAAGCGCTACATAATGCTGACCTTCACCGGCGCCCCAATCGGTCACCGCGGGGCGGACCCGCCAGACAGTTTTCAAGGGAGCACCGTCCCAATGTAGCAGTTCGGGCGTTGCGAAGTGGGGCGGGTTCTGTTCGCCGCCAAGATTGCGGAACAACCGATGGTACCCGGTCACGTCGCTGACCAAAAGGTCACCGCGCCCGGTCCCTGTCCAGTCCGCAACCGTGGGACAGGTGTACCCGAACATCTTCTCGGATGGTCCTTGGATCGACCCGGTCAGCCCGGCCGCGATACGGATCTTGCTATCATCTGCTGTCAAAAGTGCCTCGCGGGCCAATGTGGCGACGGGATCGCCCCCATCATTTTCATAGAACATCAACTCCCCAGCAGAGTTGCCCACCACCAAGTCCGGATGCCCGTTCCCGGTGAAATCGAATGCTGCCGGGCTGGGTAACACGCCTGCGTGGATGAGCGGCACAGATGTCTCGACACGCCCCTGATGTTCGAACTTTGGCGCGCCGCTGACCGAGACATTTTGCAGGTAACTCACATACCCATCTTCAGCCCCGACAAGGATGTCGAGCCGCCCGTCACCGTTCCAATCGGTCACACAGGGAATATTGATACAGTGATCCAGTGGCAGATCAGCCCCGTTGTCCCCGGAAACCAGTTTTGAATGCTGAAATCTGCGCGGGCCGGTCTGCTCGCAATGATGCAACACGTTCCAGAACTCTCCCGCAACAAGGGACAAACGGCCTGATTCAAATGCCCCAAAAGCTGGGGACAGTTGGCCGTAAACCTCCAAAGGGCCGTCCTCCGTCAAAAGGGGTGCGCCCTTTTCCAACTTCGGCGTGGCCGGGGTGCCCAGGTTTTTGAACGCATACGCATACCCACGCAGCGGTCCCCCGAGCCAGCGATCCGCCGCGTCATAGGCCTTGTACCCTGCGTCGTTCCATTCCAAGCCATTTGGCCAGTATTCATCCCAGTGGTCGGTGCCCACAATCAGCTCTGGCACGCCGTCGCCATCCAGATCGGCAAATCGCGCCACGTGCAGGTATTCGTTGCCTTTCACCCAGTCTGCTTCAAGCTCCAGCACAATCGGCTCGCCAAATGTCGGTGCGCCACGAGAACCGGTATTGGGGAACAAATATACCTCGGACCGCAATCGTGAGGTGGAGACCAGATGGAACAAGTCGCCGTCCGGGACAGCTGTCACAAAACCCCGTACGCCTTCGACATATTCCTGCCGTCCCAGGATCGGGGTTCCGTCGTCATGCACGCCTTCCTGGCGCCAAAGCATTACGCGCCCATCATAACACGCGTCCCACGCGGACAGCAGCAAATCTCGGGTGCCGGTGCCGGACCAGTCCACCACGTCAACGCACGTTATGATCCGCCCGCAAACAGGGGCCGCAGTCACATCAGCGCGATATTGCAAAGCGTTGGCGCCGTAGAATGGTCCAGACCAAACCGACGCATCGTCTTCCCACCTGGTGACCATCGCGAACCTCCCCCGAAACTGGATTTCCAATTTTAGAATTCAATTCCAAAATAGCAATCAGTTTCGGATTCGGTGCCTCGTGCTCTGGATACCCCCCCTAGTCTTGCACCGAAATGTGTGGGGAGAAACAGCGCCGTCCCCGCAATCAAAACTTGCTCAAACCATCTCTTCTTCGGTTTGCATTTGACCTTGTGCCGCGGCAGTTGACCGGCCAATTCGTGGAACCGGCAGGCGGCAATACCTGAGTACTCCTTGCCAGCCTTCCAGATACCACCACCCACATTCTGACGCCTTGTTTGACGTTCCAGAACGAAGTCCTCTTCTGCCGTCTCCGAGCCATTTCGCATTTTCCTGGCTTTGTTCCTGTCGATCCCGAAAGACACATCCCCGGTATGAAAGCCGGCTCTTATTGTAAGCTCGGTTCTCTTTGACGAGGCAGGTATCGCCTCTTTTCCAGCGCGCGAGATGTCGTGACCTGTCCCATGCATGACGACATGTTCTACCGGGTTGCCGATTTGGCGCAGGGCGGCGGTGGCAGTTTCGGTTTCACGACGGCTAAGCAGTTTGTCGTCTGCGCCGGTCAGGATCAGGAAGGGAAGCTTGGTGCTGGCTTCTGCAGGCAAGGCCTCCTTGCGCTTCATGCGGCCTGCAATCGCAACGATGCCGCCCAATTGCGCCGACCGCCGCGGCCCGACCTGATAAGCCAAACCTGCACCTTGCGAAAATCCCAAAAGGCCGACCGCCAGCGAGGGGAGGCCTGTTTGCGCCAGAATTTGATCAAGGAATGCATCAAGTTCTTCTGCCGCCGACAGGAGCCGGGCATCAGCCTCTGCGGGGGTGGAACCGTCGAGTTCCGGGATCGAATACCACATGCGACCTGTCGGCTTGCCGGGCACAAGGTCTGGCGCGTCGGGCGCGACAAAAGCGGTGTCGGGAAGCCGGGTCGCCAAATCATCTGCAAGCGGCATCATGCGGCTTCCGTCAGAGCTGAACCCATGGAGCAAGACCACAAGGCTTTGCATCCGGCCTGAGTTGGGTTTTCGTTCGTGATAGGTCAACGGCATGGGTTCAGCCCCGTAAACGGGGGGTCATACGCGACAGCGTGACGTCCTTGCGGACGACCTGATTGTAAACCGCGGCCGCAGCATGGGCGAGGGCTGCAAAGAACAGTGCGATATTGATCGCAAAGTGAACGCTGCCCAAAGGTGCAATGCCATTCCAGGTCAACATGCCGGTCACGACCATGCCAAGCAGCAAGCCATAAAGCGCCGAATGCATCGCGCTGGCCAGTCGGGCCTGTGTTTCTGACATTCCAGGCGCATGGGCCGGCGCGCCGTGCCGCCACCGCAAAATCAACCGCGCGATGACCGCCAACATGATGACGCTGCCAATGCTGACATGGACCCAAGCCAGGGTGACGTCCGATGCATCCGCCGCGGTCCCTGCGTCTCTGGCAGCAAGGACCCGGACGATGGGTTCGTGTATCGCGATTTGAAGGATGACGCCCAAAACGACGATCCAGTGCAGCCAGATTTGGGCGGGGCGGTAGGCTTGCGGGACGGTCATGCTGCGTCCTCGGTCTCGATTTTCGGGGGCTTGAGGTGCAAGTTCAAGGTGACGCCGGCTGGGTCTGCGCCGCTCAGCAGGCCGGTTTGCTCGTCTTCAGTCAACTGTGATTTCGCCCGCTCGAAAGCCTCGGGATCCGGGGTGTAAAGCGTGTACTCCAAAAGCCGGGCGGTCCCGTCTGGCGCGGGCTTTGCCCCCGGTCCGGCCCAGATATTGACCGCCAGCCGGTGCGTGTAAGGCGCACCTGCGCCCATATCCGCCATGCCAAAGTCGGGTAAAAGCAGATTGCGGGCAAGGCCGATCCCCTCGAACCAGTCGAGCGCGGGATCCAAGCCCGGCACGTGCAGATGCAGATGCGCGACGGTCGTGTCACGGTGGAGCGGCAAGGCGGGGTCGGTCCCATCGGCCAGACCCAGTTCTGCCGTCAAATCCAAGCGCTCGCGCCCGCTGTGGGTGTTGCCGTCCGCGTCGATCAACGTGAACCGCCCGCCCTCGTTGCTGAACCGGCCAAAGCGTTCTGGCGTTTCCCACGCGATTTCAATGCCGTGCCCATCCGGGTCGCTGAGGTAGAGCGCCTTTGACATCAGATGGTCAACCGGCGAGAAGCCGATACCAAGCGCCGCAAAGTGGCGGATCCGGCGCGAGAATTCCGCTTGGGAGGCCATGCCAAAGGCGACGTGATACATCCCCGCATGACCCTGCGCGACCGGGCCTGTGGCCCCGGGGCGAAGCAGCACCAGCGTTCGATCCGGGGTGCCAAGGGCCGTCCCACCGGCTTCGCTCGGACGGGGGACGAAGCCAATGACCCGGGTCCAGAAGTCAACGGACCGGTCCAGATCGGTGACCGACAAGGTCAGCGGCCCCCAGGCCAAACGCTCGGGCAGGTTATGGGCTGCGCGTTCGCGAGCGAGCGTTAGGGCGTCTGTGTCCATGTCGGCCTCCTGTGGATTGTAGCTTAGCTGCGCGGCGCGATTGGGGCTTTTTTGCTGCGGCCCCAGATCACCAGAACACACAAGGCGAGGTAGATTGCGTTGAAGCCAAGGACGGAGAATTCGCCGCGGATCATGTGGAAGCCAATCGCAAGGATCTGGACGACCAGAAGTCCCCAAGCGGCCATGACGGTCAGGTCGGGCCGGATACGTGTGGCAGCCGGTGGGATCAGGCCAATCACACCCAATAACTCTGCAAAGCCTATGGCGCGGACGAAGAGCAGTGGTGCGTTTTCAACCCACAAAAGCCCCATGGCCACAAGATCGGCGGGGGACATCAGCAGTTTCATATAAGCGGCCATACCGTAAAGCGCGGCCAGCGCAATTTGTGCGACCCAAAGGCCGATATGCCAGCCCTTGCTGGGCGGGGTCGCGATCTCATCAACAGTTGTCATGTCGTGTTCCTTTGGACGCCCGGTCTGGGCAAATTCTGATGGGGCGGGGATATATCTTTCTTCCTGTGAGATCATTGAGCATAATGTTGTCACTTCATTTCCTTAGGAGAAATGATAGATGGATCAACTGACCAGCCTTCGGGTGTTTGCGGCTGTGGCGGCGTCCTTGAGCTTTTCGCAGGGTGCGAACCGGCTCGGCCTGTCGCCCGCGATGGCCAGCAAGCACATCCAACGCCTTGAGGCGCGTGTCGGTGCGCGATTGTTCCACCGCAACAGCCGCAATGTCAGCCTGACCGAGGCCGGGGCGGAATATCTCAAGTCGGTTGACCCGCTGCTGCAAGGCTTGGACGAAGCGGAAGCACAGCTGTCCAACATTACAAACGAAACGAAGGGCACCCTGCGCCTGACCCTGCCAGTGTGGATGGCCAACCCGCGCTTCGCACGCTTTCTTACGGCCTACACCGAAGCCCACCCCGGCGTAGAGCTGGATGCGGACCTGACGGGGCGGCGCATCAATCTGGTAGAGGACGGGTTTGACCTGGCCCTGCGCGTATCGCAATCGCTTGAGGAAGACTTGATCGCCCGCAAGGTGGGGGATGTGTCCTTCCTTCTGGTCGCAGCGCCCGCGTTTCTGGATCGGATAGGACGTCCCGCTTCGGCGGCGCACCTCAATGGCGCGCCGTTCTTGGTATATGCCGAGGTGGCCGACAACGGGCGCATCCGCTTTGGTTCCGGGACCGACGCCTTGGACATCACGACGCGCCCGGTACTGAAAAGCGGCAATGAAACCTTGATCTACCAAGCCGCCCTCGCCGGGATGGGCTTTGCGTTTTTGCCGGACTGGCTGGCGGCAGATGATGTGGCGGCAGGCCGGTTGGAACTGGTCTTGCCAGACGTCGCCCCGCCCACCGTCCCGCTTTATGCCATCTACGCCAATCGACATTTCCTGCCTGCCAAGGTGCGCAGTTTTCTGGATTTTTTAGCCATGCAGCTTGATCGCAGCGGGCGCTAGCCCTTGAGGGCATCTGAGCGGTCCGATTCTTTACACGGCAATCGCAGCAGATTGGCCTGCCATGTAAACGCGCGTGGATCCGGAAATATTTTGATGCGCTCCACGCCTCCATCAACGTCTGTGTATTTCAGCCACCGACCTTTACTGCAGCCCGCAGAATTTGCTGCACTGGGCTCGTTGCCAGCACGCGGCGGCGCGGAACGATCAATAATTCAGTTTCTTAATGAACGTCTGCTGTTTGTCTGATGTCTCGGCCAAATCGCATCCGCAGCGAAGGTCGGCTTCCCGCCCTGACTGACCGATGCTCAGGCCTGTACCAAAAATCAAGCTTGGCTCAGTTGAGACTGTCTGTGCACTCACCACGAAGGTAAATCGGCGCGGACGGCGTTGTTGAGCCCCAACAGATCGGAAGGAAATTCTGGACGAGCGCCGTACTTCTCTGGCCGATTGATACATAGTCAATTGGTCGTAGGTTTGATCCCTACCGCCGGAGCCAACTTCCCCACTTGTTTGCTAAATCCTCTGTTGAGCGTCACGCGCTTCAAGAAAGGTTTTCGAAGTCACCTCGACGGGAGTTTGAGTAGCCCATCAGAGACAGTCGTGCGGATACACAACACGTAAACCCCCTACTCCCGGAAATGCCTTAACTTGGCGAGCTTTCGATCGATGATAATGCACTCGAAGGGGACTAGTGTCTGTATTGGCAGATGACACGGCTAACTGCTGTTGGCAAAACACAGCCCCCGCGGGACCATTTCAAATCACTCGGCCTCAAAATAAGAAGAGTGATTTCCATGGATATCGCGAATGGTTTCGTCGAGACGCGAGAGGTGGAGGCGGATGGTTTGAGTGACGCCGTCCGCATCGTTATTCTTGAGTTGCGCAACCAACGTTTCGTGGTCGTCGATCAACTCAGTCATTCCATACTCGGCTGACAGGCTGAGCACGCAGAGCCGATCCACACGCGCTTTGTTCTCAGAGATAATTTCAAAGGCAAAATCCACACCCGCAGACTTGCACAAAAGTCGGTGAAACTCATAGTCCAAGGCGTGGAATGCCTCGACATCCTTGCCATTCAAGGCAGCCTTTTGACCCTCGAGGTTGTTCGTCAATTCGGCTTCCATCGAGCCATCCCATTGAGATGCGGCTTTTCTGAGCACTTCAATCTCGACGCTCAACCGTACGAACCGCGCCTTGGCGATGGACCTTAGTGAGAACTTTTTGACGACTGTTGCCTTTTGCGGTCGAATTAAAAGGAGATCCATGTTGCCAAGCCGGCTGAAGGCATCCCGAACCGGTTGTCTGGAAATTCCAAACTTGGCGGCAATCTCAGCCTCCGAGATTTTTGCGCCAGGCAGAAGCTCCAGCGAACCAATCCGCTCATAGAGATAGTCAAAAACGACATCGGCACTGGTTCTTCGCTCCAGCATTTCGACTTGTTGCGGCATCACCATTTATCTCTCCTTCACGACTTTGCCTAAAGGCAAGGGAAGACAACATCCACCCATTAGTCTGCTTCAGTGCCGGGTGATGCAGGTCGGCCAGTATCCTGTCTTAAAGTTCGTTTGCCGATTCTATAATACTAGTATACCAGTTTTGCCAATCGATGTACGCCGCTCCATGACATGAGGGAAGAAAATATGGGCTTAGAAGGCAAATCAGCCATCGTTACAGGCGCTGGTCGCGATATTGGGCGGTCTTGCGCCCTCCGGCTGGCCGAAGCGGGCGCATCTGTCGCCATCAACTATTTTTCGTCTGCCGAAGGCGCCGAAGCCACCGTTGCCGAAATTAGAGACGCAGGCGGAAAGGCGTTCGCCATTCAGGGAGACATGACATCCCCGACCGACACGCGCGCACTGGCCGAGCGGACCGCAGCCGAATTTGGGGGCATTCATGTTTTGGTCAACAACACGGGCGGACTGATCGCCCGGGTCAAAATAGCCGAGATGTCCCTGGAGCATTGGCAAAGAGTGATGGACGTCAACGTCACGTCGAGCTTCTTGATGACGAATGCCGTTCTCCAACACATGACCGAAGGTGCGATCATTAACATCGCCAGCCAAGCCGCGCGGGATGGCGGCGGACCGGGTGCTTCGGCTTATGCAGCATCCAAAGGTGCTCTGCTGACTTGGACGCGGGGACTTGCGAAGGAACTGGCGCCGGACATTCGCGTCAACGGGATCTGCCCTGGAATGATCGACACTGATTTCCACAATGTTTTCACCAAGCCAGAGGTTCGGACTGCCGTCTCGGCCAACACGCCCTTGAAGCGTGAGGGCACGCCGGACGAAGTCGCGAAGCTCGCGGTATTCCTTGCCGGGGACGGGTCGTCTTACATGACTGGCGCGAACGTCGACATCAACGGCGGTCTAGCGTTCTCGTAATGGGTTAGAGGAAGTCATCCCGGCGTGGCGTGAAGCAATCGATCAGCTCGCCGGGTTCCAAACATACGCATCCGTGGACTGAATTGGAGGGGATTATGAAGCTTTCGCCGGGACCGTATTCGGTTTCTGCACCGTCTAGGGAAAACCGAAACCTGCCTGACTTCACGAATGTCGACTGAACATGCGGGTGGTTATGAAGCTTCCCCTCTGCCCCGTTCTCAAACGTGAACGACACAACCATCAGGTCGGGATGATCCGCCAAAACCTGGCGTGTCACGCCTGGGTCAGCTTCTACTATGGGAAACGCGCTCATGTGTGCCCCTCTTTGCAGTTACAGGAACGCGCCCGGCGCGTTTTTTCAGTCGGAAGTCTCTGCCATGCGAGCTTCAGCACTCGTTTAGTCAACAAAATCGCAGTTGACAAGACTAGTATACTAGTATCCATTTGAGTGCGGAATATTAAGATGTGTGGCCCAAGTCGGGCATCAACATTCCAGGGAGGAAGAAATGTTCCATTTCAAAAAAAGATCACTGATTGGTGCGGCGCTTGTCCTGAGCATGCTTGGCACAGCCGCCACTGCCGCGGACTGGCGTGGATGGAATATCCATGTCGAAGGCTATCCAAATACGGTTGCGATGGACAAGTTCGCGGAACTTTTGTCCGAGAAGACCAACGGCGAAATAACGCTGCAGATGTTCCACGGCGGCACGCTTGGCAGCCAACCAGACGCGATCGAACAAGTTCGTCTTGGGGCACTTGAAATCGGCAACTTCAACCTCGGTCCGATTGGCCCAATCGCTGCCGAAGCAAACGTCGTGTCCTTGCCGTTCATCTTCAAGGACGTGCCACACATGTTCCGCGTCCTGAACGGCGAAGGTGGTGCCATGATCGCCGAAGGCATGGCCGCGAAAGGTCTTGTCCCGTTGGCGTGGTACGATGCCGGGGCGCGGTCGTTCTACAATGGCACCAAGCCAATCAATACACCTGACGACGTGTCAGGCATGAAAGTGCGGGTCATGAACAACGATCTTTACTCTGGCATGATCTCTGAGCTTGGCGGCAACCCGTCACCTATGGCCTTCGCTGAAGTGTATCAGTCGCTGAAAACGGGTGTCGTGGACGGTGCCGAAAACAACTGGCCCTCCTATGAATCCACAGGCCACTATGAGGTGGCAGGCTATTATTCTCTCAGCCAACACCTGATCATTCCAGAGTGTGTCTGCATCAACGCCGATGCCTACAACGCCTTGTCAGATGAGATGAAAGCAGCGGTGAAAGAAGCGGCAATGGAGTCTGCAGCGCTCCAGCAGGAGCTTTGGGCGGCGCGCGAATCCTCGAGCCGCGAGATGGTGGAAAAGGCCGGAGTCGTGACCAATGTCATCGATGACAAGGGCCCGTTCCAGGAGGCCATGGTGCCGGTCTACGAGGCCTATCTTTCAGCCAACCCTGACTTGCGCCCGCTGGTCGAGTTGATCCAGGCCACCGAGTAAGCCTAAGCTGATCACGCGCCCCGGAGAATTCCCGGGGCGCGGACGGCCGAGGGGAAACGCGATGACCGATCCGGACGCCGAGAAGACCGCCTCGGATTTCATGACTCCAATCGACAGGTTGTTGGACTGGCTTGCCCAAATCTGTAGGGTAATCACCGGTCTATCGCTGGTAGTATTGACTGTAATATTTGGATGGCTGGTCTTTGGCCGCTATGTGCTGAACGCCACGCCGACCTGGGTCGAGCAAGCGGCCCTCTTGCTCGTCATGGTCATTGCATTTCTAGGTGCTGCTGTTGGAGTACATGAGCACTCGCACCTTTCCGTAAACGCCTTTCGATCCGCGGTACCGACCAAAATCCGAACCCTTTTCGTGATCGCAACCGATCTTTTGATGGCGGGCTTCGGAGCGTTGATGGTGGTCTATGGGGCGCAGCTCACTGCCTTCAAATGGGGGTCACTGATCCCGCTGATCCAATTGCCCGAAGGCCTACGCTCCCTGCCTTTGACAGTCGGCGGCGGATTGATCTTGCTGTTTTCCCTGGGCCACTTGATGCGTCTCGCATTGGGCCGAGACCTTCGCGAAGATACGATCCAATAGGAATATCCAATGGGGCTTTTCTTTCTCCTCGGTCTGTTCGCTCTCTGCGTGACGATCGGTGTTCCGGTGGCCTTCGCACTGGGCATCTCTGCAATTGCCGCCTTCTGGTACGAGGGATTGCCGATCATGGTCGGCTTCCAAAGGATCGTCTCGGGGATCAACGTGTTTTCGCTGTTGGCCATCCCATTCTTCATTTTTGCGGGCGAATTGATGTTTCACGGCGGGATCGCAATGCGCCTTGTAAAATTTGCCTCGGCCGCGGTCGGCGCTGTCCGAGGCGGGCTTGGTATCGTGAACGTCTTTTCATCAATGCTGTTCGGCGGCATTTCCGGCTCTGCCGTGGCCGACATCTCGGCCTTGGGCTCGATCCTCGTCCCGGTGATGAAGGAAAAGGGGTATGATGCCGACTACGCAGTAAACGTAACGGTGACGTCTTCGATCGCCGGCATCATCATTCCCCCGAGCCATAACATGATCATCTTCGCCATTGCGGCCGGTGGCGGTATCTCGATCTCGAAGCTCTTCCTGGCCGGCGTGGTTCCCGGAGTTCTGATGTGCCTTTGCCTGGCAATCGCCGCCTATCTCGTAGCGGTGCGCCGGGGCTATCAAGCCGAACAATTTCCCGGCTGGAATGCATTGGCGTTGAGTTTCTTCGGCGCCATCCCGGGACTGATGACTGCCGTGATTATCGTCGGCGGTGTCCTCTCCGGTATTTTCACCGTGACGGAGTCGGGCGCGTTCGGTGCGATCTACGCCTTTGTGGTGACGCTGCTGGTCTATCGCACTATCACGGTCGAGAAATTCCGCATCGCTGTCGTGTCCGCTGTGCGCACGACATCAATGGTCATGATACTCATCGCCTGTGCGGGCGCGTTTGCCTATATGCTGACGTTTTATCGAGTACCGACAAAAACGGTCGATCTACTCACCGGCTTGACGGAAAACCCCATCCTCATCCTTTTGATGATCAACGCCGTGCTCCTGATATTGGGGATGATCATGGACATGGCAGCACTGATCCTGATTTGCACGCCAATCTTCCTGCCAGTCGCCAATAGTATCGGCGTCGACCCGTTGCAGTTCGGCATGATCCTGTTGGTCAACCTTGGTCTCGGTCTCTGTACACCACCGGTCGGGGCGTGCCTGTTCGTCGGATGCGCTGTAGGCAAGCTGCCCATGGAAAAGGCCGTACGTACGATTTGGCCATTTTATCTGGCGATCCTGTTCGCGCTGATCCTGATCACCTTCGTTCCGGCAATCTCGCTGACGCTGCCGCAGCTGATCAGCGGATGAGAATTGCCTCGACCTGAGCCAAAATGCTGCGACTTGAATGCGAGACGCAGAGAAGTGTCGCCGCTCGACGTAACCTTTCCCACCCTGCCCGGCTAACACCCGTCCAGCAACACTACTGAATCTGAAGTGCTCCGAAATCGTGGATGATGATTTCTGAGCGTGTGATCTCAAGAACGCCTTCGGCCCGCAGCTTTTCCAAGGTTTGCGTCACCCATTGGCGTGTCGCCCCGACAACGAATGCGATCTGCTCGTAGGTAATCGTTCGGTCGATGATGATGGTGTTGCCCTCATGGCGCCCATGTGTGTCGGCGAAAATGACAAGGAACTGCCGCAGACGCTCGGTCACGGAACGGGTACCGAGCATCTGGATGAGCGCAGAGTAGCACTTGCCCTTCGCAATCAGGCCATGGATCACCGCGATGGCGACATCCGGAATCTCCCGCACCAGTTTCTGCAGACTCATGCCTGACAGGAACACCATCTCGCAATCGTCTGAAGCATCTGCCGACCAGACATGCCGCCCCCGGCCGAAAACCTCTGGTCCGCCAATGAAGTGACCCGGCGTCCAGAAGGCGAGCGTGATCTCACGCCCGGTTGGCCCCACATAGTAGGTGCGCGCGCGGCCTGCCTCGATGATCCAGACACCCGTATGACTGTCGCCTTGGTGAAAAATGCTCCGACCCTTTTCGAAGGTGCAGCGCGTGCCCATTTTTCGAACGGTTTTCTGGTCGTCGGCAGACAGCCCGGTCAGAAAGCCAGACCCTTCATTGATGTCGAGAATGTACTCCGACAGGAAGATGGCGCCTTCTGTCTCATGCAGGCCTATCTCTTCGCGGGGATGAATCATGGACGCGCCTCCGCCGCCAGATAGTTTGCGAGGGCCGTAATCTCGTTATCCGAAATCGCCAGCAAATCCTTGTGCATCCCGGGCAGTGTGCGGGGATCTCGCGCCCCGTCCCGGAAGTCGATCATCTGTTTTGCCAAATAATCCGGCTTCTGAGCCGTCAGGTACGGCACCAAGGGGTCCCCATCAGAGGAATTGGTGTGACAGGTGACACATCCTAATTCCGAGAACTGTGCCTCCCCGGAAGCGGTCTCATCCGAGGCGTATGGTTCCGGCGCGTCCTGTGACGCGAACCACTCTGCCACGAATGGAATGTCCTCGGGGTGCAACTCGGTTACGATCGTCACCATCTGCCCGCCGTCATTGGTCCTGTGCCCGTCGCGAAAAGCGCGTATTTGCGCTTCGATATAGGCCTGTTTCTGACCGCCGAGATTTGGGAACTTTCCGGTATGGGACACGCCGAAAAGCCCATGGCAAAGGGCACAAGTTTCATAGGCCGGGTATTGAGACGGATCGTAGTCTGCAAAAACCGGACCTGCGACAATTGTCAGAACTCCGGCCAACCTAACTGCCATGGCCGTGACCGCCCGCAACCATCGGGACCACTTTTGCAGAGACGGGCAATGTCTCCCCATTTGCGAACTCCAGCGTCAGTTCGACGGTGCCACCGTTTTCAAGCGGGCTTTCCGGACCCATGAGCATGACATGCAGTCCGCCTTGTTCGAAAGCCACGGTCTGTCCGGGCGCGATTTCCATCAGATCGACCGAGGACATCGAAACGATATCTTCCTTGAGCTCCGTCCTGTGAATATGCGCCATCAAATAGCCTTCCGCCTGTACACCGATCAGTTGGCGGGGCACATCGCCTGTATTTGTTAGGGTCATGTACGCCGCATGAGCCATCGCACCTGGTGGTGCGAGCGGGACTATCGGGCCTTCAACAACCAAGTCTCCGGCCACGAGCGCGGTGGGCAATGCCATTAAGGCGAAGGCGAGACGGATCATTGAGACAGCTCCTTGCGGTATTCGATCTGCAACCGCGCGAGGAATTCGGCCGTCATGCCCGGGTCGAACGGAGGCTGCAGCTTGGCGCGGAGCGTTCCATCAGGTGCGATGACCGAGACGGATGAACTGTGCTGCACCTCGTAATAGCCGGTGTGGTCCGGCTTCATCAGTCGATAGAAGCTGTCCGTCGCCTCAATGAGCGTATCAATCTGGTCGCGACTGCCGGTAAAGCTTTCAAAATCGGGGTGGAAGAACTTGGCGTATTCGCTGACGAAATCGGCATCCCGGTCCGGGTCGACGGAAATGAAGGCAACCTTGGGAACGTTGTCCGGACGAACACGCATTCCGGTTTCTGCCACGGCTGCTTCAAGATTGCCGAGCGTGAAAGGGCAGACGTCCGGACAAGACAGGAAACCGAACATGACGATCGTCCAATTTCCGTTCAAGTCATCGTCCGTGAAGTCCTCGCCCAGCTCATTGGTGAACGCGAATGGAGGCATGTCGACGGGTTCGTCGAGTTTGACGCCTTGGACCTGCGCGGATGCAGAACCGGCAAAAAGGGTGATCAAAAGGGCGGCAACAACTCTCATGCGTTTTGATCCTCGAAGGCTCTTCGGCTCTCGGCCTTGATCGTGTCGAGGCAGAACTGCCGGGCCTTGATATACTCGGGCGTAGAGGCAAGGTTGGTCGAGCGCGGGCGCGGCAGATCGATCTTCACATCCTCGATGATACGCCCGGGTGCGGCGCTCATGATCAGGACGCGATCTGCAAGGAAAACGGCCTCGTCCACGTCATGTGTAACGAAAACAACGGTTGTACCGAACTTGTTCCAGATATCGAGCAGGCTTTCCTGCATCATCAACCGCGTTTGCGCGTCGAGCGCGCCGAAGGGTTCGTCCATCAAAAGGACAGAGGGGTAATTGGCAAGAGCACGGGCAATGCCCACGCGTTGCTGCATGCCGCCTGACAACTCTGCGGGATAGCGGTTACCAAACTTCTTGAGACCAACAAGCTCAAGAAAAGTGTTCGCGGTTGAGCCCGCCTCGGTCCGGGTATGCCCCGCCATCTTTGGGCCGAAAGCCACATTCTCGTAAACGGTCTTCCACGGCAGCAAGGAATATTGCTGAAACACCATGCCGCGATCCGGCCCTGGCTTTTCGACTTTTGTGCGATCCACCAGAACTGCACCGGTCGTCGGATTAACGTAGCCGGCTATCGCATTGAGCAAGGTGGATTTCCCGCAACCGGATGGCCCGAGAATACAGACGAATTCCCCCGCCTTTATGTCGATTGAGGTGGTTTCGACCGCGAGATGCGCATCTTTGCCACTGCCAAAAGTGATCGACACCTCATCGACCTTGATCTGCCCCTTGCCTTTTGAGGTCTCCCTCGATGGATCCTTGAACTTTACGACATCAAGCATCAGCAGGCGCTCCTTTCGGATCAAGTTCCTTCGTTGGATAGGCTTTGCGGGCAGCAAGAACGACGATAATGAACGCCAGAGTGCCAAATCCGAGACCGGTCAACAGAGGCCCCATAGTCTCCAGCGCAAGCGAGGTGGACACACCAAGCCCAAGCATTGCGAGCCCGACCACCCAGCTCGGCGTAGCGCAGCAGACAACCCAGCTCATTGTGGCATTTGTCATCGCAACAAGAAGTGCGCCCAAGCCCGTGGTCGCCCGCATCGTGTTCGATGTGCCCACGTCGCAGCCATCGCGACGAACAAGAGCAAGACAGAGTGAAACCGTCGCGCCGAGAATGAACAGCATGACCAGGCGAGAGGGCACCACGTTAAGGCTCCATTCGGAGATGCCCATGCCGTAATCGTAGTTCATAAAGCCGATCTCGATCAGCCACTCTTCCCAGATGATCTGAACCGCGTCGCGCCATGACGGGGTGGACTGAATGATGTGCACGGCACTTCCGAACCAATCGTAGAATGCCACGTAGTTCGGTAGGTCCTGGAACCGCACGATCAGCGCGATGAGCATCAAAAACTGAAACAACAGCGCAAATATCAGTCCGTGAAGAACCATGGTCTTCCAGTTGGCTTGGATGTCAGTCCAGATGGTAGAAGCAACCCGTGTCATCGCGTCTTCTCCTGCCACTTGAGCATCGGCCGCGTGATCGCTTTTACTGCGGCGGTCGATGCTGTTCCCAGGAAGCCGATAACCAACATACCAACGACGATGTCCTGATAGTTGATGAGGCTATAGGCATCCCAAGTGAAGTATCCGATGCCATACTGACCGGAGATGATTTCCCCCGCGAGTAGCGAGAACCAACTCACGCCCATGCCGATGGCAAGCCCGGCAGCGATGGACGGAAGCGCCGCCGGGATCACCACGTGTCGAAAAACAGCCCACCGGGACGCACCGAGGGATTGAACAGCGCGGACGAGAACTTCGGGCGTTTGCTCGACACCGTGCAATGTATTTAGAACAATGGGGAAAAGTGCGCCCAAGAAGGTAATGTAGATGATCGAGCTTTCCTCGGTCGGCCACATCAGAATAGCGAGCGGGATCCAGGCGACGGCCGGGATAGGACGGATGACTTCGATGTAAGGCATTATGAATGCCCGCGCGATGCGCGACCGGCCCATGACCAAACCGATGGATATACCCAGTGCAACCGCAAGACAGTAGCTGATCAGAATTCGTCTCATTGAGACGCCGATATGGGTCCAGAAAATCTCGGTCTGCACGTGCCCCACGAAAGCCGTGAATACCCACAATGGCGACGGAACGTTTTCGAAGTTGATGTAAAAGTCGAGATTGGTCGCGGTCACGAAATGCCAGAGCAGCACACCTATTGTCAGTGACAACGCCACGATCCCGGCGCTGCTCAAATGTTGCCGCGTAATCTTTGGAAGGCGTGGCACCGGCATCAGGTCAGCGCCAGACATTGGCAAGATGGGCGGCTCCGGCTTCTCCACCTTTACGGCGGCGTCGGATTTCAGCGCTGTGTTTTCCATGATCGTATCCCCGGCCGTGCTGAGACCCCGGGGCGATCTACGCCCCGGGCTATTTCGTGTTGGTGGGCCTTATCCTTCAGTGATGAAGTCGGCGATGGCCTCGTCGAAGGTCACAAGCGAGCCCCCGTTGGCCGAGGCGTAGGCTTCGGCCTCTCCCTTGCGCAGGAAGGTCGCATACTCGTCGCCCGCTTTTACCCAGAAGGCCGTTTTTCCGAAGAGCTTGAGCCCAGTTTCGTCATCGTAGACGTAGGTGGCATTCAGCTTCGCACCCGTGCCTTGCATCGCTGCAACCGCAGTCAAAAAGTCGGGCAAGGACGGATAGGACGAAACGCCATCGCGCGCGTGCCAGATTTCCATTGGCAGACCGTCATTTGCCACCACCGGATCCACCATGCTGGCCTTGTCGGCGTCGTAGTCGATGCCGAGATCGGCATAGGCGTTGCGAATGTAGTCCTCGGTTATCCAGGCTTCGAAATCCAGTGGTGGGATCGCCTTTTCCTTGACGAGCACGCCGTGGTTGAACTTTAGCGCATCGACCCATTCGTCTTTTATCGACGGCTCGAGCGTCAGGTGACCACCTTCCGAGAAGTAGAGATAAAGCACTTCCTTCTCTACTCCGGTCCAGCCTTCCATGAGAGACACGGCTTCCATCGGGTCAGACCGGATCCATTCCCCCGCTTCCCATACCGCCTTGATAAAGGCTTCCACGACTTCCGGATACTCTGTCGCGAAGTCTTCGCGTACGACGACACCGTGCAGATACGGTACGCCGGTTTCTGAGCCATCATAGATTTTCCGGCCTGTGCCTCGGAATTCCATGATCTCCGACCACGGGCAGAAGTCGCTATGCGCGTCGATTTTGCCGGCTGCGATATTGGCTGCGCCTACCGCCGGACTTTGGTTCTTCAGGACATACTCCGATGTCGGAATATTGTTGTCCTGCATGGCTTTGAGAAGCATGCCCCATGCGGCCGAGCCGACTGGGGTAGAGACCTCTTTCCCGACCAGATCGGTGATCGAGTACATGTCACTGTCGACCGGAACGACGATCGCGTTGCCTGAGCCCTTCAAGTTGTAACCCGTGCCAGCGACGTAGAGCGTGCGGAGGCTGTCTGTCTCCTGAAACTTCGCACCGTTCACGATCAGCGGATAGTCTCCCATCACACCGAAATTCAGTTTGTTGGCCAGCATCTGGTTGGTGATCGGACCACCCGAGGAATAGTCGGCCCAACTGACGTCATATTCCGCATCGGCATATTTGCCGTCAGTCGGCAGGTACTTTTCGAGAAGCCCCAGCTCTTTCACGACGATCCCCGCCGTGTAGGTGTCGGTGCACATCGATTGGTGCCCGATGGCGATGCTGATTTTCTCAGCCGCCGCCATGCTTGCAAGCGGCATCATTGCCGCGGCAAGAATTGCGCTTTTCGTGAAGTGCTTCATAGCTACCCCCTGTTGGATTAACGGTTGCTCTGAAGGCAGTGTCCGCTCGTTTTTCGATTCAACAAAACGCCGACAGCGAAAAAACAACTCCTTTTCCGGTAATTTTTCCCAATGCCTGATTTTGCGGCGAAGATTGGTGCAATTTTGGGCGAAAAGCGCCACTGATTCCATTCTTCCCACGACGAATCGAATCGTCGTTTATTTCAATAATTTCAATGTATTAGATTATTTCATGAGGGGCAGATTTACCTCCGCGAACACTGTTCGGGAGGTAGATCAATTTGAACGATTTACGCGGTCAATCCGCGTATCAGGCAGCCAGTTTCTCCAACGCCCAGCGCACGTTTTTCCGGACGTCTGGGTCGGAATCATCGGCGTACTTTTCTAGGAATCTCACTGTCTCCGGCACCGCCAATTCGCCCAACGCCGCTGCGCATTCCTTTCGCAGGTTCGGCACCGGAACATCCATCATCGGCGCGATCTCCATCGCGGCTTCCGTTGCGCCCAACTTGCCAAGCGAACGCACGGCTTTGAGGCGCACTTGCCAGTAATCGTCATCGAGCACGCTGCGGAGCGCGGCGACACATTGGCTGCCGCCGGTCTTGGCCAACGTCTCGGCAGCCGCTTCACGGGCCAGCCACTCAGGGTCTGCCAGACCGTTAACCAGTGTTGTCTCTGCATGTTCAGACTTTGAGAAACCAAGCGCCGACAACGCCGTCCGCCGCACTTTGACATCGGCATCCTTTGCGGCTTCGCGCAGTGCCGGAAGTGCCGTTTCGTCTTGCAGCCAGCCGATTACGCCCACCGCCTGAATGCGAACTGCGGGAGACGCATGCGCCAATGCCTTTATGGCTGGCCCCATGGCCTCCGGACGTCGAAGCTCTTTAATGCCGGCGAGCAGAGCGGTCAGTTTTACTTCTTCAGTTGCATCAAGATGCGGCAGGATCGCGTCGCCTGCAGCCGGGTCTTTCAATTCTGTCAGGCTGACAGCAGCCGCTTCGATCACTGCCGGATCACTGTCATCCAGAGCGGAAACCAGCGCTGCGGCCGTTGCCGGACCGTCGAAATCCGTCAAGGCCTGTGCGGCCTGCTTCCTCACGCCCGCATCCTGGTCCGCAATAGCCTTGGCCAGGAAGGGAATGGCAGCAGGGTCAGCGTTGTCGGCCAGTTCGATCACCGCCATGATCCGCGCGCCGGGCGATGGATCGTCCAAACCCTCGGCCAGGTCCGCGATGTCGTCGAAGTCTTCGAATAGTTGGTCCACGGGCATCACTTCAGCAAGTAGGGAAGGTTCACGGTGACTGCATCCGTCGGGCAGTCCGCCTCGCACGGCATGCAGTACCAGCACTCGTCATATTTCATGTATGCGGTTTTCTTGCCGTCGTCCTTTTCGACGATCCGCAGAACATCAAGCGGGCAGACATCGACACAAGCGGTGCAGCCCTTGTCGGCGATGCAAAGGTCATCGTTGACGACGACGGGAACAGTGGTGGCGGTTTGGGCGAGAGGCATGACGGTTTACTCCGCAGCGACCGAAGATGCGCCGACGCGCTGTTTGTAATAGGCGTCCCTCTCATCTTCCGCGATTTCAACGATGTACGGCTTGACGTCTTGCTTCTTGTGCGCAGGCTTCCCGTCTTCGCCCTTGGTCAGGATGGTGTGGCAAAACCAGTTCTCATCATCGCGCTCGTATTCGACACGATTGTGATAGAGACCCCAGCGGCTCTCGGTGCGGTACATCGAGGCGGCGGCGGCCATATCAGCGCAATCGAGAATAGTGGACGCTTCGAGGGAGCGCATAAGTTCATGCGCGTCGCGGACATACATGCCGCTCTCCATGTCGTCGCGCACTTCCTCGAAGCGTTTCTGTGCCAACTCCATCTTGGCTGTAACTTTAGGGGGTTGCAGATAGTCGTTCACAAGGCGGCGGGTCTTGTATTCGATCTGGTTTGGCGGAATGCCATCGTCGCGCTTGGTCGGAGCCATGACGCGGGTGCGCTCGGCATCAATCTCGCCCATGTCGAAGCTCGCGTAGTCGACATCGGCAATGTAATCGGCCGCATCCATTCCGGCGAAAGCGCCGTTGGTGAAGGCGCCGAGCATATAGTTGTGCGGTACGTTCGCCATGTCGCCCGCGGCGTACAGGCCGGGGATCGTGGTGCGCGCATGTTCGTCAACAAAGACACCGCTGGCCGAATGGCCCGAGCAGAAGCCGATTTCCGAGATATGCATCTCGATCATCTGCTTGCGGTAATCGGTGCCGCGCCCTTCGTGGAAATGCCCGCGCGTCGGGCGTTCAACGATGTGGAGCACACGCTCGATCTCGGCGATGGTTTCTTCGGCGAGGTGGTTTAGTTTCAGATAAACTGGGCCCTTGCCGCCTTGGAGTTCGTCAAAGAACTCCTGCATCATCTGCCCCGACCAGTAGTCGCACTCGATGAAGCGCTCGCCTTGGGCGTTGGCGGTATAGCCGCCCATCGGCCCGGCGACATAGGCGCAAGCCGGGCCGTTATAGTCCTTGATCAACGGGTTGATCTGGTAGCATTCGAGGTTCGCGAGACCCGCACCGGCGTGATACGCCATCGCGTAGCCTTCGCCCGAGTTGGAGGCGTTCTCGTAGGTGCCATAAAGATACCCCGACGTTGGCAACCCAAGCCGCCCTGCGGCCCCAAGCCCCATGATCACCGCCTTGGCACGCACGACCAGGAACTCGGCCGACCGCGTGTTTACGCAGATCGCGCCTGCGACGCGGCCTTCGCCGGTCAACAGACGGGTCGCCATGAAGCGGTTGATAATGTTGATCCGCGCTTTCCGAAGCTGGCGATATAGCGCCTTCTTCACCGTGTCGCCGTTCGGCATCGGCAAAACGTAGGTGCCGATGTGGTGCACCTTTTTCACGTCATACTCGCCGTTCTGGTCTTTCTGGAAGCGAATCCCGAAGCTGTCGAGCTCTTGAATGATGCCGTAGCATTCCTGCGCGTAGCGATAGACGGCGGCCTGATCGCAGATGCCGTCGTTCGCGATGGTGATTTCCTTGGTGTATTGCTCCGGCGTCGCATAGCCCGGAATGACCGAGTTGTTCAGCCCGTCCATCCCCATCGAGATTGCCCCAGAGCGCTTCACATTGGCTTTGTCGAGAAGAACGACGTTTGCCTCGGGATTTTTACGCTTGGCCTTTAGCGCCGCCATCGGTCCAGCCGTCCCACCACCGATAATCAGGATGTCGCAATCGATCTGCGTCAGTCCGTCGAGAATCTCGTCCATCAAAGGCTCCCAGGTTTTCTTGATCCTGCGCTGCGGCGCAGAAAGGGAATGTCAATTTGTTGTCAAAGCCGCTCGGAAAGTTCGCGCAAATAAGGAAAGGGATAGATCGCCTTCTCGTGCCCGTCCGAAAAGTGAACGTTCACGCCGTTCCCGATTTGCGTCAGTCCGGTGATTCTAATGCCCGGCAAAACCGAGACTTCGCCGTGGTCGAGCCGTTCGCGAATGGACCAAGCATCCTTGGCTTCTTTGCGGAGGTAAGCAGCTGAAAGAACGCTTTTCTTCCCGTCCTCCCAAATCACGGTGAGGTGTTGGCAATCTTCGCTGGCAGCCAAACTGTCGATCATTTGTCGCTCCGTCGTGGTTGTGCCCACCCTGCTGAAGCGCGCCGATCCTCAATAGCAATTAGTTGACGGACAGCCCCCGCTGCGGCGCGGCAATCTCCGTTAAAACCAAAAAGGAATCGCATCCATGACATTCGTCGTCACCGACAATTGCATCGCTTGCAAATACACCGACTGCGTCTCGGTCTGTCCGGTCGATTGCTTCTACGAAGGCGAGAATATGCTGGTGATTCACCCGGACGAATGCATCGACTGCGGCGTTTGCGAGCCTGAATGTCCAGCAGATGCAATCCGTCCCGACACGGATGAGGGCATGGAGAAATGGGTCGATTTCAATCGCAAGTATTCGGAGATCTGGCCTGTCATTTTGGAGGCGAAAGACCCCCTGCCCTCTGCCGACGAAATGGACGGGGTCGTGGGCAAGCTTGAAACACATTTCACCGACAAACCGGCAGCGGAGGCCGCTTGATATGAATGTTCAGACCAAGGTCATGCCGGACGCGCAAACCGTCACCTCGGTGAAGCATTGGACCGATACTCTGTTTTCCTTCCGGGTCTCGCGCCCGCAATCCTTGCGCTTTCGATCAGGCGAGTTCGTCATGATCGGGCTCTTGAAAGATGACGGCAAACCGCTCCTCCGCGCCTATTCAATCGCCTCGCCTTCATGGGACGACGAGTTGGAGTTCTACTCGATCAAGGTCCCCGACGGACCGTTGACCTCACGCCTGCAAAAGATCGAGCCTGGCGATGAAATCATCCTGCGTCCCAAACCTGTAGGCACGCTCGTGCTCGATGCACTTCTGCCCGGCAAACGGCTCTGGATGATCTGTACCGGCACCGGCATCGCACCCTTCGCGTCTCTCCTCCGCGACCCCGAGACCTGGGAAAGCTACGACGAGGTGATCGTCGCGCACACGTGCCGCACGAAGGGCGAACTTTCCTATGGTTCGGAAATCGTGGCGGCCCTGCCCAACGACCCACTGATCGGCGAACTTGTCGGGAACAAACTCCACTACTACCCGACCACCACGCGCGAACCCTCCGACACCGAAGGCCGCATCAGCGATCACGTCCGCGACGGCAGGGTCTTTGAACACCTCAAACTGCCCAGATGGACGCCAGAAGAAGACCGGATCATGATCTGCGGCAACCTTGCACTTAATAAAGACATCATGGCGATTTGCGAAGCGCATGGGCTCATGGAAGGCGCAAACTCCGACCCCAGGCACTTTGTTGTCGAAAAAGCGTTTATTGACTGAGCCAAACCTGAGCGAGGGCTTCGATATCGGTTGATCCGAAGGCAACGCTGTCCTTCGTGACGAACGCGGGCGTGCCCAGAACTTTCAACGCGATTGCCACATCCCGATTGTAGTTTATGCGCGCGTCTATGGCCTCGCTCTCCATCCCGGCTTCTATCTTATCGTAGTCAAGATCAAGCTCTTCGGCCACGCGCTGAAATCCTGCAGCGTTCAGAGGGCCGCGGATTTCCCAAAGGCGTTCGTGCACCTCACCATATGCTTTTGCGCCATATGCAGCTTCTGCAGCCAGAGCGAACCGCGCTGCGCGCTCCGAACCTGGGGAAAGGATCGGCAGATGACGCATTTCGATCCGAATGTTCGGATAGGCGTCAACCAGTTCGACAAGCTGCGGGTGAACCGCCTTGCAAGGAATGCACTTGTAGTCAAAGAACTCGACGACCCGTAAAGGCGCTGTCGCATCCCCCTCACCCAGTCTGGCCGGGTCAGTAAACAGCTCGGGAAAACTCGTGAGCTTGGCAGCGGTAGCCGCTTTTGCTTCGCGCTCGGCCAAAACATTCAGCGCTTCAAGAATGACTTCTGGGTTGTCCAAAATGAAGGAGCGGACACGTTCCTCAAACGACATCTCCTCAGCAGACGCCGTGGCGACGGCTCCAACCGATATTCCTGTTGCGACCAAGAGAGCATGTATTCGCATAAAGACATCCCGCAGGAACGTGTTGGCACTCGGCAAGAAAAAGTGTCGAGCAAAAGGAGTTCTTCGCAGGCCGCAGTACAGATTGCTGATTGATTGATCGCACGAGACCGAAAGTAGGCCTCTTCAAGAACAAGGCAGTCGTGAGCGCCGCTTGCTCAAATAGGTGTATTCTTCGCACTCCCACGTTTCAGCATGTTGAAACGCGGGCATCGAGTGCTCTCCGCGAAGTGCACATTGCGACCGATGCAACGGCGCAAAAACCGTACCAAGAATGAAAGCTCGCAGAATTGCTTACTATTTTTGTAAGGAAGGGTTGCATGTCCGCCCCGAATATGAAACCGAGTATTTCAGTAAGGTATTGTCCCAGGGAGACATCGACATGAAAATGACAGCCAAGACCTGTGTTTTGGCGCTCGCCGCATCTGCTGTTCTGGCAACGGACGCGCTCGCGGAGGGTGAGGTAAACCTTTATTCGTCACGTCACTATGACACCGACGAGCGGCTCTACTCCGACTTCACGGAAGCCACGGGTATCACCATAAACCGTATTGAAGGAAACGCGGACGAGTTGATCGCCCGGATGGACGCTGAAGGCGCAAATTCCCCGGTTGATGTGTTCCTGACCGTGGACACAGTTCGCATCACACGAGCGAAAGAGATGGGGCTGCTACAGTCCGTCGAAAGCCCGATACTAGAGGCAGCAATCCCATCCTACCTGCAAGACGATGACAACCAGTGGTTCGCATTTTCGCAGCGTGCGCGCATCCTTTTTTACGACAAGGCCGATGTGCCGAACCCGCCGATGACCTATCAGGATCTCGCGAGCCCGGAATATGCCGGTAAGGTCTGCATCCGCTCCTCCTCCAACGTCTACACACAAAACATTGTGGCCGCACTGATCGCTCATCTTGGCGAAGACGCCGTGAGTGACTGGGCGAAAGCCGTTGTGGGCAACTTTGCCCGCGCACCGCAAGGCGGCGACACCGACCAGCTTCGCGGCATCGTCTCGGGCGAGTGCGATATTGCAATGTCGAACACCTACTACTTTGCCCGCGCGCTGCGCAGAGACGTGTCCAACCTTTCCGAGAGCACGGACATGATCGGTTGGGTTTTCCCGAACCAGAACGACATCGGCGCTCACATGAATATTTCAGGCGGCGGGGTGGCCGCGAACGCGCCAAACAAAGAGAACGCGATCAAGTTCCTTGAATATCTCGCTTCTGAACAAGCCCAGAAGTACTTCTCTGCCGGCAATGATGAGTACCCTGCGGTGCCGGGTATCGGACTTGCGCCGTCGGTGGCTGAACTTGGTATGTTCCGGCCTGACACAATCGCCCTTTCGGACATCGCCGAAAACATTGGTGCGGCCCAGAGGATTCTTGGCGAGGCCGGCTGGGAGTAGTCTTGCTGTCATAACGATCTTGAGGCGCGCCATCCGGCGCGCCTTTTTTGCAAGTGGTCAGATTTGCACCTGCGCACCCAATATCCTGGCGAAGAATTCCCGGTGCGTGGAAAGCTGAAATGAGAAGTTTGTCTTTGAACAAGCCACTGGGCCGCACCGCCTCTCGCTGACAGGGCTAAACAACCGGGTTTTGTGAACCCTTCGGTTGGCCTCTCCAATCCCCGATCTGCGCACAGAGCAGGATCACAGGCAGCAAACCTATGCATGCAATGATCAGACTGGGCACCGCCGCGCCCTCAAGTCGTTCGTCCGAGGCAAGCCGAAACGCTTGCACGGCCAGCGTGTCATAGTTGAATGGGCGAAGGATCAAGGTCGCCGGAAGTTCTTTAACGGTGTCCACGAAGACGATTAGTAACGCGGTCAGGACACTCCCCCGTAAAACCGGCAAATGCACTCGCCGCACTGTGGCCCAGCCGGAACTGCCAAGCACACGGGAGGCAGCGTCGACGTTCGGAGTGACCGTCGCCAATCCGCTGTCGTAGGCTCCAAGAGCAGCTGCCATGAACCGGATCATATAGGCCGCGATCATCAGCCAGATTGAGCCGGAGATCAGGAGGCCGGTCGAGATATCAAACCAGGCCTCCATCTGTGCATCGAGCCAGTTGTCGAAGCGCGCGAATGGGACCATCAGTCCAACCGCGATCACACCGCCGGGCACCGCGTAGCCAAGCCGTCCGATGAACAGAGCCACCAAAGACCGGCGGCTGTTTGCGAAACGATGGAACGTGCCCAAGATGACCGCAGCGGCGACCGTGACGATTGCGGCAACCCCGGCGAGGAAAAGCGTGTTTTGAACGAACTTCAGGTAACGAGGACTGAAGAAGACCTGTTCCGACCTGAGACCCATCAATATGAGCGTAATGGTTGGAATGAGTACGCCGAAGAGAACAGGGAAAAAGCAAGCCAATTGCGCCGCGACGGCGCGCCGCCCGCTCAGTTGAAATCGGACGAAACGCTCCTGCCGCCCCCGAACGGCATATCCCGTATTGCCACGGTTCATATACTCGAGCGCTGCAACAAGAAGTGCCAGGGTGAGAAGTCCCAAAGCCAGTTGGGCGGCCGCCCCCCGGTCAGCCAAACCAAACCAACTTGTATAAATGCCGGTCGCAAAGGTCTGCACGCTGAAATGTGCGACCGTTCCAAAGTCTGCGATTGTCTCCATCACGACAAGTAGCGCCCCGGCCGCGATGGCGGGTCGCGCCATCGGCAAGGACACTTTCAAAAATGCCTGCAGCGGCGACGATCCAAGGGACCGGGCAGCGTAAAAGGGTTGTGCTGCTTGCATACGAAAGGCGGCGCGCGCCATGAGATAGACGTAAGGGTAGAGCACCAACGTCAACATGACTGCTGCGCCACCCAGCGATCGTATCTCCGGGAACCAATAATCCCGTGGCCCCCACCCCATGACGGACCGAAGCGTTGACTGCACGATCCCGGGATGATCGAGGACATCCGTGTATGCGTAGGCAAGGACATACGCAGGAAACGCGAGCGGAACGACGAGGGCCACTTCAAGGATCCGTCGACCAGCAAAGTCACATGTCACTACGAGCCACGCGGTAGCGACCCCGATCGCCATACTGCCAATCGCCACAAGAACGACCAGAACCAGTGTCGTCCAAGCGTAACGCCAAAGCACGGTCTCGGCCAAAAACGCAAGCGTGTCCAAGGTGCCGAACGCAGCCGCCAGCACCACACCAATGATCGGCAAAACGCAGATCACCGCAATCAACAGTGCAGTCAGGGAGACGAGCCGATTGTTCATTTAGCCCAAGTTTCTTCTTTCACCGCGTTGGAACTAGCTCAGAAATCCAGCGATGAGTAGTGCTGATTGTTTTTGTCGGGATTGACTTATCTTACTGTTTCTATCAGAAATTAGGTATCGAGTCTCAGCCACCCTGTGCAGGAAGCCCGGACCTACCGAACAGGAGACGCTCATTATGAACTCACTCACGACCGAACCACAGCGATCAGCGGACCACACCACAGATCAATCAGAACCTTCGATTTGCTGGACCGAATTGCTCAATCTCGCGTTCACCGGTTGGGCGCCAACTGACCAAATTCTTGAAAGGATCATCGACAGAATGGAGCAAAGATCATGAACAACATGGCAGACCTTCCCCCATCAACCAGTGCTCCTGCGGTTACGACCTACGATGCCCGGGACCTCATCAACGGCGAAACCCAAGTCTGCATTCTTCTGGATGACCACCGCTACTTTCTGCGCATCACGCGCGCCGGAAAACTGATCCTTACGAAATGATTGAGGTTCGTACGGGCGGTTGCGGTGCGTGTGCAAGTCTCACCGGGATATCGGGAAGATCAAAGGTTAGGCATCACGAGGGGACGGAGCACCCATTTCCTCGGTGCATGCCTTGATGATCCGAACGCGGTCCGTCGAGTAGAAATCATTCCAACTGACACATGGCGACGCCTTGTGAAAGGCGACCGCGAACTCTGAGGCAACAATGGCGAAAACTCCAAGTCCCTGCATAGATGTCTGTAAATTCAAGCGAGGCGGCCATTGCATTGGATGTTCGATGACGAAAGCGCAAAAGTCGCTGTTCAAGCAACTCAAGAAAAACAAGCATCGCGAGGCCTTTGTCGAAATGCTGGTTGGTCAGCAATCGCAACTTGGCCGCTATGCGCACTGGGCTCCCGCGTACCTTCGGAAGTGCCTCAAGAAGAAGGTGAAGCCAGTCGACGCCGCGCGCAACGCTGCGTAATGCCCCCTGGGTCGGCTTCAGCCAAGGCCAAACTGTTCCGAGATCCGTGACACGAGAAACCGGAGGTTCCGGTGATATTCGCGTTTCACGCGGGAGCACAACAGAAAGCGCACACTCGCCTCTTCCCCCCGCTGCAAACAATTGGCCAGTTGCACCAACCACGCTTCGTCGAAGGAATGCTCTTTTGTGCCGGGGCGAAAAAGAACCGCCCGCGCTTCAAGCGCATCATTAATGCAAAGCATGAGCGCTTCCGAATACGCCTGTATTGACTGCGACCTTTCCAAAGAGAGGACAGCACAGGCCCTGAACAAATCCGTCCGCGCTTTGGATCGACAGCCAAGAGCGACGAAACGAAGATGATTGATGAAACCACGCGAACCTAGTTCGACCGGGGCCTCGTCTTTCCTGTCCCAGACAGTCGCACTCTGTCTCAAATGCATGACGTTTCGCAGCTTTCTAAAGTTTCAGGACGCTTTTTCCGCCCCAATCAATTCCCGACTATAATTATAAGTAATTGGGAATTTCACAACCCCGCCGTCAAACTCCACTACCCTGTTTGGTTGCCGGGCCTTCAGGGCGACGTGGCTAAAGCTATCATGGACGTTAGCCGCGCAACGTATTGACTGGTCGGTTGCTCCCAAATGCACATGATAAGACCTCAGTTTGAAACTGCTGCGAAGAACAGGTTCGCCTTGCGCGAAATGAGGTGTCCCATGCCACCATATTCAGGGTGAAAACCGTCACTGTTGCCCCTACGAAAACCCAATACACACCAAATAACCCAAGATGACAAAAACTTATGGACGCGGTGGTATACCATTGCTAGCGTTACCAGACGTAAGGGAACCAACCCGCACATACCGGCAAAGCCGGGCCTATCAGGACTTAAGGGAGGACTTCATGGACCTGATCAAGAAACTGAGCGTCGCCGCTTCGGCGCTCGCTCTAACTGCGACCGTTGCCTCGGCGCAAACCACCACGCTTCGTATCCAGACGCACTACGCACCGGAAACCGTTTCCGGCAAGCTGGCACAAGGGTACATCGACGACATCACCGCGATGTCGAATGGCGAAATCCAGGTCGAAATGTTCTGGTCGTCTTCCGTTGTGAAGTCGGTCGAAACCTTTGACGCGGCAGCCACGGGCATTCTCGACTGTGACTTCACGGGCGGTGGCTACCAGACCGGTAAAAACCCTGCGTTCCAATTCGTGGGCGACATCATGGGTGGCTACGCGACACCTTACCAGCAGCTATCATGGTTGTACTACGGCGGCGGCAAAGAAGCTGCCAAGCCGCTCTACAACAAGTACAACATGGAGCTGATCGGCTGGTGGATTTACGGACAGGAAAGCTTTGCCTCGTCCAAGCCGATCGCAAAGGTCGAAGATTTCAAAGGCTGGAAATTCCGTTCGCCTCCGGGCATGGAAACCAAGATCTTCGAAAAGCTCGGCGCCTCACCGATCGTGATGGACTTCACCGAGATCTTTACCGCTCTTGAAACCGGCATCATCGACGGTGCTGACGCATCGGGCCTGGCCAATAACGTGGGCCTCGGTCTCTACGACATCGTCAAATACGCCAACTACCCTGGCTTCCACTCGATGCCGTCGGACCACCTGGCCTGTAACCTCGACGTGTTCAACGCAATGCCCGAGCATCACCAGCGCATCATGAAGGTTGCCTTCGAAGCGCTCGCTCTGCGCACCGCGCTGACCTTCGAGAAGGCAAATGCGGAAGCTGCTGCAATGCTGCGCGAGCAGGGCGTGACCCTGTCGGAGTGGAGCTCGGAAGAGCTCGCCAAGTTCCGCGCTGCTGCACAGGCCACATGGCCCGAGTTTGCGACCACACCAGAAGCCAAGGCTCTGGTTGAGTCGCACATGGCTTACCTGAAGCAGCTCGGACTGGTTGCCGAATAATACCTGAAAGCTAAGGGAAAGGGCCCTGCAATCGCGCAGGGCCCAATCCGTCTTAACACGGCAAAACGCTGTGCAAAGATGCGGGCAAACGCATCGCCAAGGGAGGGGACATGCAGGAGAAATCCGGTAGCTTGATCGAGTGGATAATTCCGCTTCTTTTCATTCTTTGCGCTGGCTGGATCGTTTGGCATCTGCCAGCCCTGATATTGGATTGGTTCCCGCCCGATGAAGTGGCGGTCCCCAACCTTCTGGGCTTGCACATGCGAAACGATGTAACGCCAGGAATGTCTGGTCCCTTCGAAGGCCAATCGGACTGGATCGACTATCTGACCCTCATTGGCATCCCACTTTTTTTCATCATCGGCATGAAAACCGTCCGACGCGCCCCGATGGAATTCGAGAGCTGGCGCCCTGCAGACCGTGCATCGGTTTTCATCGGCCGCGTTACCATGATGCTGATTGTCTGCCTGACCGGCGTGATGATCTACGAAGTCTTCCTGCGTTATGTACTCGAAGCTCCGACGCTTTGGGCCAACGAACTATCTCTTTGGATCGCGGGCTTCATCTTCCTTTGCGCCGGCCTTTACGCGATGCAACAGCGGAGCCACATCCGCATCTTCCTTTTGTACGATGTCTGCCCCCGTTGGTTGCAACGGACATTTGATGTCATATCGACCCTGCTGATCGTCATTTTCGCCTTCTTCCTGGTGTACGGCGGTTACGGTGAGGCGCTGGACAAATTGCACCGTTGGGAGACTTTCGGTACGGCGTTCGATCCACCAATTCCCGCCACTCTCAAACCAACTCTGCTGATCATTATCATGCTCGTGGCCGTTCAAGCCGTGGTTAACCTGATATCTGATTGGAATGCGGAACCGGTGATCCACACCGCTGCCGACGACATCGATCAGGACGAGTTGGAACGGCTAAAGGCCGCAGTCGGAGACGAAGGCGTGGGTGACCTCGACGTCACCCGGGGCAGCATTCAGGGCAAGGACGTCAAGTAATGGATATCGGAACGATCTCACTGGTCCTAATGCTGGGCCTTCTGGCGCTTCTCGCCATCGGCATGCCTCTCGGCATGGCCTCTGCCGTCCTTTCAGTGCTCGTCCTCGTGATGAAGTTCGAGCCGTCCTTGCTGACACAGCCCTGGACCTTTGGCGACGGGATACTGACCGGGCGACCGGGATCAGGCCCCCTAAACATCATAGCCCAACGAATATACGGACTCCTGACCGACTATGTCCTCATATCGATACCCTTATTCATATTCATGGCCGCTCTGCTGGAGCGGTCGGGTATTGCGAAGGACATGTATTCATCGCTCAGCGTCTGGCTCAACCGGACCCGGGGCGGCATCGCCATCGTCACCTCGATCATGGCTGTTATCATGGCAGCGATGTCCGGCATCATCGGTGGCGAGGTCGTACTTCTCGGCCTGATCGCCCTGCCCCAGATGCTGCGGCTCGGCTACAATCAAAACCTGGCCATCGGGACGATCTGCGCCTCGGGTTCGCTCGGGACCATGATCCCGCCGTCGATCGTGCTGATCATCTATGGACTGATCACGGAGACCTCGATCAAGGCGCTGTTCACGGCGGCCTTCGTCCCGGGTTTCATGCTGGCCAGCTTCATCATCATCTACATCATCATCCGCACGCAGATGAACCCCTCCCACGCGCCCTTCCCTCATGAACGGATCGAAAAGCGCATGGGAGAGTTGGACGCCTTGAGCGGGCTTAACACCGATCAGGAGGCCGAACTTCAGGCGCTGCAAGCAGAAAAGGCTGAGCTTGATGCGCAACCGCAAGGTAGCGAGAAGGCAATGCTGTTCGGGGCATTCCTGAGTGTTCTTTTGGCAGGATTTTCGGCGGCCCTTTTCCTGCGGGCCCTGTTCTTCACTGTGACCGGACAGAATATCATGGCCGAGGGTGTGGACGAGATCTTCTGGGGCACTCCAGCCGACGTTCCGTGGTTCGCCGGCGTCACCGGTGTCGCTCTTGCGCTAATCTTCTTCGTCTTCGGCCTGTCACGCACAAAGACCGGCTGGAACATGGGCAAGGGCCTCGTGCCACCGATCGTGGTTATCGGCGTCGTCATGGGGTCGATCTATGGTGGCATCACCGGCATCACCGAGGCCGCGGGCATGGGCGCAGTAGCCGTCTTCCTGATCGCCTTGTTCCGCGGCGAAGCCTCGCTGGACCTTGTCTGGGACAGCCTTATGCGCACGCTCAAGTCGACCGGCACGATCATCTGGGTGACCATCGGCGCGACGGCGCTTGCGGGGGCCTATACGATCGCGGGCGGGCCGACCTATGTCGCCAACCTGATCATCGGCGCCGAGTTGCCGACGATGGGTATCCTTCTGGTGATGATGGTGATCCTTCTGTTCATGGGTGCGTTCATGGACTGGGTGGGCATCGTTCTGCTGATCATCCCGGTGTTCCTGCCAATCGTGCAGCGTCTGCCGATCGAGGAGATCGGACTTCTCGGTGAGCTTCAGCCAAAATACGTGGCCGTCTGGTTCGGGGTGCTGTTCTGTATGAACATGCAGGTGAGTTTCCTGTCGCCACCCTTCGGCCCGGCAGCGTTTTATCTGAAGTCGGTGGCTCCGCCCCACATTTCGCTCACGGATATCTTCAAAGGCTTCCTGCCCTTTATCTGCATCCAGATCCTTGCACTTTCCGTGCTTCTGATCTGGCCGCCGATCGTAGAGATACTTCTGAAGTAGAACAGTGAGGGGCACTGCCCCTCACCCTTGAGACATCTATGAGCGTCGCACGTGTGGCGGTGCTGCGCTTTCGTCTAAGCACCAAGGAAAGTCAGATAAGAGCTAGCGGTCTGCGGTCCACGGTCCGTGGTAGTCTGAGCCGTCCCGATCCGTCCGCTCGAACCCATGTTCGCCGAAGAAATCGCGCTGACCCTGAATCATATTGGCCGTGCCACGCTCGGTTCGCATCGTATCGAAATATCCTAGAGCTGCAGACAACGCGGGCATTGGGTGGCCCGCTCCGATGGCCGCGCCGACAACCCAGCGGAGCGCGGGAACGTGGGTTTTCAGCAGCTCCGAAAAATGAGGAGCATACATGAGCAAACGGTCCGGTTCGTCCGACAGGGACAACGCCATGTCGTTCAGCATATCGGACCGGATAATGCACCCTGCACGCCAAACTTCTGCGATAGCCGGCATCGGCAAGTCCCAGTCGAACTCTGCACTCGCCCTGCGGAGCATCTCGAAGCCTTGAGTATAACAGATTATCTTTCCGGCAATCAGCGCGCCTTCAATCAACTCGGTCTTGAGTGTGAGCGCCTCTGGCCCGGGTCCAAAAAGTATTTCACCTTTGCCGCGCAGATCTTTTGCCGCCGACATGTTGCGCGCAGCGACGGCTGCCTCAATCACGGTGACGGGGGCAGCGAGATGTTGTGCTTCGATCGCTGTCCAGCGGCCGGTTCCTTTCTGGCCGGCCGTGTCCTCGATTATGTCGAGCATCGCGGCACCAGTTTCAGGATCAACCGCCTTAGACACCTTTCCAGAAATTTCGACGAGATAGGAAGCCAGCTCTCCATTGTTCCATTCGGTAAAAATGTCACCAATTTCAGATGCCGTCAGCCCAAGACCGTCGCGCATCAAGCCATAGGCTTCCGCAATGATCTGCATGTCCGCATATTCGATGCCGTTATGAACCGCTTTTACGAAATGGCCGGCCCCTTCCGGCCCCATGTAGGTCGCACATGGCTGACCTTCGTACCGGGCTGCAATGTCGGTCAATATCGGTTTCATGCGTTCCCAGGCAGCCTTGGAACCACCCGCCATGATTGACGGGCCATGGCGGGCCCCTTCCGCGCCGCCAGACACACCAATGCCCATAAACTTGATGTCTCCGGCATCTGCCGCACGGCGGTTGGTGTCACGAAAATTGGCATTACCCGCGTCGACGATCATGTCCCCCGCCTCGAAATAACCAGCGAGGTCTTCGCTGACGGCGTCGACCGGTTTGCCCGCAGGCACCATCAGAACCACGGCACGGGGCTTTCGAATGGCCGTCGCCAACGACCCGTAACTGTCGCAAGCGACGAGGGTCTTGGCGAGGTCACCGGCATTCGAGATGAACTCTTCGGTCACCGACTGGGTCCGATTGAAGACAGCCACCTTGTGGCCCTTCTCGGCCAAATTGAGCGCCAACATCGCACCCATCGTCCCAAGGCCAATCAAGCCGATATCCGCGTCTGCCATCGTTCCCTCCGCTAGTTTGTGTTACCGGTAACAAAAGTCATCGGCCTTGGCCAGTTCCTTTGGAGATAGCTTTAGCGTCCGGTGCTAGCGAAGTGCTCCCGCCGCGACGAGTGCGTCATACTTGGCCTGATCGAACCACCAATAATCCGTTCCACGATCATATGGCGGCTTTTCATCCGGGAAGCCGAACACGTCCCAATACGCGATCCAGTGGCTGCCTTTGTACCAGTTCGGCACCCAGATCAGTCGATCCCGCAAAACGCGATCCAATGCTTTCACCCTTACTGTGAGCGTTTCGCGGTCCTCAGCTGCAATGACCTGCTCGATCAAGGCGTCCACAACAGGGTCTTTCAATCCCGAGAGATTGAAAGTGCCCGGACGGTCAGCGCTTTCGCTCGAAAAAAGAGTGTTCAATTCCACCGATGGCGAAAGCGGCAAAGAAAAGCGGCCGATCACGACGTCATAGTCGAAGTCTTCCTGGCGCTGTTCGTATTGCGCCGGATCAATAAGTTCCCATTTCGCATCGATCCCGATGAGTTTCAGGTTCTCGATGAACGGAAGCGCGATACGTTCGAACGACGGCCCATCATCCAGAATTTCGACGGTCAAAGCCTCGCCTGCCGCGTTCCGACGAACCCCCTGATCGTCAATGACCCATCCGGCTTCCTCAAGGAGTGCGTTGGCCTGTCGAACCAGGCCGCGGTCGGTCTTGCGCGTTGTGCTGACGGGAGGCGTATAGGCGTCTTCCGTGAAGACTGTCTCCGGCAACTGGTCTCGGAACGGCTCCAGAACGGCGAGTTCTTCTCCTTCCAGCGGTCCCGAGGCCTGCAACGGCGAGTTCTCCCAGAAGCTGTCCGTCCGATCATAAAGGCCATAGAACAGCGTCTCATTCGACCACTCGAAATTGAACATCATGCCGATGGCTTCGCGGACGCGACGATCCTGAAACTTGGGTTTCCGAAGGTTCAGCCAAAACCCTTGCGCGCCGGAAGAACGATCATCGCTGATGGTTTCGCGAATGACCCAACCTTCTTCGAGCGCGGGGAAGTCATAGCCTGTGGCCCAGATGGCTGAGAAAAACTCTTCGTGAAAGAGGTAAACACCGGCCTTCAAAGCCTCAAAGGCCGCCGTCGTATCGGCAAAGTACTCGTACCGCATGCAGTCGAAATTCCAGGCCCCGACATTCACGTTCAGATCGGCGGCCCAGTAATTCGGGTTGCGGCAATAGGTGATGTTCCGTCCCGGATCGGCATCGCTGATCACATAGGGACCGGACCCAAGAGGCGGCTCCAACGTCGAGCGGTTGAATTCTACCGTCTCATAATAATGCTTTGGAAGGATGTAGAGTTGACCCACGGTTGAGATCAGGTCGCGTAGTTGCGCCTCCAGGTTAAAGTAGACTTTCACTTCTGTTGGCGAACGAGCCTCAGCTCTCTCCACGTCCTTCAGAAGGATCTGCCAGCGCGGATTGCCATCTTCCTTCAAGGCCTCGATCGTGAAGACAACATCATCGGCACGAACCGGTTCGCCGTCGGCAAATCGAGCCTCTTCCCGCAGTGTATAGATCACCCAGGAACGATCTTCAGGGTATTCGATTCTTTCGGCAAGAAGACCGTAGACAGCGTCAGGCTCGTCAAATGCGCGGACGAGAAGCTGATCATATATGTGCCAAAGCCCTTGAGCGGGTTCACCGGCCAGAATGAACCAATTCAAGCTGTCGAAGGTTGAGGACGCAAGCGTCCCGCGGAAGCTCATTGTACCGCCCTTTGGGGCGTCAGGGTTCACGTAATCGAAATGCGGAAACTCGGGTGGGTATTTCAGCTCACCAAAGGCGGAAATGCCGTGGCTGGTTGTGGTCTCGATATGGCTTTCGGCAAGTCCGGTGGTCGCCCAGATAACAAGGGCGGCGGCGAGGCCAGTGACGCGCATTCCAATCCTCCTGCGGTTTTCGTTTAAAGGCTAGCACGCGTATCGGAGGAGGCAAACGCAACGCTTCTGTGAGTGAACTGAAAACTGACGCAGTTGTGAGATCGCTGTCCAAGCACTGATGTGGAATTCCTGGGCTGGCAGTCAGCAGCAGGTTTCTCTAGCGTGGCTTCATGCGGTTTTTCTCTGACGCCTCCCGGCCTGTGCATCTGGGTCCCTACCCGCTGGAACGCCTGAGGCGTGAAGAGCAGCCGGATGTCTCCGGACTACCTGTGTTCGAACCGCTGGAGTTTCGCAACCACGACGCTCCCGAAAGCATAACCCATGCCATGGCCGAGTATCAGGCCATGATGGATGCGATCCGGGACGGATTGGTAAACAAGGCGCAAGCGGATTGTCCTTCGGACCCGACCGAACGTGCGAACCATCTGAAATCTTTCGGCTATTTCTCTGATGCCTCCATGGTAGGCGTGTGCCGCATGTCGCCGGAAGCAGTGCTTGGGACGCCTTTTCGCAATCCTGATATCGACCGACTTTCGGAAGACCTTAGAACTCGTCAGACCAAAACACTGGCGAGCGGTATCGATCTGATTATGGCGGATCTAAAGGACGCAATGGAGGCACCGCCCTCCGGCATCGAGGGCCACACCCACGCAATGATCTTCGTGACCGAGATGCCGCGCGACCCCGATGCCGGCGAAAGGGGAGCCGACTGGCTGAAAGATGCCCAAGCTCATCGTGCCGCGTTGAGATCTACGGAAACCGCTGTGGTGCTTGCAAATTACATCAGATTGCTTGGCTGGGATGCGAAGGCACATTCTGCCACGTCATCCGATGTTGATCTGAATCGCCTCGCTGTCATGGCTGGCCTTGCCTCTGTTCGGGATGGACGCCTTTGGAACCCTTACCTGGGTGAGCGTTTCGGATTGGCTGCCCTGACCACCACTTTCGAGATGACGGAAGACCGACCCCTTGCAACGGATCAAAGCAATTTCGACCCGAAGTGGTGGGTGGGTTACCGGACACAGAAAAGTGCCATTCATCGTGATCCTTACAAGTCGCGGTACTATGTCGACGGCCCGCATCCGTTCGAGACTTTGAAGCGGGTCGAAACACCCACGACCTTCATCGACGAGTCACGGGTTCCGCGCGTACCGAAACGGACGGACATGTTCGCGCGCGCACAGTTTGGTGATATGGGCAAAAGCCTGCAGGACAATGCAAAAGGTGGCCACTATGCACGAAAGGCCGCACCTTCGATGGCACAGCGGCGCATGCTTGGTGCCTTTACCCTTTTACAGGACGGCCCAGCCGAAGGCGGCGTGCAACCATCAGACGCCGAGAGGAACGCGGCGAACATCAAGGCCGCTGCATATTTCCTTGGATGCGATGCAGTGGGGATCAGCCGTTGTCCGGAATGGGCGTGGTACAGCCACGATGCCACTGGCACACCGATCGATCCGCCCCATGACCAAGCGATTTCCGTTATCATCGATCAGGGCTACGAGACGATGGAGGGCGCGTCTGGCGACGATTGGATTAGCGTTGCACAATCCATGCGGGCCTATCTAAGATTTTCGCTATTGGGCGGCATAATTGCCAAACAAATCAGGCGCTTGGGATACAAGGCTAAGGCACATACTGTGATTGATGGCGATGTCCTCCAACCCCCGCTTTTGTTGCTGTCGGGTTTGGGAGAGGTTAGCCGAATTGGTGAGGTGATCCTCAACCCATTCCTCGGGCCACGTCTCAAATCCGGTGTCGTCACGACGAACATGCCGCTGTCTCACGACAAACCGATCGACTTCGGACTGCAGACATTCTGCGAGAGCTGCAACAAATGTGCCCGGGAATGCCCGTCTGGCGCGATTACTGCTGGTCCTAAGCTCATGTTTAACGGCTACGAGATCTGGAAGTCCGACAGCCAACGTTGCGCGACTTATCGGATCACGACAGAAGGCGGGGCGATGTGCGGTCGCTGCATGAAGACCTGTCCCTGGAATCTCGAGGGCCTTTTTGCCGAACGCCCCTTCCGTTGGGCGGCCATGAATGTCCCGAAGCTCGCGCCTGCCTTGGCAAAGCTCGATGATGTCGTCGGCAATGGCGGACTGAACCCCATGAAAAAATGGTGGTGGGACCTCGAGATTTCTGAAGACGGCGGCTACCGCCACGCAAGACATGACGTCAATGCGCGTGACCTCCAAAAGGACCTTGATCTGAAATACGAGGATCAGACTTTGGCGGTCTATCCGGCGAACCTGACACCGCCACCGTGGCCCTATCCCTCTCCAATGGACCGAGAGGCCGGAATTCAGGCCTACCGAGACATGGTAACGCCCGAGGTCTACAAAGCCAAACTCGCGTCGGGCGATGTTGCCAGCGTGGTGCATAAGGTCCCGGATCACGCCGACAGCCCGGTCCTGAGAATGGTCGTGTCAAAGGCTAAGCGATTGTCAGATGACGTGACACTTTACGAATTCCGCGATCCCGAAGGACATGATCTTCCTGAGTGGGGCGCGGGCGCACATCTGGATATCGTCGTCGCACCGGAATTTCTCAGGCAGTATTCGATGTCGGGCAACCCTGCAGACCGGAGTTGCTACCAGATTGCAGTGCTGCGTGAAGACGCCGGACGTGGGGGCTCCGCCCTCATGCACAGGATATTTGCCGAAGGTCGTCGCGTTTTTTTATCGAAACCGATCAATCACTTCCCGCTGGACGAGAACGCGACAAAGAGCACTCTCATGGGGGGTGGAATTGGCGTGACACCTATGGTTGCCATGGGGCATCGACTGCACGCGCTTGGCCGAGATTTCGCACTCCACTACTCGGTACCCTCGCGAGACAAGGCTGCGTTTGCCAGCATCCTTTCGAAAGTTCCTTGGGCTGAGCGCGTAACGACGCACGTCTCCGATGAGAACACACGTGCCGATTTCGACAACGTCTTGAAGGGCCGAAAGGACGGCTGGCATGTGTACACCTGCGGCCCCGATGCCTACATGAGCGCAGTTCTTGAGGCGGCGGGACGCCAAGGTTACCCTGAGGAAACGAGGCATTTGGAGTATTTCTCCGTACCCGAGTTACCGGACTACAAAAACCATAGCTTCACGCTGAGGCTTGTACGGTCCGGACGAGAATTCAATGTTCCAGCTGATCAATCCGCAACCGACGTTCTCACTGCGGCGGGCGTGCCGGTGGACGTAAAGTGCTCTGACGGCCTTTGCGGCGTGTGCAAATGCGGTGTTGTCTCTGGCGACGTTGAGCATCGCGACTTCGTGCTGTCTGCTGCCCAGCGAGAGGGGGAAATGATCCTCTGCCAATCACGTGCCAAAGACCCCGACGGAGTTGTTGAAATCGATCTTTAGGGCGACTTTCGCTCAAGCGTGGCGACGCATGGTGGCATGAGCCGCGTCGTCTGTCCCGTTGGAAAGGATACGATAAATCAACTCGGGAAGGTTGCTGGTCTCCGTCTTTGCGTAGATCGCCCTGAGGTGAGACCGCACTGTATTGTCCGAAAGGCCGAGTTCCTCCGACACGCCCTTGACGGACAAACCGCGAGACAGCATCAGGCAAACCCGAAATTCTGCGCGGCTCAGCCCGGCGGGATTGGACATGCCCAAGATTGGAATATCCCAATCGACCCAATCTGCCGCCTTCCGCGCGACCGGAACACGGTCATCGGCGATGATCTGTGTCACGAGACCCGGTTTGCGTCCGCGCCATGAACGCTCGATCGTCGGAACGAGAGCTTCGATTTCATGCTGTTCGCTTCTCGGCAAATCGCGCGAAAAGTGGAATTCGATGTAATCCACGCTTTGGCGAGTGACGGACATTGGAATGACGGCGATCTCTTGTATCTCGCCGCTCGAAATCCATGCGTTCAGCGCCTCCGTGGGCGCCCAAGCGGGGTCGTCGAGCACATCACTGAGGAACCAAACCGTGCCGGCTCGCGCGCGTCCAAACTGGTAGCCCAGAACATCCCCACAAAACGCCCTTGTCAGCGGGGCCGATTGGACCGTCGGAAACGTGGCCACAACGCGCGGGCGTTCCTCTATCCGATGATGATGACGAGATATGACAGCGCCTTGCGCATCAAGCCCATCGGCGAGCGCCTTTAGAGCATTGGGAAGAGACATCGACCCGTGAAGGCCACCGCACCAACTGGCGACGCCGTCGAGAACCCGTAAATCGGGCGCGGGTCCATGATCTGGAATCGACCGTGACAAACGCAAACTTCCCCACCAAACCAATTAATTGCCGAACACAAGTGTACGACCGCCCTATAACCCCAGCTGGAATTCTGAGACCCCTCAGGCCAATTTAGCCCGAAAACGCCGAGGGTCGTCAAATGCACGTGACGGTGTGAGGTGTCAAATCCCACGAAAACCGCCGCTTTCGCGCCAGAAGTGAAACAAAATATCAAATTTGTGAAGTACTGTTTTGATTTTGGAACCAGTTTCTAAGAGCCTGACCTAGAATGTGGATGGTCTCATCTGATATGGTATTTCCCTACTGAATTTAACCACAGACAGGGAAGACCACATGGCTTGGAACGAGACCACCCGCGCGAAGTATAAGCGTAGTTCGGACCGATATGA
>JAJDZT010000095.1 GCA_022824525.1 Silicimonas sp. | reverse complement strand
TCATATCGGTCCGAACTACGCTTATACTTCGCGCGGGTGGTCTCGTTCCAAGCCATGTGGTCTTCCCTGTCTGTGGTTAAATTCAGTAGGGAAATACCATATCAGATGAGACCATCCACATTCTAGGTCAGGCTCTTAGAGCGGATACCGCCGTCGTATCGGCAGTGACCCTTTGGCAAGCTGCAATGGGGGATTGGATTGACAACTGAGCCAATCATTCGCCTCCATCTGTTCTTTGCGACCGAGAACGACCGGGCCCTGATATTGCGCCAAGGCCCAAGTCGGCACTATCGTATGATCCTTTGGCATCGCGATACTGACGCCTTCGAAGACGGTCAGTGGATCAAGAACAAAGTCTACGTAGAACGGTGCGATCTTTCGCCCGATGGCAGGCACTTTCTCTACTTTCTTCTGGATGGCCGTTGGAACAAAGATACCCGGGGTTCCTATATGGCCCTCTCACGGCCACCGTTCTGGACCGCGTTGTCGCTTTTTCCCGAAGGCAGCACATGGCACACAAGAGGGATATTTCTGGACAATACACATTACTACACGACTGGAGACGCGGACATAATCGGGCGGGACGAAGGGCTTTCACGCGTCACTTTTGGGAAGCCAGAGAAAGGCTGCACGACCGGCATTCGCCTTCTCTCTGGCGGACGCGCTCCCCTGTCTCGCGAGGCGACGAAGCGTCTCCTTGCCGAACCGCGCCCATCGCATCCCCGCGAACTATACGACCGTATGGCTGTGCCACGAAGCAATGAAATAGATCGCTATGATACTCAAGGCGGCAAGCTCTACCGCCGGCGCGGATTAGAACTTGAACTCATTCGCGACTTCACGAACATGGAATTTGAGCCGATCCGCGCACCTTACGACTGGCGACCCGAAGCGCCAGAAACCTGGCACCCGCTTAAGGACGAAACATGAGCTTCATTCGCCCGGAAGTGGCCACTTTTCTGAAAAAATGGCGAGAAGCAATAATCGCGGGTGTCATCCTTTTGGGGTCGCTTCAGGCCGCGTCCGCCACGACCGGTGTGGTCAACGCGCTGTCGTGGGTGACGGCATTGATTGGCGCAGCACTCTTTATCGAAGGCGTCCGCCGCGCGCGATTGCCGGACAAGTCAGGTGGTGTTGGAGTTGTCGATGTGGATGAGCGCCAAATCACATATTTCGGTCCGCTGGGCGGTGGCGCGATTTCAATAAATGAGCTGTCGCGCGTGACAGTCAGAACGACCGATCATGGACCAGCGGTGTCGGATTTCTTCTGGGAATTCACAGATCGCCACGGTCAGCGCCTGACGATTCCTGGAGATGCTGAGAACGCCACCGCCCTGTTCGACGCGCTCACGGCTCTTCCGGGCGCTGACTTTGAGAAGGTCATCCAGGCTTCGGGTTCGACAGAGGTTGGCGAGTTTCTTGTGTGGGAACGCACACCCGCACCGCGCATTGACACCTGAGCCATTTCGCGCAACTCAAACACTCCGGTTTCAGCAGGCGAGAGCGTTTCCCATGTCCATTCCCCAATCCGGCGGCGGACCGATCGAACGGCATGAACAGATGGCGGAGTATCTCGCGTCAGGATGTAAACCAAAGGAAGAGTGGCGGATCGGAACCGAGCACGAAAAGTTCGGATACTGCAAGGACACGCTGAAGCCACTGCCCTATGACGGCGCAAGATCGATCAAGGCCGTACTGGAGGGGTTGCGCGATCGGTTCGGCTGGGCGCCTCTTGAAGAGGGCGGCAATATCATCGGGCTAACCAAAGACGGCGCGAACATTTCCTTGGAGCCGGGCGGTCAGCTGGAGCTCTCCGGGGCACCGTTGGAAACGATCCACCAGACTTGTGACGAAGTGAACGAACACCTGCGCGAGGTGCAGTCCGTAGCGGACGAGATCGGAGCGCGCTTCATTGGTTTGGGTTCGGCCCCACACTGGACGCATGACGACATGCCCTTGATGCCAAAGGGCCGCTACAAGCTCATGGACGGCTACATGAAGAAGGTCGGCGAGTTGGGAACGTCGATGATGCGGCGAACTTGCACCGTTCAGGTCAATCTCGACTTTGCGTCAGAAGCCGACATGGTTCAGAAGCTTCGGGTTGCGCTTGCACTCCAACCGGTTGCCACAGCGCTTTTTTCAAATTCGCCCTTCACTGAAGGCAAGTTGAACGGCCACAAGAGTTGGCGCAGTCGCATCTGGCGTGACCTTGATCCGGATCGTACCGGCATGTTGCCCTTTGTTTTTGATGATGGGTTCGGCTTCGAGGCTTGGGTCGAATACGCGCTCGACGTGCCGATGTACTTTGTCTACCGCGATGGCACTTACATTGATGCATTGGGGATGTCGTTCCGCGACTTTCTGAAGGGTGAGTTGCCGGCGCTTCCCGGAGAAAAACCCACGCTTTCCGACTGGGCTGACCATCTGACAACGCTTTTCCCTGAAGCACGGATAAAGAAGTTCATCGAAATGCGAGGAGCCGATGGAGGCCCCTGGCGGAGACTATGTGCACTGCCCGCGTTTTGGGTTGGGCTCATGTACGATCAAACCGCGTTGGATGCAGGTTGGGACCTTGTAAAAGATTGGGACGCGGAAACCCGCGACGCGCTGCGCGTTGCCGCCTCAATAGATGGGCTGTCAGCAGAAACTCACGGAATAACGATGAAAGAGCTGGCCCAGGAAACCGTGGCAATCGCGGAAGCCGGTCTCGCAGCGAGGGCGCGTGAAGGGGCAGGCGGCCTACTTCCCGATGAAACCCATTTTCTGAACGCTCTCAAGGAAACGCTGGAAACAGGTGAAACGCCCGCAGACGAGTTGATCCGTAGATACAACTCCGACTGGAACGGTGACGTCACGCGGGTTTTTGCAGACTACAGCTACTAATGCAGGCGCAGCGAAATAGTTGCTGCAACTGCGCAACACTCAATATGTTGTGCTTTCAGGGCTGCTTGAAGCTTGACCTTAAGTCACGCACGCTGGGTATGCTGCAATCAGGGGTTTCGCGCGCAACCTGTTAATGCGTGCCATCTGAACCAGTTTCTTAGCGGAGCGATTGCTCCTGATTGCGGTCACCTACCGTTCGAACAATGGAATGACGGGAAGTCGCGACGCGGCGTATCCCGGCACGTTGTTGTCGAGTCGACTGGCCAGTTCCGGCAAGCGACGTACTGGAACGCGTGGGAAAAGATGATGTTCCCGGTGATAGAACATCAGATAGGCCAATCGAGCTAAAATGCCCCGTTGCGAACGAGCGGCCACTCCACTGTCTGCCGTACCCTGATGCGTGATCCAGACAGCGAATAAGGCGGTTAGGCATTGAGCCATGACCATTGCGGACACATGCATCAACAAGAATCCGCCGACCCAAAGGCCTAGCGCGACCATCACCATGTTCAGCATCCAATCAATCAAAATGCGACGCCGACCGGCAGGCCCCGATCCCTTCCAGGCCTCCCGGTTGATGTCCACCGGAAACCGGGGTCCGTATCGAAGGACTTCCCAGAAACTCATGTGTCCGCATTTGCCTTCGAAGTCCCCGGGGCCCATCGCATGCTTGTGGTGCAGCATATGCCCATAGGCGACCGCGTTGTTGGACGAACCTATCAGGAAACTTAGGGCATGAAGCACGAACCTGTCGCCCGCGCGGTTTAGGCCGAGGTTCCCGTGAATGGCTTCATGGTTTAGACGCAGAGCGCAGAGGAAGAACATGAAAGAAGCCGCGAACCCCAAGAGCCAGAGGGGTGAGGCGAAGAGTAGCCAGCTTGCCAGCAACCAGGGGATAGGCAGCAACAACTCATGCATCGTATCGAGGCGGTTCATCGGCTGAAGGTCGTCCCAGCGAATGCCGGCAGGCGCCCGTTCGGGATGTTCGTCACACATGTCACTCGTCCTTTTTGAATGGCAATGCCGCATAGAGTCTCTTGAAGAGCCAACCCCAAAGCGGGGCAAAAGACGCATCCTAGAATGCCATAGAAGGCAGTTGTCCCAAGCGCTTCGCCGCGAGTGTCGAGGGAGAGAAAAATAATTAAAACCAATGGGATGGCGACAAAATGCGCGAAGAGTGCATAAGCGGCAGTATTGGCTTTCAGCCCGTTTTTTCGAAGGGCGAGGTAAAGGCACGGAGCCCCAACCAAGAGGTAAGGAATACTGCCAAAAATTGGTGCGCCGATAAAGATTGTCAGGACGAAGAAGAGACCAAGTGAGGAGTGTCCCACTGCCTCCGAGATATGGACGAGCGCATATGCCGGAAGGCTTGTGACGAGCGGCGCTGTCAACGTTGCAAAGGTGAAGGGAAGCCACCTTACATTGTGCACCTGACGCTTTTCGGTATCTACAGTTGTTTCTGTCATCACTGAAACTCCACGGCAAAATTTTTTCAGGTCGACTTGGACCCGCCCGGCAGGAACCGGGTGATCTTTGCCCCTAACTTCAACGCGCCCAAATGAACGGCCCGTGGCAGGCGCGCGACATCGGCATACCAACGATCAAAGAGCCGCATGGTTTCGAGTGTCCCTTCGATACGAGCGACGTTCTCTTTTGGCGTGCCGTCGTCGCGAGCCTCAACCAACACACGCTCAAGCGCTGCCAGCGTAGGTGCATATTCTCGTTCTCTGCGACCTTCGATGACAACCAGCGCTAGATCGAACATGTCTCGGATCGATGTGAAGTGATCGCGGCGGTCGCCCAATTGGCGTTCGACACTGACGAGCTTCCACGTCTGCAATTCCTTCAAACCAGTCGACACGTTCGAGCGTGCGATACCCAGGGTTTCGGCGATTTCATCCGCCGGAAGCGGTCTGTCCGAAAGGTGTAGCAGCGCATGGATCTGCGCCACAGACCGATTGGTGCCCCACTTGGCGCCCATTTCCCCCCAATGGAGGATGAAGTCCTGCATAGCTGGTGTGAGCTTCACTTTATTCACCAATTTCTGTTTTGACTGAAATAACAGAAGAGACTGTATCAGTCAACAGCGCAGTTTGCGTACGATTCCCTAGCAACCAATGCTTTTCCGGGACGCCGCCCTCGCCTATACAGCCCGCATGAGCTTTCGCGCACGACACCTACTTGGGATTGAACACCTCGCTCCCGACGAGATCACAACCGTTCTCGACCTTGCAGAGACTTACGCTGATCTGAACCGAAGCGATGCAAAGCACAGCGACGCGCTTTCCGGCCTTACGCAGATAAACATGTTTTTTGAGGCATCGACGCGGACCCAAGCCAGTTTTGAGCTTGCCGGAAAACGCCTCGGTGCCGATGTCATGAACATGCAGATGTCCGCGTCATCCTTGAAAAAGGGAGAGACGCTGATTGACACGGCGCTGACCTTGAACGCCATGCATCCTGATCTGTTGGTTGTGCGGCATCCAAGTTCCGGCGCTGTCAGCCTCCTCGCACAGAAGGTGAATTGCGCGGTTTTGAATGCGGGAGACGGCCGCCACGAACATCCAACGCAAGCGCTTTTGGATGCACTGACGATCCGCCGCGCAAAAGGTCGTTTGCATCGGCTCACGATCGCGATTTGTGGTGACATTGCTCACAGCCGGGTCGCGCGATCCAATATTCACCTGCTTGGAAAGATGGAAAACCGTGTCCGCCTCGTCGGCCCACCAACGTTGATGCCAGCGCGCGCCAGCGAATGGGGCGTTGAGGTCTCTTCGAACATGAACGAGGGATTGAAAGACGCTGATGTCGTGATGATGCTGCGTCTTCAAAAGGAGCGGATGGATGGTGCCTTTATCCCATCTGAGCGTGAGTACTTCCACCGCTACGGACTGGATGGCGAGAAGCTAAATTTCGCGAAGCCCGATGCAATCGTCATGCATCCGGGTCCCATGAACCGGGGCGTTGAGATCGATGGCACCATTGCAGATGACATCAATCGCTCCGTTATTCAGGATCAGGTCGAGATGGGCGTCGCAGTGCGTATGGCCGCTATGGATCTTCTTGCGAGAAACCTGAGGGCAGAGCGAAACGCTGCTCCGGTTGCGGTCTGACATGAAGGATCCGTACGACGTCCCGTCTTCTGAGCGCGGGGTCGTACGCCTCTTTACTACAGACCTCGATGCGGAGGGTAACTCTGCAATCACCCCGACCAATGTGCATCGTCTCCTGGGAGCCGAACTAGATTTGGACCCCAGCAGGATCGAAGTTTTTCCTTCTACCGTGATCGAGGACATGGGTCTCTCGGCATATTTGGCGGAAGGCTACGGAATTCCGGTCGACGACCTTCAGGGCACGACGGCAAAGCTCGATAGTATCAAAGGCCTTCTGATCCTCGTATCCTCGGGAGCCTTCAAGGCCCAAACCGCGCAACTTGCTCCGGCGGAAGGTATTCGGTTTGTGGGCGCGTTTCAGGAACCGGGCATGCGACCACCCAAAACGATGGGGGCGACAGAATCGAGCGAGGGACACTTGAGTCCAACCGGGCCTCCGGCGCCGTTGCAATCGGGACCGCGAAGGTTTTGGCCTATCGCCTTACTCGCACTTTTGGCAGCCGCTGTTTTGATTCTTGTCGTGGTGTTTTGAACCCCAATGGTACTTTCATCAAACCCTTGCACCGTATATGCGCGGACCGCGATACAGCCGGACCAAGAACCATGACATCCATACTCTTTCAGAATGCGCGCCTGATCGATCCCGAGAAGAACTCTGAAACGCTGGGATCCCTCGCGGTGAAAGATGGGCGGATAGCAGGCGCCATGGGCATGGATGACGCAATTGTGGTCGATTGCGGTGGCAAGTGTCTCGCACCGGGGATCGTAGACATTGGAGTCAAAGTATCAGAGCCAGGCGAACGCCATAAAGAAAGTTTTCGTAGTGCCGGGCAGGCTGCAGCTGCCGGCGGCGTTACAACAATCGTGACCCGGCCTGACACTTTGCCAGCAATTGACACGCCCGAGGCGCTCGAGTTTGTTCGACGCCGCGCAAACGAAGCGGCTCCTGTGAATGTTGTGCCGATGGCGGCGTTGACGCGGGGGCGGGAAGGACGGGAAATGGCAGAAATCGGATTTCTGCTTGATGCCGGTGCCGTTGCCTTCACCGATTGCGACAATGTGATCGACAACACAAAAGTCTTCTCGCGTTGTTTGACTTATGCAGCCTCGCTCGGTGCTCTTGTCATTGCCCATCCACAGGACCCCGTCCTGAGCCATGGTGCAGCGGCAACCAGCGGAAAGTTTGCAGCTCTGAAGGGCCTCCCTTCGGTCTCTCCCATGGCGGAACGCATGGGACTAGATCGCGACATTGCCATCGTCGAGATGACGGGTGCCAGATATCATGCGGATCAGATCACCACGGCGAGGGCTCTTCGCAGATTGGAGCGCGCGAAGGGTGCAGACCTCGACATAACGGCAGGGGTTTCGATTCACCATCTAACTCTGAACGAATTGGATGTTGGCGACTACAGAACCTTCTTCAAAGTCAAGCCGCCGCTCCGTTCTGAAGATGATCGCCTTGCCGTAGTTGAGGCGGTCGCAACTGGGCTAATCGATACCGTTTCCTCCATGCACACACCACAAGATGAGGAATCGAAGCGTCTGCCGTTTGAAGAGGCGGCGTCGGGCGCAATTGGACTGGAAACGATGTTGCCGGCCCTTATGCGGCTTGTGCACGCCGACCACATGGATTTGCCCACGCTATGGCGTTCAATTTCATTCAATCCCGCAAAGCGCCTTGGATTGAGCTCAGGTCGTCTGCAGCCGGGTGCGCCAGCAGATTTGGTTCTGTTCGATCCTGATGCCCCGTTTGTATTGGACCGGTTCAAGCTGAAGTCCAAATCCAAAAATACTCCATTTGACGAGGCCCGCATGCAAGGTGTCGTGCTGGGCACCTGGGTTGCGGGCTCGGAAGTCTATCGAAGAGATTGACGGTCTCGTGGATTTCCGTTGGATGAGATCCGAGATACGATAACCTCAGTCGACGCGAAGGGACGAGCCAAATGCCCGTTTTCGATACATCCTTCCTGATCCTGTTTGTTGTAGCTGCATTTGCCTACCTGCTTGGATCGGTGCCCTTTGGGCTGGTCGTCGCGAAGATCATGGGGCTTCCGGATCCGCGCACGATTGGGTCAAAGAATATCGGCGCAACGAATGTTCTCCGGACTGGCTCGAAGAAGGCGGCATTGGCGACGGTTCTGCTGGACGGTGCAAAAGGCCTTGTTGCCGTGCTCCTCGCAAGAGCAGCGGTAGGGGAAGACGGCGCACAAATTGCCGCGATCTCTGCCTTTCTCGGTCATTGCTTCTCCCTGTTTCTGAGCTTCAAAGGCGGCAAGGGTGTTGCGACTTTTCTCGGTGCTCTCTTTGGCTTGTCCTTTGCGCTCGGGGCTGTTGCGGCACTTCTGTGGCTCTTGACCTGCGCAGTCACGCGGTACTCTTCCTTGTCTGCACTTGTCGCTGCCAGCGTTGTACCGATTGTCGCCATGCTGACGGGTTATATCTCAATGACAGTCGTTCTCCTCGCCATGGCAGGTCTTCTGATTTGGAGGCACCGAGAAAACATTGCTCGCCTCAAGGCCGGGACGGAAAGCAAGGTGGGATCATCCAGCGCATGAGCGCCAGCAGCACCTTTGTTTCCGCATTCGATCTGCTACCCGAAGGTGGCTACGGCGGCACGTACAACGGAAGACGATACCGCATCACCAAAACCGTAATGGCTTCCGGTCGTTCCCAGAAACTGGAGGCCGAAGAACTCGGTGGCAGCGACTACATCAGTTTCAATCTTTACCGGTTATCCGGTGGTGAGGCGCTTCTGAAGCCGTGCGAAATGCCAGAAGAGAAAGTCGTGGATTTCGTTCTGAACGTTATCGCGGATTGATGTTCCGGCCCGCCGAACATAGCTTTCCCGACATGGGATACTGGGAGATGAAAGCGGCCCTTGAATGGCAAGTTTCAATGGGTGCCGATGAGGCGATCCTGGAAGCTCCCGTCGATCGGACCGAAGCAAAAGCACCAGAGCCCATCGTTGAAGAACAGGTGCAAGCAGCGCCGGCACTGAATGCAGTGGCTGTTTCCGAACAACTTGCGAGTGCTGCTGAGAACCTCGACGCGCTCCGCGCTGCCATGGAAGGATATGAGCACTGCGAATTGAAACTGGGGGCTCGCCAGCTTGTATTCGCAGACGGTCAGCCAAACACCCGCGTCATGATCGTTGGTGAGGCGCCGGGTCGGGACGAGGATTTGCAGGGAAAGCCCTTTGTTGGCCGTGCGGGACAACTTCTTGATCTGATGTTCAGCCATATCGGTCTGGCGCGAACAAGCCCGGACCGAAAAAGAGCACTCTACATTACGAATGTCTTGCCTTGGCGTCCGCCTCAGAACCGTGATCCGAAGCCGGATGAAATGGCCATGATGCTGCCGTTTCTTTCGCGCCACGTCGAGCTTGTTAATCCCGACATACTTGTCGCCATGGGCAATCACGCTTGTCAGGCTCTGCTTGGGAAAAGAGGGATCACACGGCTTAGGGGCACATGGTGTGAGGCGTTTGGCAAGCCGGTGCTGCCGATGTTCCATCCGGCCTATCTCCTGCGGACCAACGAGGCCAAACGTGAAGCTTGGGCGGACTTGCTCTCACTCAAGGCCCGGTTGCGGAAGGATGTCCCATGAGCCGAATTGATGAAACCAAGGATTTTGTGCCGATCCGTATCGCTGTTCTGACTGTCAGCGACACCCGGAGCCTCGAGGATGACAAATCTGGGGACACTCTGGTCGGACGAATTGAGGCGGCCGGCCATATCGTGGCCGCGCGGGATATCGTGAAAGACGACCGTCCCATTATTTCGGAGCGCTTGAAGGCGTGGTGTGCCGACCCTGACATCGACGTTGTTCTTTCGACCGGTGGAACCGGCCTAACGGGGCGCGATGTTACCGTAGAGGCGCACCGCGATGTCTACGAAAAAGAGATCGAGGCCTTCGGGACGGTCTTCACCCATGTTTCGATGGCGAAAATCGGGACGTCGGCTGTGCAATCCCGCGCGTGCGGGGGCGTTGCGAATGGCACCTTTTTGTTCGCGCTTCCGGGATCTCCGGGTGCCTGTAAAGACGCTTGGGACGAAATCCTGGTCCGGCAGCTCGATTATCGGCACCGTCCCTGCAACTTCGTAGAAATTCTGCCACGACTTGACGAACATTTGCGACGGAAGTGACCGATCTACGCGTTTAAAGCGTATAGTTTTTGTCAAATCTCCGGACTGGCATAAGTTTATGGCTGTCCCATTGAAAGGAAAACGGGTCTCGTGCGCTTTATTCGACGCTCACTTGTTGGACTATTCCTGCTGGCCGTCACCTTCGGCCTGATGGCCTTTGCCGGAAATTCAGTTTGGCAGGCCTTGCAAACCAGCTGGAACGAGGAAACGCGAAGCCGTCCGGCGCGAGAGCGGGTCTTCGCCGCAAATGTGATCACATACTCTCCGGAAACACTTCAGCCAGTCCTGAACACCTTTGGAGAGGTGCGGTCGCGTCGCTCTCTTCAGTTGAGGGCGTCGAGCGCTGGGGAAGTTGTTTGGTTGTCGGACGCTTTCGAAGAAGGCGGGTCGGTTGGGGCTGGTGATCTCCTACTTCGAATTGACCCTGCGGATGCGCAATCTGCAGTCGATACCGCTCGGGCGGACCGGGCCGAGGCCGCCGCAGAATTACGGGATGCAGAACGCACCCTTGTCCTCGCCCGGGACGAAATCCTTGCAGCGGAAGATCAAGTGCGGCTTCGCAAGAACGCGCTGACCCGCCAGAACGACCTTCTGGCGCGCGGCGTCGGAAGCCAGGCAGCAGTTGAAACTGCCGAATTGTCGCTGTCTTCGGCGAACCAATCTCTTCTCTCGCGTCGGCAGGCTGTAGCGACGGCAGAGGCACGGATCGATCAGGCGAAAACTGCCCTGCAAAGGCGCGAAATCGCTTTGGGTGAGGCCGAGCGACGGCTGGCCAATACCGAGGTACATGCGGAGTTCGCGGGCGTATTGAACAACGTGAGTATTGTGGAAGGTGGTTTGGTCAGTGCGAACGAAACGTTGGCCGAATTGATTGATCCTTCGGCATTGGAAGTTTCCTTCCGCCTGTCTACGCCCCAGTACGCCCGCTTTGTCTCGGAAAGCGGTAAGCTTGTCGGCGCAGAGGTGACCGCCAGCATAGATATTCTCGGCGTCAACTTGGAAGCCCGAGGTCGCATCAGTCGTGAGAGTGGCGCGGTCGCGGAAGGACAGACCGGGCGTTTGATGTTTGCTCGCCTGGATGCAGCGCCTGGGTTCCGTCCGGGCGACTTCGTTACCGTTCAGATCAGCGAACCACCGCTTGAGCGCGTGGCCCGCGTTCCGGCCAGCGCTGTCGACGCTTCGGGCACTGTCCTTGTTGTTGGGGAAGAAGACCGACTTGAAGTGGCTGAAGTCAACGTGCTGCGCCGTGAAGGCGACGATGTGATCCTACGCGCTCGCGGTTTGGCTGGGCGGGAGATTGTCATGGAACGCTCGCCGCTTCTGGGTGCGGGCATACGCATCCGTCCGGTTCGCCCCGGGGCAGCGGAAGAGCCTGAAGCGGAAGAGTTCGTGGAACTTGATCCTGAGCGCCGGGCCCGTCTGGTGACCTTCGTGGAAGGCAACAAATTCATGCCCGACGAGGCCAAGGCGCGGGTTCTGGCTCAATTGAAAGAAGAAAAAGTGCCGGCCCGTATGGTCGAGCGCATCGAAAGCCGGATGAACTGATAACATCAGGGGTCGGGAGTGACCGATGGCACGTGATCTGAGCAAAGCGGCAGGGGGTATCCTTTCCTACTTCGTGCGTCATCCGACAGCTGCGAACTTGTTGCTCGTACTTCTGGTTGTTGCTGGTCTATACGCCGCTCCCCAGATGCGCGCCCAATTCTTCCCGGATGTCATCGTGGACGATATCGACGTTGTCGTCCGCTGGGACGGCGCGGGTGCCGAAGATGTGGATCGGTCAATCATCCAAGTCCTTGAGCCTGATCTTCAAGGCGTTGAAGGCGTTACGGAAACCACAACGCGTTCGCGCGAAGGCTCTGCAAGCATTTCGCTGGAGTTTGAACCTGGGTGGGATATGAGCCAGGCGCAGGAAGATGTTCAGGCGGCGCTCGACGCCGTGAACAATCTTCCGACCGATGCCGACGACCCTGAAATTGAGCGTGGGCGTTGGTCGGATCGTGTCACTGATGTCGTGATCACAGGGCCAGTTGGTGTCGATCAGCTTGCGAACTTTGCAGACGAATTCACGGCTCGGCTTTTCGCTCAGGGGATCACGAGAACGACCATTCGTGGATTGGCCGCGCCGGAGACGATCGTCGAAGTGACGTCTTTGGATCTCATTCGTCATGACCTGACAATGCGGGAGATCGCGAATGCAATCGCGGCTGAAACGGAAGCAAGCCCTGCGGGTGACGTTTCTGGAGCGCAACGGGTGCGTACCGGTGTGGCGAAGCGGTCGGCGGACCAGGTTGCAGGCATCGTCCTCCGAACTACCGACGCCGGCACTCAGTTGACCATAGGCGATGTTGCGCGCGTCAGGGTTGAGGGTGTCGATCGTGATCGTGCCTACTTTGTCGGTCCTGACCCGGCCATCTCTGTGCGTGTGGACCGTTCGGCCAGCGGTGATGCCATCAGGATGCAGCGGACTGTGGAAGAAGTTGCGGCCGAGATGGAATCCACGCTGCCACAAGGTGTCGAAATCAGCCTCATCAGAACACTGGCCGAAGGGATCACTGCGCGTCTGAACATCCTGCTCGACAATGGATTGATGGGATTAGGGCTCGTCGTTGTCTTGCTGTTCCTGTTTTTGAACGCCCGGACGGCGTTCTGGGTCGCCATGGGAATTCCGGTGGCGATGACGGCAGCCATTGCCATGATGTATGTGGCGGGCTTCACGATCAACATGATCTCGCTCTTCGCGCTGATCATCACGCTTGGGATCGTTGTGGACGACGCGATCGTTGTCGGGGAGCACGCCGACTTCCGAGCACGCCGATTGGGAGAGGATCCAGCCACCGCAGCAGAGAACGCGGCCCGGCGGATGTTCACACCCGTCTTCTCCGCAACCGTAACGACGGTGATCGCTTTTTTCGGCCTTGTGGCAATTGGCGGTAGATTTGGCGATCTGATCGTCGACATTCCCTTCACGGTGATCGTTGTGCTGATCGCTTCGTTGGTGGAATGCTTCTTGATCCTTCCTCATCACATGAAGCACGCGTTGAGCCACACGGCCAAGGAACACTGGTATGATTGGCCTTCGCGTCAGGTGAACAAAGGCTTCCGCTGGGTCCGGGAGGCCTTGTTCCGCCCGTTCATCGCGGGTGTCATCTGGGCGCGGTACCCGGTGATTGCATTGGCCTTTGTGGTTCTGGCGAGCCAAGTGTCGCTCTTCATACGAGGCGATGTGCAATGGCGCTTTTTCAATGCGCCGGAACGCAGTTCCGTAACCGGTAACTTCGCGATGGTGCCCGGCGCATCGCGTGAGGACACCTTTGCTTTCATGCGAACTCTGCAGAAGACGGTCGAGGAAGTTGGCGCGCGGTACGAAGAGGAACACGGCACGAACCCGATCAAGTTCGCTCTCGCGGAGATTGGCGGTACAACCGGGCGCGGTTTGGCTGGGCAGGAAACGAAAGAGTCGTATCAGCTTGGCTCCATAGCGATCGAGTTGATCGATGCGGATCTGCGACCGTATTCGAGTTTTGCGTTCGTTGCTGAACTTCAGGACTCGGTCCCACGCCATCCCATGCTTGAAACCGTAAGTTTCCGCGGCTGGCGATCTGGTCCCGGCGGCGATGCGATCGATGTCGAGTTGTCCGGTGGGTCCGCTGACACGCTGAAAGAAGCGGCGGAGGAGCTAAAGGCCCAACTCGCGCAATTCAGCGAGATCTCCGCCCTTGAGGATTCTCTTTCCTACGACAAGGAAGAACTCATCCTTCAGCTTACACCGCAAGGGCAGGCCCTTGGTCTGACCATCGATGAGCTTGGTCAGACCTTGCGCGCGCGTCTCAACGGCATCGAGGCGGCGACCTATCCCGACGGTCCACGCACTGCGTCCATTCGCGTAGAACTGCCGTCACGCGAAATCACCGCCGACTTCCTGGATCGTTTGCTGATCCGGACGGGACCTTCCGCCACGGGCGAGGGAACGTTCGTGCCGCTCGCCGATGTCGTAACAGTTGAACGACAGACCGGATTTTCAGTTATCCGGCGCGAGAACGGCGTACAGGTCATCTCGGTTACCGGCGACATTTCCGAAGATAACGCTGATCGCGCGACTGAGATCACGGAGGCCCTCGAAAACGATATCCTTCCGAGGCTGGAAGAAGACTTCGGCATCTCGAGCTACATGTCAGGGTTGGCCGAGCAGGAAAGAGACTTCCTGTCCGATGCAATGACGGGCTTGGTGCTTTGCCTGGCTGGAATTTACCTCACGCTCTCCTGGGTCTTCGCCAGTTGGTCGCGCCCATTCGTCGTTATGGCGATCATACCTTTCGGTCTCGTTGGTGCGATCTGGGGGCACTATCTTTGGGATGTTCCGCTTTCCATGTTCTCGGTCGTCGGGCTGATCGGAATGGTGGGTATCATAATCAATGACAGCATTGTTTTGGTCACGACGGTTGACGAGTATGCTGAGGAACGCGGCCTTGTGCCCGCGATCATAGATGGAGCAGCCGACCGACTGCGCCCGGTCTTCCTGACCACCGCAACGACCGTTCTGGGTCTTGCGCCGCTGCTTTATGAAACATCCCAGCAGGCGCAATTCCTGAGGCCCACGGTTATTACTTTGACGTACGGGCTCGGTTTTGGGTTGTTGCTCGTTCTTCTCGTGGTTCCGTCGCTTCTCGCCATCGGACATGACATCGGAAAAAACGTTCGGGCGTTTCGTCGTGCTCTTGCGCCAAGCGGGCGTGCACCCGGTCTCGCCGCACTTCTTTCGGTGGGCGTGCTCGGTGTTGTCGGCATCTTTGCGGTGACGCTTGGGTCCACGATGATGACCGGTGCAATGCCAGGTTTTCTGGGTTCGACCGAGGGTATGCCGATTGCGCTGGCGGCTTTCGTAGCAGGCACAGCACTCTGGACACTCCTTCTATGGTTGGTGGCCAGTCTGCGGTTTGCCACGGCCTCGCGACCTTAGCGGCACCCGCGCATTTCGATGGCCTTTCCCCCGCCGATCAGGGTCATGCGCACATCATTCCGCGCAAGCGCAAACGGTTTTGCGTTCGGTGGCACTATCTCGACTTCCGCCACAAGATTTCGACCGCTCTGAGATGTGTCAGACGGAGAAACCCACACCCCGGGCTCTCCCGTTTCGATCACGACGATCTCTGTCCGAATGCGGGCATCGGCAGTTGAGGCCTTCAGTACCAATCCATCGGCAATCGGAGTGATCTCACACGAAAAACTACCAGCTTGGACAGGTTGGTTGTCCATGCTTGCGCCGATATCAGAATCGTAGCTCCCGGTGACCGGCAGATTGGCTTGGACGCGCAATGTGACGGGGATACAGACGTCCTCACAGACACCGACCTCCACCTCGGCCCGCAGGTCGACGGGCTTGGATGGATCGCGAGCCACCACGACCAGTGGAAAAACAACATCGCTGTCGTAGCCAATCGACCGTAGCCCGTTTTGTTCCATGACTTTTGGGATCGGATAGAAGACGCGGACAGCGGCCAAGTTCTTTGACCCCGACCAGTTGAATTGCGGTGGGATCCCGCCCGCTCCAGGTGACCGCCAATACGTTTTCCATCCAGGTGCAAGGCGCAGCGAAAGCCCAGCCATGTGACGTGAGTCTGCCTCCCGCCACCCAGGCAATATGCTGCCATCCACCGGTAAACCGTTGGATTGAGCGCTCGCGGAGAGCGCCGAGGCAGCAAGGAAGGCAAGACAAAGCGATCGAAACATGACGCGCAAGTATCCCAGTTAGGAGGACACATGAAAATCACATTCTGGTAATGCTTCGTGAGTGTGTCGGGTTGTCCCTTGATGTGCCGCGAGAAAGCTCCAACGTTAAAGGTATGGAAGACGACCAAAACTCGCTCGACGGTCAGCTTTTGATCGCAATGCCGGGAATGGGTGATCCACGCTTTGAAAGAAGCGTTATTTTTCTGTGCGCTCACTCCGAAGACGGCGCGCTAGGTTTGATCGTGAACAAGCCGTCCGAACAAGTAAGCTTCAGTCACTTGTTGGAAGGGCTGAACCTTGACGTGGGTGAGCCACAGAGAGACATTCGCGTGCATTTTGGGGGGCCTGTCGAGAACGAACGGGGCTTTGTGCTCCACAGCGCGGACTACGCGACAGAAGCGGCGACACTCCGGGTTAGTGACCGGTTCGGGATGACAGCAACGCTCGACGTTTTGGAAGACATCGCAAACGGAGTGGGGCCAGCCTCCGCGCTCTTGGCTCTGGGGTACTCCGGCTGGGGGCCCGGTCAGCTCGAAGACGAGATCCTGCAGAACGGTTGGTTGACCTGTGACGCAGAGCCGGAGCTTGTGTTCGGCAATGACGATGCAGGCAAATGGGAAGCTGCTTTGAATACGCTTGGTATTGATCCGCTACTGCTTTCGTCGACTGCTGGACGGGCCTGAAGAGAAGCGACCCGGACAGTTGCCCGGGTCGACCAAATCATCACATGTGAAGCTGGCTACTCCTTGATGGTAATGCGGCCATCGGTAAACGGAGCGACCGGGCCCTGAGCAGCCATATAGTCGGCTGTCACGTCAGCAAGGTCGGGTCCAAAATCGTAAGCGTTCTCGGCGCCGACGAACATGTCGTACCCGTCACCACCATTTCGAACGTAATTGTTGGACACAACACCGTACATCTTGCCGAGATCGATAGGCGCACCACCGACCATCACTTCGCTGATCCGGCTGCCCGGCTCGGCGGCTGGATCGAAAGTGTAGCTCATGCCTGAAACCTGCGGGAAACGCCCTGCACCGTCCTCAAGCTGGCTGACACCGTTTTCCAGTGCCGCAACGATTGTCTCACCCGAGACCTGGAATGTAGACAGCGTGTTCTGGAACGGGAGTACCGTCAGAACCTCGCCTTTGGTGATCGGGCCGGCGTCGATTGAGGCGCGGATACCACCCCCGTTCTGGATGGCGATCTCAATCCCCTGATCCTTCACGCGGTCGAGCATTGCATCGGTGATGATATTCCCCATCGGGCACTCCATCGCGCGACATACACTGCGGTCGCCTTCGATAGCGTCAGCGGCCTCGGCTACCACCTCGTTCCGGATTTCATCGAGCGGACCGGCAAGTTCGGCAATTCGTGCCTTAGTTGCTTCATCCTCGGCAACACTTGCGTCAAGCAAGATTGGTTCACCGGTTGCAGACACGACATTGCCGTCGTCATCAAAGACAATTTCCAGCTCACCCAGGTACTTGCCGTAAGCATACGCCTGCACGATTGGCACAGTGTTCACGACGTCCGGGTAGGGACCGTCTGCATCTTCGTCCGTGTTTGACAGGAAGGTGTTCGAATGACCGCCAACGATCAGATCAACGCCCGATGTGTTCAGTGCAATCACGTTGTCAGTCGGATAGCCGGAGTGGCTAAGCACGATGATCTTGTTCACGCCGTCCGCAGTCAGCGCGTCGACTTCGGCCTGAATGGCGGGTGACGGATCGGTGAAGGTGATGTTGGGACCGGGCGAGGACAATTCGTCATTGTTGCGCGGTGTCACACCGACCAGACCGATCTTCTCACCAGCCTTCTCGACCACGGTCGATTTCACGACGAGGTCCTTCAGCGCCGGCTCACTGGACAAATCTGCGTTTGACATCAGAACCGGGAACTCAGCCTTCTCGATGAACGCGGCGAGGCTTTCGGGGCCATGGTTGAACTCGTGATTGCCCACGGCCATGGCGTCATAGCCGAGCTTGTTCATCATCTCCGCAGCGACGTCACCACGGTAGAATTGATAAAATAGCGTGCCTTGGAACATGTCGCCGGCATCGACCAACAGCCAATTGTCGTGACGCGCTTTTGCGGCTTCGACAGCCGATACAATGCGGGGCGGGTGTAGCCCAATTTGTTGACATCGGCGATTTTTGCGAGCTTTTTCTGTAGTTGGCGTGTGTCTGTCAACGACCGGACGAATCGGTCGGCGGCGCGCTTTCAGAGGCAAAGGGCAGGAGCGCGAATGATGATGCGGGA
>JAJDZT010000154.1 GCA_022824525.1 Silicimonas sp. | reverse complement strand
TCATATCGGTCCGAACTACGCTTATACTTCGCGCGGGTGGTCTCGTTCCAAGCCATGTGGTCTTCCCTGTCTGTGGTTAAATTCAGTAGGGAAATACCATATCAGATGAGACCATCCACATTCTAGGTCAGGCTCTTAGAGGGATCCTAGCAAATGCAATTCGGAAAACGTGACACGCTTCCGAGCAGTGGATCAGAACAGTCCTTCGATTTCGCCCGTTTCATTGAGACGAATGCTTTCGGCCGCGGGCTTACGTGGAAGACCAGGCATTGTCATGATCTCCCCGCAGATTGCGACAATGAAGCCAGCGCCGGCGGACAATCGCACTTCCCGTACAGGAAGAGAGTGCCCGGTCGGCGCGCCGCGGCGGTTTGGGTCAGTCGTGAACGAATACTGTGTTTTGGCCATGCAAACCGGCAAGTCACCGTAGCCCTGCTCTTCCCAGTCTTTCAGTTGGTTCCGGATCTTGGTGTCCGCCAATACTTCGTCCGCACGGTATACCTCCTTGGCGACCGTTTCGATCTTGGCGAAAAGGCCCATGTCGTCCGGATAAAGTGGCGCATAGTTGGACTCAGTTGTGTCGATCACTTCGACCACCTTCTGAGCAAGGTCCGCCGAACCCTTTGACCCATCTGCCCAGTGCTTGGAAACAACGGCTTCCGAACCAAGGCTTTCGACATAGTCGATCACGGCCTGCACTTCCGCATCAGTGTCTTTGACGAAGTGGTTGATGGCCACGACGGCAGGCACGCCAAATTTTGCGATGTTCTCAATATGACGGCCAAGGTTGGCACAACCGTTCTTGACCGCCTCAACGTTCTCGCCATCGAGGTCGTCCTTCTTCACGCCGCCGTTCATTTTCATTGCCCGAACCGTCGCCACGATCACAACGGCAGACGGCTTAAGACCGGCTTTCCGGCACTTGATGTTGAGGAACTTTTCGGCCCCGAGGTCCGCTCCGAACCCAGCCTCTGTCACAACATAGTCGGCAAGCTTAAGCGCCGTAGTCGTTGCAATCACCGAGTTACATCCATGGGCAATATTCGCAAACGGACCGCCATGAACAAAAGCCGGGTTGTTTTCAAGCGTCTGTACTAGGTTCGGTTGCATCGCATCTTTCAAGAGCACCGTCATAGCGCCGTCGGCCTTGATGTCGCGGCAGAAAACGGGCGAGCGGTCGCGACGGTAGGCGACGATCATGTTGCCGAGACGTTTTTGCAGGTCATCAAGATTTTTGGCCAAGCAAAGAATCGCCATGACCTCGGACGCGACAGTGATGTCGAAACCATCTTCACGCGCAAAACCATTGGCGACGCCGCCGAGGGACGAGGTGATCTGGCGAAGCGAGCGATCGTTCATGTCGACCACCCGGCGCCATGTGACGCGACGTGTGTCGATCTCGCAGGCGTTGCCCCAGTAAATGTGGTTGTCGATCATCGCCGACAGAAGCGAATGCGCGCTGGTAATCGCGTGGAAATCGCCCGTGAAATGAAGGTTCATATCCTCCATCGGTACGACCTGAGCATAGCCTCCGCCAGCCGCCCCGCCTTTCATCCCGAAGTTCGGACCTAGGGACGCTTCCCGGATGCAGATCATGGCTTTCTTGCCGATCGCGTTCAGGCCGTCACCGAGACCGACCGTTGTCGTCGTCTTGCCCTCACCTGCAGGCGTCGGGTTGATTGCCGTAACCAGGATCAGCTTGCCGTCTTCGCGGCTTTGGACTTCATTGATGAAGGCCTGGCTCACCTTCGCCTTGTCGTGGCCATAAGGCAGAAGATGCTCGGTCGGGATACCGATGCCATCGCCAATCTCTTGAATTGGCTTCTTCTTGGCGGCGCGGGCGATTTCAATGTCTGACATGCAAGCGATCTTTCTTTGCTGGCTTGTGAAGTTTGATGCTGGTTGCCTATTCCGCCGCCTCTCGACTTTCTGCCGGTTCGATCCGGACAGCGGAAAACTTGAATTCGGGGATCTTCCCATAAGGGTCGAGTGCAGAGTTGGTCAGAATGTTCGCAGCCGCTTCGACATACGCGAAGGGAAGGAACACCTGACCCTCTGCGACTGCGCGATCGGCGCGTGCCATCACTGTTAGTGATCCGCGCCGTGTGGTCAGTTGAACGAACTCGCCCGCCTTGACGCCCAGCACGCGAAGCGTTTTTGGATGAAGCGAGCAATTGGCCTCGGGCTCGACCGCGTCCAGCACGCTCGCGCGCCGCGTCATTGAGCCGGTATGCCAATGTTCCAACTGTCGACCAGTGATAAGAATATGCGGGTACTCAGCATCGGGGGTTTCATCCGGCGGGATGACGCTTGCTGGCGTAAAGCGGGCACGTCCTTCCGGTCGTGGAAACCCGTCTCCAAAAACAATCGCCTGGCCCGGGTCTTCTGGGCTGAGCGACGGGTATGTGACCGCTTCATTCTCCAAACGGTCCCAAGTGATGTTGTCGAGCGATCCCATATTGATCTTCATCTCGGCGAAGACTTCGCGGGGATGACTGTACTCCCACCCAAGATCCAGACGTTTCGCGAGTTCGGTCGTGATCCACCAATCCTCTTTCGCATCGCCTGGTGGCGGCGCGACTGGACGTCCCATTTGCACCTGACGGTTGGTATTCGTGACGGTGCCGGTCTTCTCGGCCCAAGCACTTGCAGGAAGAATGACGTCGGCGTAGTTCGCGGTCTCCGTTAGGAAGATGTCCTGTACGACAAGGTGGTCGAGTTTGGCCAATGCCGCTCGAGCGTGATCAACGTCTGGATCCGACATGGCCGGGTTTTCGCCGAGCACATACATACCCTTGATATCGCCATCATGGATCGCGTGCATAATCTCAACGACGGTCAAACCCCGTTCGTTCGAGAAATCTCCGCTGCCCCATACCTCCGTAAAGGCGGACCTTACACCGTCATCACCAACTGGCTGATAGTCGGGCAAAAACATAGGGATAAGACCAGCATCCGACGCGCCTTGCACGTTGTTCTGACCCCGAAGAGGGTGAAGACCAGTGCCCGGACGCCCCACTTGGCCGCACATCAACGCGAGTGAAATCAGGCAGCGGGAATTGTCTGTTCCGTGGATGTGTTGAGACACACCCATACCCCAGAAGATCATGCCCGCCTTTGCGCCTGCGAACGTGCGGGCGACATCGCGCAGGGCATCCGCCTCGATGCCACAGATGGGAGCCATCTTCTCGGGTGGGAAATCAGCGAGATGAGCTTTCATCGCCGGCCAGTTTTCAGTCATGGCCTGAATGTACTGCTCGTCGTAAAGGCCCTCCTCCACGATCACGTGCATGATCGCGTTGAGCATCGAGACATCGCCACCAGGCTTGAACTGCAACATATGGCTCGCGTGGCGTTTCAGTCCCTGGCCGCGCGGGTCCATGACGATCAGTTTGCCGCCCCGCTTGGCAAACTGCTTGAAATAGGTTGCGGCAACAGGATGGTTTTCCGTCGGGTTGGCACCAATAACGATGGCGACATCGGCATTCTCGATCTCGTTGAATGTGGCTGTAACCGCTCCGGAGCCGACATTCTCAAGAAGCGCCGCAACCGACGAGGCGTGACAAAGCCGGGTGCAATGATCAACGTTGTTGTGCTTGAAGCCCTGCCGAATGAGTTTCTGAAGCAGATAGGCTTCTTCGTTCGAACACTTGGCAGAACCGAAACCTGCAATTTCGCGCCCCCGGCCCTTCATGCCCTTCGCCGCGAAGTCGAGAGCTTCTTCCCAACTTGCTTCCCGGAAATGCGTGGAGAGGTTCGACGGATCGACGTTCAATCCTTTGGCCGGCGCATCCTCTCGCCTGATAAGAGGTTTTGTAAGTCGGTGAGGATGATCGATGTAATCGAAGCCAAACCGGCCCTTCACGCACAGCCTGTTCTCATTCGCCGGACCATCAATGCCATCGACATAGAGAACCTTGTCATCCTTGACCTTGAAGGACAGTTGGCACCCGACCCCGCAATATGGGCAAACCGACTTCACTTCCCGGTCGTAGTCCTTGCTGTCCCCTTGTTGCGTTTCATCAAGAACGGTTGCAGGCATCAGGGCGCCGGTTGGACACGCCTGCACGCATTCACCGCAGGCGACACAGGTTGAGGCTCCCATCGGATCATTCTGATCAAAAACGATTTTTGCGTCATGGCCCCGCCCTGCCATACCGATCACATCGTTGACCTGCACCTCACGGCAAGCGCGGACACAAAGGTTGCAATGGATACAGGCGTCGAGGTTGACACGCATCGCAACGTGACTGTCGTCTAGAAGCGGAACACGCTCGGGTTCGACCGCAGGAAACCTGCTTTCAGAGATACCATTGGACGCTGCCATGTCCCAAAAGTGTGAAGACGCATCATGCGCGGCTTCAGGCTGATCGGCGACAAGAAGCTCAGCCACAAGTTTCCGTGATTTTTCAGCACGATCTGAAGCGGTCTTCACAATCATACCATCGGCTACGGGACGAATGCATGACGCGACCAGCGTCCTCTCGCCTTCCACCTCGACCATGCACGCCCGACAGTTCCCGTCAGGGCGATACCCAGGCGCTGGCTTGTGACAGAGATGCGGTATTACCAAGCCCTGCCCGTGAGCTGCTTCCCAGATCGTAGTGCCCTCGGGAACGGTTACGTCTTCCCCGTCCAAAGAGAAAGTTATGGTCTTGGTGGCATCCAGCATGGTGTCCGATCACCCTCCCATCGCGCTGTCGATAGCCGCATTGCACGCTTCGTCATATCCAGCATCACCGGGCGTACATATCGAAACTGCTTCGCAAACATCGGCGAAAACTTCCGGCGAAGACTGCGAAATCATGTCCGCCGCCAGCTCTTCCGGAGAAAACTCAAACGTCTCGGCCACGTAACCAGAGATCTCACTTTCAGGAGAACATTTGCCTGCCGAAACGATACTTTCCAGCAAAGCCTTATCAGGTCCGGTTTCCGCACCGCAGGCATGCTTCAAAGCCGCAATCGGCAAGGCGTCTACCAATCCAGACACGTTAAATTCGCTGGAGATTGGGGCATCGTCGGGAGCTTCCCGCAGATAGCAGTGCATAAACTCTGCGGCCGAAACGGGGTTGGCCGAAAGACAACTGGCCACAAAGGCGGAAGCGACGGCATGTGCACACAAAAGGGAAGGTCCGGAACGCGACATCAACCACAGGCCTCCGGAATCACGGATTGATGTGTCGCGCAAAGTTGAGGATCCGACCACCACGCATCAGTCGCACCAACGCTCCAGGCAAAAACCTCCCAAGCTGTGTCGGACAGGGCGTAAAGGACATGGATTGTCAGCCCATCATAAGCGACAGCTTCTTCACCGCGCGCCGCCAACTCCGTGTCTTCCCAGCGTATCTGGGTTCCACCAGGTCGCTGCGGCTGCAGGGTTGCGAAGGCGACATTGCCTTCGACGCGTAGGCTATCGACGACAAACTGCACGGGCGCGCCCAACTCACCTTCCGCCTGTGGTCGTATGGCGTTCATGAGTTCCTTCCGCAGGTCGGACCCGCGCTCCGGCTCGAACCATGCCAATGCAGATCCCGGCAGAGCCATGGCCAAAATCAGCAGCCCGATTTCCAGCAAACGTTTCATATCTCGTCTCCGAAATGCTTCATCACAAGCCGGATCGGATTTGGTGCCGCCTGCCCAAGGCCACAGATTGATGCGTCAGCCATCACGGTACAGAGGTCTTCAAGCAACTCCCGATCCCAGCGATCGGATTGCATCAGCTTAACAGCTTTCTCGCAACCCACGCGGCACGGGGTGCACTGTCCGCAGCTTTCATCTTCGAAGAACTTCAGCATGTTCAGAGCAGCGTCGCGCGCACGATCTTGGTCGGAGAGCACCACCACGGCGGCAGAGCCAATGAATGTTCCGTGTGGTTGAAGTGTATCGAAGTCCAAAGGGACATCATTCATGGTGGCGGGCAGCAAACCCGAAGATGGTCCACCCGGCTGATAGGCCTTGAAAACATGGCCCTTTTCCATGCCACCCGCTGCCACGATGATGTCGGTGATCGTTGAACCGGCTGGGAGAAGGTAAACTCCGGGCGCCGCGACACGTCCCGACACGGAGTAGCTTCTAAGGCCAACACGACCATTCTTTTCAGTCGCGTTGAGACATTCCGGGCCTTCACGGCAAACCTTGGCGACCCAATGCAATGTCTCGACATTGTGAACGAGGGTCGGCTGCCCGAACACGCCCACTTGCGCCACAAACGGCGGGCGATGACGTGGCAAACCACGTTTCCCTTCGATCGACTCAATCATCGCGCTTTCTTCGCCGCATATGTAGGCGCCGGCTCCGCGTCTAAGATCAATGTAACCCGGAGCAACGACACCTGCCGTTTCAAGTGCCGAGATTTCGCGACGCAGGATTTCCAGAACAGCGGGGTATTCATCGCGCATGTAGATGAAGCAGGTGTCTGCCTCTACCGCCCAAGCGGCGATCAGCATGCCTTCAAGGAAGACGTGCGGTGTACGCTCGAGGTAGTAGCGGTCCTTGAAGGTCCCCGGCTCGCCTTCATCACCGTTAACTGCGAGGTAACGTGGACCAGGGTTGGCACGAACGAAACCCCACTTCTTCCCAGACGGGAAACCCGCGCCTCCAAGTCCTCTCAATCCACTTTCAAGTATCGTGTCTTGGACGGCTTCCCAATCGCCGTTCTCACGGAGTTCCTGTAGTTTTTCGTAGCCGCCTGCAGCGCAATAGGCCGAAAAATCTTCGTAGTCCGGAACATGTGCATGGATATGGTTTCCGTCGATTGCCGCCTGAACCTTCTCAGGTGTCGCATGATTGATATGGTGGTGACCAAGCTCCAGAACCGGCGCTGTATCGCATCGCCCCATGCAGGGCGCACGCAGAACGCGCACTTCAGCGGGATCAAGACCTTCTTCGAGTGCCGCCTTCAGAGCCTCGGCGCCCGCCAGTTCGCATGAGAGCGAGTCGCAGACACGAATTGTAAGGGCCGGTGGCGGGGCATCGCCTTCGACGACCACATCAAAATGAGCATAGAACGTTGCGACTTCATAGACCTCCGCCTGCGCCAACCGCATTTCTTCGGCCAGCGCCGCAATGTGGCCCGCGGACAAATGTCCAAACTCGTCCTGTATGAGATGGAGATACTCGATCAGAAGGTCGCGACGGCGATCGCGATCACCCAATAGGCTCCGCACTTCTTCCAGAGCGCCATCATCAACCTGGCGCCCCTTCGGCGTTTTGCGGCTTTTTCCGGTACCTTTCTGCTTCCAGATGCCTTTTTGATCGTCGAGCGGCGACATCGAACCCTCCCCTGAACAACATAGCGATGCCATTCGAAAAGCGGATCGTCAATTCGGCATTTTGTATTATTCGATAAGCAAAAGTTATTTTGGTAGATTGCGCCTTACCGTATCTCTGAGCGCCTCAACTGCAGGAATCTGCTGCGGCCGCTCCGGCAAAACCAATCCAACCGACTTTTCAACAACGGGGTCCACCAGTGGAAGAAGCGAGACACCCACAAAGACGCCCAGGCGGTCAATCAATACGTGTGGAAGAACGGCCGCCCCCATGCCCTCAACCGCCATCGCGATCATGGCCGTAAATCCGTCTGTTTCCGCGACAACCTGCACCTCTGCACCGACATCCTCAAAAATGCGATCGATGATACGTCGGTTTTGCATTTCCTTTTCCAACAGGATCAACGGATGAGTTGCCGCTTCTGCCCAGCTGATTTCGCCCCCCTGCAACTCGCCGAGAGAATCTGCCAGCATTAGGACATACCGCTCTCCATATAGCGGCTCGACCCGAAGCAAACTGGTTGCAACGCCGTCCGTATAGGTCAGTGCGGCATCGAAACGACCGTCCTCCAACCCCTGCAAAAGGGAGAGCGAATTCGTTGTGTCGATCTGCAATGTGATGCCCGGATGGGCAGCACGCAGCCACACCGCCACCTGAGCGGCGAAGGCATTCGCTGTGGGAATTGCCCCTAGTCGCAGGCGACCGATCACCTCACCCTTGGCCGCCCGCACCTGATCTTCGAGCACCCGAGTGGCGTCCAGTATCGCTCGACCATGCGCCAGAACGACCTCTCCCTCGGCCGTCAAACCTTGGAAACGGTTGCCGCGGCGCACGATCTGCGTCTCCAGCCGTTCCTCAAGATTGCGGATACGCATCGAGAATGCTGGCTGCGACATGCCACAGTCTTCTGCTGCGCGGGCAAAGTGCTTGTGCCGCGCGAGTGCGGAGAGACATTCCAGATCTCTGAGATCAAGCATTTGCGCGCCTTGTGACTGCAGTTTTCCAGAACTAGAGGCCAAATCGAAGGCGGGCGCAACTCGACTTGGGAGTTCCCTCTCGCCTCCCCTCACGAGCTACGCTATCAGCACCACATGCCGTTCGCCCGATACCCATCCCTCAAAGGCCGCACTGTTCTCGTCACAGGTGGGGCAAGCGGGATTGGTGCAGATATCGTGCGGGCCTTCGCGGATCAGGATGCGAATGTTGGCTTTCTCGACATACAAACGGATGTAGGAAAAAGGCTGGCAGAAGAAACAGCGGCAGTGTTTCGCAAGGTCGACATCACGGACATCCATGCGCTGCGAGCCGCAATATCCGGGATCGTGGAGAAACTGGGTTCCATTGATGTACTGGTCAACAACGCCGCCAACGACAAGCGACAAGAGGTCGATCAGATCGACGTGGACGAATGGGATCAAAGCCAAGACATAAACCTTCGCGCACAGTTCTTCGCGGCGCAGACGGTGCGTTCGGGAATGGCGGCTGCTGGCGGTGGAACAATCATCAATGTCTCGTCAATTGTATGGCGGTTGGCAGGCGGCGACATGGTGCCCTATGCGACTGCAAAAGCAGGCGTTTTGGGGTTGACGAAGTCACTCGCGCACGCGTTCGGGGACGACAATATCCGCGTGAACGCGATCGAGCCCGGGGCCATTTTCACAGAACGTCAGCGTGAACTTTGGTACCCCACCCAGGCAGATGTGGATGCTCTCGTGTCGCGCCAAATCTTGAAGCAGCCCATGGATGGTGGAGAAATTGCCAGAATGGCCCTCTTCCTCGCCTCGGATGATGCAAGGATGATCACGAACCAGAGTTTCGTCGTCGACGCGGGGCTTCTGTGACGCCACGAATAGACAGTGGTTTCCTGTTTCTCATAGGAGCAACCATTGCAGCGGCCGTGCTTGTTGCTTTGCAGTCCGGCCCCGGCCATGCGCTGCAAACGGCATTGGGTGCGCTTGGCTTTCTGGCTGTTTTGCTTCCAAAGATTGGCGCTGGTGTCGTCATCGCCGCAACGATACCTGTTCTGATACCCCGCGAGCGGATATCCACATGGATTGGCCGTGAAAGTGGTGTGAAAGGATTGGCCGCTGCCACAATCGCGGGCGCTCTGCTCCCGGGCGGTCCATCCATGGCGTATCCGCTGACTGCTTCTCTGCTGGTATCTGGAGCTGATCTCGGCGCCAGCCTTGCCTTCGTGACCGGGTGGAGCCTGTTCAATCTCAACCGTACACTCATATGGGAATTGTCATTTTTGCCTTATGACTTTGTCGCTGTGCGCGTTGGCTTGGCTCTCCTTACTCCAATTCTGGTCGGCATGCTGGCTCGCGCGATCTGGAAGCCGACATGAATATACTCATTGGCACGGTGTTGCTGGTTGGACTGGCTCTGTGGCTCTGGCGACAACTACCAGACGGCGACGCGCGAGAGCGCGCAAGGACAGAAGTCAAAAGACTGGCAGTGTTCATTTTGCCTCGCATTACTGTTGCGCTGATTGGAGCCGCGCTCTTTGCAGAATTGCTTCCGGCCGAGCGGGTGCGTGAACTGTTTGGCTCCGGTTCTGGCGTCACCGGGCTGGCACTTGCCGTCCTCCTCGGGCCCCTGACGCCGGGAGGCCCTTTTGTTTGTTTCGCAGTCGCTGCGGCGGGGCTGCAGGTCGGAGCCTCGAGCGCTGCGGTGCTTGCGTATGTCACGGCTTGGTCGCTCTTTTCGGCAACAAAGGTGCTGGCATATGAAATGCCCCTAATGGGTCAGAGCTTCGTACTGAAACGGCTGATCCTGTCTCTTCCAATCCCCTTCTTTGTGGCAATGGGCGCCGCGTTACTTCGCTAATCGCTCGAACTGCCATCAACAAGAAACCATTTAGGCTTCGACACCTGCAGCGCCTTCAGCGCCTCAATTTCGCTGGCAAGATGCGCTTGCATGGCCAGAACTGCGCCTCCCTGATCCCGTGAGAATACGCGCGCCAGAATGTCCCGATGCTCGGCGTCTGTCTTGGTGCCATCGCTGCCAACCAACGCACGGTATCTTTCCAGCGGCACCAGGATCGGCGTGAGTCCATCAAAGACTTCACCCATGCCAACCGCTTCAAACAGCGCTCCGTGAAAGCCTTGATCATCCGAATCCAAGGCATCTTCTATCGATGCCATATTCCGTTGTTTTGGCGCAGCCGCGAGCTTCTTGACCACTTCGCACTCCAAAGCCCGACGGACGAACATGGCTTGGTGCACTGCCAAAACGCTGATCGGCGCGACACATGTGCGCGATTGCGCGCGTACATCAACCATGCCCTCTCGCTCCAATCGCAGGAGTGCTTCCCGCACAGGTGTCTGGCTTACACCATGCTTCTGCGCCAAAGCTGCGCGCGACAGAACGTCCCCCGGCGCGGAACGACCGGACAAAATGTCCGCCCGAAGTGCGGCATAGACCCTGTCCGCAGAACTCAGATGGGTGTTTTGGTTCATACTGCCTGATAACCGATCCGGTGCCTCAGTCACAGACATGGTCTTCCCTCCCGTCAAAAGAGGTGCTGAACTGCACGGAAGAGGGAGACAAATACAAATGACCAAAAAACGCCCGGAAGACCTTCGCTCCGCACGCTGGTTTGCGCCCGATGACCTTCGTTCCATGGGACATCGCTCGCGTGCGATGCAGATGGGCTTGAGTGAGGCCGACTGGGACGGCAAACCGATCATCGCCATCCTCAACACGTGGTCCGATTTGTCGCCATGCCACCATCATCTGCGTGACCGCGCGGAATGGGTAAAACGAGGAGTACTTCAAGCCGGCGGCACACCGGTCGAACTGCCCGTCCCAGATTTCGCCGAGCAATTTTTGAAGCCGACATCAATGCTATATCGCAATCTCGGCGCAATGGAGGTGGAGGAGACGCTGCGGTCCCACCCTGTCGATGGAGTGGTCTTGATGGGCGGTTGCGACAAGTCCACACCCGCCCTTGTGATGGGAGCTCTTTCCATGGGGCTGCCATTCATATTCCTTCCAGCGGGCGCGATGCTGCGCGGCAACTACGCAGGCGAGAAACTTGGGTCAGGCACAGACGTCTGGAAGTACTGGGACGAGCGGCGCGCTGGAAATATCACAAAAGATCAGTGGCTTGGCGTACAGGGAGGCATCGCACGCAGCTATGGCACATGTATGACCATGGGCACGGCATCGACCATGATGAGCATCGCTGAAGCTTGGGGTCTGACTTTGCCCGGTGCGTCGGCGATCCCCGCGCCCGATGCCGCACACAAACGCATGTCAGCCGCATGTGGTCGCCGTATTGTTGAGATGGTCTGGGAGGATTTCACACCCGACAAGATCGTTACGACGGCATCGACCCGCAACGCAACAACGGTTGCCATGGCGACCGGCTGTTCCACCAATGCAATAATTCATCTGATCGCCATGGCACGACGTGGCGGCATTGAGTGGTCGCTGGACGATCTTGACCGTATTGGACGCACCACACCAGTCTTGGCCAATCTTCGGCCTTCCGGCGACACATATCTGATGGAGGACTTTTTCTATGCAGGCGGCCTCCCCGCACTTATGCAAGAACTTGCAGACAAGCTCGACCTCTCTGTGAAAACGGTCAGTGGCAAATCTCTTGGCGACGACATCGCTGGGGCTGAGAATTTCAACACTGACGTTATCCGGCCGCTGGAAAACCCTGTGTATCATGAAGGTTCTCTCGCCGTGCTGCGAGGCAACCTCGCGCCGAACGGTGCTGTCATCAAACCGGCGGCGTGCGATCCAAAGTACCACATCCATGAAGGCCCAGCGATCGTCGCTGATAGCTATGCAAAACTGAAAACGATCATTGATGACGAAGATTATCCAATGACCCCAGATCATGTTCTGGTTCTTCGAAACGCTGGACCACAGGGCGGACCGGGCATGCCGGAATGGGGAATGATCCCGATGCCAAAGGCGATGCTGAAACAAGGGCACCGCGATATGGTACGACTGTCTGATGCCAGAATGTCGGGGACGTCATATGGGGCGTGCATCCTGCACGTCGCGCCTGAAGCTTTCGTTGGCGGGCCGCTCGCCTTGATCCGCACTGGCGACATCATCCGACTGGATGTGCCCAATCGTGTTCTGGAGGTCGATTTGTCGGAGGATGAACTGGCGGAGCGCAAAAAAGCATGGCAACAGCCCGCTCCGCGCTTCGAACGCGGTTACGGATGGATGTTTACACGCCATATTGAGCAGGCCGACAAAGGCTGCGACTTCGATTTTCTGAGAACCGAGTTTGGCGCGCCTGTTGACGAGCCAGAGATCAACTAGTCAGTAAAGCCAAGCCTTATCAAAGCTTTACGCGCCGCCCCCGAATTGGGATTATCCTTTGCAAGTGCGCTTGCATTCAAGTTTGCAACGACCTCGTGAAGGTCTCTTCGACGTAGATGCTCTCGCATGAAACGGTCGAGTTCTTCTTTCTGTAGTCCCGCGATCTTGGCCGCGATATCGGCACCGTTGAGCATGGCAGACTCCCCTCGCTAGACTTTCCTAGTCGCACGACTGAGGATTCGGCAAGTCCGAGATGCGCTTACCCCGAGATATCCACAGATCGTCACTGCTTCTGTGAACAATGCGGCGGCTTTTCCACATCCTTTCGCAGATAACGCTTCACTGCTAAGCCCCGAAGAACAGAATTCCATCACCTCGGGTCCAAGCCCTGTATCTTCAAAGCTGGCATTTTGCAGAAGCCCATTGACGCGTGGTCCTGAGCACCCCCAAAGTCGCATCATGGATGAAAGTCTTCACGGAACGAGAGACAAGCGAGGCCACTACAAGCCTGGCAAGCTCTTGAAGATCGCACCTTTGTATCCGCCACAGTGGCGCAAGATACCGGCTTGGCTGCCGAGCTATTTCTTACCATGGAACGTGTTTTATGCCGTTTCAGCCTTTGTTTACTGGGTGTTGTTCATACCGCCTGTTGACGTTCTGCAAACCCTTTCTCTCGGTTGGGTTCTAAGGCTGTACATCATCAATGTAATCGCCGTTGGGCTGTTTTATGGCGCATTCGAGTACCGACTTTTTCTTGCGCGCGCGCAAGGAGATCGCTTCAAGTACAACCCCAGATTCCCAGGTGACACTCAAAGTCGACAATTCTGGTTCAAGAGTCAGAACATTGAAAACGTCCTGCGAACTTTCCTATACGGAGTATCTATTTGGACGCTCTTTGGTGCGCTAGTTCTTTGGGCGTGGGCCAATACGTGGGGTAACTGGCTGACGTTTTCAGAAGCGCCCATCTACCTGGCGGTCATCGCCGTTTTGGTCTCAATGCTCCACCAAACGCATTTCTACGCAATTCATCGTCTGATCCACACGCCCTGGCTCTACAAACACGTCCATGCGATCCATCACAAGTCGGTTAATCCTTCGCCGTGGTCTTCGCTTGCAATGCATCCCGTGGAACACGCTCTCTACTTCGCATCGGTGTTTTGGCACGTGATCCTGCCTTCCCACCCGTTGATCGCCCTTTACCAACTCCACAAGGCCGGCTTTGGAGCGATCCCTGGCCACATCGGCTTTGACAAGATGGAAGTCGGAGAGGATGGCGCAGTCGACCTGCATGCGTATGGCCACTACCTGCACCATAAGTACTTCGAGGTGAATTATGGAGATGGGCTGGTTCCGTTCGATAAACTCTTTGGCACTTGGCACGACGGATCAGCGGAGGCAGACGCCGCCATGCGCGCCCGCCTCGCAAAGATGCGCCGCGAGGTGACGCCATCGTGAAAAGAGAGATCAAAAACACCGGCGTTTGGGTGACACCGCTCTGCTTTGGCGCGTCCGGGTTAGGTGACATGCCCGACACGTATGGCTACGAGGTTTCGGCGGAAAGAGCACGTCAGACACTTGATGCCATCTTCGAAAGCAACGTGAACTTCATCGACACGTCGAACAATTACGGATTTGGTGAAAGCGAAAAAAGAATTGGCGAAGCGATCAAGGCGAATGGCGGACTGCCAGAAGGCTTTGTCATCTCCACAAAACTCGATCGCGACATGGACACGCTTGTGTTCGATGCGGACCGCGCCAGAAGGTCGATTGACGAAAGCCTTACCCGATTGAACCTCGACCGCGTGCCCATCCTTCATCTTCATGATCCGGAGCACGCGGGCAATTTGGACGACGTTACGCGAACGGGCGGTGCGTTGGATGAACTCTTCAGAATGAAGGAAGAGGGTCTCGCGGACGCGGTCGGCCTTGCAATGGGCAAGAACGATTTGATGTTCGAACTGATCCAGCAATGGCCGTTCGATACACTTATAAGTCATAACCGCTGGACGCTTCTGAACCGCTCTGCGGAAAGGATCTTTGCCTATGCCGCAACCGAAGGGATGGCGATACTGAACGCGGCTCCGTACGCCGGTGGCGTACTCGCTAAAGGCGCGGACATTATGCCGAAAATCAGCTATTCACCGGCCGACGACGAGGCGCTTATTCCCGTAAGAAAGATCGAAGCACTGACCTCAAGGCACGGAGTGGCTACAGGTGCGGCAGCACTTCAGTTCTCGTTGCGCGACGCGCGCATCACCTCGACAATCGTGGGCGTTTCGAAGCCTGAGCGTGTCGCAGAAACGCTGGAATGGGCAGCTGCCGACCTACCGAGTGGCCTAAGAGAGGCGCTTGCGATGCTACCTGCAGATATGTCCGATCCGGAAGCGCACCGGGATTACAAGCCTGGCTAAACCGGTTGCGACGGGGGGGCACATGAAAATTGGATATATCGGCGCGGGCGCCATGGGCGCGCCCATGATTGCCCGGTTAAGCAAGACCTTTCCAGGTGACGTTTATGTCTTTGATGCAAACAGCGACGTAACTGCAAAGGTTTCAAATGATACTGGCGCGAACGCAACTGGCAGCATAGCTGAAATTGCTGCTGCCGTAGATGTACTTCTCTCATGCGTTCCCAACAACGACTCCATAAGAGAAGTGTATTTGGGCGAGACAGGCGTTGGTTCCGCAATGAAAGCTGGGGGCATCACAGTAGATTGCTCCACCGTCGGCCCCGACGCGACGCGCGAGGTCCATGGCCACCTCGCGACCAGAGGAATTTCGCACCTTGACGCCTCTATGTTGGGCTCGGTCAAACAAGCAAACGAAGGCACAATCAGCTTTGTTGTCGGAGGTGAAGTCCAAGCATTTGATCGTGCCAAACCTGTTTTGGAAGCCTGCGGGCAGATGATCCTTCATTGCGGGCCTTCTGGCGCTGGCAATCATATGAAGCTTATCCATCAGACATTGGTTGCGGGTCACGCCGTCGCTGTCGCCGAGGCCGTTGGCCTTTGTCTGGAAACAGGTGCCGACGTCGAAACCTTCTATCGAATTGTTACGGAGGGCACTGGATTTGCGTATTCCCGGTACTTCGAAAACCGCGTCCCGCGCATGCGCGAAGGTGATTTCTCTCCATTGTTTACGCTTCAATTCCTGTTGAAAGACATTCGTTTGGCGCGTGACATGGCCTCGGAGCCGGAAAATGCATTTCCGATGCTTTCAACCATCGTCGACACATTTGAGACCGCGATGGATCAGGACATGGGGCAGGACGATTTCTCGGCGGTGGCAAAACTGACGGCCTCGCGCGTGAACAAGCCCATCGAGAAGCCATAGCGAGGAGATACCAGCTTTTTTAAGCCCCCTGGAGGAAGAAGACGCTGCAGAGGCCGATTAGGAGACCAAAGAGAATTCCGGCCAATCTCATCGACCCCGAAGGCTTGTTGACGTCTTCGTCAGCAACCTCTGATCCATCGGCTGCATTTTGGGAGGGTTTGGAGATCGGCTTGGATTTCACTTGACCAGTTTCTACCGCTTCGGCCAATGCCATGGCCTGCTCACGTTCGCTTCGAATGCGTTCCTGCTTTTCGAGCGCGCGGTCGATCCAATTGGTTCCGGTGTTGCCCGGCTTGGAGATAATGTGCGCACGGCGCTCATCGGTCCACGTCTCAGGGACTTCTTCTTCCTCCGGTGGACCTTCAATCCAGTAGTTGATTTCGCCCGTCGGCCGTCGGGACCAAGGCCTGGGAGCCATTGACTCCTTATTGAACTCGTCGACCCACTCTGGCTTGCTGGGTTCTTGGACAATCTCTGTCTTGGCAATCGGTTCCGGTTTTGCCGGTCGCTGACTTGTTCGCTTCACCTCGTCGTTTGTTTCTTCGACAAGCTGCGATAGGGAAAGTTCCAAGTTCAACGGAATGGCTGCCGTAGATGGACGCAGATCGGAAAGTGGCTTGGAGCCCAGATCGGGAGCAGACGCCTCGATAAGTGCTCTCCACTTCGCGGCCGATTGCAACCGATCGCCCGGGTGAATTCTCATCGCACTATCGATGGCCTCGAGAAATGCGTCATCGTACCCGTCAATTCGTCCCACGAGGGGAACACAAGGGTCCGGGCGATTGGCCGCTATGTCCATCATACGTGTCTGGCTGTTCGGAGGAGCGCGCCCAGTCAGCACGTGATAGAAAGTTGCCCCCAGCGCGTAGAGGTCGCTGCACGGCAGTTGCTCGCTTCCCGCAACGTAGAACTCTTGAGGTGAGTAGCCTTCCTTGACGACAAGAAATGCGGAGATTGCCCGCGTGTGGTGGTTCGAGTCCGCTCGCGCAGCACCGAAGTCGATCAGCACGGGCGTGCCGCTGTTCTCAATAATGATGTTGTCGGGAGAGATATCCCGATGCAGCAGTCCACGTTCATGCACCTTGCCAATCGCATCGAGCAATTGCATCAGGATGTCATGAACGCGAGCGGGTGAAAGCCGCCTTGTGCTCTTGTCCAGAACCTCAAAAAGGTCGCGACCTTCGATCAAATCGATCACCATGTACGCGGTGCCGTTTTCTTCGAAAACGCCGTGCACACCGACAATGTTTGGATGTCTCAACTTGGCAAGGCTACGAGCCTCGCGCATGAACATCTTTACGATTGATCTTATCTGCTTGTCCTGTGTCGTCTTCCGCGCAACGACATCTTTGCCATCGCGATAGCATAGGCCTTCCGGGAAACATTCCTTGATGACGACCGTGCGATCCAGAACGTTGTCCTGGGCGCGATAAGTGATCCCGAAACCACCCGCGCCAAGAGTGCCGGTAATGGTGAAGTGATCGCCAGACAAAACGGTTCCGGGCGGAAGAGTCTCCTCCGCATCGATCGGCATATCTGCGATATTCGCGTCCGTCATCGGTACCCGGTTCAGCCCACAGGACTTGGTCAATTCCTTGGTTTTGCGTGAAATTGTGTTCGATTTGAGAGACGATTGAGGCAAAGATGCGGCGGGTATATATGTTGTAGCGCCCGCGGACCAAAACGCTGAATATGGGGATTTCACTTCCTCATTCTGCCCGCCTTTCTAATTAAAAGCAGAATGAAATCACGCAGTTCACACTACGAAACTCTCATTGTGAACACGATGGTTAACAGAGTGTTTGCCGAGGCACCAAACCCGGCATGAAAGCCGATTGATCCGATTCAATTTAGCCTTCGCTCCTTAAGCAGCGCGCTGTTGGCGGACCTGATCCAAGGCGTGCAATACCAAAGTTTGATCCGCGCTCTCGCGATGTGCGCCTTCGGACAGCACGCGACGCCAAATGCGAGCGCCAGGTCGCCCTGTAAAGAGTCCAAGCAAATGACGCGTGATGGCATGGAGCCGCCCGCCCGCGGAAATATGCGCTTCGATGTAAGGTACCATGAGCTCAGCCGCCTCAAACGGGCTGGCGCAAGGGTTCTCTTCACCGAATATCCGTCGATCTACGTCGCCAAAAATGTCCCAGGGTGAGTGATACGCAGCCCTGCCGATCATTACTCCATCCAAGCCGTCAGAAAGAAAACTCTCGGCTTGGTCAAGCGTTTCGATTCCACCGTTGACTGAAACGTGAAGCTCCGGGAACGCCTCTTTCATTGCGAAGACCAAGGGGTAGTCCAGGGGGGGCACGCTTCTGTTCTCTTTCGGCGAAAGTCCCTGCAACCACGCTTTGCGAGCATGAATTGCGACACGCTTCACACCGGCGTCTGTAACTCTTTGCAGAAAGTCCGGCAGGACAACCTCTGGAATCTGATCATCCACTCCGATCCTGCATTTTACGGTCACAGGAACAGTTACGACGTTCATCATCGCCGCCACACACTCCGCCACAAGCTCCGGCGTCTTCATCAACACAGCACCAAACGTTCCGGATTGCACCCGATCCGATGGGCAGCCCACATTCAGATTTATCTCGTCATAGCCTTCCGCTTCGCCCATCCGGGCGGCCTCCGCCAATTCAACAGGATCCGCCCCACCCAGTTGCAGTGCAACAGGGTGTTCGAACTGGTCAAACCGCAGCAAATGCTTTGCGCCACCACGCACAAGTGCCGGGGCTGTCACCATCTCGGTGTAGAGAAGAGCTTGTCGCGAAAGAACCCGATGAAAATAACGGCAATGTCGATCCGTCCAATCCATCATCGGGGCACAACTCAATCGTGCCGAGAACTCTACTGTCTTGTGGTCCGTCATGCTCGTTTCCAACGCATCTCTCGATAAATGAGGTGCGAGTGTTCGTCTTTCTCGCGTCCGATATCACGAAGACCTTCGCGTCGATAGAACGTACGCGCCAGTTCGTTCAGTTCGTAAACCCAGACAGTTATCCAGCCGCGCCCAACCTTGGCCAAATCAAGCAAGCCCTTTCCGACGCCACGGCTGCGCGCATCCGACCTGACGTAAAGCCCCGTGATGTTGTCGTCCTCCCGAACACAAAAACCGACGATATGACCGCTTGTCTCAGCAACCCAAGCTGTATCTGTTTCGAGGAGGTCGCGCCACGATGCCGCAACCGTCTAAGGGTCATCAATAGAGACCATCCAAGGTGTTTCCGCGCCCCATGCACAAATTATGCTGGCGCAAAACGGCGCATCGGCGGCCCGTGCATTGCGAAATTCAACCGTCATCCGTGTATCTTCAAGGCACTTAGAACGAATTCTTTTCAGAATGACTTTCATACCATTTTTCGGAAAGGCATTCCAACTCGCCGTGGGTGCATGTTTGCCGGAGAAGGACAGGCAAATTTCGTCTCGCAGTGCCGGAGCGCGCTGTACCGGCGTTGAACCCCGACATCAAAGGCAGGTCGCCACCCAGTCTAGGATGTTTCTTCGAAAATGATCGCGCGGACAGGTGTCGGGCGCTCTCCTGTAGCGGGGTTCAACTCTTGTGGACAGTTGGACAGAACCGCGATGACGTCCATTTCCGCGCGCAAATCGACGTAGTCCCCCGGTCGAGACTGGCTTTCGGTGATCTCGGCCTCGCCTCCGGAACCCACCGGAACATTCATGAAGAAGTTAGCGTTTGCGACGACATGCTCTGGACCCAAATTATGCTTCGCAAGCTCGCGCTCAAAGTTCCGCTGACAGCATTCGCCGTTTTGTTGCCCGTATCGCAACCGGTCTACGGCGAAGGAACAACACCCAAAGATCGTATCGTGCCCGCCACAACTGTCGTCCGTGATCGACATCATCGGCCGGGCAAACTGTGAGTATAAAACACTCCCTTCGCCGAGCAGTATGTTTTTGGGAATCTTGATCGTGTTGGGCATATGGTAGCGCTCGACCTGCCCTTCATAGCGCTCGACGCCGAAGCACAGGAAATCGATTGCCTGTTGGCCTTCTATGTCAATCAGTCGAAGTGTTTGTCCATTCTTGAGTTTCGCACTCCACGGTTCGCGCGCGGGAACGACCGTATCTTCGAGGATTGCTCCCACTGGAAGCGCGGGTGCGCCGGTTATTAGCGTGTCCATCTTACTCTTCCGCGATATCCTCATTCCAAAGCTCGGGTTTTTCTTCAATGAACTTGGTCATCAGCGCGATGCAATCAGGATCATCCGCAATGATCACCTCCACACCGCGGTCGCGCAGCAGGTCTTCGTTACCTCCAAAAGTCGTGTTTTCTCCGATGACGACACGCGGAATGCCGAATTGGATGATGGTTCCGGTGCACATCATACAAGGGCTAAGAGACGTATAGAGCGTTGTGTCACGGTAAGTCTTCTGGCGGCCAGCCTTACGGAGTGCATCCATCTCACCATGTGCAATTGGGTCGCCCTTTTGAACACGCTGGTTCCGACCTTGAGAGACAAGGTCATCGCCACGCGCAAGTACGGAGCCAATGGGACAGCCACCTTCATCGTACCCCCCTTTCGCTTCTTCGTAAGCGATACGGAGGAACTTGGCGTCGGTATCGGACAACATGGGCGGCCTCTTAACTTTGGGGTTCGGTGTAGTACGGCAGGTTTTCCGCGCGGAGAGTTTGAACTGTGTCGAGATGGTCAGCAATGGCGTTCAGTGGCGCGAACCAGACGTCGCGCTCTTCGAGTGTGGTTCGCAGCCATTGCTCCACCATCCTCCAGCGCGCCAGCCGCCCGGTCAAAAACGGGTGCAGGATCAGCATGAAAAAGCCACCGGCTTCGTACTGCGCTTCAAATTCCTCCCAGAAGCCTTCGAGCCCGGCGGACGGGCCGCGCACCGGCATCATGTAACCGATCTCGTCGTAATGAGCGAAGGGCGGCCAGTCATCTGTACCCCAATGGACTGGCATTTCGTAAAGTGAGCCATGCTTGGTTTGCATCCTGTAGGGGATATCGTCCGCCATGAGCGAGCTGTCATAGCGGAACTGGTGCTTTATCAGCAAATCGATGACTTGCTGCGTGACGTTATAGACAGGCGCGCGGTAGCCGCGCGGGATGATACCGGTCATGCGCTTGTGGGTATCGAGGGCTTTCTCGAAAGCTTCCTCCTGCGCTGCACCTTTGGTCACAATCGGGTCTTCGTGGATCCAGCCGTGATGGCCGATCTCGTGGCCATCCTTCAGAATGGCCTCTACTGCCTCCGGGTAAGTCTCCATGCACCAACCGGGGATGAAGAAACTCTGCTTGATCCCGAGACGATTGTAAGTATCGAGAATGCGCGGCACGGCAACCGTGGGACCATAGCGGCCCATGGATATGGGGTAGAGCCGGTCGTGGCTGTCCCCTGGGCGCGCGATATGAATCAGACTGTCCGCATCCATGTCGAAAGTGATGGCGCAAGCGCAACGAGCGCCGTTTGGCCAAGGGATCGGGGTGCGGATCATGTTTCCTCCAGCAACAAATGGCCGTCTTGCGTGGCCCAGTGGAGTGTCACTTTGCTTCCCGGTTGCAAGTCGAGATCGGCAAGTGCTCGTTCCTGAACCTGCACCTTCAGTTCAGTGCCGTCGGCAGCTTCGAGGAAGGCGGTGACGATTGAGCCTACGAACTCCTCGGAGATCACTGTTGCATCAACACTGTTCTCGCCGCGACCGACTTGCATCATGTCGCCTGCCACAACGATGGACGCTTTGGTCCCAATGGTGGCCACGCCCGGAACACTGAATGTGCCAAGGCCGGTCTCAACCGTAACCTGGTCAGCGTCAGATGATGTTACCGAACCCGGCAGAATGTTGTTCCGGCCCACGAACTCCGCAACAAAACGCGTGCGTGGGGCGCGGTAGACTTCGCGGGGCGTGCCCACCTGAGCGATCTCGCCTTTCGACATGATGACAACTCGGTCGGCCATGGCGAAGGCTTCGGATTGCGAGTGGGTGACATAAACGAAAGTGATGCCAAGCTCTTTTTGCAATTTGGTGAGGACGCCTTGCATGCGGATCACGAGGTGGGCGTCGAGCGCGGAAAGCGGTTCGTCGAGCAGGAGGAGTTTCGGTTCAGTGACAAGCGCCCGGGCGAGCGCGACGCGCTGGCGTTGTCCCCCCGAAAGGGTCTCGACATTGCGTTCAGCGAACTCAGCAATTTCCATGCGGTCGAGCCAGTTCATTGCACGTTTCTCGCGTTCATCAGAGTCGATACCCCGCATTTTCAAGCCGAACTCCACATTCTCGCGCGCGTTTAAGAACGGGAACAGCGCGAGGCTCTGCCAGACCATCGGAGTGTCACGTTCATGGGCGGCGACCTCGTTCATGAGCTTGCCGGCGATACGGATTTCGCCGGAGGTAGGTGCATCAAGCCCCGCGAGCATGCGCAACGTCGTGGTCTTGCCGCAGCCGGACGGTCCCATGATAGCAATGAACTCACCTGCACCGATTTCAAGATTGGCCTCGCGGACAGCCACAAAATCGTCGAAGCGTTTTTCGACCTTGTCGAGGGAAACGAGCGGTTCCGTCATGTACTGGCTTTCTGAAGTCGGAAGAAGATGAGCGCCTGGGAAATAACGACAAGCGTGATCGATACGCCAAACACAAGCGTGCCAATTGCGTTCACCTGCGGGTCAATTGTGCCCTGGACAATTTCCAGGACATGAACGGGGAGTGTCTTGTTAAGTCCGGAAACAAACCAAGAAACGGTAAACTCGTCAAAAGACACGGCTGCTGTCAGGAACAGCGATGACAAGATGGCAGGTTTACAGAACGGCAGGATGACCTCCCGCATCGCGCGCCACTCGCTGGCCCCGAGGTTCCAGGCGGCGGCTTCCAGGCTCTCGTCAATTTGGCTCAAGCGCAGACGGATGATCGCCATTGCGAACGGCGCGGTCAGCACAGTGTGGGCGGCGATGATACTGACCACCTGCCCCGACATGCCGACACGGCTGAACCAGGCCAGCATCGCCAGCGCGATGATGATCAGCGGGATTGTCGGCGGCAGAAGGATGATGGCAAGGAACAGGCTCTTGCCGCGGAAGCTGTAGCGGTAATCGGTATAGGCCGTGCAGAAGCCAAGGAAGGTGGCGATCACCGCAGTCGTGGTCGAAACGATCAGGCTGTTCTTGGCGGAACGCCAGAAATCCGGATCAGAAAAGATGGCCTCGTACCATCCGGTGGTGAAACCGGTGAGCGGCAAGGTTGGGAAGCGCGCCTCGTTGAACGAAAAGAGCATGCTTACGAAAATTGGCAGGAAGATGAAACCCGCCACAAGGCACAGCCAGGTGCGAAGGAACAGCGTCATCGGCTCGCCCTCTTCCGGTAGGCATACATGATCGCCGAGAACGCGATGACGAAAAGCGTGACCATCATGATAACGGCGACAACAGCCGCGCGAGGCCATTGCTGACCGGCCTTCGTGGTATCGATGATCAGGATCGGCAGCGTCGGCGGGTTGGAGCCACCGAGGTAGAACGGCGCCACAAAGTCGCCGAAGGACAGGATGAATGCGAAAAGCGCTGCAATTACGAAACCCGTTTTGCCCGCAGGCAGGATGACCGTCCAAATGGTACGCGCAGGCGAGCAGCCAAGGTTTCGGGCGGCCTGAATCAAGCGATCGTCAATATTCGCCATCGTCACGGTCTGCAGAATGAGAACGAGCGGCATGACCAATGTGAGATACCCGATCAGCGTGCCGACGTAGGTGTTGAGCAATGTGTATGGCCCGAGACCAACAAGCCCCACAGCCCCATTCAGCACTCCTGCCTCGGCAAGAATGGTATACCAACTGAATGTCCGCACGAGATAGCTGGTGAAGAACGGAATAATCAGAAGCAAGATCGCGATTTGTCGGGTACGGGCCGAGGTTTGGAAAGCAAGGCAATAGGCCGCCGGAAACGCGATGAGCGAAGCCAGAATCGCTGCACTGCCCGCCATCAGAACCGTGTAAACATAGGCGTCCCAAACAAAATCGCGCGACAGCATCCGCTTCCATGAGTCGAACTCGAAGGTTTCGACCATCTGGAAGTTGCGCACGACGAAGAACGACATGGCCACGACGAAGATCAATGGGCCAATGAAGAACAGTGTCTGCCAGATGATGATCGGCAGACGGAATGTCAGTGCGTAGAGATTGAGGCGGCGCATCAGCTGCACCGCCTCGTCTTAGACGTCATCGGATCAGGCGTTCTTGTATTCCGACCAGAAGTCGTTCCAGTCCTCCAGCGTTTGCTGAACAGGAATGTCACGGTAGCTGATGCGGCCTTCGTTGATCAGCGTTATCGGATCGCGCGGATCGCCATCCACCTGACCGGAGCGCTGTGCCTCGGCGGCATCGACCTCGTTCAGGAGCGCACGGCCAGCTTTGGTGACGCAGTGTCCGGGATAGCCGAGCATTTGCGCTGTCTTCACCTGACCTTCGGGCGACATGGTGTAAGCCAGATACTTGAGCGCCAGATCGGCTTTTTCGGAAGTCTTGGCAATCGAGTAGCTCTCGGTCCACTGGATGCCGCCTTCTTTCGGAACGACCGAGGAAACAGGCGCGCCATCGCGTTCAAGGATACCAGTCACCCAGTCGCCGATGCCGACCATAGCAAGCATCTCGCCATTCTTCAGGCCTGCAAATGTGCCGCCGAAATCGAAATATCCACCGACCTGTGGCTTTAGCGATAACGTCTTTTCCTGCACGGCTTTCCAAGCATCCTCACCAATGTCGAACGGCGAAGCATTGCCCATCAACAGACTCATCTGACCAAGTGTGGGCAAGTGCCAGTCGAAGTGCCCGACCTTGCCGGTCAAACGCTCGTCCCAGAAGACCTCGTAGGAGGCAGCTTCCTCTGCGGTCAGCACATCCTTATTGTAGGATACACCAAGATGCCCAAAACGGGTGATCAACGAGTATAGCTTGCCGCTGTCGTCCCAATGACCGGCAAACGATTTGAAGTCGTCATGAAGAAGGTCGTCGAACGCATAATCGTTGGGATCAAGCTCTAGCACCAGATCATTCGCGACCAGAAGCTTCGCATACTCTGCATCGGTGTGAATGATGTCAAAGGTGCCCGGTGGGTTTTGTGCCAGCGCAGCCAGCATGTTGTCACCACCTGCGTAATACTTTGGAACGAACTTGACGTTGTTCGCCTCTTCGAATTCACCAACCATGTCTGGCTCGGCGGTTCCGTACCAACCCAGCATTGTGAGCTCAACGGTTTGCGCCCAAGCGCGGTTCACGAAGGGCGTTGTCAGCGCGACCGAAGCTAACCCCGTTTTCAGGAAACCCCGCTTTGTCTGCATGAACTTGGTGTCCGACATCCCCACTCTCCCAGTCTATTTCCAGTTTTTCGACAGCACGTTTATGAGTTGTGACGCGCGGTCCCGCATCCGATTCCCGGACACAGGGTCCAGCCTGCGCCAAAAACGAAGGCAATGCACAAAAAATGTTCAGCGGGGGCAGGAAATGAACAGATGGGAATTTCGGGCAGCGTTCGGGTCACGCGGTCCGGTTGTGCTGCCGGTGATCCATGTGATCGATACAGCGCGCACGCTCAACAACATAGATGTCCTTATCGGAGAAGGCGCTCCCGGTTGTTTCCTTATCAACCATGATTTTGACGTAGAGACTTTCCTGCCGATTGTTCGTGACGTGCGAAGCCAGCGGCCCGAATTGTGGATGGGTCTCAATTTTCTCGCCGTGACCGGTCGTGACGCCTTCCCCAGATTGGCCGCACTTGAATTGGAGGGATACCGTGTTGATGCCTACTGGGCGGATGATGCGCGCATTGACGAAAGCGTTGAGGAACAAGTCGAAGCACAGTCCATCGCAGATGCGCGGACCGGTTGGAGCGGCCTGTATCTTGGTGGCACCGCTTTCAAAAAGCAGCGACCTGTCTCCCAAAAGGATTACGGGAAAGCTGCGAAAATCGCCTGCAACTGGATGGATGTCGTATGTACCTCGGGACAAGCGACAGGCGTAGAAGCAGATGACGACAAGATCGCAACCTTCCGATCAGCCATTGGTGATACTGCCTTAGCTTTGGCATCCGGCATCACACCGGAGAATGCACACCGCTACAAAAACGTTGACGCCTTCATGGTCGCGACCGGAATAAACTACGATGGCAACTTCTATGACATTGAGCCGGCGCGACTGAGACGCTTGCTGGAAGTTGCAGAACGACTTGGAGAAGACGAATGACAAAAGGTCCGCGCGACGATCGCTGGTATTTCAACCTGATGGCGCCCAACACCAAAGGCGACAAGTTTGCCTGGCTCGATCCAACGTCAATCTACATCAACCAGGCGGCATTTCAGGATTTGCTTGCTGACCTTCTGGCCGACCTTGAGGAAATCGAATTTGACGTCGTCGGTGGGCTGGATGCGATGGGCTTTGTTCTGGGGGCAGCGATTGCTGCGCGCCGAAATGTTGGTTTCCTGCCAATTCGCAAGGCGGGCAAGCTTTGCGTCGAAACAGACCGCGTGAGTTTCTCGAACTACTCCGGTCGAACACAGGACATGGAGATGAGGCAACCTGCGTTTTCCGAAGGCACGCGCGTTTTACTTGTCGATCAATGGATCGAGACCGGCGGTACGATGCAAGGAGCCATAGAACTCGTCGAGCGACAAAAGGGATCTGTCAGCGGCCTTGTGGCCATCGCGATGGAGGACACGGCGAGAGCATTGCAGCTTCGCGAGAAATTTCAGGTGGTTACCGCCATACGACAAGGCACCCGTTGGCAGGACGAATGCAATGCACAAAAGCTTTCGAGTTTCGATAGCTACGACCCAAAACGAGTATTTCCGTTGGCGTGATCATCGGCCATATGCCGTCGGCACAGGGCGGCGCGGTTTACGGAGGACGCAAGCAACTTCGGCATCAGTGAATTTGGCTCTGGCGGAGATGGATCACCACCACACGGCGAGATGTTCAGACTATTCTTCTACGCCGACCCGCTCGATCCGGTTAACGACGGTGACGCCGTGCCTGAGTGCTGCGCCGGTTGCTTCCGCCATGGCAGGCAGCGTCATCCACTCCAAAGCCCATGCAGCGCCTGAGCGTTCCTGTTCGTGAACCATCGCTTGGGCCAATGCGCCTTGCTGAACGGCAACGTACCGCGCAAGCGTGACCATTGCCTCAGCGCTGATAGGGTTCTGTTTGTGCGGCATGGCCGAAGACCCGCCACCACCACTCAACTCGATCTCGCTTATGCCTTGCTGCGCCATCAAAGCAATGTCTTGGCCGATTTTGCCCATGATGCCGCAGACCAGCGTCAGCCAATGCCCAAAGCTAACAGGACCGCTGCGGTCTGTATGCCAAACCCCTGTAAGCTCTAACCCCAGTTCCCTCGAAACTCTTTCGGCAATCGCCGCGCCCTTGCCATCAGGGGCCTCACGCAAGCCGATGGGACCGCCGACCTGCGCCACGGCGATCTCAGCAAGCGCATCATCTGAACGCTTCAACTGCTCTTCAACCGCTTGTTGCCAAGCATTGATTCTGAGCTCGGCGGTCGCCGGTAAAGCCGCCTGCATCCGTGTTCGCGCCATAAGGGGATGCGCGCCAAACTGACGCGAAACTCCGTCTAGCGCGCGGACAAGGTCTTCCAAATGTTTCCGAAGCAGTTCGGTCACCCGCACCAAAGTAAGCGCCATGGCGGTATCGACCACATCCTGACTTGTCGCGCCGGTATGGATGGCCTTAGAAGGCCCCTCCTCCAAACCAGACCGCAGCGCCCGAACAAGTGCGGGAACCGGCACGCCATCGGAAAGACTGCCTTCTGCGAAATCGTATTGATCAAAACTCTCTATGGCTCGGAGGGAAACTGCAGCATCTTCAGAACTGACGAGCCCCTCCGCTGCAAGAGCCCGCGTCCATGCCGCCTCAAATCTAAGCATGCGCTTGGTGAAGGCTGGCGCCCCAAATTCTGCAGCGATCTCGCGATCAGAATGGAGGTCACCGAAAACAGAGCGCAGGAAAGAGTTTGTCATCGGGAGGCCTTGTCCAGTTCTGGCCGAACCCGACTTCCCGCTGCTATCGTCGGCGGCGCGCCATTCAGTTGCTCCATAGCAAACCCGGCAGCAGACTTGTACTTGGCCATGAACTCCAATCGCTCCGCAGCGGGGATCACGTCATCAATATCTTCGAACATTCCACCACATCGCTCGTCCAACAAGTTCAACAAACCGAAAGGACCAGCCCCCCGATTTCGCAGAACAAGTTCTGATACTGGTCCACACAGCTGAGCATCATACGCATCAAGTGCCGCTGGTGTCACCCCATGCGAAACGAGTTGCGCGCCGATAACACGTGCATCAACAATGGCCTGGCTCGCGCCATTCGAACCGGTCGGGTACATGGCATGCGCCGCATCCCCCATGAGGGCAACCGAGCCTTCTACCCAGGAAGGCACAGGATCGCGGTCGATCATCGGATTTTCATAAGCGCAATCAGCCTGACTCAGCAGGCTGGGCACATCCAGCCAATCGTACCGAAAATCGTTGAAATGGTGGACAAAATCTTCGAGTTCGACGGATCGGAACCAACCATCCTGCTGCCACCCATCGGTGTTGTCCATTGTGACTTCGGCAATCCAGTTCACCAAGGAAAGACCGTGCGAATCCGGCTTCGAGATTGGATAGATCACCATCCTCTTCCGATGCGTACCCAGACCTACGAAAGAGGACGCCGTCCTCAGTGCCTTGGCCCTAACCGTGCCCCGCCACATCAAAGCTCCGCCCCAATGGATTGGAGGTTGATCGGGATACATCTGCGCACGAATTGCAGAGTGAATGCCATCTGCCCCAACCAAAAGGCGCCCGCGCACTTCTTTTTCTGTACCATCTTCGCGGGATATCCTGGCCGTCACGCTCGTGGCATCTTGTTTGTAGCCGACAACCTTCTTGCCCAGTTGAACGACTTCAGATCCCGTTCGCTCGATCAAGGTGCGATATAGGAGCATATGCAGTTCGCCGCGATGGACAGCGAATTGAGGCCAATTGTATCCGGCTTTGAGACCACGCGGCTCGGCATAAACCTCGCGACCATTCAGGCCGACAAGCGCCCACTCCTCAACGGGCAATCCAACTTTCTCGAGTTTCTCTTCTTCGATCCCAAGATCGAAAAGTTCACGAACCGCATTCGGTTGCAGATTTATGCCGACACCGAGAGGACGCATCTTAGGCACAGCCTCAAATACCGTGCACGGCACCCCGATCTGATGAAGGGTTAGCGCCAAGGCCAAACCACCAATACCTCCCCCGGCGATCAGTATCTTGTCTTGCGTCACGTTGTTCTCGCTAAAACTCTTGGACAACACCTATGGCACTATTCCAGTAGCACAGGAATTTGAATCGGCCCGCGAAAGCCGAAACCGCGCCAAAGCACAGCGTCAATGTCGGGGATCGACATGTTCGGAAATCGATCAAACAACGCCGGCAGCATGATTTGCCCAACTGCACGGCGCGCGACGTGAGTTCCCTGGCAAAAGTGCGGACCGTTCCCAAAGGATTGATGGTGACAGTCGTCGCGATAGACGTCGAAGACTTCTCCGTTCGACACAACGTCCTCATCCCGGTTTGCACTGGCCTGAATGGTCATAACCGTGTCTCCCTTCGGAATCAGACACCCACGGATTTCGGTATCTTCCTTCACCAGACGCGACGATGCGGAAATTGGCGCAACCCACCTGACGCCTTCTTCGAACGCCTTCATCCAGTCGCCATTTTTCTTCACTTCTTCCAATTGCTCGGGATTGGTCAGAAGGCCGTAAAGGGTGGTGTTTAGTGCGTCTCGCGGTTCGTTGATACCACCACCAATTGCGATCTTGATATTGGCATAGATCTGTTTCTCCGGGATCGGGTCGTCGGCGGTCAACATAACCGAAAAGGCAGAAGGGTTTGGGGACGTACGATGCCGATCCTGCAAACTGTCGAGCAAGCTGTGAATTGCCTCGTTGGCCCGATCCGCGCGCTCGAACGGTTCGTCGCGCCAACCAAAGTTTCCGGCGCCTTCGATCAACGCTTGCGACCATTCCATCATATCCTCGTCGGATGCCTCCTCCATGCCGAGCAGAATCGCCAAGCCGCGCGCCGCATAGGCCCCTGACAGGATCGCAAACAAGTCGACAACTTCTCCACGAGGGAGCCGCGACACATATTCCTCCGCTATCTTTTGATAGCGTGGCATCCATTCATTCGTGATGACCTTTGGGGCAAAGGCAGGCGCCATCGCCATCCGCTCCGTCAGGTGTGCCTTGCCATCCTTACGCATGAGCGTGTGCGCCCAGAAGGCCCGCTTCATCGGTGTGTTCGGATCGTCTGAACTGAAGAGTTCCGGGTTGTCTTTTACATGTTTCGTGTCCGCGGCCTTTGTCAGGAACGTTCGACCAGCGGCTTTTACGCGACAAACCGGTGCCTCGGAGCGAAGGCGCCGGTAGATTGGAAATGGATCAAGGTTCAGTTGATCGAGGGTGATTGCCTCATCAACGGGCGCGAGTTCCGTCATGCTATCCTCCCTGGCAGCAGACTAGGATGTCTCTCCAAGTAGCCGCAACGCATTTTCCTTCAGGATCAACGGACGCACCTCATCTTTGAACGGCGCCTTCTCGAAATCAGCCAACCACCGGTCCGGCGTAATGGCAGGCCAGTCCGAACCGAAAAGCATCTTCTTCTTCAGGATCGAGTTTGCATACCGGATGAAAATCTCGGGGAAGTACTTGGGCGACCAGCCCGACATATCAAAGTAAACGTTCGGTTTGTGCTGAGCGACCGCAAGCCCTTCCTCCGTCCACGGAAAACTGGGATGCGCCAGGATGATCGGCATATCCGGAAAATCCACCGCAACGTCATCAAGATGCATCGGGTTGGAATACTTTAGCCGCATTCCCATTCCTCCTGGCATTCCGGAACCTACGCCGGTCTGGCCGGTATGGAAAAGAGTGATAACACCTTCTTCGGCGCAAGCCTCGAGAACCGCGTAGCAAGCTTCACGGTCGTTGGGGAAGAATCCCTGCATTGTGGGGTGGAACTTGAAGCCGCGGACGCCGAAATCCTTGACCAGCCGTCTGACCTCCCGCGCGCCGGCCTTCCCCTTGTGTGGGTCAACAGACGCAAACGGAATGAGGATGTCGTCATTCTCCGCGCATAGCTCGGCCACTTCCTCGTTCGAGTAGCGACGAAAACCCGTTTCCCGCTCTGCGTCGACCGGGAATATCACAGCGGCAATATTGCGTTCGCGGTAGTAGGCGGCCGTGTCCTGAACTGTCGGCAACATCCCCTCTGTACCGGCTGGGTTCTTGAAATACGCTGCCATGCCGGCCTGAAATTCGTTGTAGCCATCGTCACGATGATGGTTGCACGGCTCTTCTGCATGCGTATGAAAATCAATGGCTTTTACGTTGTCGAAGTCGATCATTTCCATCCTTTTTCATGCAGAGATCTTCAATACTTCAAAAACGCTATACATTAAAACTGTTTACCTATACAACAAAAAGCGAATGGCACCAGAGGCACTCGCAATGCACGACGGGACAATCGAAACTGGGACGGTCACGCGAACCGAAATTGAGGGCGACATCGCCACTCTCGTTTTCAACCGACCAGAAAAACGGAACGCAATGAACGACGCGTTGATCGAAGAGTTGGACACATTCTTCTCGAATCCGCCGAAAGGCGTGAACGCTGTCATATTGCGCGGCGAAGGCGGACATTTCTGTTCTGGCTTGGACCTGGCAGAGCATGAGCATCGTGAACCCGTGGAAGGCGTGTATCACTCGCGCAACTGGCATCGCGTTTCAGAGCTGATCGAGTTCGGTGGATTGCCAGTGATTTCGGTCCTGACAGGAGCCGTGATCGGAGGAGGCCTTGAAATCGCGGCCTCGACCCACGTGCGGATCGCCGAGGCGAGCGTTCGCTTCCAACTTCCTGAAGGGCGTCGCGGCATATTCGTGGGAGGTGGTGCCACCGTCCGTGTTGGTCGCCTGATCGGCGCCGACCGCATGCGTGAAATGATGCTCACCGGGCGCAACTACAACGCAGAGGACGGTTTGCGCCTCGGCCTCGCTCACTACAGCGTGGGTGAAGGCGAAGGACTGGACCTCGCCCATAGTTTGGCGCGCCGGATCGCAGACAATGCTCCGTTCTCGAACTACCTCATGATCAATGCAATTTCACGGATTGGCGATATGTCGCGATCGGACGGGTTGTTCGCCGAAAGCCTTGCAGCGGCCATGAGTCAGACCTCGGACGGTGCGAAGGAGGGATTGCGCGCTTTCCTCGAGAAAAGGGAGCCAAAATTTCGCTGACTTGGTCTGTTAAATTCTGACCTCAGCCATCAAAATGAATGACTAGGACGCGGTAGCACGTTCAAAAATACTAACGGCCATTCAGACATCACATGGAAAATTCAGGGAGGAAATCCATGAAAAAACGGAACTTCATCAAATCAGCAATCGCCGGCGCTTTTGCAGCGGCCACCATTGGCGGTGCTGCGACTGCCCAGGAAGTCACACTGCGCCTGCACCAGTTTCTGCCGCCTCCAGCGCCAGTACCTGCACAAATTCTGAAGCCGTGGGCTGCCGGTGTCGAAGAAGCTTCTGGCGGACGCATCAAGATCGAGCATTTTGACGCGATGGCGCTTGGCGGCCGTCCTCCGGAACTCATGGACCAAGCGCGCGACGGTGTCGTTGACATGTCAATGACTGTCGTGGGCTACACACCTGGCCGTTTCCCACGCACCGAGGTTTTCGAGCTACCATTCATGATGACCAATCCGGTAGCAACGGCAGCTGCATTCTGGGAAATGGTTGAGACGGACTTCCAAAGCAACGAATACAAGGACGTGAAAGTTCTCGGCGCTTGGGTTCATGGTCCTGGCCTCGTCCACACTCAGGATGGTGTGACGAAGCTTGAAGACATGCAGGGACTGACTCTTCGCGGCCCAACACGGATCATCAACGACCTGCTCGGTGAACTAGGCGCTGAACCGGTTGGCATGCCGCTTCCCGCAATCCCGGAGGCAATTTCCAAGGGTGTTGTCAAAGGGACCGTCATTCCGTGGGAAGTGACCACTGCGATCCGCCTTTCGGAACTGGTTGGCAATCATACCGAGTTCGCCGGTGAAGAGGCGCTTTATACGGCGGCGATCGTCTTGGTTATGAACAAGGCAAAGTACGAAGCGCTGCCCGATGATCTGAAAGCCATTCTCGATGCTGAATCGGGCGCCAAGCTTTCAACCTTCGCCACCCAGGTGATGTGGGACATGGACGCTCCGGCCAAGAAGATCGCAGAAGATGCGGGCAACACAATCGTTACGCTTGACGAGGCTGAAGTCGCGCGCTGGAAGGCAGCGTCAGAGCCTGTCGTCGAGCGCTGGATCAACGATATGAATGACAAGGGCATTGATGGTGCGGCATTGATCGAACAGGCCCGCGCATTGATCGAAAAACACGGCGGTTGATTTCAAGTCACGCTGAATTGGGAGGCGGAGTGCTTCGCCTCCCAAATCTTTGGGGAGTACGGGGCGCATGTATCGCAGTCTCAACCGCATCACCGAGTGGATAGCCAGCGCCCTCGCGTTGGCAGGCGGGATCCTGTTGCTCGCGATTGTTGCGTTGACTTGCGTCTCGATAATTGGGCGCGCGCTTGTTCCTCTCGATATTGGCGTCGGACCAATACGCGGAATTTATGACATCACAGAAATCGGCATGGCAGCCGCAATTTTCGCCTTTCTTCCTTGGACCCAATACCGTGAAGCGCATGCCCGCGTTGATCTCTTTGAAAGCGCGATGCCGAGATCAATGCAAAAGGTTCTGGACCTGGTTTTCAATGCTGCCATGCTGGTCGTGGCCAGCGTTGGCACATACCGTCTTTACCTCGGAATGACGGACAAGATGTCCTATGGCGAGACGACGCTGATCGCACAAATCCCTGTTTGGCAGGGCTATGCCGCAAGCCTCGTTGGGGGCATCGGTTTCATCCTCGTTGCCGCGTTCTGCGTGGTTCGTTCGCTTCGCCGATTGTTCGGCCTGTCGGAGCAGGGGGAGCCGGCTTGACCAATATCGAACTTGCTCTCTGGTCCTTCCCGGTCCTGCTTCTGCTTGTCTTCCTGCGCGCCCCGATTGCGCTTGCAATGATTGGTGTTGGCGTTGGCGGCACATGGCTGGTCATCGGCACGCCAATGATGACGCTGAATCAGTTGAAAACCCTAACCTACGGGACCTTCTCCAACTACTCGTTCTCGATCATCCCACTGTTCCTGTTGATGGGTCAGTTCGCGACGCTTTCGGGTATGTCCTCTTCCCTTTTCAAAGCGGCAGAGAGTTTCCTCGGTCACCGCAAAGGCGGCGTTGCCATGTCGGCGGTTGGCGCCTGTGCTGGCTTTGGCGCCATCTGCGGCTCATCACTGGCTACCGCAGCGACTATGGGACAGGTGGCACTGCCCGAACTCAGGCGCTACGGATACCCCGGCTCTCTGGCCACCGGCGCATTGGCTGCCGGGGGGACATTGGGAATCTTGATCCCCCCAAGTGTCATCCTTGTGATCTATGCAATCCTTGCCGAGCAAAACATCGAGAAGCTCTTCGTCGCAGCACTCGTTCCGGGCATCTTGGCTGCCATCGGCTACATGATCGCAATCTCGGTTTGGGTGCGCGTTTCGCCCAACAGTGCCGCTGTCAAAGAGCGAGTGCCTTGGGGACAGAGGCTGAAGGCACTCGGCATGGTTTGGCCGGTCGTAACGATATTCATCGTCGTGGTTGGCGGTATCTATGCTGGCATCTTCACTCCGACGGAAGCCGCCGCCGTGGGCGCAGCCGGAACGGGCATTGCAGCCCTGGCATCCGGCGAAATGAACTGGACCAGATTAAAGCAAGCTATCCTGTCCACCGCCGCGGCATCCGGAATGATTTTCCTGATCATTCTTGGCGCGGGGATCTACAACAACTTCTTGTCGCTTACACAGCTGCCGCAAACCGCTTCTACATGGGTCGGGGAACAAGGGTTCTCGCCCTGGTTCATCCTGACGGTGGTGCTGATCATGTACCTGATTTTCGGATGCGTTATGGACAGCCTTTCGATGGTGCTTCTTACCGTTCCGATCATTTTTCCGATCATGTCAGTGCTTGATTTCGGCATGAGCGCCAACGACTTCGGACTATGGTTTGGCATTCTCGTGCTGATAGTGGTCGAAGTCGGTCTGATAACGCCGCCTGTTGGTATGAACCTGTTCATTATCAACTCGATGGCCAAAGACACGCCAATCGGTCAGACGTATAAAGGCGCCCTGCCCTTCGTCATCACAGACATGGTTCGGGTCGTCATCCTTGCGAGCTTTCCCGCGATTACGCTCTGGTTGGTCTGGGTGATTGACAGCTTCGGTTAACTGTTCTGCAAGGCACTTGGTCTGATCGATATCAGGCGCGCAAGACTTCAGCTTCACTTGAGTATAGCCGGGCGATCAAGTCGGCATGGTTCGCTCGCAATGCGCGTTGGTTGAGAGAGCCCTTCTCGGTGATCTCGCCTTTGTCGAAACTGGGGTCACTATCCAAAATAAGGGCTCTGGAAACACGCGTCGCGGAACCGGTCGAAACCTTGGCCGCCGCGCCGAGTTTATCCAACAGCAACGTGTTCAATTCGGCACGCTCCTTCCGCCCTGCTTGATCCGACAAAAGCAACAACGCGCCGAGTTCAGCCTCGTTTTCTCCCACAATCACCGCGTCACGCACCAATCCGTCCATTGCGTCCACGAGGTTAGCGCGGACGGCGCCAACTGCTACCCAAGTGCCCGTATTCAGCTTGAAATTCTCGGCGACGCGGCCATCGAAGAAAAAGCCTTTCGAGAAGTCTTCCGGGTCCGCTGGACGAAGCGCATCACCCATCTGGTAGTACCCTTCCTCGTCAAACGCCTCTGCGGTTTTGGCCGGGTCTCCGTAGTATCCGGGTGTGATACTTGGCCCCTTGAGCCGCAGTTCAAGCTTGCCGCCATTTGGCACAAGTTTCATCGATAACCCTTTGGCAGGAACACCCACATTGCCCGATCGGTCCTGAACTTCCGTACAGGCCAATGCGAAAGGAGCCGTCTCTGTTGCACCAAGACTTGACGCCAACAGCACCTCACGTCCTGTAGTTTTGCGTCCAACTGCCCTTAGACGATCCCAAGTCAACTGGGCCATCCCAGCACCTGCGTAGAACATCATTGAGAGTTGCGCAAAAAAGGTCCTCGCCAGCGCTTCGTCACGCTCGAGTTCATCGACCAGCCGGTCCCAGCCGACAGGAACATTGAAATACCAAGTGCAGGAAATCTCACGGAGGTTGCGGATGGTTTCATCGATCTTGCCAGGCGCCGGTTTGCCATCATCGATGTAATAGGTGCCACCATTCGTCATCACGAGATATGACACCTTGTTGCCTGCAGCAGTGTGGTTCCAAGGCGCCCAATCTAAGACAACTGGTGGTGTATGCTCAAGGAACCGGTAGCAGTCGCGCACCATGGCCTGCATGGCACAAATCATGCGGTTGGTGTTGATGACCGCTTTGGGTGAGCCTGTTGAGCCAGAAGTAAACAGGTATTTCACAACAGTATCTGCGGCAACATTGGCTCGGGCCGCATCGGCTGCCGCCGGATCTTGAGACAGAAGTTCAGCGAAAGGCACCGTGCCCGCGTCAGCGTTTTCCAGAGCAATGACCTGCCGCCCCTCTGCGGCAATGGCCGCAAGTGCCTTCGAGTACGCATTCCTGTCTTCGACAAACAGCGCGCCTGGCTGAAGGTTGGCAGCGATATCTTTCAGTTTTGCATGGTCTTTGGAGACCAGAGAATAGGCCGGAGACACGGGGGCGTAAGGAATCCCCGTGTAGAAGCAGGCCGCACCCAACAAAGCGTGTTCAAGAGAATTGCCCGACATGATGAGCAACGGACGGTCTGCTCCAAGCCCCATGGAAAGCAATGCAGATCCGATGTGCTTTGCCTTCTCACGGGCGTCTGAATAGGAAACCCGATCCCATTCGCCGTTCTTTCCCCGCCGTGCAATCCACGTTTGGTCCGGGGTCGCTTCGGCCCATTTGTCGAGGTAGTCCGCCAACCTCGGCAAGTGTTCCGGCAGGTTGCCTTTTTGGCGCATGATAACAGTACCATCGTCCCGGTTCTCATACTCAAAGGACGGGTTCCAGAATTGCTCTGTCGGGTGGGACGAATGCTTGTTCATGCTCTTTGTCCTTCTGACTGGACCAAATTACCGCGGGGCCATTCGGATCGCGCCGTCGAGCCTGATGACTTCGCCGTTCAGCATGGGATTTTGCGTGATATGACTGACCATTGCAGCAAATTCGGCTGGGTCGCCAAGTCGAGACGGGAATGGCACCTGTGCTCCGAGAGACGCCTGCACATCGTACGGCAGCCCCTCTAGCAGAGGGGTCAAAAACAAACCGGGCGCGACAGAACAAACACGAATGCCCTTATCAGCAAGGTCTCGCGCCATGGGCAACGTCATCCCGACTATTCCGCCCTTTGACGCCGAATAGGCAACTTGACCAATCTGCCCGTCGAATGCCGCAACAGATGCGGTGTTGATAATCACACCTCGTGCGCCGTCACCATCAAGCGCATCTTCTGCAACCATGAGAGCAGCGGCTTGCGAAGCGCAGTTGAAGCTCCCCATCAAGTTCACACGGAGCGTCTTGTCGAAAAGACCGAAATCATGTGGCTCGCCACGCGAGACAGTTTTTGCAGCACTTCCGATCCCCGCACAGTTCACCAGTACGCGGGACACACCGTTGGACTTCTTCGCTTGATCCAGACCAGCCGACACGGAAGTCGGGTCGGAGACGTCTACCCTGACAAATTTGCCGCCGATCTTTTTGGCGTGAGCATACCCTTGGTCTTCGTTCAGATCGAAAATGCAAACAGATAACCCATCTTCCGCAAGTTTTTGCGCGGTAGCCGCGCCAAGACCGGACGCGCCTCCGGTCACGACAGCAGAATGACCTGCCCAATCCAACATGATCAGTCCCCCAAACTTCTGATTTTTTTGAGCAAACCGATCAGCGTTTCGATTTCATTCTTGGTGAAATGGGAAAGCAGTTCAGCCTCATGTGACTGCACGACGTCTTTTGCTTTACGATAAGCCGCTTTGCCCGCAGCGGTTGGCGCCAATGCCTGAACACGCCGATCTCCCGGCACGGGTTGGCGCTTAACAAGATCGCGATCCTCCAGTTCATCGATTATGGCGACAAGGCCCGAGCGTTCGATCCCGAGTTTTCGCGCCAATTCGCTTTGGGTTATCCCCTCGAATTGGACAATCAGCGAAAGCGCCGAAAACACCCGTGGTGCAAAACCGTCTTCCCCAAGCGCACGTCGAAAATCAGTACTGAGAATGACATAGGCGCGTTTGAGGTTGTATCCGACGAAACCCTCCAGGTCATTTCGATCGCCTTCCGAAAGGACTTCCTCTCGCGCTGCTGCGGATAGTCGCGCCATGCCTTCACCTGCAACTTGTTTTCCAGTCTCTGATACGTCATATTGTTAACCCAGTAAACAATTAATAGAAGCACACACCATGGATCTTCCGACTCCTGCGCTCGCCCATGTTTGTACCCTGATGGTCGAACTTGCTGACATCCGGCCCATGGGTGCAGGACGTTCAGGGCAACGCCGGATAATTCCGATCATCGGGGGATCTGTCACCGGCAGCGAACTGTCCGGGCGCATTCTGAATGTCGGGGCGGATTGGCAAACGATTTTTGCTAACGGGATGGCCGAATTAGACACGCGGTACGCCATGGAAACGCATGACGGCGCAATAATCGAGATCATCAACTACGGATACCGGCACGGGTCGACAGAAGTCATTGAGGCCGTCGCTCGAGGAGACGAAGTAGACCCGAAGAGCTACTACATGCGTACCCACGCACGTCTGGAAACGGGCGATCCACGCTATGACTGGGTCAACAAAACCTTGTTTGTCGGGACCGGCGCCCGCAACAAGAGCAGTGTTCAAGTCGATCTGTACGCGGTGCGCTAGGCCGTGCACTCCGTCGCCGACGAAAGCACGAATTCGGCCAGCTCCGACGACTCCTCTGATGAACTCACCTCTGCGATCCGGGCCCATGCCGCGCAGTAGAACAGGTCACTCGTCTGTTTCATGAAGCTATGCGCCAACTCGGTCGGTACCGCGCTTGACGCGACGCGTGAGCGCGCGCACCGCCATGCTTCAAGTTTCGCTAAGACCTGCGGGTGGCCCGTCAACTTGCCAATCAAGGCATCGAACGCATCTGCGCCAGCACCGTCTTTTGTCTTCAATCCACGTGTTGCGGTGGCGAGCGCATGTATTCCATTTGCGCCTTCGTAAATTGCCGTAATCCGTGCGTCTCGCCAGGTTTGGCTGACCCGATACTCATTCAGGTAACCGTAGCCACCCAACACTTGTATCCCGAGGTCTGCGGCCTCTATTCCGGCCTCACTACAAAAAACCTTGCAGACCGGTGTAAGGAAATCGACGAGTTCGGGATTCTTGCCCCGCACCATTTCGACCAACGTGATATGAGCCATGGCTCTCGCACCGATCGCAAGACTGCGTTGTCGATTTAGCATGCGCCGCACGTCGGCATGATCCACCAAGTTGGCCGAGGATCCGTCAGCCTTCCGGCCCTGCTTCCGCTCCTCCGCATAGGCGCTGGCAATTTGGTGCGCGCGCGCGGCATGCGCAACGCCCTGCAAGGCGACGTCAAGCCGGGCGTGGTTCATGAGCGTGAACATAGCGCGTAGGCCCTCTCCTTCCGAGCCAACCAGCTCTGCGGGCGCGGCGTCAAATATCATGTGACATGTAGGAGAGGCGTGGATTCCCAGCTTTTCCTCGATCCTTGTGATCTTGATCGATGAGCCAGCACCCGATCGCGACGTCAAAAACAGGGAAAGACCCTTGATCCCGTCCTCATCGGACCCCGTCCGAGCAAGCACGAGATGCAGGATATCGTCGGAGATGTTCTGATCGGCACCCGAGATGAAAACCTTCTCCCCGGAGATTGACCAAGCGTCGCCATCACGCCTTGCACGAGTTCTAATTTTCGCAAGATCAGAACCTGCCCCCGGCTCTGTCAAACACATCGTTGAAAGCGCTGCGCCACTTGCAAGGCGGGGAATCCAAGTGTCTTTCTGCGTGTCTGTCCCGAACCTCAACAAGGTTGAAATCGCACCGGGGACAAGATTGCAGATCATCTGAAGAGCATGGTTTGCGCCCGTGAACACCTCGGACACCGTCGCTGCCACCAGCGGTCCCTGCTCCATGCCACCGAATTTTTCAGGCGCCGTCAGGCCTTGCCACCCCATTTCCGACAATTGTTGGTAAACGCCAGAAAAACTCTCAGGCAAGAAAACCCGGCCATTCTCCATACGGCAGCCTTCGCGGTCACCAATTTCATCTGTGGGAGCAATTTCGCCTTCTGCAAATGCCGCGAAGGCTGTCAGAACGTCCCTTGCGAGTTCATCATCCCAACCTGACAAGTCGCCGGCACCAGCCACATCACGTAGCGAAAACAGGATATCCTCGGTTGGGGCCTTGAATGGGACCATCGCGGAACTGCTTCCATTTCGTTAACATTGTATATTGTTAACTTAGTATACAATTAGCCAGTAAACAAGTCGGCGTAGACTTCTCTCAAAACGTTCTTCTGGACTTTCCCCATCGCGTTCCGCGGCAGTTCGTCCACCTGAATCAACTTTCTGGGCTGCTTGAAACGGGCGAGTGACTGGCCCACTTCGTCAGATACCGCTTCAAGGTCGACCTCCACATCGTTCTCGGCAACGATCAACCCCACAACCGTTTCGCCAAAATCGGCATGCGGCACGCCGATCACCGCACTTTCGCGAATGCCTTGCACGGCGTCCAACAGCAATTCGATCTCCTTCGGGTAGATGTTGTATCCTCCGGAGATAATTAGGTCTTTGCTGCGGCCAACGATCCGCACGTATCCATCTGCATCGATGACGCCAAGGTCGCCGGTCAAAAAGAAACCATCGTCGCGAAGTTCAGCCTTCGTCTTTTCGGGCATCCGCCAGTACCCCTTGTAGACATTGGGGCCCCTCACTTCGATTTGACCGACCTCACCATCCGGTAACGTCTCACCCGTTTCAGGATCAGCGATCTTCAGCTCAACTCCCGGCAAGGGAAACCCGACAGTTCCGGCACGTCTTTCGCCATCATACGGATTGGACGTGTTCATGTTCGTCTCAGTCATTCCATACCGTTCAAGGATGCGGTGACCGGTTCGTTCTTCGAAGCGTTTATGGGTCTCTTCAAGAAGCGGCGCACTTCCCGAGATGAACAATCGCATGTGTCGGGCAGTCTCGCGGCAAAAGCGATCGTCGTCCAAAAGCCGTGTGTAGAATGTGGGCACCCCCATCATGCTCGTCGCCCGCGGCATCGATCGCACGACATCATTGGCGTCAAAACGGGGCAAGAATATCATCGAGCCGCCGACCATGAGCATGATGTTGGTGCCGACAAAGAGTCCGTGCGTGTGAAAGATCGGAAGCGCGTGCAGAAGAACATCGTCCTTTGTGAAGCGCCAGAGTTCTGCCAGCGTTTCAGCGTTTGAAATCAGGTTCTTTTGCGACAGCATTGCCGCCTTGGAACGGCCCGTTGTCCCGGATGTGTAAAGAAACGCCGCAAGATCATCTTCATCTCGGGCCATTGTCTCGAACGTTGTAGGCATACGGGACGCCGCATCCATCAAGCTGCCGGAACCATCTGCGTCCAGCGTTAGCAGCTTCGCGTCAAACTGTTGTGCAAGGGGGCTGAGCTGCGGAGTTCTGGATCCATCACAAACAAGCAAGGCAGCTCCGCTATTTTCGAGAAAATATGCAAGTTCGTCTGCAGTGTAGGCCGTGTTCAAAGGCAGAAAGACAATGCCCGCCTGTGCACACGCGGCATAGAGAGCCAGTACTTCCGGCGACTTTTCCACCTGGGCGGCAAGCCTGTCTCCGGGCCCCAGCCCGATCTCGGTCAGCACTCCCGCAATGCGCGCCGCCATAGATACGATATCCCGGTATCGGAGCGTCTCCCCGTTCACCAAATGCAAAAACGGCGCTTCGTTTTCGGCATGGCAACCAAAAAGACGGTCATAAAGCGGATTCGACATGTCAGTCCTCACGACGTGAAGCGCCCGTTTCTCAAAAGATTGGATCGCAATCCGCGTTTAGAGCCTGACCTAGAATGTGGATGGTCTCATCTGATATGGTATTTCCCTACTGAATTTGACCACAGACAGGGAGGGCCACATGGCTTGGAACGAGACCACCCGCGCGAAGTATAAGCGTAGTTCGGACCGATATGAAAG
>JAJDZT010000117.1 GCA_022824525.1 Silicimonas sp. | reverse complement strand
TCATATCGGTCCGAACTACGCTTATACTTCGCGCGGGTGGTCTCGTTCCAAGCCATGTGGTCTTCCCTGTCTGTGGTTAAATTCAGTAGGGAAATACCATATCAGATGAGACCATCCACATTCTAGGTCAGGCTCTTAGGCATCGGACGTCCGCTGTCACGGATTTCTACAATGAGCGATTTGCTACGTTTCCGCACGATCAAGGTGATCTTCTCGCCTTGATTGTCTTCGAACGCGTGTTCGACGACGTTGTTCATCGCCTCCGCAAGCACGATCGAGATAGACCCGATATCCTCTTTCGTGACACGGGCTTCCAGCAATTCCTCTTCGACTTCGTGAATGGCACGCCGCACCCACCTGTAGTCGACGGGTATGCACTTTTCTATCGTGTCCAAGGATGCGGGTTGTGCCTGCCCTTCTGGCGAACCGTCATGAGGCATCGGCGGTGTCCTGAACTGCAGTCTCTGCATCGGCAAAGATCCGGAACACACGATCCATACGGGTGATGCGGAACACCTTTTCAACCGTTGGCGTCAGGCCGGCAAGATCTAGTTTCCGCGCACGACCTAGCTGCTTCATGGACCCGACTACCGCCCCAAGCCCGCTGGAGTCGAGAAACTCAACTTGGCTTAAGTCCAGAACGACACGTTCAGAAGGTGTCGTTGTCAGTTCCATCATTCTGTTTTTGAATCTGACCGCAACAGCAGCGTCAATCCGGGTGTCGAGCACCGTGACGACGAGAATGTTGCCTACTTCTTGCGACTTCATTTGCATCAGAAAATTCCCCAAATCGACGGCAATGCATGCCTAGACGGAGGCCGTTACCATTTTGTAAGCAGGCGACATGGGACACTTGGAAAATTTGTATGAAATCGGCGGTTATTCCGCGCTGCGAGACAGGGTGTTGTCGCTCACAGAAGGTGAGGATGATGCGGTGTCGCTGATGGCCACCGTCGCGTGCGAAGTGCATCATTCGGACGATCGCTTCGATTGGACCGGGTTCTACCGCGTCACTGCGCCTGGGCTTTTGAAGATCGGCCCTTATCAAGGCGGGCACGGCTGCCTTGTCATTCCCTTCGACAAAGGTGTCTGCGGGGCGTGTGCCACATCGGGTGAATATCAACTTGTCCCTGATGTCGACGCGTTCGAGGGTCACATTGCATGTGCTTCGACCACAAGATCCGAACTTGTGTTGCCTGTAAAAAATGGCCGAGGAGACTTGGTTGCCGTGTTCGATATCGACAGCGATCAGCCTGACGCCTTTACCGAAGCTGACGCATTTGAGCTTGGTGCCATGTTGTGCGACGTATTCGGGAGGTTGGAGTGAAAGGGTGTTCTTCTGATCGACGTACTTGCGACCGTCGGCGTTTCGTCGTGGACGCACGTGCAAACTCGAACAGTCGTGCTCAGCAGTTTTGAGTGATCACTACTCTCCTCCCGACGATCCTTTGGAAATCGTTCATGAGGACCACGAAGTCCTCGTTGTCGCCAAGCCGAGCGGTCTTCTATCGGTGCCGGGGAAGGGCGAGCATCTTTCAGATTGTTTGCTTGCTCGGGTGCAAGCCGCTTTTCCCCATGCCTTGCTGGTCCACAGGCTTGATCGAGACACGTCTGGTGTCATGGTATTCGCCCTCTCTCCTCATGCGCAACGCCATCTCGGACTGCAATTCGAGAAACGGCAAATCAAGAAGGCTTACGTTGCCCGTGTCGAGGGAAAAGTCGCCGACAAATCCGGGGTGATTGACTTGCCGCTGATCGTGGACTGGCCAAATCGACCCAAGCAAATGGTCGACTTTGAGAATGGTCGCCCAGCGGTTACCGAGTGGCGCAAGCTCAAAGCTGGGGAGAGCGAGAGCCGACTGCGCCTTTTCCCGAAGACAGGTCGTTCGCACCAGTTGCGAGTTCATTGCCTTGCAATGGGTCATCCCATTTTGGGCGATCCGTTTTACTCTGAAGGCCCGGCCCGGGACCATCCACGGCTCATGCTGCACTCCGAAAGCCTTAGATTCAGGCACCCGGACGGGGGCCGCAGTATGACTTTCACTGTTAAGACACCGTTCTGAGTGGAGAGCGCGCTTCGACGCCGGGCCGGGCCGATGTCCCTTCCACGGACATCCCCTGAGACTTCATAAATGAAGCCACCGCCCCTCGCGGTACCGTAGATTTACTCGGACAGCCTGAAGCTCAGGTTAACGTCACGTTGTCACAACCGTAATGTCGCCGAGGGCCAGCATCGCACCCGAGGTGCCGACGGGTATTCGCAATACAGGGTCTCCATCGGCTGTCAGCAAATAGGTGATATCGCCTGCAACATTAATTGTTTGCAGGTCGAGCGCCTCGCCGCCCGCCTGATAGTATTCAATCTGGTCAACGGCCGGATCGAAATCATGGATCGTTGCGGGGTCGCCAGTGATCCACGTGCCTACAACGAATGTATCGCCCGCGCCATCGGCAACGGTCGTTTGAAACTCGCCATAACCTTGGTCGCCACTTCCAAGAATGATCGTATCGGCACCGCCCCAGCCTTCAAGTGTGTCAGCTCCATCTGCATCGTCGGTGGGAAAGGTATCAGGGTCAGACAGAATACCGCTGACAGTATCCGCGCCCAAACCACCTTCCAGGGAGTCGTTGCCTTCGTCGCCGCTTATGCTGTCGGCGCCATCGCCACCCCGGATGCTATCATTATCGGCGCCGCCGTTGATCGTGTCGGCGCCACCGAAACCCAAGATTGAGTCGTTGCCGGAACCGCCGTCAATGGAGTCGCTGCCGAGCGCACCGGAGATCGTGTCATCTCCGATGCCTCCATCGATCTCGTCATCTCCAAGACCGCCATCGAGGAAATCGTTGCCAATATCGCCCGTGATAGTGTCGCTTCCTGCGCGACCGTAGATAGCGTCATCGAGAGGGGTGCCCGCCAGAACGTTGTTGCCACCATCACCTTCGGATGTTGGGGGAGGGCCCTCTGCTCCGACGGAACCGCCGCTATCGCCACCGCCGCCGCCGAGACCGCCCAAACCAATTCCCAGGCCAGCGACCAGTAAGAGGAGCATAAGTTCCATATTGTAACCCCACGAATACGTCCTGCGACCCGCGCAAAGTATTCTCCGAACTGGGAAATTACTCAAGCCAATGGTCGGTCAAAAAAAGGCTTTTAATGTTTGCCGGCATCGCCTATACGCGCGGCTTCACCTCCACGGGCCTTGCTGGACGACATCCCGGCTCGCGCCATTGACCTTTGAAAAGGAGACCCCGATGTCGATTACTGCAGAAGAAAAAGCACGCGTCATCAAGGAATACGGGACCAAAGAAGGTGACACAGGTTCGCCTGAGGTTCAGGTCGCAATTTTGTCGAGCCGTATCGCTACGTTGACTGAGCATTTTAAAACCCACAAGAAAGACAACCATTCTCGTCGCGGCCTTCTCAAGCTTGTCGCACAGCGTCGTAAGCTTCTGGACTACGTAAAGGCCAAGGACGAGTCTCGGTACCAGGGTCTTATCGAGCGTTTGGGTCTGCGGCGTTAACTTGCGTCCGCGGGCCTTCGCCCGGCCATCGACTGGGGGAGCGCGACTTCCCCAGCCTTCCAAGGAAAATCGATTTCTCTTTTACGGCGCCGGGGCTATCGCATGAGCGTCGGTCCACTCGAGATATTTGTCGTTACCGCGCCCGGCTTGGAAGGTCTGCTTGAGGAAGAAGCAAGCGACCTGACCTTTGACGTTGTTGATCGGCTGCCCGGGGGCGTAACCCTAGCCGGGGGATGGCCGGACGTGTGGAGAGCGAACCTTGAGCTTCGGGGCGCAACTCGTGTTCTGGTTCGCGTCGCATCATTTCGGGCAATGCATTTGGCGCAACTCGATAAACGGTCACGGAAGCTTCCTTGGGCTCAGTGGTTGAGGTCGGATGTTCCGGTTCGGGTTGAGGCGACTTGCCGGAAGTCGCGCATCTATCATGCCAAGGCAGCGGCACAGAGGATCGAAGGGGCAATCGAAGGCGCAGGTATGTCGCTTTCGAAAGAAGCGGTGGTCACAATCAAAGCGCGCATTGAAGATGACCTTGCCACCATCAGCCTCGATAGCTCGGGCATCTCACTTCACAAACGTGGCTTGAAGGCGGAAGTCAACAAGGCTCCGATGCGGGAAACCCTTGCATCCCTGTTCCTGAAAGGTGCCGGTCTCGACAGTAACGTCCAGGTCTTTGATCCGATGTGTGGCTCTGGCACATTTGTTTTGGAGGCTGCGGAAGCAGCATTTGGTCTCCAGCCGGGAAGAGTGCGGTCTTTCGCTTTTGAACAGTTTGCGAACTTTGATCGGGAAGCGTTCAACGCGTTACGTCGCAGCCCTGAGGTGAGCGGCGCTGTCAGGTTCCATGGTTCTGATCGGGATGCGGGAGCGATCCGCATGAGTGAGGCCAATGCGAGCCGAGCAGGGCTTGCGGATGTCACGCAGTTCAGGATGGCACCGATTGGAGATGCAGGGTCGCCGGACGGCCCCCCAGGGATCGTTATTACCAACCCTCCGTACGGTGGGCGCATTGGGAAGAAGGGTGTTCTCCACGGGCTCTATGGAGCTTTTGGGCAGGTCATGCGGGAGCGTTTCGAAGGTTGGCGCATCGCGATGGTTACCTCTGATGCCGGTTTGGCCAAGTCTACTGGTCTTAACTGGGATGCGCCCGGGCCGATTGTCGATCACGGAGGAACGAAAATACGGCTCTGGCAAACGCAGCTATAACGCAACAGATGCTGGTGCAGATCGATTTCCGAGCGTAGCTTTTCCCAATGGAGAACGGAACGATACTCTTGCTTGGTGCCACGGGAACGATTGGCCGTGCGACACTCGAAGAGTTGCGACGCAGGGATTATCGCGTCGTTGCCCCCGTCCGAGATCCGCATGTCGTTTCAGAGGATCCGGGTGTCACCTTTTGGCGCTCTGGATTGGAAGATGTGTTTGGCGAAAAGAAAATAGACGGAATTGTTTCGTGTGTCGCTTCTCGCACTGGACTTGATGCTTGGGACGTTGACTATTCCATCAACAGCCAAGTTCTGAAGGCAGCCGTCGCAGCTGACGTTAAGCACTTCGTATTGCTTTCTGCAATTTGCGTTCAGAAGCCGCGTCTCTCCTTTCAGCACGCCAAGCTCGCTTTCGAGGCTGAGTTGCAAGTAGCACCTTTGACTTGGAGCATTGTGCGTCCGACGGCCTATTTTAAGTCGCTCTCGGGTCAAATCGACCGTTTGCGCAAGGGCAAGGCCTACCTGCTCTTTGGAGATGGCGCACTGACGTCCTGTAAACCCATAAGCAACCGAGACGTAGCAGAATTCTTGGTGCGCGGTCTTTCAGAACCAGAGATGCAAAATCGCATCCTGCCGGTCGGTGGACCTGGCCCGGCGCTTACACCGCGAGAGCAGGGCGAGCTACTGTTTGAGGCGCTTCACTTGCCGCCGCGATTTAGGACTGTTCCCGTTGGGCTCATGCGTGTTGTCGGCGGCGGCCTTGCACCGCTGGCGTTTGTTTCGCAGACGCTGCGTGAAAAGCGAGAACTGGCGCGGATCGGGACGTATTATGCAACGGAGAGCATGCTGGTCTGGGACCCGATACTTCGTCGGTATGACCCGGATGCCACACCGGAATACGGTTCGGATCGCTTGGCAGACCATTTCAAACGCCTTGCATCCTTGAGCGAAAGTGATTTGCGAGGGGCTCATGCTGTCTTTTGATGCTCATCAGAGAGCGACGACCTGGTAGCGCAATCCGCCAAACTAATGACACATTAGGCATTATGAATTACCGCATTGAGTTGAGTTTTAACGAGTAACTTCGAAAGAAGTTCCCCTGAGCAAACCTTCTTTCGGCAGTTTCTGTTTTTTTCTCCATGGCGCCCTCGGTTGGTTGGTCGCATTTTTCTATGTCCAAGCCATTTCCGAGGGCGCCAACTCTCCGGCGCCAAACGCTAGCCATTTCCGGTCAATTCATTGGGCGAACTGTGCCCCTTTCCCTGAAATGAAATCTCCTGTATTCGCGCTCTATCTGAGACGTGACGCTTTGATCCCGGCGCATGAAAAGATGAGAGGGGTCGGCGGCAATGGGGCTGCCATTTCAACGGGATAGGCGGAGGGCCGTCTGATCCCAGACAGGATGAATAGATGTTCAACGAAGTCAAAAAATCGATCCAGTGGGGCGAGGAAACGCTGACACTGGAAACGGGCAAGGTTGCCCGCCAGGCCGATGGGTCTGTCATCGCCACTTATGGCGAAACTTCCGTGATGGCGAACGTGACGTTTGCCAAGAGCCAGAAAGAGGGTCAGGATTTCTTCCCTCTGACCGTTCACTACAACGAGAAATACTATGCCGCCGGTAAAATCCCGGGCGGCTTCTTCAAGCGTGAGGCGCGTCCGACCGAAAAGGAAACGCTGACCTCTCGCCTGATTGACCGGCCGATCCGGCCTTTGTTTGTCGACGGGTTCAAGAACGAAGTGCTGGTGATCTGCACCGTGCTTTCGCACGACCTCGTCAACGATCCGGACTATGTCGCGATGATCGCAGCGTCTGCTGCTTTGACGCTTTCGGGCGCGCCCTTCATGGGCCCGATTGCTGGCTGCCGCGTGGGTTTCGAGGATGGCGAATACGTCCTCAACCCAACTGTCGACGATATGCAGGACCTCCGCAACAACCCGGACCAGCGTCTCGACCTCGTCGTTGCGGGTACCAAAGACGCGGTGATGATGGTGGAATCGGAAGCCTACGAGCTTTCGGAAGCCGAAATGCTGGGTGCCGTGACTTTTGCGCACGAGCAAATCCAGCCGGTTATCGACCTGATCATCGATCTGGCCGAGGAAGCCGCGAAAGAACCGTTCGAATTCATGCCGCCGGATTACGCCGCGCTCTACGAGGCGGTGAAAGCCGCTGGTGAAGACCAGATGCGCGCCGCCTATTCGATCCTCGACAAGCAGGAGCGTGTCGCAGCCGTTGCTGCCGCCAAGGAAGCCATCAAGGAAGCGCTCTCCGAAGAGCAGCTTGAAGATGCCAACCTCGGCACGGCACTCAAGAAGCTGGAGTCCACGGTTCTTCGGGGTGCCGTCGTCAAAGAAGGCAAACGGATCGACGGGCGTGCCCTCGACACAGTGCGCCCGATCGTTGCCGAAACCGGCATGCTGCCCCGGACGCACGGCTCAGCGCTTTTCACGCGTGGTGAGACGCAGGGCCTGGTGGTGACAACACTCGGCACGGGCGATGACGAACAGATCATCGACGCGCTGCACGGGAACTTCCGTTCGAACTTCCTGCTGCACTACAACTTCCCGCCCTATTCGGTCGGTGAAGTCGGCCGTTTCGGACCTCCGGGTCGTCGGGAGATCGGCCACGGGAAGCTCGCTTGGCGCGCGCTGCAAGCGGTTCTGCCATCGGCAACCGACTTCCCCTACACCATCCGTCTGGTTAGTGAGATCACCGAGTCGAACGGCTCGTCTTCCATGGCCTCGGTCTGTGGTGGCTCTCTATCCATGATGGATGCGGGCGTTCCGATCAAATCCGCCGTTGCAGGCGTCGCCATGGGCCTCGTCCTTGAAGATGATGGCTCCTACGCGGTCCTGACCGACATCCTCGGTGACGAGGACCACCTCGGCGACATGGACTTCAAGGTGGCTGGTACCGAAAACGGTATCACGTCGCTGCAGATGGACATCAAGGTCGCAGGTATTACGCCGGAGATCATGGAGAAGGCGCTCGCTCAGGCGAAAGACGGCCGGATGCATATCCTTGGGGAGATGAACAAGGCGCTTTCCGGCGCTGGCGAGTTCTCCGTCCACGCGCCGCGGATCGAGACGATGACCGTTCCCACCGACAAGATCCGCGAAGTGATCGGCTCGGGCGGCAAGGTCATCCGCGAGATCGTGGAAGTGTCCGGTGCCAAGGTCGACATCAACGATGACGGTGTCATCAAGATCGCCTCGCCCAACGGTGACAGCATTCAAAAGGCTTATGACATGATCCACGCGATCGTGGCCGAGCCGGAAGAAGGCATGATCTACAAGGGCAAGGTCGTGAAGATCGTCGATTTCGGCGCTTTCGTGAACTTCTTCGGCAAGCGTGACGGTCTGGTCCACGTGTCCCAGATCGAGAACCGCCGCCTGAACCATCCGTCGGACGTTCTGAAGGAAGGCCAGGAAGTGTTCGTCAAACTCCTAGGCTTCGATGATCGTGGCAAGGTCCGCCTTGCCATGAAGATGGTTGACCAGGAAAGCGGTGAAGAAATCGCCAAGGAAGACAAGAAGGAAGAGGCTGCGGACTGATCCCTGCCTTTTCTATGACGTTGAGCGCCCCCGTTTTTCGGGGGCGTTTTCGTGAGAAAGTCTCGCAAAAACAGCGCAGTATCGGCGACAATCAGCCGAACTGTTCTTCTTTCAGAAACAATTGCGCAATTTGGTAGCCATTGATCTGCATTTGGAAAGTAGGTCTCAGCGGCGCTGACCAAATTTTGCCATATTCCGACGAGACGTTGGCAAAACTATACTGTCAGGCTTGGGAGCTAAGGCATGAACCCCCTGTTTCTTCTTTTTGGCATGCTTGGTGCGGCTTTCACTGGTGCGGGCGCGAGTTCAGGGAACTCGTCCACAACTGTCTCCGCGACAACTCCTCCAGAGGCAGGCGATGGGCCGGAAGTTTCAGAAGGTGGAATGGAAATGCCGGACGAGGACGGCTCGGACGACCACTCGAGCCACGATATGGGCGGAAGCTATGTCGACATTACGGAATTTGGTTCGTTCCACGGCTCCAGTAGCCATACAGATCACATGTCACTTGCGGGTGGACGGACACCTATCACCACGGAAGCCATGGAGATGTACAATGCTCTCCGAGAGTTTCTTGGCCTTGATCCGGTCGATATGGAAACCATCGGTGCCTGGGCATTTGACAACACTCTCACGAACAATGAGGTCCCTTACGGAGACGACCTGAAAGGGGTCGGACTGTATTACGGCATGCAAGGTGCGAAAGTGGGTTGGATGAGCGATGACGCCTTCGACCCACAGGTCGTGGCAGATATCCAGCGTTTGGCCCGGCAGGACGAAACCGATCAGGTCATGGACCTGGTCGCCATGCACGGACATCCATCTTTCAAAGAGTTCCTTGAGAACGAAGACTTGGTCGACACCTTCATGAATACCTTGAAGATGGAACCTCACTATGGTGGCTGGATGCATGGACGAACTCATGGTTGGTTGGAATTCGACGACGAAAGCGGAGCGCCAATCGCAATCGCCCATGACTTGAACCATCTGACCGTATTAAGTCACGATCAGACGCAACCTTTCATGAATGATACCTTCGATTGGCCTCAGTGGCCCGCGTTGGACATGGCTGAGGACGATGTGGTCGACTATTTCCAGAGCATGGTCACCTTGGATGATCCGCAGGGAGAAGGAGTGGAACTTGCTTCCGGTTCGACGCCCGCCATGGTCGCGGAGGAGTTAATGGTCATGATCGTATCCGAAGGTGGGACCGAAGAAACTCGCAACCCTGATCCCTCTGACGAAGCAGAAGAAATGCTCTTCATGTTCTGACGAACACTTCCGTTCTGTCAGTCAAGGTCCGACCACGGCCATGGTTTTACCTGGCTGGCTGCGGTCTGGTATCGAGCGGCTTTGGCTACCCATATCCCAAGATCAGTGCCAAACTCCGCAAGACGTTCGTTCTTTTCCTTGTTGTTCACCAGCATGATGATGAACTGGATGACTGTCACGACCGTTAGCACGGTTTGAGCCAGCGAAATCATCAGGGCGATCAAGATCATGTAAATCAGGCGTTCCAGCATGCTGTCTTGCTTGGCTGGTTCAAACTGCTCGCCATGAATGCGCCCATCGACTTTGGCTTCTTCATTGTCCGACATGTCGTCCTCACGCCTCAAATCTCACAGTGACGAGTTTGGCAGAAATCTAGCGCTTGGAAAAGCTATCCTGTCCATGGCAGCAGAAAGAAAGGGTGCGTTATCCATAGATGCCAATCGTGGTTTAAAAACTGGGCAACAAAAATCTGAGCGGCAAGCCCGAACCAAACCATGGAGATTAGTGCCAGTCGCACCCAATGCGTCACCTTCCAGGAGCGCTGTCCTCGCAACTGCCCCCCAAATAGACGCGAATCCTGCCAAAGATCGGCATCCGAGCCGGACAGCGCGCGCATCATGGCGGACGCGTAAATGCGTGCCGACCAGCTGCGAAGGAAAACCAGCGCAGCAAAAACATATGCTGCGAGGACAAGATCGATTGTACGCGCCATGGAGGCGATGTCCTCGGTCGTCATTTCGTCAAACCCCGGCACAATCCCACTTGCAAATGTCACCAGACCACGGCCGGCGAAAACCGGAAGCGCCAGAAAAACAGTTGCAAGAGCGAGTGCAAAATACCCCCAACCCGTGTGGCGAACGGCACTGCGAACCTTCCGCCACTCGAAAAGCGCAAGCGCGCGGTTCTCGACGGCTTGGTGTGCCAGGGCCAAAGGAAACCAGATCATCACCACACAAAAGATTGCGACGCCAACCAACCCAAGAAGCGGCCCAACGAAGGCTTGTTCGTAACCCTTGGAGAAACTGTTTTCCCAACCTGCCCACCAAGACAACAACCAGATCACTGCGAATGGCGCTGCAGCCAAGGACATGCTGGTCGCAGCCATAATGCCTTCGCGAATGCTTTGAGCGAGTCCCGACACCAATCGCGAAACTCCTTTGCCGCGACCGAGAACCCATCCAGGGGCTTCTGTTGAAATACCGGATTTGCGAAGGGCGACAAAGCGCATCCGCCGCATGATCCAACCCAAGGCAATCAATGACGTCGGTGCGGTCAGACAAAGGAGTGCGCCGACAAACAGCGAAAAAAGGCTGCCCCAAAGCCTTGCCAACAAGCCCCTTCTGGCGGGAGGGTCGGCGGTTACGCTCATGTGAAGAGCCCTGATAGGATATCCCCTTCGGAACGCTCTGCGCGGACGCCCATTACTTCAGCCAACGTGGCAGCGACGGCGGTTTGGTCGACTTCACGATCGAGCACTCGATCCTTCCGCACGCCCTTGCCCAGAACCAATGCCCAGACAGCGCGAGACTCACCGGAATTGAAGTGGTGTTGAAATGGGACAGACATCAGGGGGTTGGCGTCTCGGCCGCAATCCGGCGTTATGACGACAACCGTGTTGTTCCGATAGTGCTCGTCACGGTCCAGCGCATCGGTAATTTGCCTGATACCATCGTCAATGATGGCAATGGCCCGCGTATAGTGGCTGGCATTGCCCCAATGAACGTAGTCAGGGTCCTGATAGTTCACCATCATCAATCTTGGTTTCAGGTCGCGAATGGCCCAAAGGCTGAGTTCTGTAAGCAAACGGTCTCCGCGTGGGTTCTTGAACCCGTCGTCTCCGTAGTGAGCCCGCCATCTCGCCCAGAACTCCTGGATTGGTTGGGACTGTTCAGGAGAAATTTCTCGGGCGTCCGCTGCGAGTAGTTCTGAGAGTTGTTGCTCCGCTTTGCGTTGCTCCCCCTCTGTAAGACCGCCCTCTTCAAGAATGCGCGCAAACTTGTAGAGCTTGAAGCGGTGCAGTGAGAGCATCTCAGACCTGAATTGGATGCCGTAATGGCCGTGCAGGCCGTAAGTGAAGAATTCTTCCTGCTGTCTGTCTTCACCGTTAATGAGGAGCGCTTCATGGCTAGGGATGTCGTAGGTGCGCCGAAGATACTCAAACAGAGTTGGTTCCGTCGGCTCAAGCCTGTCCTGCAAGAACTTCGAGCCCGCGTCGCGATAGGCGTTATAGCGTCCCGTCAATAGATTGAGCGTGCCTTCTGCGTGGCTGGTATTGCCGCCTTCCAGCTTGTCAATCCGCATGTTCGGAATAAGAACTCCGCGCTTTGCCAGTACTTTGCGGGTATACGGCGCGAAGGTGCCGTTCTCATCGATGGTCTCGTATCTTCGTACGCCACCGCCAAACCGGATCAGCACAACGTTTGGGCCGCGATAGGTGGCAGCGTGAGCGGAAATGGGGATGGAGGACGCGACGGCTCCGGCCGCTAGTCCCGCCGTAAACTCGCGTCGTGAAACCATGAAACGTCTCCCTTCAGCTATGAATATAGGAAGGGGAGGGGGTTTCCCCAAATTGCGCGAAGGCTAACGGTTTTCGGCGAGGTGCTTTCGCAACACCTCCAAATCGCCTCGTACGCGCCCCATGATCTCATATTGCTCGGGTCCGACGATGTCTTCGAAACGTGCCAGAACGCTCGCAATAGCGGCTTCTCGAAAGCCTCTACCGGCATCCGTCAGGCGGACTAGCTTACCGCGCCCATCCTCCGGGTCGGGCTCAACCCTGATGAACTTCCGATCCTCCAGAACCTTCAGAGAATGCGTCATGGTGTTTTTCGTGACCTGCATCGCAGCGGCGATGCGGACCGGTGACTTGCCGTCTCCAGTCCGCACCAGGTGGTTGACTATGGCGAAGTGCGACGGGTGCACACCATCGGGCAAACACTTCGCAAGTATTGCGGTTGAAAGCTGATTGATGATGCCGATTTCATTGAAGAAGCCGAAAACCTCGAAGTCCTCGGTGTCGCGTGTTTCGCTCATGCACGTCCCAGTTTCGCCTCCAGTGGCCAGCGCGGGCTGACGGATACCGTCGGACCGTAGCCGATCCGAGCCAGCATTTGAACGGTGCCTCCTTCGGGAGCGAGGCGGCGATGTGTTTCGGCATAGAGTTCCGCCATTTCGGGGTATTCCTGTATCGCCTGACTAAGCGGCTGGAAACCAAGTCCTTCTTGTGTGCAAGCGAGGTTCAGGCGTAACCACTCGCTGCCAGCTGCAATCTGGTCGCGGCGTGAATTGCCAGGTGTGACCATCCAAATGTGGCCCATGGCACTTTCAGTGTTTGCAAGAACGGCATCTATGCCGCTCGTGTAGGCGACGGAGGAGGTATCGAGGGATGCCTCGCGTGTCATCACGCCGGTTAAGTGGAGTGCTTCGAACATGGGGCCACTGAAGTCGATACCATCGGGGTTCGCATTCACTTCGCGTTTCCCGATGCGGAACAGGTCGACGCTTTCCTTGAATGTGCGTGGTGTTTCGATCTCAATTCTCAGCGCGTTGGAAGACAGGTTTCGCCAGAAGGAAATATCTTCCGCTTTGATTGAACCTCCGACCCAGTTTCGTTTTCTGGCGGCAGCCAGGATGCGTTCGATTTGGTCGGATGCTACGGTGCGTTCTGTGTCAAAAGGCTCCTTGTTCGATCGTCTGTCCGGCACAAATTGCCAGAGCGGGTCAGGACCGATTTCCGTTCTCCGAAAACGGGCATGCGCGATAGGACGTTTGTCGAGACCTTTGGCGTCCTCGCCTTCGGGGAAGAGCTCAAGGTCAACCGCATAACCTTCGGCGGCACCCGCCATTATCATCAATTCGAGAAAGCAGCCGAGGCCAATCGTCAGTTGTCGGTCGAACGGGTCGGTGTGCGGCAGCTGCTTTTCGGTGTCGAAGCGAAGGGTGACGGTGTCGTCGTCTGAAAGGTCGACAAGCCAGGGCTGGCGATTGTGAGGGTTGGGCGCAAGAATTGCATACGAAAGTGCGCGCATCCGTGGATCTGTGTATTGAGAGGCGCCAGCTTGAGCCCATGGTGCCAGCGCCTGCGAAGGGTTGCTAGTTGCAATCAATGTGCCAGCGCCACCGGTCGCAAGGATCACCCCGCCTCCGGCTATGCGAAAAAAATTTCTGCGGTTCATTCATCTCACTCCTTAAGTACGATATCGAACTATTATAGTTCGATATCGTACTAATCAAGAGAAAGCTCTAACTCCAGACTTCTGGTTGCTTTTTGTAAGAGATATAAAGGGGATGGCGGGGGTGGCCGGCTTTCGTTAGTCCCAAATGAAGCAAACGCCGATCGCTAGCGCGCAGGATCGGGAGCACCGAATCGCAGATGTTTCTATGTTCGCCGTGAGCACCCCACGCAACGAGAATGTCATTTGCCCAAGCCGCAGCCCTTTCAATGTGCATAGTGTTCTCGGCACCTTCGGGGTTCTTGGCTGCTTTCAGCCGTAACGGTGAGGTTTCCCGCAGCGCAAACAGGTTGACGACCGCAAAGGCTCCGTACCCGAGCATGCGGGCGCGCCGCTCACATCGCTCTATCGTTGGGTCGTTTGCGAGCTCTGTTGCTTGGGACGGGTTGAGCATGACGTAGAGCAACCGCGGTTTCGAGCGATCCCAAAGAACCGTCAGGCTGAAACGATATAACTCACAGTCCGAATAGACGGCCTTCCTCCATCCGTCGGGCACGAGATGCCGTTTTGTTATCGTCACGGCCGGAAGACACGCGTGGGATGCAGTTCACCAGCTTTGTAAGTGCCTACGGCAATCGGCTCTCCCCGCAAGGACGCCCAGGCGACTTCGCCGAACTTTGCGTCGGCGGCTATGACAAGTCCGGGATTTCCATTCCTGAGACGTGTCGCGCCTTCGTCAGTTGTCGGTAACTCCGGCAGATCAATCAACCCGGCAGACAAGGGCAGGAGCTTTTCATCCAATTCCGGATTGCGAGCCATCTTTTCAATCGCCTCAAGGGTAATCGCATCTTCCAATTCAAAAGGGCCGGACCATATGCGTCGAAGTCTAGTGACGTGGCCGTGGCAGCCCAATACTTCTCCCAGATCACGAGCAACCGAACGAACATATCCGCCTTTGCCGCAAACCATCTCGAACACCGCATGATCCGGGTCCGGCCTCTCAAGCAATTCCAGACTCTCGACAAAAAGCGGTCGGGCTTCCAGTTCCACTTCCTCTCCAGCGCGCGCCTTGGCGTATGCTCTTTCCCCATCGATCTTTACCGCGGAGAACGCTGGAGGCACTTGCATGATGTCGCCTACGAACCCCGCCAGCGCGCTTTGAATCGCATCGTCAGAGGGTCGGACCTCGGAGGTCTTGATGACTTCGCCTTCCGCATCGTCGGTGTTTGTCGCAACTCCCAGACGCACGGTGAAAACGTAAGCTTTCATGGCGTCAGTCACATAGGGCACCGTCTTTGTTGCTTCACCAAGCGCCACAGCAAGTATGCCCGTGGCTTCAGGGTCCAATGTCCCGGCATGCCCGGCCTTCTTCGCATCCAGAGCCCACCGGACCTTGTTGACCACCGCGGTCGACGACATGCCCAGTGGCTTGTCGACAACCAGCCAACCAGAGATGTCCCGTCCCTTTTTTCGACGTGCCATGTAAAATTCCTCGAAAACGGCGGCACGGGTGCCTCAGTCGTCACGGATTGTCAATCAACGACGCCAAGGAGAGGTCCCATCGGAAACCCAAGGTCGTGTCGGTTCAGTCCGGGCGCATAGAGCCGCGATACCCTGCCATCCATAAACAGGGCATTGGGTGTTTGGAGCACGTCACGAAAGAAACGCGCAAACTGGTGAAAGTTGACGCGCTGATTCGAGATCGCGGCGAAGAACTTTCCGCTTGCCGTGACGCCGACACCGTTTCGAATATTGAGCGAGTCCGAGCCTTCTATGAAACGGGGATGCAGTTGCCCATCGATAACCAGCATGGGTCCCGACTGTGTGGCAAAGCGGCAGTCCGGCTCACGTTCTTTGAAGTCACGCGACTCGATGATTTCCGCACGCCCGCCCGCCAAGCAAAGCACACCGTTCGGGAGAAGCCCAAAATTGCCGGGCCCTTCGCGTGTCACGAGCTGCCCGCCTGCGCGTCCTTCTTCAACATAGAGACCAACCGGGCTTCGATCAGAGTGGTACATGCCTGCGTTCATCGCCCAAACAAGGCCCCGGGGCGCCACAGCCTCTGCCAGATTGCTGAACGTTCCGAGAGGGGAGCCCTCATCATTGTTCAAAAACAACCGGATGTCTTCTTTCGCAGGATCGGCGTCGCAAACTGTAAACGATGTGTCCTCGAAGGTGACATCACGACATTCCGCGGCACCAAGCGGTGCCGCAAGAAGGTTAATCGTGATCCAGATCGCGGCGAACGTTTTCATCTGCGAACATTGACCGGGTGTTGTCGAGCCTGTCAAAGGTCTCGTCGATCTGAAAGCGGATATCAGGTGCAAATTTCAGTTGCAGCCCCTTACTTACCATTCGTCGAATTTCCGAGCGGTTCCGTTTCAAGGCCTCAAGCGCTTCTTCTCGCTGCTCACCACCGAGTGGAAGCACATACGCTGTCGCAACTTTCAAGTCCGGAGAACATGTGACCTCTCCAACCGTAATCGACAAGCGATTGAGGTCGGGATCGTGAACATCACCGTGGTGCAGCACGTCCGAAAGACGCCGCCGAATGAGCTCGGCGACCCTGAGTTGGCGTTGAGATGGTCCCGGACCTTCGTGGAAGCGTTTTGCCATGGGTTGGACTTAAGCATTGTGAGAAGGCGCGGCAAGCACGCGATTTCGCCTGACATGCGGCACAGGGCGATGTATCGATCCCGAACAGACTTGGAGGAAGACGATGGCTGACTTGCCGCGCGTTGTGATTACTGGCGTTTCAGGCCGCATGGGACAGATGCTGGTCGGAGAGGTTCTGGCCTCGGACAAGTTGGACTTGTTCGGCGCAGTCGAACGCAAAGGCCATGATTGGGTAGGTCAAGATCTCGGGGCTTCCATGGGCGGTTCCGATAACGGGGTAATCGTGACGGATGATGCGTTGGAGGCGATTGCGCCAGCGCAGATCGTCATCGATTTCACAACTCCTGACGCGACCGTCGAACATGCGGAGCTCACAGCCCAAGCGCGTGCGATTCATGTGATCGGTACAACGGGGTTCGAAGACCATCACATCTCGAAAATTGATGCGGCTGCGCGACACGCTACGGTTATTCGGGCTGGCAATATGAGCCTTGGCGTCAATCTTTTGGTGGAGCTTACGCGACAAGTTGCGTCTGCTCTTGACGCCGAATTCGACATAGAGGTCGTTGAGGCACATCATCGGCATAAAGTGGACGCTCCTTCAGGTACGGCGCTCATGCTTGGTGAGGCGGCAGCAAATGGTCGGGGTGTATTGCTTGAGGATGTCTCCAATCGCGGGCGTGACGGTATTACTGGCGCACGCAAAACAGGTGATATTGGTTTCACCGCCATTCGCGGTGGCGACGTCGTGGGCGAACATGACGTGATTTTTGCGTCCGAGGGAGAACGGATTGTTCTCAGACATATCGCGACAGATCGGCGATTGTTCGCCCGTGGCGCTGTCAAAGCAGCGCTTTGGGGGCGGGATAAAGGTCCTGGCCACTACGATATGCGAGATGTGCTCGGACTGAAGTGATCCGACGACACAGTTCTTCCGTAAAAGCAGGAAATCACGTTGGAGGCCGGCGATGCGTCTGGTTTTGACATCTATTGTAGCCGTCATGATGGCTGGACCTGCCCTTGCTGAGTTCAAGCGAGTGACGGATAGGGATAACTTCGTCTCACTGGTCAATAATCGTGACCTGACGCGGCTTGGCATCCGCCTTAACGTGTCAGACGGTGGAAAAATCACCGGACGCGCATTTGGCCAAAAGGTGAGTGGTGACTGGAGCTGGTCCAGCGGATTTTTCTGCCGGGATCTCTACATCAATGGCGACGTGCTGGACGAGAACAACTGTCAAACGGTTGAGGTTCGTGGCGACACTCTGCGCTTTACGTCTGACAAGGGCTCGGGAGACTTCGCGGACCTTCGCTTGCGATAGTCGTACGGCATCCTAAAATTCCGGTTTGCTCCCAAAATTTCACGTTCTCGAAACGTTGCTCAGAATTCTGTCCTTTGCTGACTGTTGCGCTGTGAAGTGCGACGCTGCGCTGTGGATGACTGCTCGAATTGGACAGGCTAACAGCGATGTTTCCGTTTCGAGCGACTGAAGGCCGGTCCTCGTCAACCCTCGTGCAGTGACGCGTCCAAACCAAGGAACACGTTGACCGACTTCTGCCCGTGCGACTGGACTTTGGTCTGTCATCGCGTAACGTCTCGCGACGATGGAAATACCGAAACTGTAGGACGCAACGTATGACAATCGCGACGTGGCTTGGGATCGATCTGGGAACATCCAGTGTAAAAACGGTCATCATCAATGAAGCCCAAGAGGTGCTCGCGTCGGCGCACGCCCCTTTGGATGTGTCGCGACCAAAGCCGGGTTGGTCGGAGCAAGACCCCGCGGATTGGTGGCGCGCAACCGAAGCGACGATGGACGAACTTGCTTCCAAGCATTCAGAACTGATGGCGGGCGTACGCGGCATCGGACTGTCCGGTCACATGCATGGTGCCACGTTGATTGATGCGAACGATACGGTGCTTCGCCCCTGCATCCTTTGGAATGACGGTCGTTCGGCCACTGAGTGCTTTGAGCTGGACGCGAGAGCCGATTTTCGGGGGGTCGGTGGGAATCTCGTGATGCCCGGGTTCACGGCACCCAAACTTGAATGGGTACGCAAAAACGAACCCGACACGTTCGATCTGATAGCCAAGGTTCTACTGCCGAAGGACTATCTCCGTCTTTTGCTCACGGGGGATCATCTGTCAGAGATGTCCGACAGCGCTGGGACGCTCTGGCTTGATGTCGCCAAACGCGCATGGTCTCCGCAATTGCTGGAGGCAACAGGTCTTTCCGAGGCGCAGATGCCCGCTCTTGTCGAAGGCTCCGCGCCTGCGGGCCGCCTGCGCGCTGATCTTGCGTCGCGCTGGGGCATGCCAAATCAACCGATTCTTGCAGGCGGGGGGGGCGACAACGCAGCTTCGGCGGCTGGTGTGGGGACGGTAAGGCCTGGAACTGGCTTTGCATCACTCGGAACCTCGGGCGTTCTTTTCGTGGCAACCGATGGGTTTCGGCCAAATACCGACGAGGCCGTGCACGCTTTCTGCCACGCGGTACCCGACGTATGGCACCAAATGGGGGTTATTCTGTCTGCGACAGATACTCTGAACTGGCTCTCGCGCATGACTGGGCGCGAGCCCGCGGCACTTACCTCGAGCGTGGACCCGACAGCACCTGCAAAGGCACCGCTGACTTTTCTGCCATATCTCTCCGGCGAGCGCACTCCGCACAACAGTGCGTCTGCAAGGGGCGCGATCGTGGGTATGAGCCAGGCCACCGAAGTTGAAGATCTCGCGCGCGCGGCGGTCGAAGGTGTGGCTTACGCGTTTGCCGACTGTCTCGATGCATTGACGAAGGCCGGTACCGAAGCGGACAGCATTTTTGCAATCGGCGGTGGTGCGAGATCGGAAGCATGGGTTCAGATCATCGCCGACGCCACCGGCCTCTCGCTCCAGATTCCTTCGGACGGGGATTTCGGAGCAGCGTTTGGCGCAGCGCGCTTGGCAATCGCAGCTTCGGAAGGTGCGGACCCGTTGGAGCTGTTGTCGCCCGCCCCAGTGGAGAAGTCGATCGATCCAAATCCAGACATGGCCGGGTATCATGCAGAGAACCTGCAGCGGTATCGAGACCTTTATCCGGGAACAAATGGCGGATGAGACAGTCCTCCTGCCATTGAATCCGTTCACGCGGCACACTAGGAAAAGTCCACCAAGGAAGGATGATCCATGACCATTCGCCGCGATCTGGCCGACGCTGTCGGGAACACACCGCTAATTCGTTTGAACGGACCGTCGGAGGCTACGGGATGCGAGATCCTTGGGAAGGCTGAGTTTCTGAACCCCGGGCAGTCCGTTAAAGACCGAGCGGCGCTCTTCATAATTCGTGACGCCATCGAAAGCGGCAAACTGGAACCTGGTGGGACCATTGTCGAGGGTACGGCGGGCAATACTGGTATCGGTTTGGCGTTGGTCGGTGCCTCGATGGGTTTCAAAACAGTGATTGTGATCCCCGAGACTCAGAGCCAGGAAAAGAAAGACATGATCCGGCTCTGCGGCGCGGAGTTGGTTCAGGTGCCGGCGGTGCCGTACAAGAACCCGAACAACTATGTAAAATACTCAGCCCGTCTTGCGGAACGCCTCAACGAAACCGAGGCAAACGGCGCGGTCTGGGCGAACCAGTTCGATAATATCGCCAACCGTCGAGCGCATGTTGAGACAACAGGCCCTGAAATCTGGGAGCAGACGGATGGAAAGGTCGATGGGTTCACCTGTGCCGTAGGTTCCGGTGGCACACTGGCGGGTGTTGCCGAAGTCCTGCAGCCAAAAGGCGTCAAAGTCGGTCTTTCGGATCCCGATGGCTCGGGGTTGTACAAGCTCTACACGGAACAAGACCCACCAAGCGGAGACTCGATCACCGAGGGCATCGGTCAAGGGCGCATCACTGCCAATCTCGAAGGTTTCAATCCCGACTTCACTTACAAGATCCCAGACAGCGAAGCGTTGCCCATTGTTTTCGACCTTTTGGCGAACGAGGGGCTGTGTTTGGGAGGTTCTTCGGGCATCAACGTGGCGGGCGCGATCCGATTGGCGAAGGAGATGGGGCCGGGACATACGATCGTGACCATCCTTTGCGACTATGGAAACCGCTATCAATCGAAGCTGTTCAATCCTGCGTTTCTTCGCGAAAAGGGGCTTCCAGTTCCGCGTTGGCTTGAGCGAGAGGGGCGAATCCTGCCCACAGTGTTTGAAAGTTGACCATGATCCGTATCGTGCGAATCCTGTTTCAGACGGCCCTGCTGTTCTGGTTCGTCTGTGCGTCCAGCCTCGGTGCTCAATCAGTCGACTTTGCAGAGTTTGACCGGTTTGCATCCTCTGTAGAGACGAATATCGCGGATGGCGACATGCCAGACGCTGGGTTCCTCGCATTGCGGGACTCGCTGGTTGAATGGCGGGAGCGTTTCCTGGAGGCTCAAGATGTCAACTCCGTCCAGATCGAGGCTTTGGAAGCGCAGGTCGATGCCTTGGGGCCCGCACCGGTAGACGGAGAAGTTGAGGCCGCGGACGTTGCCGATCGCCGAGAGCAGTTGGCGGAAGCTCTGCGCATTGCACGGACCCCTCAACTTGAGGCTGTTGAGGCTTTTGCGCGGGCAGACACTCTCATCGGCCAAATCGATTCCAAACTGCGTGAACGCCAGACAGACGCACTCTTCGAACTTCAGAGAACGCCGCTCGACCCTTTGAACTGGCCGGCCGCCATTTCTGCTGTTGCGGGTGTCATGGAGTCGGTTCGAGAGGAAATCGTCCAAACCCTCCAGCGGGCAGATCGTACAGGGATCCTTCAAAGATTGGCGCTTGCGGTCATTCTTTTGGTTGCTGCTGCTTTGGCCATTTTCCGGGGGCCGCGATGGATCGAACGAATTCTTACGCGGATCGAAAACCGGGGCGGCATCCATGCACCGGTGGTATACGGGTTTGTTCTGTCATTTGCCGGCGTCCTGATGGCCATGCTCGGCATTTCGCTTATCAACGCCGCGCTGATCTCTACAGGCCTTCTGGGCGAGACAGGCCGCGCGCTTGCCATCGGCATCAATGCCGCGATCCTGGCATATGCTATTGCACGATGGCTGGCGGGACGCATCTTTCCGCAACGAGACAGCATTCCGACCCCTTTGCGGCTTACCAACGAAGATCGCGCATCCGGTCGTCGGAATGCGACCCTGCTTGGCGTTCTGACCGGTTTGATGTCTCTCCTCAACATTGTGCAGCAAACCGTAGAATTCGAAGCGACGACCACCGCAATTCTTTACTTCCCGCTATTCGTTCTGCTTGGTCTGACACTATTCCGAACAGGGCAGCTCGTATGGCGCGGGGGCGCTCTTGAAGAAGCGGAGGGCCCGCAATTCGCTGCGCGCACAACCCGTTTGCTCGGTCGTATCGTTCAGGTCGGTGCGATTGCGGCTCCGGTTCTTGCGGCGATAGGCTTCGTGAACCTCGCGCACGGGATCTTGCTGCCTCTCGTCTTGAGCCTTGGGCTGATCGCGTTTCTTTTGGCGTTGCATTACGCGCTCCGCGCGGGCTACGCGATGCTGCGCGGGCTTGAGGATGAAGCCGCCGAACAGGCACTTGCCCCGGTACTGCTTAGCCTTTTGCTGACTTTCGCCTCTTTGCCACTATTCGCTTTGATCTGGGGCGCTCGTTATTCCGATCTTGGGGAAGTCTGGACCGCATTCAGAACCGGTATTCGCCTGGGCGAGACCACGCTATCCCCCGGGGTGCTTCTGACCTTCGCGATTGTGTTTGGCATCGGGTATGGGCTGACCCGCCTGGTTCAGGGAACGCTCCGCTCTTCTGTTTTGCCGCGTACGAATATCGACAAGGGCGGTCAGAACGCCATTGTTTCCGGTCTTGGGTATGTCGGGATCACGTTGGCTGCGATTTTCGGCATCACGTCCGCAGGGATCGATCTTTCCAGCTTCGCCATAATCATTGGTGCCCTCGGTGTCGGCATTGGCTTCGGCCTGCAGAACATCGTCAACAACTTTGTCAGCGGGATTATCCTTCTCATTGAACGCCCGATCAGTGAAGGCGATTGGGTCGAGGTTGGTGGCAAGCTCGGTGTTGTGAAGTCAATCTCGGTTCGGTCCACCCGAATTGAGATGTTCGATCGTACAGACGTCATCGTTCCGAATGGTGACCTGATTTCCGGTACAGTCACGAATTGGACCCACGGGAACTCATCAGGACGTGTCATCTTGAACGTGGGCGTGGCGTACGGGAGCGACACCAAGAGAGTCGAAGAAATTCTGCGCGAAATCGCCGAGAACCACCCGCTCGTTGCGGTGAACCCGGCACCAACGATCGTCTTTCAAGGCTTCGGTGCCGACAGCCTCGACTTTGAAATCCGAGTGATCTTGAATGACATCGGTTACGGGTTGGCGGTTCGAACCGACATCAACCATGAAATTGCCCGTCGTTTCGCGGAAGAAGGGATCGAAATTCCCTTTGCACAGCGTGATGTCTGGCTTCGGAATCCGGAAACGCTCGCTCAGAACAGCAAGAAACCCTCGGAACCCGCTCCGCCATCGCCGCCGACCGATATGTCGCTTATGGACACAGACGACCTCGATTAGCGAAGGAACACGATCTGGCCTTGCAGGATGCCGCAGGAATTCGCTAAGAAGCGCCAGCCGGAGAGGTGGCCGAGTGGTCGAAGGCGCACGCCTGGAACGCGTGTAGGCGGGAAACCGTCTCCAGGGTTCGAATCCCTGTCTCTCCGCCACAATCCTTTGGTTTGAGACGCCTGCGGCCCTATCAAGGCCGACATCTCAGCCGAACGTCAGCATTCTTTTGATTTCCGGCGCCAGGGACGTCTCAAAGATGCGTGAGAAATCCTTGTGAACCATTCGGATGCCGTTCCGCCGCACGATGGGCTGCAAGCGCTCGGGAAGTGTCTCAGCGCTTGGCATCACCACATCGCCGACGAGCACCGGGATGATCGACAGCTTCTCTTCCGCAAGGGCGAGGGACGTCTCGACGCGAACGAAGTCGTTCGGGTCCTCCAGCCTCGCGATATTCTCGATCCAGCCATGTCCGATGATCGGCAAGAATACCGCGCATTCCTCGATACTCTTGCGAACAACTTCTACGAAATCTACGCCAAGCGGGACGCTGTCTACGTCCATGAACACGGACCCGCGCCCGAACTCGCTCTCAATTCTATCGAAGAGGCGACCGGCGGCGTTTTCGTCGACTCCCCGGCGGTAGGATATGAAGATCCTCGATCGCAGGGGCCCCACAGGCTCTTCAAGAGATCCCTTGGTGATTGCGGCAAACTTGTCGACAAGCACGTTCGGATCAATGTCCGTGAGTGAAAGGCAAGCTCTAAATAACTTTGCGGCGATGGCATCCGAATTCAGCGATGCAATTAAGAGATGACCGCTTCGTATCGGGTTCCTTTCAAAATCGGGACCCGAAAATTTCATGGCATCGTGAATTATGCGAAACAGGTCGTCGTTGAATTCCTCCACCTTGGAGGCCCCGGCTGGCAAGGCAGCAATTGCGTTTCCAAAGTCGGCGACAATCCAATCGCTCCGGACATTAAAGAACTCGCAGATCTTGGAGGCATCACCGTCTTTCATGTCAAAGATCTCATGCATGAAGTGGACAAGTTCGACATATGCGTTGCCACTCTTCTTCGCCAACGCTGTCGCCCCGGAAAACGCACGAAGCGTCTCTGGGTTCAGTCGTTTGACCAGATCCTTCCGCGTGATCATCAGCTCAACACTCCCCGTCCGGAAAAGACGCCCTGACGCATGTACACCGGATTCCCGAGCAATTGCCCACAGTGTGATCAATCCAGGAAAGCGCACGGCAAACCGTTTCGGGAGAAGCGTAAGCCGAAATACATGCAGGCTCAAAATGCCGGGTGCCGCCTAGGTTCGCTCGGGTGCTGCGCGCGGTCGCTCACGCTTATCGGACAGGACTCAATCCTGTGCTCAAGCGTAGGCGACACGTCATCGGTCTGCGCGCGCACCAGAAAAGAAAAAGCCCCGCGCGATGGCGGGGCTTTCCTTATCCTGTGGGTTCCGGTTCTAGACCGCCATCGCCTTCGCTGGGCTTCTTTCGTGGCTTGGTCTTTGGGATCGCGGTCACTGACGCAGTACCACCTGTGTCCGGGGTATCATCTTCGTCATCATCACCGCGGTTCAATGCTTCGCCAGCAATCACCTTGGTGATCTCGTTGCCCGTCAGGGTCTCGTACTCCAAAAGGCCTTGAGCCAAGCGTTCGAGGTCTTCAGCCTTTTCGGTGAGGATACGCTTTGCCGTATCGTATCCCTCGTCAACCAATTCCTTGACCTTGTCGTCGATCATCTTTTGCGTCGAACCAGATATCTTCGCCCCACCTTGGTAGTTTCCAAGATAACTCTCTTGTTCGTTAGCGTAGTCGACGTAACCAAGTTCTTCTGCAAACCCGAATTGAGTTACCATCGCGCGTGCAATACGTGACACTTGCTGAATGTCAGACGCCGCCCCGCTGGTTACGTTTTCAGGTCCGAAGATCAGTTCTTCAGCGACACGACCACCCATCGCCATCGCGATCTTCGACTTGTACTTGGTCAGGCTTACCGAAAGCTGGTCGCGTTCTGGAAGGCTGAGCACAAGTCCGAGGGCGCGGCCACGCGGAATGATCGTTGCCTTGTGGATCGGATCATGTTGCGGGACGTTCAAACCGACAATCGCGTGGCCGGCTTCGTGGTAGGCAGTCAGTTTCTTCTCGTCCTCGGTCATGACCATTGAGCGCCGTTCAGAGCCCATCATGACCTTGTCTTTCGCGTTCTCGAAGTCCTCCATCGTCACGAAGCGTCTTCCGACGCGCGCGGCCATGAGCGCTGCCTCGTTCACGAGGTTGGCAAGGTCCGCGCCCGAGAACCCGGGCGTCCCGCGAGCGATGATGCGGAGATCGACATCGGGGCCAAGCGGCACCTTGCGTGCATGAACGCCGAGGATCTTCTCACGGCCTTTGATATCCGGATTTGGAACCTGAACCTGACGGTCGAAACGTCCCGGACGCAGCAGGGCAGGGTCGAGGACATCGGGACGGTTCGTTGCCGCAACGATAATGATACCTTCGTTCGCCTCAAAGCCGTCCATCTCGACCAGAAGCTGGTTGAGGGTCTGTTCACGCTCGTCGTTGCCACCGCCGTAACCGACGCCACGCGACCGACCCACGGCATCAATTTCGTCGATGAAGACGATGCAGGGCGCATTCTTCTTTGCCTGTTCGAACATGTCGCGCACGCGGCTCGCACCGACGCCGACGAACATTTCCACGAAATCCGAACCGGAGATCGTGAAGAATGGCACGCCCGCTTCACCTGCAATTGCACGCGCGAGCAGCGTTTTACCCGTGCCCGGAGGACCAACGAGCAGCGCGCCTTTAGGGATTTTGCCGCCCAGGCGCGAGAATTTTTGCGGATTGCGCAGAAATTCGACGATCTCTTCAAGCTCTTCCTTGGCTTCGTCGATACCAGCTACGTCGTCAAAGGTGACGCGGCCATGCTTTTCGGTCAGCAACTTTGCACGCGACTTGCCAAAGCCCATCGCACCACCACGGCCGCCGCCCTGCATGCGGTTCATGAAGTAGATCCACACGCCGATCAAAAGCAGGAACGGTAGGAATGTCATTAGCACGGTCATGAAACCGGACTGTTCCTGCGGTTTCGCGGCAAAATCGACGTTGTTTTCGACGAGAAGGTCGGTGGTATCCGCCCCATCTGGCTGGATGGTCACGTAGTCACGACCGTCTCCGCCGCGGAAAATGATCTTTTCTCCGTCGATCGTCGCGTTTGTGACGTCGCCGTCTTCGACACGATCGACGAAATCAGAGTAGCTCACGGTCGAGGTTGCGATGTTCGACTGACCGCCCGAGATCAGATTGAATAGCGCCAGGATGAGCAGAAACAGTACAACCCAAAAGGCAATATTGCGCGCGTTGTTCAAAGGGTCACTCCTTCGGGAACATTTCGGCCGGAAAACATGTCCGGTGCAGCTTGGCAATTAAATAGCGATTGGCAGGGAATCTTCAACGGGAGATAAGAAACTCGGCGAATTTGCCACGCCCTGTTGCTTGTGCGGTCCAGCCATTTGCAAGTCCTGCGACCGGGGCCGCTACCAAGTCTTTTCCGCGCCAGATTGCTGGTGACGCAAGAAGACTCTGCCTTGGCATGCCGGTTTCTCGCCAGGGTGTATCTTTCACGGCTTCGCCGAGGGCTCTGATTTCCAGACCCTCCTCTGGCGGACCGTCCACGATCCAGCGCTGGTCCCACATGGAATTAGTCGGTTCGCTCAAGCGTTCAACGGCCTTGAACTCGCGGGTGAATCGGACCGTCATATCGCTGACCATCATCAGGCAACCATGCAAAGTGTGGTTTTTCCCAGAAAATACGGCAGCCTCCGCGCTTGAGATGCTCTCCGCCCTTGGAGGGTATTCTTCAGAGGAGATGTACATGAAAGCCCGCGCCATGAAGCGCCGCTGAAGCTCGGGGTTCAAACGACGTAGTCCGGCTCGGTCGACCAGAACATCCCCCTGAACTTCCTTGATAATTTTTGCAGCTTTTTCCTTCAGATGATCGTTAACGGCGTGGTTTGCGAGGCTGAGGTTGACAATCGAGTGGTCAAAGCTCTCAACATCGAAGCCAAGCTCTTCCAGCGCGGCCACGGCCCGACGCGCGCGCACTCTTTCAAAGCCCTCGTCTTCGTTGGACGGATCATCAACCCAAGGCACATTCTTTGCGGAAAGATAGGCGCGCAGACCTTCTCGCCGTTCCATGAGAAACGGCCGGTCAAACCTTGCGCCAGAACGCCAAAATCGCGCTGGCATGCCCGAAAGGCCTTCCAGACCCGCAGACCGCGACAACCTCATGAGAAACGTCTCGACCTGATCATCCATCGTATGACCAAGGCAAATCGTATCGGCACGTAGGTCGTTCGCCCATTCCGACAGCAACGCGTATCGGTTCCTCCGCGCCTCGGCCTGTAGGTTTCCCTTTCCGTCCCAACCCCGCCAATCCAGCGTTGTGTGAGAAACTCCCAGACCGGCGCACATTTCTGCGACAGCTTTCGCTTCCTCCGCCGCCTCGGGTCTCAAGCCATGATCGACTGTCGCAGCCACGACCGGCACCTTGCCCCACGCCTTCGTGGCATGGAGAAGTGCCATACTGTCTGAACCGCCGGAAACGGCGACCCCAATACACTCAATTTCGGCGTCATCGCCAAAGGCCCGGTCGATCGCGTCGACCAGTAAGGCCTCCGATGTCACGAACAGCCCATGGATGCCCGTGCGGCCTGGGCTTCGATCGATGCCTCGGAAGTTGGGAACCGAACTGTGACCTCACCAAGTGTGATGCACGCCTGCTCACCTTGCCCAAGCCCATCGAGCGATAGGCCAAGTTTCAAAAGGGCAGTGGGTGCGGTCGGTCCGTTGGGCGTGCCGGAATAGCTTTCGAGGTACGCGCGCGCTGCACTCGACGTCAGACCCATTTTCGAAAGGCTTTCGCCCCGCATCAAATGCGCCAGACCAGTCAAAGGCCCGCCCTGATACGTTTCCGTGAATCTCTGAAACTGTTCCGCGGCATTCTCGAAATTACCGTCGTCATAGCTTGCCTTGGCGCGCTCGAAGTCCTCTTTCTCGGCGAAGGCAAGTTCGGCGCCGCCCAAATCGGCAAGACCCGTGACGACATCGGAGCCGCCGTTGCCAGTGGGCTGTGGCGACGCCACACCGCCTTCGATGGAGGTGCCGCCAGTGGCGGCTGGTAGCGCGCCACCGCCAAGCGTGGTCGTCTCTCCAAGGTTGGCAATGTCGCAACCGCTTTCGAGTTCGCAAAGACGGAACTCCAAGTCTCCGATACGGTTCGTCCCATCAGCGACCACAGAGTCGACACGGTTCGTCAGCCGCTCCGTGGCAGCGGTCAACCTTTGCACCTCTGCCTCCATTGCATCCAAGCGCTGGAGGGCGTTGGTGCCTTGCAGGTTTACATTTGCGCCACCTGTCGTCGAAAGCTCACGCTTGAGTTTCTGCATTTCGACGTAAAGAACGGTCAATTCCTGTCGGATGTCGGCCAGCGTCTGGTTGTCTTGTGCAAACGCTGGTGACGCGACGATGAGACAGGCAAAGATGAGACGACGCATGAGTGCCTCCGATTAAACGCCCGAGCCCGCCGTGATAACGGTCACGGCGCGACGGTTCTTGGAATAGCAAAGCTCGTCCGAACAAATCTCGATTGGCCGCTCTTTGCCGTAGGAGATCGTTTTCAACCGTCCGGGCGCGACTCCGCGCGAGATCAGATAATTTTGCACGGCGGAAGCGCGGCGTGCTCCCAGAGCGAGGTTGTATTCGCGCGTTCCCTGTTCGTCGGCATGTCCTTCGATCAGAGCGGAGTACTCACCGTTGCTGAGAAGCCAATCTGCCTGCCCGTCCAGAATCTGCTGTCCTTCAAAGGATAGGGTGGACTGGTCGACGGCAAACAGAACTCTGTCACCTACGGTCGCGTTGAAATACGCGGGCGACGTTGGGTCGTTTACGGACCCGGCCAATGCGCCATCTGGATTGCCCACCCCGCCAGGACCGAAACGGTCGGCGTTGGTACATGCGCCAAGCGCGAGCGCGGCGAGAATAATCGCGGTTTTGGTAAGTTTCATCTGTCCACCTGTACGGTCGTGTTTTGTCTGCTCTTAGGAAGAGATTATCACTGCTTTACACCAATGAAAACGGGCGGAATGTACCTTGCATCCCTCGGCGAAGTCATGCCGGTCCCCCGTTAGTTACGCAATATCAGTCGTTCGAAATCAGCCAAACTTGGTCTTCTCGAATTGTGACGTTGCGTTATGCGGGGAAATGTGACGCCGCTTTCCCCGTGTAAAAAAACCGCGCAACCCTTAGGTGAGCGGCATGATTGAAAAACAGACATATACGCTCGACCCAGTTGCCGATACGGCGCATTTGAAGGTCCCCTATTTCTCGATGCGCGGCCACGAGGCAGGCCCACGGCTTGCCGTCTCTGCGCCTGATGATCTTGCACGCCGGCTTTCGAACCGTTTCTGGGACCTCCCAAGCATCGGTCGTATGCGGGGCAGTCTTGTTGTCCGTTCGGACGATCAAGACCCCTCCTATGACATGCCCGACGTGGTGGTCCGGCTGACAGATCAACCTGACAATGATGCGTATTATCAGGTGCTTGGCCGTATGGCCGAGCTTGGCATGATCAGTGGGCGGGGCGTGCCGCTGCGTCGCGCAGCCTAGTTTTTAGCAGGTGCTAGCCACCGTTTTGCGGTGGATCAGTCATACATACCGATGAAATCAACCTCGAAGGACCTCACGGACTTCGCGCGGTTGGTTTTGTCGAACGAATGGTCGCCCTGCGGGACACTCAGGGGAGCGGTGGCGGCCAAGCGGGATCCGTCGCAGCCGTTCGCATGGGGTCGGCTCCGGGTCCCGCTTCTGCCCCAGTCTTTTTAAGGTAAAAGCGGCGACCAGGCAGGGTCCGAAGCTGCGGTTTGCGTTGGCACGCGACGAAGGTTCCGACCGGAAATGTCCACGCTGAACAGGGCTGGCTGTCCGTCTGCTCCTGCGCTTTCGCGGGTGAACATCAAAACGCGCCCATTTGGCGCCCAGGTTGGCCCTTCATCAAGGAAAGACGCCGTCAGAAGCCGTTCATTCGATCCATCGGTTCTCATCACACCGATATGGAAGCGGCCCGCATTCTGCTTCGTGAACGCTATGAAGTCCCCTCGAGGTGACCAGACCGGGGTTCCGTATCGACCCTGACCAAAACTGATCCGCGTAGGTTCGCCCCCATTCGAACTCATCACGTAAAGCTGTTGGTTGCCCGAGCGGTCGCTTTCAAAGACGATCTGGCGTCCATCAGGGGAAAACGAAGGCGCGGTTTCAATCGAAGGAGCATTCGTCAATCGCTGACGCTCCCCGCTCGCAAGGTCGAGCTTGTAGATGTCCGTGTTGCCTCCACGAGACTCCGAATAGACCACCGTGCGGCCGTCGGGCGCGTAGCGCGGCGCGAAAGTCATCGTCTCGGCGTCGAGGTTGGACAGCGCGCGTTTCTGGACTTGCCCGACGCCAAGCTCATAGATTGCCGGAAACCCGGTTTCATAGCTGGTGTAGAGCACCCGATCGCCCGTCGGCGAAAAACGGGGTGCCAGAACGATGGAAGATGCGTCGGTCAGATATTGAACATTGGCCCCATCGTAATCCATGATCGCCAAGCGCTTCTGCCGCGCGTTCTTGGGTCCTGTTTCCTCAACAAAAACGACACGACTGTCAAAATACCCGTCTTCGCCGGTAATCCTGCCGTAAACTTGGTCGGCTACCTTATGTGCAACGCGCCTCCATGAATTCGTGGCACCGGCAAATTGCAGTCCGTCACCCAGCGGGGCCCCGGTGAATATGTCGTACAGTCGAAACTTAACGAGAAGCTGGTTGTCGGATGTAAGCGTCACGGCACCAACAATCAGTGCCTCGGCGTTGATTGCCTTCCAGTCCGCATAGGCGACCGGATCGTTAAAGCCCGTCACTTGGCTGATATAGGCTTCTCTTGGGAGATCGCGAAATAGCCCGGTTCCGTTCAGGTCGGCTGCGATAACTCCGGTGATTTCACGGGCGTAGTCCGTAGCTGCCCCATTTTCGGCAATGAAGGGAGCGACGACGATCGGTACCGGTTCGATGACGCCTTCGGTGATTTCGATCCGGAGTGGACCGGAACGATCCTGCGCCTGTGCCGGGATCGCAAAAGCAAGACCCATGAATACTGCAAGGAGGGCTTTTTTCACTCTTCTCTCCATCCATCGTTTGGCGTTCTGCTCTACACGATCATCGCGCGTTGTATTCTGCGCTCTTCTTGCCCTGCTAAGCCATATCATCTGAATTGCATCCCTTCCGGGTTGAACGTCATTTCGATTTCACGCCATTGGTCGAACTTTTCAACCGGCAGCGGGAAACCATTCACTCCGCAGCGAATAATCGCGCGCCGCGCTGCTTCGAAGGCCTGTCGTTCACCGCTCGAGGAACCACCCGAAGAGGAAACGAGACGGATCGAGCCGGAGATCGGACGCCCGCTTTGCTCCATTTCCACTGCGACAACGACTGTGGTTCCGAGCGCATCGGTTGACAGGCTGCCCACGTTCCAGCAACGACTGATTGCCACGCGCAGGCCTTCCCTTTCTCCGCCAGTCAGAGGCGGACCGGTTCTGGTTTGTGTCGTCGACTGGGTGTCGTTCAACGCGGCGGCAACCGCGTCATCCGTGTTTGATTGTTGGGTCTGCGGTTCCGGTGCACGTGGCGTCTCCGCGCGTCGAACTGGTCGCGCCGGACGGGAACGGGGTCGCATGGAACTGGCAGGCGCGTAATTCTTCTCTTCTTCAGCTTCGGTCACGATCCGATCACTGGCGGCCTCGGGCGCCGCCGCGTCTTCGGGTTCGGGCTCCGGCGTGGGATCAGGAGTGGGTTCCGGTGCCGTATCCGGTACGACTTCTGGTGCTGTCTCAGCGTCAGGCGGGGGCGCGACCTGCGGAATTGCCGCAACGCGAGGCGCTGGAGCAGCCACGGCGTCCTGCTCCAATGAAGTGCCGTCCAGTTCGGAAGGCGGAGCGGGCACAGGAGGTGCAGTGTCGACCGCAACCGCACCCGGAACCGGTTCCGGTACAGTTATGTCCGGAATCTCGGGCGCTTCGGGCACTTCCACGTCCGAAACTTCCGGCAATGTTGGCGCGACTTCCTCCGTCGGAGTGTCCGGTGCCTCTTCACTTGCTTCCGGCGCAGACACTTCAGGAGCATCGGTCTGTGGTTCGGGGGCCGCTTCCGGCAGGGCAAGTGCTGCGAATTCTTCTTCTGAGATCACGGCAACCTCAGAAACGGAGACCGACTCGGGAATTCGGTCGCCCCAAAATAGTCCGCCGAAAAGCAGAACAAGGATTAGAGCGCTGTGCCCCAGTCCGGAGAGGATCCAGCCGAGCCGCAATCCTCATCCTCCGTCGAGCTTTGGTCCGCCCGTGTCCGTCACCAATCCGATATTGGTGATCCCCGCCGCGTTGAGTGCGCCCATGATCTGGACGACGCGCGAGTAGGGAATAGAACCGTCTGCCCGTAAGAACACACGATCGGAAGACCGCTCAGAGAGTATCGCACGCAACCGAGGGACGATTTCATCGTCCGTCACGTCCGTTGTCTGGATTTGTACGATGCCATCGGCCGTCAAAGTCACCGCGAGCGGTTCCTCTTGTTCCGAGGGCAAGCTTGCAGCTGCGGTCTTCGGTAGTTCCACGGGCACACCAACGGTAACCAATGGTGCGGCTACCATGAAGATGATCAAAAGGACCATCATCACGTCGACAAAGGGCGTCACGTTGATTTCCGACATTGGACGATTGCGCCGCCGCCGCCGTTTCCGCCCGCGTTCAGGATCGGCCTGCTGAAGAACCGCGCCCATTACCGGTTGTCCAACTGGCGAGACAGGATGGTGGCGAATTCGTCGGCAAAACTCTCGTAACCAGAAATGATCCGGTCACTATCCGCAGAGAGCTTGTTGTAAAACACCACCGCCGGGATCGCCGCCAGAAGTCCAAGACCCGTTGCCAAGAGTGCCTCGGCGATGCCGGGTGCCACCACGGCGAGGTTCGTGCTTTGGCTCTGTCCGATCTCGATGAAGGCGTTCATGATACCGATGACGGTGCCGAACAAACCTATGAAGGGGGCGGTCGAGCCGATTGTTGCCAGCAACGGCAGCCCCTTCTGTAAAGCCTCGGCTTCCTTCTGGATTGCCACATCCATAGATCGATCGATCCGGACATGGGCGCCGCCAATCATTTCGCCGTCTTGCTTGTGACTGCGGCGCCACTCGGTCATCCCAGCGGCAAAGACCCTCTCGGTTCGCCCTGCAGGGGCGGGACCGATGTCGTCGTAAAGCGTATCCAGAGGATCGCCGGACCAGAAAAGGCTCTCGAACCGCTGGGTTTCGCGCCGCGCACGTGCGTATTGGCGAAACTTGTCGATGATCACCGCCCATCCCCAGATCGACGCGATGATAAGCACGATCATGACAAGTTTGACGGTTAGGGTGGCGCGCCAGAAAAGCGCCCACATCGAAAAATCGGCATGCGCCGCCGCGGCCAAGGCTTCGGTTTCCATCTTCCTGCTCTTTCCGACCCTGTTTCGTTTTGTCTTTTGGGTCCCTCGTTTCAGCCAAGATTACCCGAGACTCCGCTTGATTGCCAATAACAACAGGTGATGGGACGGCATAATGCCGCCACGTCCGTCTCAGGCGACCGTTGCCGCGAAGCGATCTCGCAGTTCCTGCGGAATGCGCGCCGGTTTGCCGTCATCCAGAAGAGCGACAAGCGTTACCCGCGACGAAAACAGGTGTTGTTCCTGGCGCAGAACCTCCTGAGCCAGACGTATTCGCGCACCTGTGACCGCAAGCGCCGACGTGGCAATGATGAGTTCGTCATCGAAAACGGCCGGTGCGATGTAGTCCGCTTCAATACGGCGAACCGCGAAGACAATCCCGTGTTCGCGCTTGAGGGCTACTTGATCGACGCCGATTTCGCGCACCCACTCGGTTCGCGCCCGTTCGATGAACTTCAGGTAGTTTGCGTAGTAGACGATGCCAGCAAGATCGGTGTCTTCGTAGTAGACACGGCATTTGAATTCATGAGCCATTGGATCAGAATGACCAAGCTCCCCTAAAGGGTCCAGCCCATTCGCTCCTTCTGGCAACCCAGAGTGCCTCGTGTCAGGATGCGCTGGAACGGAGGGGATTACACATGGCATTCAGCGTTGGCTGTATAGGGGCAGGTTACTTCGCCGCCTTTCACTACGATGCATGGTCAAGGATGAAAGGCGCAACCGCAGTTGCCGCCGTCGATCAAGACTTGGCAAAGGCCGAGGCCACCGGTCTTCGGGCTTTCTCCGACGCGGAAGAAATGCTGCAGGCCGTCAAGCCGGACATCGTGGACATCATCACACCGCCGACGACGCATCACGCGACGATCCAATTGGCGCTTAAGCACAAACCGAAGGTGGTCATTTGCCAGAAGCCGTTTTGTTTGGATATCGCTCAGGCTCGCGAGGCAACCGAGATGGCGGAGCGCGCCGGTGTGCCGCTCATTGTGCACGAGAATTTCCGGTTCCAGCCTTGGTACAGAGTGATCAAGGCCGCAATCGCTGAGGGCAAGATCGGCACGCTCCAGCAAATGAGTTTCCGAATGCGTCCTGGGGACGGGCAGGGGCCGGAGGCGTATCTCAGCCGGCAACCCTACTTTCAAAAGATGCCCAAATTCCTTGTGCGCGAAACAGGTGTGCATTGGATTGATACGTTTTTGTATCTCGCCGGCACGCCAAAGCGTGTCTTTGCCGACCTTCGGCAAATGAACCCGGCCATAGCGGGAGAGGATGCGGGAACGCTGATCTTTGATCATGGAGACGGGGTCCGGAGTATGCTGGACGGAAACCGTCTGCTGGATCACGCCGCCACGAACACCCGATGCACAATGGGCGAGGGGCATTTTGAAGGAACGGGTGGAACGCTTACGCTGTTCGGGGATGGATCGGTGCGCCACCGAAAGTTTGGCGACTTGGAGACCACCGAGATCCTTCCCGCGACCGACGACAAGGGGTTTGCGGGTGACAGCGTCTATAACCTTCAGCGTCACGTGGTTGATGCTCTGAACGGCGAGAGGGCTTTCGAGAACATGGCCCGCGACTACCTGAAGGTCATCGAGATCGAGACTGCGATCTATCAATCTGCTGCGGAAGGGCGCTGGATCGAGGTCTAGACCAACTGGTTTCGATGCATTTGGAGCCATTGAAGGCTCAAGATCAGAGGGCCGGTGTTCACAGCTCCCGTTTCGATCATGCCGAGAGCTTCGTCGAGCGGAATGACATGCCGCATGATGTCCTCTGCCTCGTCTTCGACGCCACCGACGCCACCGTCCACGCCTTCAAGATCAGCAATCGCGACATAGCTAAATAGAAATTCGCTGTAGGCCCCCGGCGACGGACAGTACTTTCCCACAAAGTGAAGTGCATCCGCCACTACACCGGTTTCCTCAAGAAGCTCGCGGCGAACGGCCTGGTCTGGCGACTCTCCCGGATCGATACGACCTGCTGCCGGTTCCAATGTCCACGGGTTGCTTTCGCCTCTACAAAAGGGCCCGTGCCGAAATTGTCTTACAATCAGGACATCCCCGCTTTTCGGATCGTAAGGCAGAACCGTAACCGCATCACCGCTCATGAAACTCGCACGCTTTACGACTGGACCTTGGCTGCCATCGAATTTCGGGAAGGCAAGCCAGTCTTCACGTACGGCAAAGTAATCTGTGTATGGCTGAGCGGTGCGTTCCGGAACAACGTCCAAACGCGTCATGTCGGGCTCAAGTGCATTGGGTGAGGGGGCGTCGGCCGCGCGCAAGCGGGACGCTGCACGCGAGCGAACATGGGGAAATGCGCACGCCGCTTCCTCCGGTTGATGTGTTGCGAAAAGCCGCATGTATTCTACCGCCGCCAAGCGGGTCAGGGCGCCGTGGCTTAGCTGCCAGTCTTCAAGTGACCAAGGCGCGCCGAGAGGCCAATCGGCCTCTGGAATGTATACCGCCGCACGAACCTGCTGACCGTCCGAGGTGACCAGTCGGTCCTCGACGCGGTATCCGAATCCAATCTCATAAAAGTCCAGTCTTTCACGGGCATCTTCTTTCGGCTCGACCAGTAAACCTTCGGCAGTAGCGTAGGGCGCGTTCTTGAGGATGGGAAAACTCTCCCCTTCAACCCAGCGAACGCTTGCGTCTGCCAAGCGCGCCGGGCGCGCCTTGAAGGTCACGCCCGAGACAATCTCGAAGAGTTCAGGATCGCAAAGAGTGCCGTAAAGGAAGACCGGTTTGGTCAAGTCCAACGGCGTGCGAAGTATTCGGTCAGCCACGAAACGAATATCGCGCCGATCAGGGCGGGTATCAGAACCTCTTGCACGGCAGCGGTCCGAGCGTACTCCACATAGAGCGAAGCCATTTCCTGCAGCGCCTCGACCGGTCCGTCATAATACATCTTGATCGAGCGCTTGAGCATCTCGTGGCCGGACCAGATCAGCAGGCTCCAAAACACGATGGCTGCCAGCGTTGTCATTCCGTAGCCGAAAGACTGCCGGTACGTATTGCCAGCTCCATTGCCCATTACGGTCCACCCCATGACGAGGCCAACAAGTGCATTGATTTCTGACAGCCGGCTGACGTTCGTGCCTTCCGGCAAAAGCGGCTTGATCAGGTCGGATATGAAGTAGGCAAGCGCTGCAAATGTGATTGCTGCGATCAGTTTTCCGCCAGTGGGCATTTCGACTATCCCGGTTTCGTTACCGTAATTTGCGTGACGTCGATACAACCGGAGTGAAACCCTGCCGCGCAAGAAGTAAGGTAGAAGTTCCACATCCTTCTGAACCGACCGTCGAATCCAAGCAACGCCACTTCTTCCCACCTTTCGTTAAAGGTTTCGTGCCAGCGACGCAGCGTCTGTGAATAATTCTCACCAAATTCGATCGATTTCATGACGTTCAGACCAGCTTTTTCGACTTCTTGGCGCAAAACGCTCGGGGACGGGAGCATGCCGCCCGGGAAAATATATTTCTGAATGAAATCAACAGATTTACGGTAAATCTCGAAACGCGCATCTTCGACAGTGATGATCTGCAATGTCGCATTTTTGCCCGGTTTCAGCCTTTCTCTGAGCGTATCAAAGTAGACCGGCCAGTATTTCTCACCCACGGCTTCGAACATCTCTATGGACGCGATGCCATCGTAAAGACCCTTCTCGTCTCGATAGTCCTGAAGCTTGAATTGTACCTGATCTGAAAGGCCGGCCTTTTGTATCCGGTTCGTGGCATAATCGAATTGTTCTTGGCTGATTGTTAAGCCAGTGACCTTCAGTCCACGTTCTTTCGCGGCGTACTCGGCGAATCCACCCCAGCCACAACCGATCTCCAACACGTGGTCCCCCGGTTGGGCCCCCATCTGATCGACCATGCTTTTGTACTTAGCGATCTGAGCTTTCTCCAAGCTTTCCTGGCCGGTTTCAAATATCGCTGAGGAATAGGTCATGGTTTCGTCGAGCCAGAGGGCATAGAACTCATTCCCAAGGTCATAGTGATAGGAAATATTCTTCTTCGCCTGATCCTTGGTGTTGCTGTTCATCCAGTGGCGAAGGCGTTCCCAAAGTCGGACAAATTGCAGGCCGCCAAAGCTGTCATACACGTCGTTATTGTCGGCATGGATGACATCCATGAACGCCTGTAGGTCCGGGGTGGACCACCACCCCTCGAGGTAGGCATCGGCCATGCCCAAATCGCCTTCCCGGATCAGGCGCGCGAACGTATCCGGATTGTGGACCGTGATTTCCGCGACGGGACCGGGGTTTGGGGCTTCAACTCGGAAGCGGCGACCGTCGGGTAGAACAAAGTCCACCCGTCCCTTGTTGAGCTTCTGCGCAAGCGTGAACGTTGCAGCGAAGTAGCGCGGCAGTTCGCTTTGTCCGTCAAGCGTTGTGATCGGGTTCATTTCCCACCTCCCCCGGTAACCATAAGAGAGAGTAAAGCAATGAAATGATCGATCAACCCTTTCGCAAAAAACGGGAAAATCGGTGCGAACGCGACGTCGGTATCACGTCGGTGCCTGCGTCGGTATTGCGTCGGTGCGGGGCTGGCGGACCCAAAGCTAAAGATCGGTCAGGTCAGAAGTTGCGAAAGCACCTTCGGGAGTTCTTCTGGCAAGTCTTCCGCTATGAGACCGGGTCCAAAAGAGCGGGCGCATTCGGTGTGGAGCCATGCCGCGGTTTCGGCGGCCTGCATCGGGGCGAAGCCGCGGGCGAGGAGGCCGGTGATAAAACCAGCCAATACATCGCCAGAGCCAGCCGTGGCGAGCCATGGCGCGGCGCGGTCATAGGCGCTGGAGTTGATGGAACAGCGTCCGGTCTGATCGGCGATGACGGTGTCGGGGCCTTTGAAGAGGACGGTGCAGCCCGCGCGCGCGGCGGCTTCGCGGGTGGCATCGACCTTTGAAAACGCGGGGCCGGTGGTGGCGGGGGCGTTCAGCTTTTCGGAAATGTCGGGGAAGAGGCGTTTGAACTCGCCTGCGTGAGGCGTCAGCACGACATTCTTGTGGGTCAGTTCAAGGAGTGTCTCGGGGTGTCGCTCAAACCGGGTCAAGGCGTCAGCGTCGAGCACAGCGTCGCGCTTGGTCTTCAAAGTTTCAATGACCAGTGCTTGCGTGTCTGCGCCCAGTCCCATTCCCGGACCGAGGCAGATCGCATTGAGGCGTTCATCCTCCAACATCTCCCGCAGACCCGGCGCGCCATCGAGCGGGCGGGTCATGATGGCGGTGACTTGGGTGGCGACTTCCGAGAGTGCGTTGTTCGGGCAGGCGAGGGTGACAAGACCGGCGCCGATCCGGAGCGCGCCGCGTGCAGCGAGGCGCGCCGCACCTGTTTTGCCCGGGCCTCCGGTAAGGATGAGGGCGTGGCCGTGGCTGTATTTGTGGCCTTCGCTTGCGCCAGCTGACTTGTCGAGATCGTAGCCAGGCCAAATTCGCTTGCTGCGACCTTCTGGTCGATCAAAGTCGAGAAGCTGAACGACTTCGTTTGCACGTGGTGCCTTAAGATGGGCCGGATGCGTGTCCTCGGAACCAAGGCCGATATCGACGACGCGAAGCCTTCCGATCAGTGGATGTGAAAGGTAGTGACCAAGTTTCCGTCTATGGAATGACGTTATGAGATGCGGATGAATAAGACGCCTCGACGCATCTTCTTGCCACCATTGCCATTGTTTTTCGACATCATCCCCGACTTCTGTCGGCTGCTCAGGCAATAGAAATTTTCCGCTGTCGCAGTCCAAACCCGACGGGCAATCGATGGCAACAAAGTTGAGCCGGACTTTCCCAAGACGATTGTATTCAACATCACGATTTCGAACTGCGTGGACGGCGTTTGCGCACTCAAGCGGAATAGCTCGCGTCAAACCGGTTCCGAACAACGCGTCGACAAGCAAGGCAGGGCGTGGACCATTCGATGCCGCGTCCATTGTCAAAGGTTTGATGTCGCCCATACGAAGCCAGACATCATGGTTCTTTCGAGCGTCTGCCGGAAGTTTCTCAGCATTCCCGTAGAATAGAACCTCTACCGTCCATCCTTTGTCTCGAAGTCTTCGCGCCACAACGAAGCCGTCGCCGCCGTTATTGCCCGGACCACAGAGAATGACTGCACTGTGAGCAGTTTTGGCCAGTTCAGGCCACTCGTCAAAGACCACCTCGACCACGCCGCGCCCGGCGCGTTCCATCAGTTCAAGGCCAGTGACCTCGCCGCTGTCGATGGCGGCTTGTTCGATGGCGCGCATCTGGGCGGCGGTCAGGAGGTCCATGGAGTTTCCGATTCACGTCATGCGGGTCTCAGAAACTGTCTTCCAAGCCAAATCCGGGTGCAAGCGATTCAGTTTTGCTTGCATCTCGTGCGCTTTGCCTAAAAAAGAGGCAAATGCATAGCAATATGAGGATGTGGGGTCCGGGTGAAAGGCGCTCAGATTGTGAGCTTAAGCCCACCATGGTCTCACGCGTTCAAAGACCAGGAGGAATCGGGAACATGAAGAAGGTCGAGGCAATCATCAAGCCATTCAAGCTTGATGAAGTGAAAGAGGCGCTGCAAGAAATAGGCGTGCAGGGCCTCTCCGTGCTCGAAGTCAAAGGGTTTGGGCGCCAGAAGGGTCACACCGAACTTTACCGCGGTGCGGAATATGTGGTCGACTTTCTTCCCAAGGTGAAAATCGAGGTCGTTTTGCCCGACGACCAGGTCGATGCAGCCATCGAGGCGATTGTCGGGTCTGCAAAGACCGACAAGATCGGCGACGGCAAGATCTTTGTCAGCGACATCAGCCAAGCCATTCGCATCCGCACCGGCGAAGCCGGATCGGACGCGCTTTAACATCAAACGACGGACAATCTACGGGAGAGGGTATACCCCATGAGCAAAGGCGATATGCTTAAAACCATCAAGGATGAGGACGTCGAATACGTCGACATCCGCTTTACGGACCCACGCGGCAAGCTGCAACACGTGACGGTCATGTCGGACCAGGTTGACGAAGACTTCCTCGACGAAGGCTTCATGTTTGACGGCTCGTCCATCGCGGGCTGGAAGTCGATTGACCAGTCGGACATGAAACTGATGCCGGACACCGAGTCCGCCTATATGGACCCGTTCTTTGCCGAGAAAACGATGGCTGTGCACTGCTCGATCGTGGAACCTGATACCGGTGAAGCTTACGACCGTGACCCGCGCTCGACTGCCGAAAAAGCCGAGGCTTATCTGAAATCCTCCGGCATCGGTGATGTGTCCTACTGGGGCCCTGAAGCAGAATTCTTCCTGTTCGACGACGTCAAGTTCTCGAACGAGATCAACAAGGTTTCCTATGAGGTCGACGCCATCGACGCATCGTGGAACACCGATACCGATTACGAGATGGGCAACATGGGCCATCGTCCGGGCGTCAAGGGCGGGTACTTCCCGGTTCCGCCGATCGATGACGGTCAGGACATCCGTTCGGAAATGCTGTCCACCATGAAGCGCATGGGCATGAAGGTCGACAAGCACCACCACGAAGTGGCGTCGTGCCAGCACGAGCTGGGTCTGATCTTCGGCTCACTGACAGCACAAGGGGACCACCTGCAGAAGTACAAGTACGTCATCCACCAGGTGGCACACGCCTACGGCAAGTCGGCGACCTTCATGCCGAAGCCGATCGCGGGCGACAACGGCACGGGCATGCACTGCAACATGTCGATCTGGAAGGACGGCAAGCCGCTCTTCGCGGGCGACAAGTATGCTGACCTGAGCCAGGAAGCACTCTGGTACATCGGTGGCATTCTGAAGCACGCGAAAGCGCTGAACGCCTTCACCAACCCGTCGACGAACTCCTATAAGCGTCTGATCCCGGGCTTCGAAGCGCCGGTTCTGCGTGCTTACTCGGCTCGGAACCGTTCGGGCTGCGTTCGTATTCCGTGGACGGAAAGCCCGAAGGCCAAGCGTGTGGAAGCCCGTTTCCCCGATCCGTCGGCGAACCCGTATCTCTGCTTCTCGGCGCTGCTTATGGCCGGCCTCGACGGCATCAAGAACAAGATCGATCCGGGCGAACCGATGGACAAGGACCTCTACGACCTGCCACCGGAAGAGCTGGAAGGCATCCCGACCGTTTGTGCTTCGCTGCGTGAAGCCATGGACGAGTTGGAGGCTGATATGGACTTCCTGCTGGCCGGTGATGTGTTCACGAAGGACCAGATCGAAGGGTACATGGAGCTCAAGTGGGAAGAGATCTACGCCTACGAGCACACACCGCACCCGATGGAATTCAAAATGTACTACAGCTGCTGAACCCTCCCTTTCAGCGGACTGGCCAACTGGGCGCCCCAAGCTTTGGGGCGCCTTTTTCGTATACGGTGTTCAGGTTCGCTGAAGCATCCAGCGCATGCAGGTTGCCGCGGCGACAACCGGGTCGATGACTTCAACGCCAATCGATCGCCGGACAGCATGTGTCAGTTTCACCATGCCGGCGCAGCCCAGAACGAGCGCATCGATCCCATCATTCTGTTCGGCGCGCTTGGCCTCATTGATCACGGCCTCTTCCGAGGCATCGGGGCTTTGTTCGAGTTCCAGAACAGCCACGTCTGAAGCGCGCACCTGTGCCAGGTGGTGCGCCAAGCCCAAGCGCGTGACGTTGTCTTCGATCACTGGGACGGAAACATTCAATGTCGTCACCACGCTGAATTTCCATTGCCGCAGGGCGGCGTAGTGAAAAGCAGACTGGCCTATGCCAAGAACTGGGCCTGTGAATGTCTCAGTGCATTCGAATAGCGCCGTGTCGTCGAAACATCCGATGATGATCCCGTCTGCATTCTCGGCATTGGCTTTCTCAACAAGGGCAAGGAGCGGGGCGGTTGCCATTTCACCGTCCAAGCGCCCCTGGATCGCGGGTGGTCCGTCATGCGACGTCCAGCCGTCAAACTCCAGTTCCGGCGCAGCCTCGCGGGCGACCTCCAGCATCGCCTCGGTCATGGACTCGGTGCTGTTCGGGTTGATGAGAAGGACTGCCATCTTCTGTCAGACCATTCCCTTTCCAGCGTCCGAGCCGTGTCTTTTGCGCCTGCGTTCTGTCCACCAGACGATCAGCAGGAACAGTCCGATCACAAGGAAACTGAACATCGTGGTCAGCGTCCCGAGCGCGAAGATCACGGGCGTGGTCACGTTCGTGGTCATTCCGAAGATTTCAAGCGGAAGCGTGTTGTAGCTTCCGGACGTCAGAAGCGTCCGGGCGAACTCGTCGTAGCTCAATGTGAAACCGAACAATGCAACGCCGATGAGCGAAGGCGCGATGATCGGAAGCACAACGTGCCGGATCGTTTGCCAAGGGGATGCACCCAGATCGCGAGCCGCTTCTTCATAGCTGCGATCGAACCGATTGAAGACGGCGAACATGATGAGGAGGCCAAAGGGAAGCGTCCATGTGAGCTGCGCTCCGAAGCCGGACGTGGACCAGTGAACGGGCAAACCCGATTGCGACCAGATCAGGCCGACACCGAGTGAAATCAGGATAGACGGGATCACCAGGGACGTGATGATCAGGTAAAAAAGAATGCTTGAGCCTTTGAAACGTTTTCTGAAGGCGAGACCGCCCATGACAGAGACGACTACCGTGGTCACCATGACCATCAGGCCGAGGACAAGCGAACGCCGGAACGAGCCCCAGATGTCTCCCACGGCCTGCTGTTCGAAAAGGTCGCGGAACCAGTGCAGGGAGACACCACGCATGGGGAACGTCAGGCCGCCGCCGGGGCCCTGAAATGACAGGACTGCGATGGTAATGGTCGGACCGTAAAGGAAGACCAGGAAAAGCGTGAAGAAGGCGGCGAGTGCGTAGAATGAGCGTGGGCGCGGTTCCATCAGAGTTCCCTTCTGATGTCGACAAAGCGGAGCAGGATGCCGATCACCATCAGAACGGTAATCAACAAAATGACGGCGGTTGCGGATGCGGACGGGTATTGCAGCAGCCCGATATCATTTTGAATCATCCGTCCGACGTTGGCTGATTGAGAGCCGCTCATGAAGCGGACGGTTATGAAGTCTCCCATGACGAGCGTGACGACAAAAATCGTTCCGATCATGATGCCGGGTTTTGTAAGCGGGATGATCACGTGCCAGAGCGTCTGCCAGCCGGTGGCGCCAGCGTCAGTAGCCGCTTCGATCAGCGATTTGTCGATCCGCATCATCGTGTTGAAGATGGGGACAACCATGAAAAGGGTATAAAGGTGGACGAAGGCGAGGATGACGCTGAAGTCGCTGAACAGAAGCCACTCCAACGGCTCGTCTATGACACCCCAGGAAATGAGCGCCGAATTGGCAAGTCCATTGCGCCCGAGAAACGGTATCCAGGAGATCATCCGGATGATGTTGGAGGTCCAGAAGGGAATTGTGCAGAGAAGGAATAGTGCGACTTGCCATTTCAGCGACCGAACATGAAAGGCGAGGAAATAGGCGACCGTGAAGCCGATCAGCAGTGTGAAGAGCCAGGTGATCGACGCATATTTGAACGTGTTCAGAAAAACGCGATACGTCACGTCCGATCCGAAAAGAAACTCGTAGTTGTCGAACTGGAAGGCAGGGTAGATCGAAAACTCGGTTGCCCCCCAAAAGCTGACAATGACGATCATGACGATTGGAGCGACTAGAAAGACGGCCAGGATCAGTGCCAAGGGTGATGCCATCAACCATCCTGCCACGTGCCTTGACGTTTCCCGGGCTGCGGGGCGCGATCTAGCCTGCGGAAGCTCGTCGCCAGATAAAATCGTGTTGTCGGTCATGTCTTTGTTCAATTGCGCCCCGGTCAAGTTCGGTGGGGACCGGGGCGCGCTGGTTCATCTGCAGGGTTAGGCCGCGATGAACTCGTTCCATTTGCGGACCATGTACTGGTTCTCGTCCATGACCGCGTTCCAGCAGGCGACCGCGCCCATGCGATCGTAGAAGCTGCCGCCGTCGCGCACCGCGCCGGCCTTCTCCATCACGTCGCCGAACGGGTTGGTGATGTCTCCTTGAGCTTCCTTGCCCTCGAACCAGAAGCCCCACTCGTCTTCGCTCATGAAGTTCTTCGAGGTTTCCGGAACAGCCGAGTAGTAGCCTTGACGCATCAGGAAGCCGCCGACCCAACCGGAGAGATACCAGTTGATGTATTCGTAGGCTGCGTCCAGCTCGATGCCGGAGAGCGATTTCGACAACCCGATGCCGCCGCCCCAGGAGCGATAGCCTTCTTCGAGCGGCTGGTAGACGCAGGGGATGCCCTGGCTGCGGACCGCCGTGATCGCGGGCGACCACATGGACTGGATTACCACTTCGCCGGAAGCCATCAGGTTTACGCTTTCGTCGAAGGTTTTCCAGAAGGCGCGGAACTGACCGTTCTTCTTCGCTTCGGTGAAGATGCCAAGCGTCAGGTCGATCTCTTCCTTGGTCATGTTGCCCTTGTCGGGATAGGTGTATTCACCCATGGATTCCACGACCATCGCCATGTCCATGATGCCGATAGACGAAATGTCGAGGATGGAGGCTTTGCCCTTGAACTCGGGGTTCAGAAGCTCGGACCATTTGCTGATAGGACGACCGATCAAGTCTGGGCGGATGCCTAGCGTGTCCGCGTTGTAGATCGTCGGGATCAATGTCATCCATCCCGATTCCTCGTCCACGAATTCGGTGCCGTCGACACCAGTCGTGAAGCCCACAGTGTGCGGCGCGGTACCTTGGGCAATTACGCTTTCAGGCGTCAGCTTCCCGTTCCGGAAGATGCCGACGATCTTGTCGTAGTTCTCGATCTTCGAGGTATCCATCGCCTGAAGGTTGCCGGTCGGCCAGACCTTCTTGCAGATCCAGTACTCGATATCCGCGATATCGAAGCTGTCTGGCTGAGTGGCGGCGCGCTGGGTCACGCTGTCGGAATCCAAGGCCGTCATCTCAAGCGTGAAGCCGAGGTCTTCCTTGACCTTCGCGGCCACCTCATTCAGGTTTGACACCCCGGTGCCGAACTGGCGCAGCGTCACATCTTTTATGGCCTGTCCCCATACCATCGGAGCCGGAAGCGCGGCGGCCGCCACCGCCGCGCCACTGGCCTTCAGCATGGAGCGCCGCGAATAGCGTATCTTTGGAATTGTCGTCATGGTCAGTCTCCCTGTTTTGGAGGTTGTCGTTCAGGCGCTCAGGGCGTGGGCCGCCTGTGTTTCCCAATCGAGGCCCACTGCCTCGCCCAAATCCTTCGGCGACCCGAAGAAATCCTTGTCTGAGAGCCTGAATCATAATTAGTTAACATATTGTAATAATTACGTTATTGCCCGCGCCACCCGTCGCATCAGGAACCGGCACGCGGCCAATTGGACCCAAGCCAGAGAACTGGCCAAGGTACGCTCCACGTCCTTCG
>JAJDZT010000016.1 GCA_022824525.1 Silicimonas sp. | reverse complement strand
TTTCATATCGGTCCGAACTACGCTTATACTTCGCGCGGGTGGTCTCGTTCCAAGCCATGTGGCCTTCCCTGTCTGCGGTCAAATTCAGTAGTGAAATACCATATCAGATGAGACCATCCACATTCTAGGTCAGGCTCTGAGGCATGTCGCGTCGAACTATACGCATATGGGGCCCTCTGGTGCAGGTCAGACAACAAAGCTGATCAATCAGGTGCTTTGCGGTCTTGGCTTTCTGGCGGTGGCAGAAGCGACGCAGCTGGCTTTGGACGCTGGAGTGGACGCTCAAAAAATCCCGGTCGCGCTGAAAGGCGGTCGCGCAGACAGTGCGCTGCTTCAGGAATATCTGCCGCGCTTTGCCGCCAAGGATTATCGGCGAACGGGGCGCATCGACAACATGGTTAAGGACCTGAATGCCGTGAACGACCTTGCCCGCCAGACCGGGACATCCATGCCAATGACGGCACTTTGTACCGAAATTCACCGAATGCTGACGGCCGCCGGATTGGGCGGCGAGGATCAGGCGGCGGTGATGGAGTTTTTCACCGGGGCCAAGAAGGAGATGCCTGCATGATTACACGTTTTGCATTGTTTGAAGGAACCGTGTCTCCGGAGAATGTTGAGGCTTTTCGCGCGGCTGTCTACGATCGCCTCGTTCCGCTTTGGACACAGTTCCCGGGAAACACCGATGTGCGTGTCATGTTCGGGGAGGAGCGCGACGAAGGTGCGCCCGAGTTTCCTTTGATCCTTGCGATCAGCTACCCGGATCGCGCGACCATGGAGGCCGCTTTCGATAGTCCGGCGCGCTTCCAGTCGAAAGACGTGACCGGTGAAATCGTGGAGGCCTATTTCGATGGGCGCATCCATCACCATGTCACGCTCCGGCACGAGTTCGTTGCCTAGTCCGCGGGTGACAATGCGGGATGTGGCGGAGGCCGTTGGAGTTTCGCCCATGACCGTCAGTCGCGCGTTCAAGGATGACCAGGCTGTCAATGCCGAGACCAGAGCGCGCATTCGCCAAGCCGCGAACAAGCTTGGCTATGTCTATGACAGCACGGCGACCGCCTTCCGCACCCAAAAGAGTGGTTTCGTTGCGGTCACCCTTCCATCGATCAACAACGCCAATTTCGCCGAGACTTATCGCGGTTTGGCGGTGGCGCTTGAAGAGAGCAACATGCAGATGCTTCTTGGTGCCACGAACTATCGTGTGGAAAAGGAAGAAGAGCTGGTGCGCCAGCTTTTGACCCGCAATCCCGAAGCGCTCGTGATGACGGGAGGGCATCATACACAGGCCACCCGTGACCTGATCGCGGCGCGTGATCTTCCGGTGATCGAGATGTGGGATCTTCCCGGGGAGCCGCTTGGGCGTGCGGTCGGGTTCTCGAACGCAGAAGCGATGGCCCTTATCGTCGAACATCTTGCAGAAACGGGGCGGCGCAAGCTTGCATTTCTCGGGGCGTCGGAAGGTGCGGACAGTCGCGGCGCCGAGCGGCGCGCAGGTGCGGTCGCGGCGGCGGCCAAGCTTGGACTGCCAGAAGTCGTACTGATTGATGCGGGGCCGGCGCCGGTGTCCATGCGGCATGGCGCAGCGCGGATCGAGCGTATCGGGCAGGGCATCCGAAAATTCGATGCGCTGGTATGTGTATCTGATCCCGTCGCGTTTGGTGCGTTGAGCGCATGCCAAAGACTTGGGCTGAACGTGCCCGAAGACATCGCGATCACCGGGTTCGGTCAGTTTGAAGTCGCGATGGTCTCAGAGCCCAGGATAACCACTGTAGACGTCGGCGCGCGACGGATCGGCGAGGAAGTGGCGGCGATGCTCGATGGACTTTTCGCCGGAGAAGATGTCGCGGACCGCATTGACGTCGGCGCGCGTCTTGTCCTCGGCGGGACGAGCTAAGAGTGATCGCTGCCGCGTACTGTCGAGCCGGGAATGAGACTGAATCCGATATCGCGGCAGTTTTCCATCGGTTCGTTGGACAGTCGCGCAAGCATCATTTCGGCCGCCGCCTGTCCGAGCTTCAGATGCGGGACATGACAGGACGTCAGCCGCTTGGGCAGGACGGAAGCAATTGGCAGGTCGCCCCAACCGGCAATTCCAATGTCGCCGGGGACCTGCATGCCCTTCGACTTGACGTATTGCAGGCCACCGAAGGCCATCGCGTCATTCTGATAAAAGATGCACTCGAGGCCCGAACTGCCGGCAAGCAGCTGCTCTGTCCCGTAGTAACCGGTGTAGTAAGTCGCGGTGTCGTGCAGGCAAAGCTGTTTCGCGACGGCGCCGCCGCCACCTTCAACGGCTTTGCATAACCCGTCGAGCCGTGTGGTCGCCGCGTTTGCAGTATCATGCGATGTGCCGACATATCCGATGTTCGCATAGCCACAACCGATCAGGTACCGCCCCATGTCAAAGCCGCTGTCGAAATGGTTGATGCCCACGCTCATATCGAGCGGCGACGAATTGAAGTCCCAAATCTCCACGATCGGGATGCCTGCGTTCTTGAGCATTTCGGTGGCGCGCGGCGAGTGGTACCGGCCGGTGAGGATCAGGCCCGCCGGTTGCCAGGACAACACGGTGCGAATCCACTCCTCTTCCTCTTTCAACGTATGTTGCGTGAGACCCAAAACCGACTGGTGACCGAAGGCGCCAAGCTTGCGATCGATGCCTTCCAGAACCTGCGAAAAAACCTCGTTTCCGAGGTCCGGAATAGCAACGCCAACGAAGGTCGAGCTTTTGTCCCCAGCGAACACTGTGGCAAGGCGATTCGGCAGGTAACCCAGTTCATCGACTTTCTCCATCACCAATGCCCGGGTCTTTTCCGAGTACCCGCCTTCTTCGCGCAGCACACGGCTTGCGGTCATCTTGGATACCCCCGCAGCCCGTGCAACCTCAGAGAGGCTTACTTTATTGTTTTTAAACTCTTTTTCAGCCATTTGGCATCGCTTACGTTACGGGTAACTTAATGCTTGACAGATGCGTCTCTTGGCACAAGCATTAGCGTAACGTTACGGGTAACTCAATGCCCTGACGCAGGGAGGAAGATGAATGGAGAACCTGACCTCAGGTCTGTTCTTCGATGGAATCGATAAGCATTTCGGCGGCACGTATGCGCTGAAAGATGTCTCCCTTTCTGTTGGCCGCGGCGAGATTGTCGCTCTCCTTGGCGAGAACGGTGCAGGGAAGTCCACACTGATCAAGGTGCTGGGTGGTATTCACCAGCCAGATGCGGGGCGCGTGCTCATTGATGGTGAGACCTATCAACATCGCCCGGCAGGATTTGGCGAGCGGCAGAAGGTAGCGTTCATCCACCAGGATCTTGGCTTGATCGAGTGGATGACTGTAGCCGAGAACATCGCGCTTGCTCTCGGCTTTTCCCGAAAGAACGGAATGATCCGCTGGGGAGAAGTGGAACGTTTCGCGGCGGACGCTTTGACAAAAGTCGATTGCGAATTCGATCCGACGACGCGGGTCGAGGATCTCTCCCGCACCGAGAAATCGCTGGTCGCGATTGCACGCGCTCTTGCCGTCGATAGCGAGTTCCTTGTTCTGGACGAACCCACCGCGTCGCTTCCTGCAGACGAAGTTGAACGCCTATTCGCGGCCATTCGGCCACTACGGGATCGTGGGGTAGGGATGATCTACGTCAGCCATCGGCTGGACGAGATTTTCCGGATTGCAGATCGCGTCGCCGTTTTGCGAGATGGTGTCTTAGTCGGTGTTCGGAGTATCGAACACACGACTCCTGAAGAACTGGTTCAGAAAATTGTCGGGCGGAAGACACGGGAAACTGTGAAAACGACTGAGGCTCCCGGCAAGCCGATCCTCGAGTTGGAAAAGTTCTCCGTAAGCACCGTCGGGCCCCTCGACATCACACTACGTCAGAATGAGATCGTCGGACTGGTCGGTTTGCGCGGGGCAGGTCATGAGGCGGTCAGTCGTGCATTGTTCGGTTTGTCTCCCTTCGAGGGGAAGGTGACGCTGGACGGCGCTGCGCCGGACCTTTCCAAGCCGCAGAAAGCGCTGGCGGCTGGTATCGGGCTGGTTGCCAAAGATCGGACGGAAGAGTCCGTCGCGATGACGCTCAGCATTCGCGAGAACACTTTCCTGAACCCGGAAGGTATTGGCCGAAAGTTGCTCGACATGTTGTCGCCGCGGACAGAGGCAGATCAGGCTGCAATCATCGGTGCCGAGCTTGGCCTTTCTCCGAACGATCCAAGCCTTGCGATTGAAGCACTCTCGGGTGGCAACCAGCAAAAGGTTGTTATCGGACGCTGGTTGGCCACCAAGCGGCGGCTTCTTTTATGCGAAGACCCGACTGCCGGTGTTGATGTTGGGGCCAAGTCGGAAATCTATGCGCTTTTGAACCGCGCTTTGGCGGATGGGGTCGGCATTTTGGTCGTTTCCACGGACTTCGAGGAAATCGCAACAATCTGCCATCGCGCCATCGTCTTTAGCCAGGGCGCGATCGTGGACGAACTCTCGGGCACCCGGCTGACCACGGAAAACCTGATTCAGGCGGCATCCGCCGGAAACATGACAAACGAAAAGGATGCGCCCCATGCAATCGCTTGAGAGCAGTGCGCTGGAACCGACCAAGGCGGAGCTCAAAGGGCTGGGTCTTGGTAAACGACTAATGCGGTTCTTGCCGGTCTACGGGTTGGTCATTCTGACCTTCCTACTGATCGGGCTGTTTTCTATCCTTTTGCCGAACACCTTCCCGACGATGCTGAACCTGCGCGCCATCGTCAGCGATAAGGCGATTATCGCATTGCTCTCTTTAGGTGCGATGATCCCGATGGCAGCAGGGCGCATCGATCTGACCGTCGGTTATGGGATCGTGCTTTGGCACATCCTCGCGATCAGTTTGCAAACAATGTTCGGTTTGCCTTGGCCCTTGGCCGTTATGCTGGTGCTTGTGCTCGGCGGCATCACGGGATTTCTCAACGGGCTTCTGGTCGAAGTCGCCAAGATTGACAGTTTCATCGCAACGCTGGGGACCGGCACGGTGCTTTACGCCCTCGCGCTCTGGCATACAGGCGGGCGGCAGATGGTTGGAGTTTTGCCGGACGGATTTTACGGGCTGTCCACAACTTTCGTATTCGGGCTGCCGATCACCGGGTTCTATCTTTTGGCGATTACCATCGTGATGTGGCTGGTTCTCGAATACACGCCCGTCGGTCGGTACTTGTATGCCATAGGTGCCAACCAGCGGGCGGCGCAATTGAACGGCATTCCGACGCGGAAATACGTGATCGGTGCCTTCGTCGCATCTGGCACACTGACTGCCTTGGCGGGTGTGCTTCTCGCGGCAAAGCTCAGGATAGGGCAAGCCAGCGTTGGGTTGGAGTTCCTGCTTCCTGCTCTCGTTGGCGCTTTTCTTGGATCAACAACAATCAAGCCGGGCCGGGTCAATGTCTGGGGCACCATTGTCGGTGTCGCCATTCTCGCTGTGGGCATTTCCGGCATCCAGCAATTTGGTGGCTCGTTTTGGGTCGAGCCGCTGTTCAACGGGGTAACCCTGCTTATTGCCATCGGCATCGCGGGATACGCGCAGCGTAGAAAAGGTGCAGAGAAGCGCTGAAACTGGAACATGCAAAGGGAGGAAAACACATGAAAAAGAGGATATTCATTGCCGGCCTGTTGGCCACGACAATGCTCGCCTCACCGGCTCTCGCGGCTGAGTGGGATGGGCCGACAAGCGGGCCCGCGGCGGCAGAAGGGAAGTCCATTGTCGTGGTCGCGGCCGACCTGAAAAATGGCGGCATCCTTGGCGTCACAAATGGTGTCGAAGAAGCGGCGGCCAAGATTGGTTGGGACGTTCGTGTTCTTGACGGGGCCGGTTCGGTGCAGGGTCGAACAGGCGCAATTGGCCAGGCGTTGGCGCTGCAACCGGACGGCATAGTAATCAATGGTTTTGATGCGGTGGAACAGCAGGCGGCGCTCGAAGGCGTGGTCGAGGCGAACATCCCTATGGTGGCTTGGCATTCCGGACCGAAGATCGGGTGCGACGCGCCCGGCGGTATCTTCGCCAACGTTTCGACGGACGCGATGACAGTTTCGGAAGTCGCGGCTGAGTGGGCCATCGATGACGGTGGAAAAGATATCGGTGTCGTGATCTTCACTGATTCCACCTACCAGATCGCAATCGACAAAGCGGACAGGTTGAAGGAAACGGTCGAGGCTGCGGGAGGCAAGGTGCTGGAGTATGTCGATACACCGATTGCCGACACCTCAACGCGTATGGGGCCCCTGACCACAACCTTGCTGCAAAAGTACGGCGACAGCTGGACACATGCGTTGGCGATCAATGACCTTTACTTCGATTTCATGGGGCCGTCGCTTGCCGCTGCGGGCTTGTCACCCGATCAGGGTCCTCAAGCCGGGTCTGCCGGAGATGGGTCAGAGGCCGCCTTCCAGCGCATTCGCTCGGGCGGTTATCAGACGATCACTGTTGCGGAGCCGTTGAACCTTCAGGGGTGGCAACTGGTCGATGAATTGAACCGTGCTATCCAGGGCGAGCCTTGCTCTGGCTATATCACCTCACCTGCGTTGGTGACGGCGGAAGGACTGGCGAAACTGGGCGACTCGAACGCCTTCGACCCTCATATCCCGTACCGCGAGGCCTACGCAGCGATCTGGGGCAAGTAAGTATACTCCCGTGGGTCTCTGCGCGCTTCGCGTAGGGGCCTACGGGCCTAAGAGCCTGACCTAGAATGTGGATGGTCTCATCTGATATGGTATTTCCCTACTGAATTTAACCACAGACAGGGAAGACCACATGGCTTGGAACGAGACCACCCGCGCGAAGTATAAGCGTAGTTCGGACCGATATGA
>JAJDZT010000040.1 GCA_022824525.1 Silicimonas sp. | reverse complement strand
CACCGAGGTGGCCCATGTGAACCATGGAAGCGCGCATCGCTGATCAATACGGCTCGGCGAATGCCGAACGATCAAACGGCGGAGGGCCGTCTTCCACGGCGTCACCCGGAATGCGTCGAACGGCACCGACGGATCCCATCGCCCGACATCACGCCGCCAGTTCGTGTCTCGATGGAGAGGAGAGATAGTCCGACCCTTTCGATGCACGAATGCAGGTAAGTTGCGAGATGAGGGGTGGGCGGCACATCGGGCCTCCAGCTGGATGCGGCGGCGAGTGGCCCTGCCGGTTCGAGATCTCCATGGACACACCTTCCTTCCGCCCGGGAGAACGGAAGTTCCGACGGCCGCCTTCGTTGCGACCCGGTCTTGCCCGGCCCGTCGACCGCGCAGGCCCGTCATGGCATTGCGTACGGTAAAGAGGTCGAAGTCCCGGCATTGTCCAACGCGACTGAAACTTCCAGTGTCAGCGCATTCGCGTCTCCAGGTCTCTTTATCAGGCCGAGGGATCACGCATGTCCCACAGAGAAAATCGCATCGTCGGCGAAACCGGCCCAGACCACGCGGAGCGGCGGTCAATTGCGCCCAGCCGGGTTCATGCGTCGAATCCGCCGTGTTGACAATCCGGGCTGAATCGCGGCGCGCTCGGCGCGGGCCCTTGAACTCAACACCGCAGCCCGGAAGGCGCATCAAGCAATCTTGCCCCAGGTTCCTATCCCCGATTGGTCCCTCACGAGACCTGCCTACGTGCGAATCGCCAAATGCCAATCAAGTGCAGATACTTCAGCGCAGGCGCGATCCCGAAGGGCACGTGGCTAGCAGGACTTGCGCCATCCTGAGAATTTCCCGCCCGGTTGGCACTCGACGGCCAACTCTTGAGATGAGGGATTTGCAGGTTCCAAAGTTCTTCCAGAGCTTTTCGCGAAGCCAAAACAGCGTGGATCTCAATGCCAGTGTTCTCAACCCTGCGTTGCACGAACACAACCATCCCGGATACCTCAGCGCCGAAACCAGTTCCACTGATGCGCGAACGAATGGAGGCCCTCCAACCGTGTCCTCGATGACTCCGGTCGAAGGTTGCGGCATCGCTGCATCGCCCAAGTCGAAGACCAACGGGCGGCCGACGCGATGAATCGTACGCTCTTCAGACCTTCCAGAAGCAGAATGCTCCCCAACCAATCGAAAGTGCGAGGGGTGCCCAAAGCGGCATTCCGAAGAGGCCAAGCCATGCCAGGAATATGTAGACCGCACCCAGCAGCGACAGGAACAAGCGGTCTCCACGCGTCGTGATCAAGTTGAGAACTCCGCGCCGTTCCTGCCCGCCGGGGTAACGGAATTCCAGCGCGACCAAGACGATCATGGCTCCGAAAACGAAGATGAATACTGTGAGCGTCGCCGCCGTCCATGCCATCCAAGTGCCGCCCCAAAGCGGCTGCGTCCACCACTTCGCCCAGGTCAGGGTCTCTTCCTGCTGCTGGCCGACGTTGCCCCATCCGGCCTTTTGAGCAGCCGCAGCCGCAGCGAAGAGGCTGAAAATTGCGCTGGCCGCCAATGTCTTGAAGACCGCCATCACACCCTCCCGAGGGCAAAGCCCTTCGCGATGTAGTTGCGAACAAAATAGATGACGATGGCGCCAGGAATTATCGTGAGCGCCCCGGCAGCGGCAAGGAGTCCGAGTTCGTAGCCCGCCGAAGACGCGGTGCGAGTCATCACAGCCGCGATCGGCTTGGCTTCGACCGCAGTCAGGGTCTTTGCCAGCAGAAGCTCCACCCAAGAAAACATGAAGCAGAAGAAGGCCGTCACGCCGACTCCGGCCTTGATCGTCGGCAAGAAGATCTGGACAAAGAACCGTGGGAAGGAATACCCGTCGATATAGGCGGTTTCATCAAGTTCCTTCGGAACCGCGCGCATGAAGCCCTCGAGGATCCAGACGGCAAGCGGGATGTTGAATAGACAATGCGACAACGCAACCGCAAGATGCGTGTCGAATAGCCCGACCGCCGAGTAAAGCTGAAAAAATGGCAGCGCGAAGACCGCGGCAGGCGCCATGCGGTTGGTCAAGAGCCAGAAGAAAAGGTGCTTGTCGCCCAGAAAGTGATAGCGGCTGAACCCGTAGGCCGCAGGCAGCGCTACGCAGACCGAGATCACGGTGTTGATCGTCACGTAGATGATCGAATTGATATAGCCCCAGTACCATGTCGGATCGCTGAAGATTGCCGCGTAATTCTCGAACGTAAAGGTCTGCGGGAACAACGAGAAGCCCGACAGGATCTCGTTCGTTGTCTTGAAGCTCATTGCAACCAGCCAATAGATCGGCAGCATCAGAAAGAGGATGTAGATGAGTGGAATAAGGTAACGTACTTGCATTGGCCCGTTCCTCATCAGTTGGTGTCGCCCTTGGTCATCACGGTGTAGAACACCCAAGAGACCAAGAGCGTGATGGCAAAGTAAATCAGCGACATTGCCGCTGCGGGTCCAAGGTCGAACTGTCCGAGCGCGATCTTGACGAGATCGATCGACAGGAGCGTCGTCGAATTGCCAGGGCCGCCGCCAGTCAGCGTGAACGGCTCGGTGTAAATGTTGAAGCTGTCCATGAAGCGCAGGAGGATCGCGATGGTGAGCACGGTCTTCATCTTTGGGAGCTGGATGTAGCGGAAGACGGCCCAGCTCGATGCGCCGTCGATCTTTGCCGCCTGATAATATGCGTCCGGGATCGACATGAGGCCGGCATAGCAAAGAAGCACGACAAGCGATGTCCAGTGCCACACGTCCATCACGACAATTGTAATCCATGCCGCAATGGGGCTTTGCGTCATGTCGTAGGGAATGCCGAGCGTGTGATTCAGGAAATACCCCAGAAGCCCGATGTCGGGCAGCGTGAAGATGTTCCACATCGACCCGACAACGTTCCATGGTATCAGCATCGGCAATGCCATGGTCACGAGACACACGGGCACCCAGAATCCTTGCCTTGGCATCGAAAGCGCGATGATGATGCCAAGCGGAATCTCGATGGCAAGGATGAGACCGGTGAAGAGAAACTGCCGCCCAAGCGCGGCATGGAATCTGTCAGAACGCAGAATCTGCTGGAACCAGTCGAGGCCCTGCCAGAAGAAGAGATTGTCGCCGAAGGTCTCCTGGACCGAGTAGTTGACCACGGTCATGATCGGAATGAGCGCGTTGAAAGCGACCAGAACCAGAACAGGCAGGACGAAAAACCAGGCCCTTTGATTCAAGGTTTTCACGGATCAACTCCTCGCCTTGCTCGCCAGCCAGCCGTCGGCGTAGAGCCGGGTCTGGTCCTGGCGAAATTGCAGGTGCACGGTTTCGCCCTGCTCGGGAAGATCCCCGTCAGAAACCACCGAAATACGGGTGTCGCCGACCATGACTTCAATCACGATGTGCCGGCCGATGTCGACGGCCCTCCGCACAATGCCTTCCAGGCCCGTGGGTGCGAGCACCACGTATTCCGGACGCACTCCGATCTCGGTCTTGTTGCCGGCTTTTGTCAGCGGTCCCTCCAGTGCAACGTTCTGGCCGTGGAAGAAGGCACCACCATCGCGAATCTCGCAGGGCAGGATGTTCATCCCAGGCGAGCCGATGAAGTGGCCGACGAAGGTATGCGCTGGACGCTCGAAAAGCTCGACCGGCGTGCCGATCTGAACGATGACACCAAGGTCCATGACGACGACTTGATCGGCAAAGGTCAGCGCCTCGGTCTGGTCATGGGTCACGTAGATCATCGTCGCATTCACACGATGGTGCAGTTCCTTGAGCTTCAGGCGCAGCTTCCACTTGAGATGAGGGTCGATGACCGTGAGCGGCTCGTCGAACATCACCACGTTGACGTCGTTTCGCACGAGCCCGCGGCCCATGGAAATCTTCTGCTTGTTGTCCGGGCTGAGATTCGCCGCACGGGTGTTCAGCATAGGGGTAACTTCAAGCATCTCGGCAATCGCCGACACCCGCTCCTTGACGATCTCTTCGTCCCGGCCTCGATTTCTGAGCGGGAAGGCGAGATTGTCATAGACCGTCATCGTGTCGTAAATGACCGGAAACTGGAACACCTGTGCGATATTGCGCTTGTCCGGCGGCAACTCGGTGACTTCTTTGTCGTCAAACCGGATGCGACCCTCCGACGGGGTCAAGAGCCCCGAGACGATGTTGAGAAGTGTCGATTTCCCGCATCCAGAAGGCCCGAGCAGCGCGTATGCGCCGCCGTCCTCCCATGAATGGTCTATCTCTTTCAGCGCATAGTCGTCGTCGCCTTCGGGATGCGGCAGGTAGCTATGGCGCACGTTCTGGAGCGTAATGCGGGCCATCCACGTCTCCCTCAGGCAACCAGGCTGCCGTCCGCCGCAAAATAGCGGCAGCGGCTCGGGTCCATGAAGAACTCATGAGGTTCACCGACCTCATAGGGATGCACACCATGCGCCAGAGATACCCAGCTTGTGTCACCAAGCACGAAACGTGCACTTGACTCCGATCCGCTGAGTTCCGTCACTTGCACCGTTCCGGTCAGCGAAACGGTCGCCTTTTCGGTTCGGTGGGGCAGGACATTGCTTGGGCGTATCGCGACGGTATAGCGCCCGTCCAGCAATCCGGCGGCATCCATCGTCAGATCCCAGGTCGCGTCGCCCATATGCGCCACCTTGCCGCGTTTCTCGATCTCCGCCACGTTGATCGGCGGATCAGAGAACGCCTTCGCCGCGGTCAGGTTCTCAGGGTTGCGGTAGACCTGGGCCGTCGCTCCGAACTGGGCCACGGCACCGTCGTGCATGAGCGCGGTATTGCCGCCCAGGAGCAGGGCCTCCTCAGGTTCTGATGTCGCGTAGACAACGACCGCTCCACGCCCGGCCAGGATTGCGGGCAACTGGTCACGCAACTCCTCGCGAAGCTTGTAGTCGAGGTTGGCGAGCGGTTCGTCGAGAAACACCGCCCGACTTTCCTTTGCGATTGCGCGTGCAAGCGCGGTACGCTGCTGCTGCCCGCCCGATAGCTCCTGTGGTCGGCGACTCAACATCGGCGCGAGCTGCAGCAGCCTCGCGGCCTCCGTTACGCGATCATCGATTTCGGATTTCGTCATGCCCGCGACCCGCAGCGGAGAAGCGATGTTCTCAAAGACCGACATATGCGGGTAATTCACGAAGAACTGGTGCACCAGGGAAATGTTGCGCCTTTGCGGGCTGACATTGGTGACGTCTTCACCGTCCATCAGTATTGATCCGCTCGCACAGGGATCAAGTCCTGCCATCAGCTTGATCAACGACGTCTTTCCAGCCCCGGTTTCTCCCAGCAGGACGTTGAAGTGACCGGATTGGAGCTTCAGCGACGTCTCCTTGATGTGCGTGATCGCGCCGACCCGCTTGGTCACCTGCCTGAGTTCGATAATCATTCCGGCTGTCCCTTGCCCACGTGGCCATGACTAGATCATGCAAGGCGTGCCTGGCACAAGCCGGGGCCAGAAACTGGCCCCGGCGATGGCGGGACGGCAAGACGACGACCGCCCGCCGTCTTGTTCAGTTCTCCGCCCAGCGGGCAACGAGATTGTCGTAGTTGACGGTCTCTCCCTGCGGCTTTTCGTTGGCGAGCTTTGCCTTGGCGCCGCCCTTTCCAAGCCACTCGGACGGGTCCTTCTCCTCGTTCAGGCGCGGACCGCAACCGCCGTAGACGTTTGCCGCTTCGTCCGCAGCTTGCATTCGTGCCATGGTCACGTCCATTTCCTGGGCCAGACGGTCCATCGCTTCCTGCGGGGTGAAGGCACCCGAGTTAACGTCACCGATCTGCTGCCACCAGATTTGGGCCAGCTTCGGATAGTCAGGAACGTTGATTCCCGTTGGCGACCATGCCACGCGGTCAGGAGAGCGGTAGAACTCGACCAGGCCGCCCAGTTTTGGCGCACGCTCGGTGAAGCTCTCGTGTCGGACCGAACTGTCCCGGATGAAGGTCAGGCCCACATGGCTCTTGCGCACGTCAACCGTCTTCGAGGTGGCAAACTGAGCGTAGAGCCAAGCGGCCATTGCACGATCTTCGGGAGTCGAGTTCAGGAAGGTCCACGACCCCACGTCCTGATAGCCGACCTTCTGACCCTCCTGCCAATATGGGCCGTGCGGGCTCGGCGCCATCCGCCAAAGCGGATTGCCATCGGCGTCCACCGTGTTGTTTCCGTCAGCCTGGCTCTTCACCATGTCGGCGGTAAAGGCGGTGTACCAGAAGATCTGCTGGGCCACATTGCCCTGGCTGAGCGCAGGCAGCGACTGGTAGAAGTCATAGCTTGCGGCACCCGGCGGGGCGTATTGCCGCAGCCATTCGTCCCACTTGCGGATCGCGTAGACCGCCGCCGGGCCGTTGGCCGCACCACCGCGCGAAACGCTGGCGCCTGCGGGGTTGCACGAGCCGGCTTCCATGCGGATGCCCCATTCGTCGATCGGGACACCGTTCGGCTCACCGATCGATCCCGCACCGGCCATCGACAGCCATGCATCGGTCATGCGCCAGCCAAGATCTGGCGCACGCTTGCCATAGTCCATGTGTCCATAGATCGTCGTTCCGTCGATTTCCTTGACGTGAACGCTGAAGAACTCGGCGATGTCCTCGTAGGCCGACCAGTTGACCGGCACGCCAAGATCATATCCGTACATTTCCTTGAACTGCGCCTGGAGGTCTTCGCGATCGAACCAGTCCTTGCGGAACCAGTATAGGTTCGCGAACTGCTGGTCGGGCAATTGGTAGAGCTTTCCGTCGGGGCCGGTCGTGAACTGAATGCCCATGAAGTCATCAAGATCAATCCCCGGATTGGTCACGTCGGCCCAGTCGCCTGCCATCTTGTCGGTCAGGTTGTACGCCAGTTGAAGTCGCGAATGCGTCCCGATGAGGTCGCTGTCATTCACATATCCATCGTAAAGATTCCGCTTGGTCTGCATCTGGGTCTGGACCGCTTGCACGACTTCGCCTTCGCCTAGGATCTGGTGGTTCACCTTGATGCCGGTGATCTCCTCGAACGCTTTCGTCAGAACCTCTGACTCATAGCCGTGCGTCGGAATCCCTTCGCTGAGAACGTTGATTTCCATGCCAGCGAAGGGTGCTGCCGCATCAATGAACCACTGCATCTCGGCAAGTTGTTCGTCACGAGTCAGAACCGAAGGCTGAAATTCCTCGTCGACCCATTTTTCTGCTGCGGCCATGTCGGCATAGGCAGCATTGGTGCCCGCAACTACGGCCATTGCCGCAACTGCGGAGAGAAGATACATGCGCATCTCGCAACTCCTTTTAGTTTCGATTTGTGTGGTTACGCCCACAGTTGAATGTATAAATGAACATTTTCGAATGTCAAACGAAAAAAAAAATCTGGAACAGAAGCGCCCATTGTCGTATATGGCCGTGGGACATGCACAGTGGAGGCTCGCATGGATCTGACAGCGAGACAGGAAAAAATCCTCTCTTTGCTTAGGAGTGACGGGCAGGTAGAGGTCGGAAGCTTGGCTGACCAATTTACGGTAACGAGCCAGACGATTCGGCGTGATCTTGGAAAGTTGTGCGACCTCGGACTCTTGGTTCGCACCCATGGCGGGGCAAAGCGGATCGCGGCAGTGGCGAATCGTGAATACCATGAGCGGCGGCGGCTGCGGGCATTTGAGAAGGAGGCCATGGGAGTGCTCGCGGCGTCGCTCATTCCCGACGATTGCTCCGTGACGCTCAACATCGGCACTTCCACGGAGCAGGTCGCGCAGTCGCTTGCGGGTCACAAGGGACTGGTGGTACTTTCCAACAATATCAACGTGATAAACACACTGATCGGAACGGGCGTACGGGAACTTATCCTCGTCGGTGGGACGGTCAGGCCGTCGGACGGTGCAATAGTGGGCGAAGACGCCGTAGAATTCATTTCTCGATACAAGGTCGATTACGCTGTGATCGGGGCCTCGGCGCTTGATCCCGACGGCGCGGTCCTTGACTATGACGCCCGGGAAGTATCCGTCGCCCGAGCGATCCTGCGTAATGCGCGAACGAAGATACTGGTGTGCGACTCGACGAAGTTTCAACGAACCGCGCCGGTCAGGATCTGCAGCGTAGCCGATCTTGACTACGTCGTGACCGACAACTCGTCACCCCCTGCCTTTCAGGAGGCGGCACGGCGCGGAAACGCAGAAATTCTGACGGTAGAACAGAGCAATGGCGGCACCGACAAGCGGTCCTGAAACCTACGACCTGCTTGTCATCGGCGGGGGCATCAACGGCTGCGGCATCGCGCGAGACGCGGCGGGTCGGGGTCTCAGCGTCGCGTTGGCTGAAATGAACGACCTGGCCTCGGCCACGTCCGGCGGGTCGACCAAGCTCTTCCATGGCGGATTGCGATACCTTGAGTATTTCGAGTTCCGACTGGTTCGCGAAGCGCTGATTGAGCGCGAAACCCTGCTTCGCGCCATGCCTCACATTGCTTGGCCGATGCGCTTCGTACTGCCCTATCACAACGACATGCGATTCGAAGGCGGAACGCCAATCTCGAGAATCCTTACTGCCTTCATGCCCTGGATGCGCGGGCGACGTCCGGCCTGGCTCATTCGGTTTGGACTTTTTCTTTACGACCACCTTGGCGGGAGGAAGCTTCTACCTGGAACGTTGACGCTCAACCTGCGGGAAGATCCAGCCGGGGTGCCGCTGGACCCGAAGTTCGTCCAAGCCTTCGAATATTCCGATTGCTGGGTGCAGGACGCGCGGCTTGTGGTCCTGAATGCCCGTGATGCGGCGGCGCGCGGCGCAAGAATCATGACCAGGACGAAGGTCTTGTCAGCCGAGCGTGTGGGCAAGCTCTGGAAGATCCGGCTTGATACGGGCGGCAAGTGCCACCACGTCCTTGCCAGGATGCTGGTCAATGCGGGTGGACCTTGGGTAGGGGACATAATCCGCAACACGGTGCGGTCGAATAGCCGGGTAGAAGTCCGGCTGGTGCGCGGCAGCCATGTCGTGACACGAAAGCTCTACGAACATGACAAGTCGTATTTCTTTCAGGGCACGGACGGGCGTATCATCTTTGCAATCCCGTACGAGGACGACTTTACCCTCATCGGCACGACAGACCTGGAGCATCCCGATCCTAGCACGCCACCCTTTTGCACGGACCCTGAGCGCGATTACCTGCTAGCGTTTGCTTCACAGTATTTCCGTCAAACGGTGACCGTCGAAGATGTTGTCTGGACATATTCCGGCGTACGTCCGCTTTATAATGATGGCGCAACTTCAGCCACCGCGGCGACGCGAGACTACATGCTGAGAGTCGACGATCAAGGCGGAGCACCGCTCCTCAACATCTTCGGGGGCAAGATCACCACCTATCGTCGACTCGCCGAGGCGGCGATGAAGGAAGTCTGCGCTTGCCTGAACAACAATGAGCCGGACTGGACCGCCGGAGTTCCCCTCCCGGGTGGAGACCTTCCGGTCGACGGCGTGGAAGACTATATCGCCACCCTGCAAGTCGACTATCCGTTCCTGACGCCGGAATGGGCACGCAGGCTTGTCCGGACTTACGGAACCGATGCGCGAAACCTGCTCGGCGAAGCCCGTGTGCAGAAGCACCTGGGTCAAGCCTTCGGTGCCACAGTCACCGCTCACGAGCTTGACTGGGTCGTCGCCAACGAATGGGTGCGGACGGTTGACGATTTCCTCTGGCGCCGCACGAAACTCGGACTGAAGCTTGCACCTGATGCGCGTCAGGCAATTGCCGCCTATCTCGACGAAGCCGCCTCGGTCGCCTGAAACGGCATCCCGCCTTGGACCTGCACCTCCGTGAACATTTCGTTGTCCCACTCGCAACTGACCGCAAAAAAGGTTCGTCCATGCCGCACCTGCACGATTCATGGCGCCGATGCATGTCACCGAGATTGCCCTGGTGGTGACCGTGCCCGGCTTTCCTGGATTTGCATTCTGGCAGGATGGCGGACGTTACTTTCGCAGTGATCCCACCACAATGCCGGAAAGTCAATGAATGTTCGCGCTTCAATCCGGGATCGTCGCTGCTGATCAGGGAGTCTGGTTGTAAGCACGCACTTTGCACGCATTGGCCGATGGGGCAGGAAGCAGCAGCCACAGCCCGCCAGGTCATTCCGACGCCCGAGAGTCCCAATCCGAATCGGTCGCCATAGCCGGCACTGTCTATCCCAAGTTCGACAGTTATTCGCGTAAGCAATTGATTTGCACTCGTTACAAGATTGTTCGACTCCCGGTCCGTTCATGCGGCGTGTCAATCTATTGCAACACGGTGCCTCGGCGGAAAGGGCGAGCATTCCGGCGGGCCGTCCGCCAGCGACCGCATGGCCACTGCTGAATCGCCCAGAAAGCAGCGAGCCGACCACCTCGTATGATCCGTTCGTAGCAGTAGTCAGCGGAATGTCGGTTCATCGACGCGCTCACCCTTCGACGCCCTTGGGGCATTGGAATTCATGCGAGCAGCGACTTTGATTGCCTTTCCGTCAAGTTTGTGACAGAAGGCGCGCGGCGGGATACGCGGTGCCGAAGGCTTGCCACTCCCGCTGTCGATCCTCCCTAAGCCACCAAGGCAGGGAGGCCAGAGCGTTGACGAGCGGTGTGGGTTGCCGTGAGATCGCAGTCGGAATTTCTGGAGCGAATGCGCGGCCGATGGCGGCGACAGAGCGCCATGCCGGTCGGGTCGCAGAGTCTCGTCTGCGGTCCCGAGTTCTCCGGACCGTCAAGGTTCGGCTTGGGCGTTGCGCGGTCCACCCTAGCGGAAATCATCATCGCGGTCTGGGTTCTGTCGCTATCTCGCGGGATGCGCGTGCGGGGATACCGAAACGGCGTGTCCGGGAGGACGTTCCGGAAGTTCCGGGTGCGATCAAGCGAGTCCTGGACCCGAAGAGTGCGTCGCCGACCCGGGGAGATCGGAATGGAAAGAAAGAAGTGACCTGCATCAGTGTTTTATGGCATTGCCTTGGGTGCGCAAGGCGCGTGCTCAAGGGCCGATTTCGCTCTCGATAAGTGTTGTTATCGCGAGCCAATCTTGTCAACTCCTATATTCGCACATCTCGCCCGGAATCGGATCCAGACCCGCCATCCACAAATCAAGGCAAATTTCCCGCCTAGCCGCTCTGGACGCTAATCGGAACTTCAAACCGGCATTTTTGCATCCAACCCGTTGACATGAAACGGGAATTCACCATTTCAGACCCCCCGTAACTGGAGTCATGTTGCCATAACGCGCGCCGCCGCCGTTTCCGGCGCGCCCGACGGGCCGCCCAGCG
>JAJDZT010000137.1 GCA_022824525.1 Silicimonas sp. | reverse complement strand
TTTCATATCGGTCCGAACTACGCTTATACTTCGCGCGGGTGGTCTCGTTCCAAGCCATGTGGTCTTCCCTGTCTGTGGTTAAATTCAGTAGGGAAATACCATATCAGATGAGACCATCCACATTCTAGGTCAGGCTCTGAGAGAAGGGCCGTCACTTCCTGGTCGCCAGCAACTGTGGCGGTTAGTGCGACATGGGTGCCCTGATATTCGATATTGGTGATCTTGCCTTGCAGCCTTGCACTCTCCGGAGCGCCGACACTCAGCGCATCAGAACGGATGGCAATCTTTCCTTCGGCCAGGGAGATCACGTTGTGCGAACCTAGAAATCGCGCAACGAACGCTGTCTTGGGCGCGTCGAAGACCTCGCGCGTTTTGCCCGCTTGCTCGATCTTGGCAGCGTTCATGACAACAATTTCGTCGGCGAGGGCGAGCGCTTCATCCTGCCCGTGGGTGACATGAATGAACGTGATGCCAAGCTCCCGCTGGAGCCGCTTCAGTTCTGCACGCATACGCACCCGCAGAAAGGGGTCCAACGCCGAAAGTGGCTCGTCTAGCAAAAGTACCTGTGGTTCAGTGATGAGAGCGCGGGCCAATGCGACGCGTTGCTGCTGGCCACCGGAAAGCTGTGCCGGAATGCGTTCCGCGAATTCCGACATGTCCACAAGTTCCAGCATTTCACGGGCGCGTTTCTGGCGGGCGTCAGTCTCGACACCGCGCATGCGCAGGCTGAACGCTACATTGTCGAGTACCGACAAGTGCGGGAACAGCGCGTAACTCTGGAACATCATGGCGGTTCCGCGCTTGGCTGGCTGGAGGTGCGAAATGTCCCTGCCACCTAGAAGGACCGATCCGTCGGAAACCGACTCGTGACCAGCCACCATGCGAAGCGTGGACGATTTCCCGCAGCCTGAAGGACCAAGAAGACAAGCGTATGTCCCGGCGTTGAAGTGATAGTTTATCGCGTCCACGGCAATCGTCTCGCCGTAGCGCTTTGTGAGGCTAACGAATTCGAGGTCAAGATCGCTGCGCATCAAGTTCCACCCAAGGTCAAATCAGCTTGGGGGCGCAGACGGTCACAACTGAAGGTCTTTCTTGTCGAAGGGCGCTGGAGCAGCCCGAGTTGCTCGCAACACATGCAGTTGACGAATGTGTTGTTCAAATTTCCGGCAATTATTGTATACGATTTTTGCGATCATTGCCTTCAATATTGCTTGAGCAGGTGAGGCGTGCCATTCCGACATGGATGGATTCTCTCGTGAAAGACACTGACACCGGACCTTCGCATAAAGCGGAGGATATCGTCTTGCGTCTGACAGAAGCGGTGCACGAGCATCGCGTTCTGCCGGGTATGAAGCTGAGCGAGGATGAGGTCGGCGACGTGTTTGGAGTGAGCCGGACAATCGTTCGCCAGGCATTGCGGGCGATGGCGCATGAGGGCCTCGTAACGATCGAACGGAACCGCGGCGCCTTTGTCGCGAAACCATCGGTCAAAGAAGCACGGGAGGTTTTCGAGGCACGAGCGCTTCTTGAACCTCAGACAGCGCGCGCGGCGGCCGAGCGGGCAACGCCTGAAGACGTGCAAATTCTGGAAGCGCATATCACGGAAGAGCACCGTGCGCTTGCCGAGGGCAAGGCGGGTTTGGCGCTAAAGCTGTCCGGGAGTTTCCACATAGAGATTGCCCGGATCGCTGATCAAAGGACGATCGAGGCGTTTATCCAGCAATTGGTCTCGCGATCATCGCTTGTCATTGCATTGTACTGGCAACGGAGAAACGCACTTTGCGAAAGCCATGCGCATCATGCGTTGCTGGATGCCCTTAGACGCAATGACCCGGACGCCGCCGAAGATCTGATGAAGGGGCATCTTGTAGATTTGCTTTCACAACTCAATCTTCGAGAAACCCAAGGAAGTGTCGCGTCCTTAAGGGAAGCGCTGCTCGGATGACCATCTTTCGCAACGCAACTGAGGCAGAGTTGTCCGTTGTGTTGGATTGGGCAGCGGCGGAAGGATGGAATCCAGGATTGGATGATGCGGCTGCATTTCATTCCGCCGACCCCAATGGCTTTTTCGTTGCCTTGAAGGACGACACGCTTGTGGCGGCGATATCTGTCGTAAACCACAACGATCATTTCGCATTTCTCGGTCTCTATATCGCGCTGCCCGAGGTTCGCGGGCAAGGCGTTGGCTATGGATTGTGGAACCATGCCATCGCACATGCGGGTGATCGCACCATCGGTTTGGACGGAGTTCCGGAACAACAGGAAAACTATGCGTCCTGCGGTTTTGTTCTCGCCAGAAGCACAACACGGTATGCGGGGCGTCTTGTCCCTGAAGCTGCAAATTCAGTCCGACCTGCGAAGAGAGAAGACCTTGAGGGTCTGATCGCGTGGGAAGCGCGCGTGTCGGGCATAGAGAAGCCACGCTATCTAAAAGCGTGGTTGGCGGACACCGCTTGCCGGAAGACACTCATCGACGAGACAGATGGCGACCTATCGGGCTTCTGCACGGTTCGACAGTGCAGGCATGGCGCCAAGATCGGGCCATTGCTTGCGAAAGATGTACCTGCGGCAGAGCGCTTGATGAAGGCTGCCGCCTCAATCTTTGACGAAGACCTCGTGATCGATGTCCCCGAAAGTGCGATGTCGTTGAGAGAGGTCTGCGAACGTTTTGCGCTGCAGCCGGGGTTTCAAACGGCTCGCATGTATCGCGGAACAGCTCCGCGTGTTGAAGGGGCGCTGTTCGCTGTTCCGACCTTGGAATTGGGGTAGGCAACGAACTTGCGTTTATGATCCGTGAATGCGGCGAATGTCTGCGTCCAATCTGTGTCGCGATCCCCTATCCTGGGGCGGCCACTGACAAGGGGAGACCTTTCTTATGCCGCTAACTGGATTTCTGAAGATACCGGACATTCCGGGTGAGTCCCGTCGTGCCGACCATGAAGGCGAGATCGACCTGCACGCGATAAGCTGGGGCGTGTCCCGCGACAGTACGTCCACGCCTGCCACCGGTCGGCGTCGCGGACGATCCGAGGCGGGGCCTGTCGTGCTTGGGAAATCCTACGACGCGTCGTCGCCGTACCTCGCTCTCGCCGCGCTACAGGGAAAGTCGTTCGACGAAGTCGTCATCAGTTTTCGGAAGGATTCGGGCGAGGCTGCGCTGGATTTTCTTCAGATTACACTCACGAATGTAATCGTATCGTCTTACGACGTGAACGGTTCACCTGAGCAAAACGGCATTGAAGACAGTGTCGAATTGTCGTTTGAGAAGATTAACATCAAATATACCATACAGGCCGATGATCATTCCGCGGGGGACGAGCACGAGGTTGAGTTTGATATTGCGAGCGGAACATAATGGGCAATTGCCGCTTACCTCCGGGAAGTTCACTGCTTGGTGATTGTGCGCGAGCGGGGCTTGGCTTGTGCATTCGTGCGCTTATCTAGAATACTGTTGCATCACATGGATGCGCTAAAATTGGCGCAACACCCAGGACAAATGGAGGAGAGTGTGAAAGAAACGTCGCTTGCACTTCGCCGGACCAACCCAATGACCTATGTCTGGCCACTTATTCTTGGCGTCGCGTTCTTGCTGGCGCAAACGCTTGTAGCCGCAGCACAATCGCGGCCCGATACGTTCGCTGATCTGGCGGAAAAGGTTAGCCCGTCAGTCGTGAACATCACGACGTCAACGACGGTCGCCACGAATGCACAGCCTGCTCCCGTGGTGCCGGAGGGTTCGCCTTTTGAAGACTTTTTCCGTGATTTCATGGATCGGAACGGACCCAATGGTCAGCGTCCTCGTCGCAGCCAGGCCCTCGGGTCGGGCTTCGTGATTTCCGAAGATGGGTTCATTGTGACGAACAATCACGTCATCGAAGGCGCAGACGAGATCCTGATCGAGTTCTTTGAGGGCTTCGAACTGGAAGCCGAGATCATCGGTACTGATCGAAATACGGACCTTGCTCTCTTGAAAGTCGAGTCGGACGAACCGCTGAAATTCGTGAACTGGGGTGACAGTGAAGAAGCCCGCGTTGGCGATTGGGTCATGGCCATGGGCAACCCGCTGGGACAAGGCTTTTCCGTTTCCGCCGGGATCGTTTCAGCGCGCGGACGTGCCTTGTCCGGCAGCTATGACGACTACATTCAGACAGACGCCGCAATCAACCGGGGCAACTCGGGCGGCCCGCTCTTCAACATGAACGGCGACGTGATTGGTGTGAACACCGCTATTCTATCACCCAACGGCGGTTCCATCGGGATCGGTTTCGCCATGTCGAGCCGTGTCGCCGAAAACGTCATCCAGCAGTTGCGCGACTTTGGCGAAACCCGCCGTGGTTGGCTTGGCGTGCGAATCCAGGACGTGACCGAAGATCTGGCTGAGGGCCTTGGGCTGGAAGAAGCACGTGGTGCTCTGGTGACGGATGTTCCAGAAGGCCCTGCACTTGATGCCGGTATGGAAGCCGGGGACGTTATCTTGTCCTTCGATGGCGTCGACGTGGATGACACGCGTGGTCTGGTGCGCCAGGTTGGAAACACTGAAATCGGCAAAGAAGTGCGCGTACTCGTCTTCCGTGAAGGAGCGACCGAGACATTGCGCGTCACGCTGGGCCGCCGTGAGGACGAGGAACGTGCAGTTCCGGCATCCATCAACCGTGACGACCCGATTACTCGTGAGTTCATGGGCCTGACGGTCAGCAACATGACAGATGAGTTGCGCGAGCAACTCGGGCTGCCCGACAGCGCCGAAGGTCTTGTGGTTGCCGATGTAGCTGAAGACAGTGAAGCCTATGAAGAAGGGCTTCGCGCGGGAGACCTGATCACGGAAGCGGGGCAGGAAAAGGTGGTCAGTGTCACTGAGCTGGAAGAACGCATCGACGAAGCCAAGGAAGCGGGTCGCAAGTCAATCTTGCTTCTGGTGCGGCGTGATGGTGATCCGCGGTTTGTCGCGTTGGGCCTGGACAACAGCTGACACCGCACGAAATGACGAAAGGCCCTCGCCATTGGCGGGGGCCTTGTTGTTTTTACGAGTGAACTGGACCTAGAAGCAGTTGTCGCAGTCGCTTTTGGGCGCCAGAACGGGTTCGTAGTCGGCGTCGTAGTTTCCGAAGACGGCGATACCTGTCGCAATTCCACGGTCTTCGAGAACCGCTTCATATCCCGCATCGAACTGCCCGAGAGCGGCCGTGCTGAAAAAGCTCGCCGGCGTCAGCGTTGCGTCATAGTCGGCGTCATATGATCCGAACGTAGCAGCGCCGATGTGAAAGCCGCGGTCGGCCAAAACAGCCTCGTAGCCCGCGTCGTCCGTGATGCTCAGCGGATTGAAGACAGCCGACTTGGAAAGGAACGCTCCGAAGTCAGCGTCGTTGGAGCCATAGACGGCGACGCCGACCAGATAATCGTGCTCAGCCAGAATGATCTCGTAATCGGCATCATAGAGCGTCGCCTTGTAATCGGCGCCTCCGGCATCGGCGAGAACTTGGTTGGCTGAAAGGGTGCAAACGGCTGCAAGAATTGCAGTTGCGGTCTTCTTCATATCTGGCTCCACACAGGAATGATCGTTACGACGCCGGTTAAGGTTAGTCCGACGTTAACCAAGAGTGTGCTGGCAAATCCGCGCATTTCTGTGGCGGAACTACGATCGATTGTGGCAGCTGACGTGGCGAAGCGCAGTCGCCGCGCGTATCTACTCGGCAGCCAAGGGCAAGTCAGACTGCCCGATCTCCGAGACGTCAGCGACAACCCGGTCTATCAGGGCTTTGAAGGCCTTGAAGTTGTTGTTTGGTCGGATCAGCTGCTCATTCATGTAGAGTGAGCGATCAATCTCCACCTGGATGGCGTGACGACTTTGGGCGGGGCGCCCGTAGTTCTGGGTCACAAAAGCGCCCGCAAACGGTGCATTCCGTGCGACGCGCAGTCCCGCGGCGGTCATTGCGGCTTCGATGCGATCCACAACATCCGACCCGGCCGCGGCTCCAAACCGATCGCCAAGCACGATTTCAGGACGCGCGCCTCTCGGGTGAGATATTGATTCGATCGCCTCGTGAGGCATTGAATGGCAATCGATGAGGATCGCTTCACCAAACAACGCAACACTGTCGTCCATCAGGGTATTCAGAGCCAGATGCCAAGGCTTCCAGAATTCTTCGATTCTGGCCATCGCCTCCTTACGGGTGATCTTCCCTCGATAAATCGCGCGCCCGTTTGCAACGACTCGCGGCACGACCCCAAGCCCCGATGCAACGCGTGGATTGTGCGCTGTCCGCTTAACCCCTTCAATCAAAGCAGGGTCGAGCTCCTCTGCGGAACGGTTTACGTCAATCCACGCACGTGGTGCTGTGGCCGTGAGCAGAGGGGCGCCATGTCGAGGGGCCGCGTCGAACAACTTGTCCACAAAGGCGTCCTCGGACGAGCGCAGGATACGCTCATCAAGGTTTGTGCGGCGAACAAAACTCCAAGGATAGTCTCTCCCTGAATGAGGAGAGGCAAAGACCACACTGGTCGTTCGAACGTCAGGCATCGTCAGATGATAGGCCGTCACACAAATTCACTCCTTAACGTACTGTGGTTATAAGCCAATTTGGTTGCATGCCAAAACCCCTTGATGTGCTCTTTCACAGGCATTATAGAACGCCGGACCGACGCGGGGCTTCCCGCGTCGTGTTCGTTGGATATAGGGCGATTAGCTCAGCGGTAGAGCACTTCGTTGACATCGAAGGGGTCACTGGTTCAATCCCAGTATCGCCCACCATGAGCCGCAGCACCTTGTGCTGCTTGACTGAAACCAAGGCGCGCCACATGCGCCGCGACAAGGAGAGCGTCGATGAAAGTCCGCAACTCGCTTCGTTCGCTGAAGAACCGGCACCGCGATTGCCGCGTGGTGCGCCGCAAAGGCCGTGTCTACGTTATCAATAAGACACAGCGTCGGTTCAAAGCACGCCAGGGCTGATTACAGCTCAAAGCCGTTTAAGGGCCGTCCCATTGGGGCGGCCTTTGTCGTTTCCCGTATTGCGTTGCATCCCTGCCGCGCCCCAAGGCTGCAACGGCATCTCCTCTTGAGTGAAACCATGCAAGCTGCGAATGTGGAAAAAAATGCCGAGCATCGGCGCATAAAACATGAGGCAAGATATGAGCGAGCAGGCCGCGATGGCGGAAGATATCCGTACGCGTATTCTTCAGGAACCCGATGTCATTCTCGAAGACCCGGATGTGATGCGCGCTCTGATTGCCGCAAATGATCGCGCGGTGGGTGGAAATGTCGTGGATCTGCGCGGCGTTGCCATGGATCGGTTGGAAGCTCGTCTTCAGCGGCTGGAAGAGACCCACCGCTTGGTCATAGCTGCAGCTTACGAGAATCTGGCGGGCATGACCCAGGTGCACCGCGCCGTTCTTGCCTTGTTGGAGCCTCTGAATTTCGAAGATTTTCTGAGATGCATCGAGGTAGATCTGCCGCAGATCCTGCGTGTTGGCCGTGTGCGTCTTGTTTTGGAGAGTCACGAAGCCGCAGATCCGGCGCTCGATAAAGTCGGAGGCGCACTGACAGTCGTCCGCCCTGGATTCGTAGCTGACTACATGACGCAAGGGCGCAGTCCTGAACGCGTCATACTTCGGCGCACGGACGGGAACGCAAAGTTGGTCTTTGGTGGAGATGCGGACTGGGTACGGTCGGAAGCCTGCCTCTATCTCGATTTTGGCGAGGGGCGCTTGCCCGGCATGCTTTCTTTTGCCTCGGACAGCGCAACACAATTTGCGCCAAAACAGGGTACGGATCTTCTCGACTTCATGGGTGGCGCATTTGAAAGGTCGATGCGTCGCTGGCTCGGGTGATCCAGCCGGCCCTCACTGATGCACTGAACCGTTGGCTGGCGGAGCTTCAGTCGATTGGCGGTCGGGCAGAAAAGACGCTCAATGCGTATCAGCGGGACGTTCTGGGTTTCCTCGGCTTTCTTCAGGATTATGAAGGCTCAGCGCTTGGAACGGCGTCGCTGGGGCGGTTGTCCACGCGGACCATGCGGGCTTGGATGGCAGCTGAGCGCGCGCGTGGGCTTTCCGCAAGGTCGCTTGCCCGTGCGTTGTCTGCAGTCAAGGGCTTCGTGGCTTGGTCTGCCGAGAAGGATGGCTTCGATCCATCGCCGGTCCTTATGATCCGCGCCCCCCGTTTCAATGCGAAATTGCCGCGGCCCTTGGCTGAAGACGCGGCCAAGGCCATGCTCGATACGGTAGAGCTTCAATCAGAGAGCGATTGGGTTGCAGCGCGAGATGTCGCGGTCCTGACGCTGCTGTATGGCTGCGGTCTGCGTATCTCGGAAGCGTTATCGCTCAATGCTTCGGACCTGCCTTTGGGCGGCAGCATGCGGATCATTGGAAAGGGCGGCAAAGAACGCGTGGTGCCTGTGGTGCCGGTGGCGGCCGCCGCGGTCGCCCACTACGTGTCACTTTGCCCATTCGATCTTGAAGACAACGCGCCCATTTTCCGAGGTGTTCGCGGAGGCGCCTTGTCGGCAAGGCAAGTTCAGAAATCCATGGCAGAGGCGCGCGCGCGTTTGGGACTCCCCGCCAGTGCCACGCCTCATGCCATGCGCCACAGTTTCGCAACACATTTGCTGAATGCCGGTGGAGATCTTCGGGCCATCCAGGAATTGCTGGGGCACGCCTCACTCTCCACCACCCAAGCTTACACAGCGGTGGACACGGCACGATTGATGGACGTGTACGAAGCCGCACATCCGAGAGCGAGCTGACGATGGTTGCGATCAAGACGAAAGCCTACCTCGTTCACTTGCTCACGGCGTCGGGCGCAGTCTTTGCCATGCTCGCGCTGCTTGAGGCGGCCCAGGAGGACTGGGCCATGATGTTTGTCTGGCTGATCGTCGCATTTGCAGTCGACGGACTGGATGGACCGTTGGCGCGGAAAACCCAAGTGAAGGTAAACGCGCCGCGTATTGATGGCGAGTTGTTGGACCTCATCATCGATTACCTGACTTATGTGTTCATCCCCGCATTCGCGTTGTTCAAGTCGGGCCTTTTGCCTGGTTGGACCGGATGGTTCGCCATCATTGTCATCACGTTCATGTCCGCGATCTACTTCGCCGACACACGGATGAAGACATCCGACAATTCATTCAGCGGATTTCCCGGGTGCTGGAATATGGTGGTTCTCGTGCTGTTTGCGATCAAACCGGACTTCTGGGTGATCCTGATCCTCGTCGTCATTCTGGCGGCGGCAATGCTATTCCCGATCAAGTTCGTGCATCCTTTTCGGACGGAACGCTGGCGGGCGATCACGCTGCCGATGGCGTTCGGCTGGACTATCTTCGGCGGCTGGGCCGCTTGGGTCGGGTTTGATCCGGAAAGCTGGGCCCATTGGGGGCTGATCGTCACCACGCTTTGGTTGATGCTTGCTGGCGTCGTGCAGCAGGTCCTGTTCCGCGAGAAGCTCTGAGTTGTCCGCGCAACGGGCAAGCCTGAATTCCCAATAGAGTTAGCCCAGAAACACTGACGACTGGACGAGTTCAACGGTCGGAGAGAGCGATCCATTCGCGGGGTTCCGGACCGTTGTATACGGTCAGGGGCCGAATGAGGATGTTGCCGCGCTTCTGCTCAAGACACTGAATGACCCATCCAGGCATACGTCCAATCGCAAAGATTGGAACGTAGAGGTCCATGGGGATGCCGTGCAACTGGTAGACAACGCCCGAGTAGAAATCGACGTTCACGTTCAGGCCGTGGCGCGCATAAGGCTTCATGGCATCGACGACACCTTGCAAGATCTCGTACCATTTCGGTTCGCCCATTTCTTCACCGAGCTTCCGGACTCCTTCGCGCATGTGCCGCGCGCGCGGGTCTTCGGCGCGGTAGACGCGGTGGCCAAAGCCTGTCACCGGTTCGCGGTTCTTGCGCTTGTCCTTCACATATTGCGCCGCATTTTCGGGTGAGCCGATTTCCTCGACCATCTTCATGACGTCTTCGGCTGCACCACCATGCGCTGGCCCGGCGAGCGTGGCGAGCGCTGTCGTGATGGCGCCGTGCATGTCAGCCTCCGTTCCAACGGTCACACGAGCCGCGAATGTGGAAGCATTGCTGCCGTGCTCCGCATGAAGAATGAGGTCGATATCGGCAAGGCGCGCGGCATCTTCCGAGGGTTTCTCGCCTTTCAGCATCCAAAGCCAGTTGGCGGCGTGACCGAGCGACATATCAGGGGCCACAGGCTCACGGCCCGAACGAATTGCATGATGCGCTGCGATGATCATGGGAACTTGTGCAGTCAGGCGAATGCCGTTCTTTCGCATGCCTTCTTCGCTGCTGTCCGAGGACTCAGGCTCAAGGGCGGCAAGCGCCGACGCAGCCGTGCGCAACACGTTCATCGGGTGCCCGTCCTTGCAGGCACGAATGATGTCGTAGACTTGGTCGGGCAGGGTGCGCGCCGCTTTCAATTCTGCATCAAACCGGGCGAGTTCGTCTTCAGTGGGCAGCTCGCCCATGATCAGCAGATAAGCGATTTCTTCAAACGTGCCGTGCGTGGCGAGATCGTCGATCGAGTAGCCACGATAGAAGAGCTTCCCGGCTGCGCCGTCGATATCGGATACGGCTGACCGGTCGAAATATACGCCCATCAGGCCGCGGTTGATTTTTGGGGCGTCAGTCATTTAGGTGCTCCTGAATGTGGGAGAAGTCATGGGTATCTTGGAAGAGGCCTTCGCCGATGCGAAGGCAAAAACGGCGCGGGTTGTGCTGCCGGAGATGGACGAAGACGAGCGGACCAGAGAAGCCGCGACGCGCCTGATTGCAGAGGGCATCGCAGAGCCGATCCCGCTGGCGGAACCTTCCGACGATCTGGCAGAAGTGCTGGTTGCCAATCGCGGTGTGAAACCCGCGATTGCGTCCCGCATGATCGCCAAGCCTCTGATCCGCGCGGCAGCCATGGTCGCCACAGGCCAAGCCGACACGATAGTTGCCGGCGCTGTCGCTCCGACGCGCCGCGTCATTGAAGCGGCTTCACTGGCCATAGGTCTGTCCGAAGGCATCGATGCACCTTCGTCCTTTTTCCTCATGGTTTTTCCTGACGGCCGCGAATTGATCTTCTCCGATTGTGCCGTGACGGTTGAAACGGATGCCGGTGGATTGGCTGCTATTGCCAAGGCATCCGCTGCCTCGGCGCAGTCTCTCATGGGGGAAGCGCGTCTTGCACTCTTGTCGTATTCAACCGGCACAAGTGGGACAGGACCGTCCGTCGATAAGGTCGCAGCAGCGATGGAGTTGCTATCGGGGTCGGGCTTGACCGTCGAAGGCCCGGTGCAAGCTGACGCGGCTCTGAATGGGACCATCGCCGAGCGCAAGGGGGCCGGTGCAGGCGATGCAAATGTCCTCATCTTTCCGTCGCTCGACGCAGGAAATATAGCGTACAAGCTCTGCCAGGAATTGGCCGGCGCGCAGGCGATCGGACCTTTCCTGCAAGGCTTCAAAAAGCCCGTCTGTGATCTGAGCCGAGGGGCAACCGTCGACGATATCGTGGCGGCAACCGCGCTCACGCTGGCGTTGGGATAACACTCAATCGGGCCTCTATTGTGTTCCCCGCCGGCCTTCCTTCGAGCGACGGGGGTCACGCCGCCTCCAGAAGCGTTGCCGCATCACGGGCGATCATCCATTCCTCGCGCGCCGGGACAATCCAGACGCCGATCTGGCTTGTTTCTGCATGCAATCGCGCATCGCCGCGGTGATTGGCGTCCGGGTCCATTCGGACGCCGGCCCATTCAAGACCCCTCAGGATCAGAGCGCGAACGGCAACGGCGTTTTCGCCAATGCCGCCGGTGAATGCGATCGCGTCTACACCTTCCATGGCGGCAATCAGCGATCCGGCATGGCGAAGCGACCAATAGCAAAAGTGCTCAACCGCGAAATTGGCGTCGGCAGAGTGGTCGAGCATGAGATTGCGCATGTCAGACTTTCCGCCTGACAGACCAAGAAGACCACTTTCGTGGTTCAAGATGGCCTTTGTCCGTTCAAGTCCGTGATCTTCGACCAGCCGGAGCACCGCGTTGGCGTCGATCCCTCCGGAACGGGTGCCCATGGTCAACCCGTCGAGGGGCGAGTACCCCATCGTCGTCGCAATCGACTGACCGTTTCGGATGGCACACAGCGACGCGCCGTTTCCAAGATGAAAGCCGAGGAGGCGCGCCGGTAGCTTCTCACCGGTAACGTTTTCGAACGTCGCGATCATGGACGCGTAGGACAGCCCGTGGAACCCGTAGCGGCGAATGCCCTTCGTTTCCATCATGCGCGGGATGGCATAGCGGGTTGCTACATCCGGATTGGTCGCATGGAACGCAGTGTCAAAACTTGCAAATTGCGGCAGGCCCGGGGCGAGTTCCGCCAGTGTTTCTATTGCGGCGAGATTGTGTGGGTTGTGAAGCGGAGCAAGAGGCGAACACGCCTTTATCTCCGCCATCACATCCGGGTTCAGGCGTACCGGCTGCGAAAGCTTTCGTCCTCCATGAACCACGCGGTGCGCCGCGGCGCGCAGTTCTTCGAGGCCCACGCCTTTTGCCTTGAGCGCGTCCAAAACGGCACGCAAGGCTGCCCGATGGTCGATTAGTGGTTGCGCGTGACGTTTCCCGTCAACCTCGACAAATCCACCTGCGCCGATTTCAGCCGCGATGCCGGAACACTTGGAGTTGAGTTCGCTGTCAAAGACAGCGAACTTTATTGAACTGGACCCAGCATTCAGGACGAGTATATCGCCCGCATCGCTCACTCGGCTGCCATGTCGGTTGCGGAAATGCCTGCCACTTCAACAGGCTTCTTCATTGCGTCGCGACGGAACGGTTCGCCGAGCTCCTGATTGATCATCGCCTCGATCAGGGTCGTCTTACCCTGCTTCATCTGGTCCTCGATGGCCTTGTTCAGGGCGGCGGTAAGCTCGTCCATCGTGCGGGCAACGACACCTTCCAGCCCGCAGGCCTTTGCGATTCCGGCGTAGCTTACTTCCTCGTCCAGTTCCGTTCCGACAAAGTTGTCGTCGAACCAAAGCGTGGAGTTCCGCTTTTCCGCGCCCCACTGGTAGTTCCGGAAGACGATTTGCGTGATCGGTGGCCATTCGCCGCGACCAATCGCGGTCAGTTCGTTCACCGCAATGCCGAATGCACCGTCGCCCGCAAAGCCCACAACCGGGACATCCGGGCAACCGATCTTGGCGCCAACAATGGACGGAAGGCCATATCCGCAAGGACCGAACAAGCCAGGAGCAAGATATTTACGGCCTTCGTCGAAATCGGGATAGGCGTTGCCGATGGCACAGTTGTTGCCGATATCCGACGAGATAATCGCTTCACGAGGCAAAGCCTGCTGAATAGCTCTCCAGGCCATCCGTGGGCTCATCCATTCCGGCTTGGCTGCACGAGCTCGCTCGTTCCAGGATGTGCCAGGATCATCGTCTTCATGATCCATCGACGCGAGCTGTTGTGCCCAGGTCGACTTGGTCTGAGCGATCGTCGCTTTGCGTTCTGCGCGGCCGGCGTCACCGGCAACATCCGACAGACCGTTCAGAATGCCGGTTGCGACCTTGGCGGCATCGCCGACGATACCAACGCTGACTTTCTTGGTCAGGCCAATCCGATCGGGGTTGATATCGACCTGAATGATCTTCGCATCTGCCGGCCAGTACTCCATCCCGTAGCCGGGCAATGTCGAGAACGGGTTAAGGCGTGTGCCAAGGGCAAGGACCACGTCCGCTTGCTTGATCAGTTCCATGCCGGCTTTCGAACCGTTGTATCCAAGCGGCCCGGCAAAAAGCGGGTGCGACCCGGGGAATGCGTCATTGTGCTGGTAGCCGACGCAGACCGGTGCATCGAGCCGTTCGGCAAGGGCTTTCGACGCCTCGATGCCGCCTTCTGACAGAACAACACCGGCGCCATTCAGGATGACGGGGAACTTTGCTTCGCTCAGCAAGGCTGCTGCGGCAGCGACAGAGTTCTCACCACCCGGCGAGCGTTCAAAGTCGATTGGTTCAGGCAAATCGATTTCGATCACCTGAGTCCACATGTCGCGCGGGATATTGAGCTGCGCGGGCGCGGAGAGACGTTTGGCCTGAGAGATCACGCGCGTCAGGACTTCGGCGACGCGTGTCGGGTCGCGAACCTCTTCCTGATAGGCAACCATGTCTTCGAAGAGCTTCATCTGTTCGACTTCCTGGAAGCCACCCTGACCAATGGTCTTGTTCGCCGCCTGAGGCGTGACCAGAAGGAGCGGTGTATGGTTCCAGTAGGCTGTCTTTACCGCCGTGACGAAATTGGTGATGCCGGGACCATTCTGAGCGATCATCATCGACATTTTTCCGGTGGCCCGCGTGTAGCCGTCCGCCATCATTCCGGCCGAACCTTCATGCGCACAGTCCCAGAATGTGATCCCGGCTTTTGGGAACAGGTCGGAAATTGGCATCATGGCAGAGCCGATGATCCCAAATGCGTGGCGAATCCCGTGCTTCTGCAGGACTTTGACGAAGGCTTCTTCGGTGGTCATTTTCATGGCGATACTCTCCCTTGGGCGCTGATTATCTAAGTGTCGCGCGCGCGCCGAAGTAGGGCCAGTTGCTTTTCCAGCTTATGGCCAGAATTTGACCTGCATTCGGAAACAATAGAGCTTAAGGGTCACGGATGTTTCCATATGTTGGAATTATGCGAGCAACTATTTGACCTGAAGGAAAAACGCACCACAATTTTGACAAGATTCGGGTGGGGGAGGATCTTGTGATGTCAGAGTATTTGCCAGTTTCAGTGCGAGAAGAGTTGGAGATGGCCCGAAAGCAAAAGCTGCGGAAGAAAAGCCGCATGCGGGTGAGTGTCGGGGATCAGCAATTCACCATCCTCAGATATTGGGACGAAGGGTTTGCACTCGACGTCGACGATGCACCGCATTTGCGCGGTCTTGTGGACGTGTATGACGGAGCCCGCCACCTTTCTCAGTGCCTGATCGTTGCTTCCGAAGAGGACGGCGGCGAAATGGTCTATGAGTTCAAGCGGGCAACGCCCCATGTGGACGCTCCACCCAAGGACTACGAGATATCCGAAGACGCTCCGGTTGGTTTGTTAACCTACCAGTAAGCGCAGCGACGCAAGCCAGTTGGGACCGCGTTTGACCCTGTAAGCCTGTTCAGGCGTCGCCTGATGCGCCAACTTTCAATCCTTTTTTCTGCGCGTCTCCCAGTTCACGCGACGGGCCGTTCTCCCAGTTCAGCCTCACCCCGCGGGCATTGCTGCGACCGATAGTTGCCCCTGCTTTCCACATTGCATGGAGTGCGAGACAATCATGTGGTTTCGTTAACCGCGCCTGTGGGGCTCGTTCCAATCAAGCAATGGATTTATCGGGATGATCCGGTGCGGATTGATGCTTTCGTGGCTGTAGTGATAGTGCCGCACGATATGGTCGAAGTTCACCGTCTTCGCCACGCCAGGCCATTGATAAAGCTCGCGCGCGTAGGCCCAGAGATTGGGGTAATCGATCACACGCTTCCGATTGCATTTGAAGTGCAAATGATAAACCGGGTCGAAGCGGAACAGGGTAGGGACGAGGCGCCAGTCGGCTTCGGTGATGCGGTCACCCATCAGGTAACGATTTGAACTCAAACGCTCTTCCAGCCAATCCATCGTATCGAAAAGAGCGGTGACAGCTTCGTCGTAGGCTTCTTGGCTTGTCGCGAAGCCGGAACGATAGACGCCATTATTGAACGTATCGTAGATGCGCTCGTTGACCGGTTCCATCGCTTCCCTGAGGTCCTCGGGCCAGTAGTCGTCGGGGTTTCCCGTAAGGTCGTCGAAGGCACTGTTGAACATGCGGATAATCTCGGAACTTTCATTGGAAACAATGGTTTCCGTCTTCTTGTCCCAGAGAATTGGCACGGTCACGCGACCGGAGATTTTTGGGTCGGCCTTGGTGTAGATGTCACGCAGGAACGGCAAACCATACAGCGTGTCGCCCGTCGCACCCGGAAAATCATCAGCCAGCGTCCATCCGTCTGACAGCATGTCAGGATGCACCACGGAGACGGTGATAAGATCACTCAAGCCTTTGATTTCCCGAAAGATCAGGGTGCGATGCGCCCAAGGGCAGGCGTAGGACACGTACAGGTGATAGCGGTCGGCTTCGGCAGGGAATTCCCCATCCGGTGTGATCCAATTCCGGAACTTGGAGGTCGAGCGAACGAAGCGCCCGCCGCTTTTCTTCGTGTCATACCACGTGTCGTGCCATTCGCCGTCCACCAGCTGTCCCATGGGTCCTCTCCTTCGCTACCTTGCCACATAGCGCTGCACCGACGCGGTGTCATGTGGGGGTCTCTGTGCGGGACTGAACATATGTATCACGTCGGTGCCTACGTCGGTATCGTGTCGGTGCGCAATTTTTCTGGCGATTGGTCATGGGGGTTCGGCTGTTCCGACATGTCGCCTTGAATCTCTCTACTTGCTCTAGAGCCGGCAACGCTGCAAAATTTGGCGTGGAGGGTGCCATGACGTCAAAGACCGCAGGTTCCACGCCACCGGACAATCTGACACCGCATCAACGTGCCGTGCCGAAGGTCAACACTGTGACTGCGGCCGATATCCTGGCATCGCTCGAGGCAGGCGTTGCCGATTTTCTGGCGCGACCTGTACTGAGCGGTTTCTTCGGTGTGTTCTATGCGGTGTTCGGCATCCTGTTTGTTTGGTGCCTTGTATGGCTTGGCATGATCTGGATGGTCATCCCCGCAGCCGTTGGCTTCCCACTGATTGCTCCTTTTGCCGCGGCCGGACTCTATGAGATGTCGAGACGTTTGCAGACAGGCGAGAGTTTTGGCTGGGCGGATATCCTCAGTGTAATGGCTCATCAACGCAAACGAGAGATGGGTTGGATGGCCTTTGTCACCCTCTTTATCTTCTGGGTCTGGATGTATCAGGTGCGGCTCTGGTTGGCGCTCATTCTTCAAAACTCCTCTTTCTCGGATTTCGAAGGTTTTCTGAACATCGTGTTTTTCACACCTCAAGGATGGACGTTCCTCGCAATTGGCACGTGCGTAGGGGCCATTTTGTCGGCTGTCCTTTTCACGGTAACTGTTGTCGCGATGCCTATGTTGCTGGACCGCGAAACCAACTTCGTGTCCGCGATGATCACTTCTATCCGCGTCGTCACGGCGAACCCGGTTGTCATGCTTTCCTGGGCGGCGATCATCACCGTGACCATGCTTTTGTCTCTGGCGCCCGCCTTTCTCGGCCTGATCTTCACGTTGCCGATCCTTGGCCACACCACCTGGCATCTCTATCAGAGGGCCGTGCCGCCTGAAGACGGGTGAGCCCGCTCCAGCGATTGCGCCGCAAAGGAAAAGGCCCGGAACTCTCGCTCCGGGCCTTCGTCGCATCTGAGGGGGCGCTTAGCCTACTGGCGCGCCGTCGTTGCGCCAGACCGCGACGATGCTTGATCGGGCCAGCGTCCCATCGCCATCCGGGAAGGGCGAGGCGGGGTGCTGGATGCCGACGAACATGGTTTTGCGATCGGCGGACCATGTGAGGCCGGTCACTTCTGATCCTTTCGGACCTGTCAGGAAGCGGCGGATTTCACCCGTGACCGGGTCGCCTGCCAGCATCTGGTTGTTGCCCATGCCAGCGAAGCCTTCCTCGTTTCCGTCATTGCCGTCCGTTTGGATCCAGAGAATCCCGGCGCTGTCGAACATCATGCCGTCGGGCGAATTGAACATGTTGCCCTCGTTGACGTTGGGCGACCCGGCATAGGCGTCGTTATGGACCGCCGGGTTGCCCGCCATGACGTAAAGGTCCCAGCGGAACGTGTCGGCGGCATGATCGTCGTTCGACGGATACCAGCGGACGACCTGGCCATACCGGTTCTCGGCCCGGGGGTTCGGCGCGTTGACCGTCATCTCCTGCCCCGCGGCGTTGGTGCGGAGCTTGCCATCGTCGTTTAGGACCTGACGGCGGGAGTTGTTGGTGAGTGCGCAATACCCCTCCGCCGCCACCGGGTTGACCGCGACCCATTCCGGTCGGTCCATCGTGGTGGCGCCGACGCGGAGGGCGGCTTCGCGGGTGAGCACGCAGATTTCGGCCTTGGACATGCCGGTGGCTTCTTCCGTGAGTTCGACCCATTCTCCCGTGCCGTCCCAGTTGAACTTGGCGGTGTAGAGACGGCCGTTCTCCATCAGGTCGTCTGTGTCGCCGCCGGGGGCGTAGGTGTTGTTGGAGACGTACTTGTACATGTACTCGCCGCGCTCATCGTCGCCCATGTAGACGACGAGGTGCCCGGATGGTGCAATGACGCAGGCCGCGTTTTCATGTTTGAAACGGCCGAGCGCGGTGCGCTTTTTGGGCGTCGAGCTTGCATCGCTCGGGTCGATCTCGGTGATGTAGCCGTGACGGTACGGTTCGTTCGGGTTCTGCGAGATGTCATAGCGCGCATCGTGCTTTTCGTAGGAATAGCGCCCTTCGAGGCCGATGCCGTATCGTTTGAAGTCGTCAGGACGTTCGAAGGTTTCGTCGGTCGAACCGAAGTAGCCGTTGAAGTTTTCCTCGCACGTCAGATAGGTGCCCCAGGGCGTTTTGCCGGCACCACAGTTGTTCATGGTGCCAAGAACCTTGGTGCCGGTCGGGTCGGCGTCGGTCTTCAGCATGTCATGCCCGGCAGCGGGGCCGGTGATGTCGATCTCCGTCTGGTGCGTGATGCGGCGATTGAACGGGCTGTCGACAACAACGCCCCAGCCATTGTCGGTGCGTTCGACCTCGAAGACGTTCACGCCTTGTAGCTTCTGAAGAACGGCAACGTCGTCAGCGGTCATGACGTCGCCGCCGGAAAACACGAGGTTGATCTTGGTGTTCACGTATTCGGAGTTCACCGCGATGACTTCGTGCCCGTCGATTTCAAAAAGCTCCATCCCGTCGGTGTTCTCGCCGAAGACGCGATCAGCCTTGTCGGCAGGCAGGGTGTCGGTCTGGCTGAACTCGGGTGCGTCCGAGAAGAGGGGGTCGCCGTAGCGGACAAGTGTCGACCATTTGTAGCCCGGGGGCACGTGGACCGTCGCGTCGGTCTGGATCGGCAGAGCTTCGAAGGGGAAGCGACTTGCGGCATGCCCTGCGGCCTGTGCGCTGGTTGACGACAGAAGTGTTCCCGCCGTGCCCATCACAGCTGCACCTGACCCGAAGGCAAGGGCGCCGCCGAGGAACCCGCGTCGCGACACGGCTTCTTCGACCACCTTGTCGAAGTCGTTTTCTTCGGGGCGTGGGTCGTGCAGTTCGTCCCATTCGTCCCAGCTGAGTTCGGGGCGTTCGATATCTTTCATGGCAGTCTCCCTGGCATTGTTATGCTTGGTTCCATCACCGCAAAGTGGCGGTTCCGGCGCGGACCATCTGTGAGTTCGGCGAAAGCTGTGTGAAGAATTTGTTACGAATAAATGACAGTCGTCCGCAGGGATCAGATTGACGCTGGAAAGGCGATCAGGCAAGACTTTCAACGCCCAGCACGGGAGAGCAGTGTGGCCGACGAAGAGCCAGAGATCGAGACGGGCGCCGTTGATGTCGCCTTTCAGCATACCAGTGCGAAAGGTCGGGAGTTCCGGACCTGGTTCCGCGGTGAGCATACAAATTTCAATCCGAAGCTCGGCCAGATCATGGCTGTGGACGGGCCGGAGAAGTTCGTTCTTCAAGGCTGGCTTCCAGAAAAGCCGCTGATCGAAAAGGCGACGCAGATCACTGCCTTCGGCTCATGTTTTGCGGCGAATATCTCCAACTGGCTGAGCGAGCGAAACTTCCGGGTTCTGAACAAGGCCGATGACGCGACACGTGCCTATGTCGTTACGATGGGCGAAGGCATGGTGAACTCTTTCGTCATTCGTCAGCAGTTCGAATGGGCTTGGGAAAACAAGGTGTTCGACCAGCCGCTCTGGCATGGCTACAAGGCAGAGGAATACGGGTATGACGAGGAAATTCGTCAGGAAACCCGACGCATCTTCGACGAAACCGAGGTGTTTATTCTGACCTTTGGGCTGAGCGAGGTCTGGTACGATGAACCCACCGGCAATGTTTTCTGGCGTACCATACCGAAGGATGTCTACGATCCCGAGCGGCACAAGTTTCGACTTTCCACGGTCGAGGAGAACCGGGACAACATAAGAGCGATCTATGACCTGATCCGGAAGTATCGACCGGATGCAAAGATCATCGTGACACTTTCACCGGTTCCACTGATTGCCACCTTCCGCGACGTTTCCTGTATCACGGCCAACTCGGTGTCCAAGGCAACGCTCCGTGTTGCGGTGGACGAAGTGGTGCGCGACGTCCGGCACGAGGGACACATGTTCTATTGGCCGTCCTACGAGTTGGTCTCGGATGTCTTTCGGTCGCCCTATCGCGCCGACCGAAGGCATGTTCGCCCGGTTGTCCTGAATTACATCATGCGGCTTTTCGAGACGGCCTGGTGCAAAGACAGCGGCGTTACCGACACGGAGTTGCTGGAGGCTTGGGTGCGAGCGCATGTTGCGGCGGGGACGTTGCCGGGCGAGTTGCAACGTATCCTCGCCAAAAGGAAGCCGTTCCGGCTGAGGAAATTCCTGGCCCAGACGCCGAGATTCCATGAGGATGCTGAGGCCGAGGAAGCCATGCGCTCCATTTTGAATTCCTTGCTGGACGCTTGGCGTGCAGAGCGCGATGCGTCTGCATCGGAAGCGGCGGAAAGTGCCTGATCCGGCATCATGTGCGTAAATGCGCGAATGCCATGCGCGGATACGCATTTATAAAAAAATCAAACATGATATCTCCCCTGCCAAAGGAATTTGTTTGGGAGACGAACAATGCTGAATCAGATCAAGGGCCTGCACCACGTTACGTCGTTGGCGTCGTCGGCCAGGTCAAACAACACATTCTTCACGGATGTTCTTGGCCTGCGCAGGGTCAAGCAGACGGTGAACTTTGATGCTCCGGACGTGTACCACCTGTACTACGGTGACGAAGTCGGCTCACCCGGAAGTGTCATGACCTATTTCCCTTTCCCGATGGCTGCTCGCGGACAACGCGGCGTCGGTGAAGTGGGACGCACGTCTTTCTCCGTTCCCAAGGGGAGCCTCGATGCGTGGAGCGAGCGACTGGCGATGCTGGAAGTCGACGGCCTCGACCGTGACAGCCGGTTCGGAGAGGATCGTGTCCTGTTTGATGGTCCTGACGGCGACGCCTTTGCGCTTGTCGCGACCGAGGGCGACGATCGTACGCCCTGGACCGGGAATGGTATCTCGGAGGAGATGGCAATCCGCGGATTCCAAGGTGCCGATATGCGGTTGCGTGACGAAGGCGCGAGTGCCGAGCTTTTGAAGTTCATGGGCTACGAAGAAGTCGATCGGCAAGACAATGTGACCCGCTTTAAGGTTCCCGGAGGAAACGAAGCCAACGTGATCGATATCGAAACGCTGCCCGGCGCGGCGCATGCCGGTCAGGGCGCCGGGTCCGTTCATCACATCGCATTCGCCGTTGAAAACCGGGCGCGACAACTGGAGGTCCGCGAAGCGTTGATGGACACCGGATATCAGGTCACACCCGTTATCGACCGGGACTATTTCTGGGCGATCTACTTCCGGACACCGGGCGGCGTGCTCTTCGAAGTCGCCACCAATGAACCCGGATTTGCGACCGATGAAGATACCGCGAACCTGGGCGCTGCGCTGCAACTGCCTTCTCAGCATGCGCATCTGCGCGAGAAGCTGGAACGCGTTCTGGAACCGCTCGAATGACCTATGTTGCCGAACGGAAAGGCGGCGCCGACGGGGCGCCGCTGATCTTCACCTTTCACGGAACAGGTGGGGATGAGCATCAGTTTCACGGTCTCGCGTCGGAAATGCGACCTGACGCGCATGTCGTCTCACCTCGTGGTGACGTGTCCGAGATGGGCGCGAACCGGTTCTTTCGCCGCACCGGAGAAGGTGTCTACGACATGGACGATCTTCGGGCTCGGGTGGAGGCGATGGCCGCGTTCATGGAAGCCGAAAAACAAAGGGTTGGTGCCAGGCAGGTTATGGCCCTTGGGTATTCGAATGGTGCGAACATCCTCGCGGCGGTTTCATTTGTGCGGCCGGATCTGGTGGATGACATCGCCTTGTTGCATCCGCTGATCCCGTGGTCGCCGGAAGAGCAGTCGGGGTTGTTGGGCCGTCGCGTGTTGATCACGGCTGGTGAGCGCGATCCGATCTGTCCTCCGGATGCGACGAGAGCGCTTGAGGCGTACTATCGGTCGCAAGGGGCAGACCTTGCTTCCCTTTGGCACCCGGGCGGGCACGAAATCCGGCATGAGGAGATCGCGGCGTTGCAGGACTTTTTCACGGCGAAACTGGAAGACGCATGATCTTGTCGGGCGCGACTTTGCGCCCGACTCATTCGGCAAAAATGGCGCCCGGGTTCAGGATACCCAAAGGATCGAGGGCATCCTTGATTGTACGCATCGCGGCGAGCTTTGCCGGATCGCCGTAGCGTTTCAGTTCGTCGACCTTCGCACGACCCACCCCGTGTTCCGCACTGAATGTACCGCCGCGCGCGGCAACCAGATCGTGGAGTTTGCGGGTTACGATGGGTGCCTTGTCGCGCATCCGCTCACGACTTTCTCCTTCGGGCGGGAAGATGTTGTAATGCAGGTTGCCGTCGCCCAAATGCCCGAACGCATTGATCCGCATGGGGAAAAGCGATCTGATTTCCGTGTCCGCTTCTTCGAGGAATGCGGGGAGTTCGCCGAGTGGCAAAGCGATATCATGGCTCGCAATCGCGCCTATTCTTCGGTTTGCTTCCGGGATGTTTTCCCGGACAGCCCAGAAAGCGTCGCGCTGCTGTCCGCTTTGGGCGAGGCGGGCATCGCTGGCGAGGTCAACCTCCATTGCTTTTTCGAAGGCTTCGGCCAGAAGCGTTTCTGCATCGGTTGAGGGGCCCGTGCCCACTTCTACCAAAACGCACCACTCAGGGTCTTGTTCGAACGGCAGGCGAAGCTCGGGGTGGGTTTCGCGGAGGAAGGCAAATGACTGCGAGGAGATCAATTCGAACGCGGAGACACCATCGCCGGTATGCTCGCGAAACAGAGAAAGAAGGCTGAGCGCCGCAGTTGGACTTGGGACAGAAATGAACGCTGTTGCCAAGTGAACAGGCAAGGGGAAGAGCTTGAGTGCGGCGGCCGTGATGATGCCGAGTGTGCCTTCCGAGCCAATCAGCAAATTTCGAAGGTCGTAGCCGGTATTGTCCTTTCTCAACCGCTTCAGGCCGTTGAAGACGTCTCCATTCGGTAGAACGGCCTCGACCCCAAGACACAGATCGCGTGCCGGACCATAGCGCAGAACGTTGAGGCCCCCCGAGTTCACCGAGAGTGCGCCCCCAATCCGCGCGCTGCCCTGGCTGGCGTAGGAAAGCGGAAAGAGGCGGTTCACTTCGCTTGCCGCTGTTTGAATGTTTGCAAGTGTGGCACCTGCTTCCACGGTCATTGTGTTTTCGTCGGGGTAGACGCTTCGGATTGCAGACATCCGTTCGAGTGAGAGAACAAGTGGCGGTGGTCCACTAGGGGCAACCTGGCCGGCCACCAACCCCGTGCCACCGCCAAACGGAATGACGCCGACGCGACCCTCTCCACAACGCCGTACAATCCGCGCAACTTCGTCGGTCGAATTGGGAAGCGCCACAAATTCGCTTCGGCCAACGAAGTTCCCGCGCATTTCTTCAAGGTATGGGGCGCTTGCGGCCCTGACAGCGATCCCGGCCTCTTCGAGAGACCGGGCGAATGCGGTGTCGGCTTCCTTCAGCATCGGCCAAGTATCTACTTTGACCGTGGAGAGAGGGAAACACCCCTTTTAATCACCGCCTTGTGGCTGTGTGAGAAACTTCGGTTCGAGCACGACAACAGTTGGCCGGGACGGGAGGTTGCGAAGCGACAATTCCATGCTGTTCGTGCCGCGCCGATCAATATCGAATTCATTCGACACACCGTCGAGGAACCGATCCAGTGATCCACCGAACCACCAGTGCATTGGCAGGACGACCGAGCTTTTGAAGCGGTTCACGATGCGGATCATAGTCTCGGTATTGACCGTCATGCCGCCATCGACCGCTGCCATCACGACGTCCAGCCGACCGATGGCGGCATAGGTCTCGTCCGAAGGCTCGTGGTGAAGATGTCCCAGGTGCCCGATACACAGTCCAGCGACTTCGAAGATGAAGATCGAGTTGTTGTCTTCTACGGCGACCGTGTTGTCGAAACGGTTCCTGATATCGGTTGTGGCGTTGCGAATGAGCATTTCGCCCAGATCAAGGTAGTACTCTGCCGGTTCACCATTCTGCCACCACCCCTCCAGAACATGGTCGATGTCGGGATGCGGGAAGGCGGTCCAATGCGTCTCGTGGGCATTGTTCATTGTCACGACATCGGGCACCAGTCCAACAGCTCCGATGAAGCCATTGTAGTCGGTCACGACGTCCAGCCCGCCATACGTTTGCAGCAGGTACATGGAGTGGTCGATGTAGCTGATGCGGACCGTGAACTCGTCGTCTGTCTGCGTGTTCCACGAGGCTTTCTGTACGAAAGCGGCACCCGGAATGCTCTCGGCAATTGCAAAACAATGGCTCGGGCGTCGGTCCTGCGCGGCTGCCGGAAGAGCAAGCGCTGCGAAAGTGAGGGAGAGTAGCAGTCTGAGCATGGGAAGCACCTCCTTCTACGAAGTGTAGCGTGTCATCCGGCTTTCGCCAGTCAAGGCGTTGCGTCTTGTGACGTGACACGACAAGTTGACGGCAAGCGAGGGAGATAGAAATGACCTATGTGATGGCAATTGATCAGGGCACGACATCCAGTCGTGCCATCCTCTTTGACGAAGGTCTTGCGATCGCGGCGGTTGCTCAGAAGGAGTTTCCGCAACACTACCCGGCCAGCGGTTGGGTTGAGCACGACCCGGAGGATTTGTGGTCGACCGTTGTAGAGACGGCGAAGGAAGCGATGGACAAGGTTGGGGCTACCGCGTCTGACATCGCCGCCATCGGGATCACCAATCAGCGCGAAACGACCGTCGTCTGGGACAAGACGACGGGAAAGGCACTGCACAATGCGATTGTCTGGCAAGACCGTCGAACCGCAGATTTCTGTGCATCGATGAAAGATGAACATGAGGCGCTTGTCACGGACGTTACGGGGCTTCTGTTCGATCCCTATTTCTCGTCGACCAAACTCAAATGGATCCTCGACCAGGTCGAGGGGTCGCGCGCGCGGGCTGCGAATGGCGAGGTCTTGTTCGGAACAGTCGACAGCTATCTGATTTGGCGGCTGACCGGCGGCGCGGCGCATGTGACCGATGCAACGAACGCCGCGCGCACGATGCTCTACGACATTCGCAAGGGCGCATGGTCCAGCCGGATTTGCGAGTTGCTCGATGTGCCCATGGCCATGTTGCCAGAGGTCAAGGACTGTGCGGCAGAGTTCGGGACGACCGAAGTTTTCGGCGGCACGATCCCCGTGCTTGGTGTCGCCGGTGATCAGCAGGCCGCCACTGTCGGAAATGCTTGTTTCAAGCCCGGCATGTTGAAGTCGACTTACGGCACGGGGTGCTTTGCGCTTCTCAATACGGGCGACACGCCTGTGGCATCGACGAACCGGTTGTTGACAACCATCGGGTATCAGTTGGACGGAAAGCCGACCTATGCCTTGGAGGGGTCGATTTTCATTGCAGGGGCTGTCGTGCAGTGGTTGCGCGATGGGCTGAAGATCATTGGGCATGCGGGCGAGACGCAGTCCATGGCGGAGGCCTCGGATCCGGATCAACCCGTTGTCATCGTGCCGGCCTTTACAGGTTTGGGGGCGCCGTACTGGAACCCGGATTGCCGGGGGGCCGTTTTTGGTCTGTCCCGGAATTCCGGACCGGATGAGTTCGCGCGTGCTGCCTTGGAAAGCGTTGGATATCAGACACGGGACTTGCTTGAGGCGATGCGCGCTGATCTGGCAAGCGACGGAGAAGCTGTTTTGCGGGTCGACGGCGGTATGACGGCAAGCGATTGGACCATGCAATTTCTCTCTGACATTCTCGGGGCTCCGGTGGATCGGCCAGAAGTGCTCGAGACGACGGCGCTCGGCGCGGCTTGGCTGGCGGGGATGAAGGCCGGTGTCTATCCGGACGCCGGAGGCTTTGCGAAGAGCTGGGCGCTTGAGCGACGGTTCGAACCTTCGATGGAAGACGCCGCGCGAGAAACCAAATATGCACGTTGGAAGAAAGCTGTCGCCGCAACGATGTCGGTTTGATTACGGGAAAGCTCACCATGGAGAAGATACGCGTCGAGACGTCCGCAATTGCAGGGCAGAAACCCGGCACCTCGGGTTTGCGCAAGAAGACCAAAGTCTTCATGCAGCCGCACTATCTTGAGAACTTCGTACAGGCGATCTGGAACGGCATTGGAGGCGCCGAGGGCAAGACCTTCGTGGTTGGGGGCGATGGGCGCTACTTCAACGACCGTGCGATACAGGTCATCCTGAGAATGGCAGCCGCTGGCGGTGCGTCCAAGGTGATTGTTGGGCAAGACGGTTTGCTGTCGACACCCGCCGCGTCAAACCTGATCCGGAAACGCAAGACAGATGGCGGGATCATCTTGTCGGCCAGCCACAACCCGGGCGGGCTGGATGAGGACTTCGGAATTAAGTTCAACATGCCGAATGGGGGCCCGGCGCCCGAAGATGTGACGAACCGCATGTTCGAGGCCACGAAAGCGATTGCCTCCTACGACATTTTGGAGGCCCAGGATGTCGATCTATCAAAAATAGGAACGACGTCGCTTGGTGAAATGGACGTCGAGGTTGTCGATCCGGTTGCGGACTATGCCGCGTTGATGGAGAAACTTTTCGACTTCGGTGCAATCCGTGAACTGTTCGCTCGCGGGTTCACTTTGCGTTTCGATGCCATGCACGCTGTCACTGGGCCTTACGCAAAGGCTATCTTGGAGGGCACGCTTGGGGCTTCGCCGGGGAGTGTGTTGAATGGCGTCCCTTCGCCTGACTTCGGTGGTGGGCATCCCGACCCAAACCCGATCTGGGCAAAGCCCTTGGTGGATTTGGTGATGGGCCCGGACGCGCCGGACTTTGCGGCCGCGTCTGATGGTGATGGGGATCGGAACATGATCCTTGGCAAAGGTGTCTATGTGACTCCGTCAGACTCACTGGCTGTGCTTGCCGCCAACGCGCACCTTGTGCCGGGCTACGCCAAGGGATTGGCCGGGGTCGCACGCTCCATGCCAACCAGTGGTGCTGTAGACCGTGTGGCGCAGGCCAGAGGACTTTCGTGTTACGAGACGCCGACCGGCTGGAAGTTCTTTGGAAATCTCCTTGATGACGGCCGCATCACCCTTTGCGGAGAAGAGAGCGCGGGGACAGGCAGCGATCACGTGCGGGAGAAGGATGGGCTTTGGGCGGTCCTTCTGTGGCTCAACATCCTTGCGGCGTCCGGCAAGTCCGTCGCGGAACTTCTGGGCGCACATTGGCAGGAGTTCGGTCGCAACTTCTATACGCGCCATGACTACGAAGCGGTGGAAAGCGCCAAGGCGAACGCAATGATGGACGGCATTCGGGGCAGTCTCGATACGCTGGTCGGTCAGACCTTTCCTGCTGGCGGTGTGACCATGGCGGACGAGTTTGCCTATGACGATCCGGTCGATGGGTCACGGTCGGCGGGGCAGGGACTTCGGGTGCAGTTCGACAGTGGTGCGCGGGTGGTCTTTCGCCTCTCGGGCACGGGTACTGAGGGGGCGACGATCCGCGTCTACCTCGAAGCATTCGAGAATGATCCGGTCAAGATAAATGCCGATCCGTCAGAGGCGCTAGCGGATGTGATCGAGACCGCCGAAGCGATCTCGAATCTGAAGGCGATCACCGGGCGTACCGGGCCGGATGTGACCACTTAAGGTTTATCGCCGTCTGCGCTTGGTCGTCTCAAGCTTGCCAGTCAACAGAAGGCGTCTCCGTTCCTTCCGGACCATGTCTCGGGTTAAGCCGATATCGGCCAGCATGTAGTTCGGCATGCTGAGCAGTTCGTCATATTGGCTGAGCGCTTTGCTTACAGCGGCGGCCATTTTGACCCGTTCTTTGTGCCAGGCGATAAAGCGGGCAAACAAGCCAGGACCCTTGGGAGGTTTCAGCCCGTGAACGCGCTGAAGGCTATCTGGTGAGTGAATTTGCATGTTCCGTCCTTTCGAATTGTGCCACCCGCCGCGAAGAATCGCAGTTACCCCACGAAATCTTGGGGGATGGAGGCGGTTGCGTTTCAAAAGGTCCGGCGCCGAACCTGTGACCCGTTCTACCCGGTGGGTTTGCGGACGGTGCGCAAAATCAATCGTTAATCAAGAAATTCTCGCATGTTTTCCAGTTTTGTGCGAAAATCTCGCAAACAGAGAAATTGCAAGTTTCATGGAAGAGATCGACACGTTCGACCGGCGAATTCTGGCGCTTATGGAGGAAGACAGTCGTCGCACGGGCGAGCGCCTGTCGGAGGAGGTCGGGTTGTCACCTGCGGCTTGCCTTCGACGGTTGCAGCGGCTTCGGAAGATTGGTGCAATCGAGCGCGAGGTGGCGATCGTTTCCGACGCGTTCAAGCGCGCTCCGACCACTCAGATTATCGTCCTGCTGACAATTACCCGACACAATCCAAAACGGATCGAAACCCTGACAACAAAGCTGGCAAGGTTCGATGCGGTTCAGCGCATTTTTTCGGTTACCGGAGATGAAGACATCGTCATCATCATGGCGTACCGATCCATGGAAGAGTTCGCAGATTTTGCAGACGCGCACTTCTATGAACCACCGGTTGAGGGCTTTCAAAGCTTGGTGGTTTTGAAGGAGTTCAGCTAGGTCGCGCTGTCCTTGATTCGGTACAGAATCTCGCATCCAAGCCCGGATTGGCCACTTTTTGCCAACAAATCGTAGTTGGAATTTCTGCATGTGCGAGTTGACGGGCCATCAAGAATTCAACCGATGTAAGCGTCTTCAATTCCCACATCTTCAGCCGCAGAACATAATTGAAGAGGGGCGTCGCTGCGCTGTAGCGACGAAATTTCGAGAAACTGTTACGGAGATGCTGTAAATCTTGTCGCGGGGTGGGCTCTAGGGAACCACATAGGAGCCTCGATGTTGGCTTGTTGCTCAAAATTCGAAAAGCCACTGCAGATACTCATCGTTGAAGACGACACAGTTTCGTCCATTGATTTGGAGTGCATTCTGGAAGACCTCGGTCATCAGGTGGCGGCGGTCGCCGTGTCACCCGTTTTCGCGGCCAAGGCGCTGAAAACCCGGCATGTGGATGCGGTTATTTTTGGGGCCACGCTTGTTGGCTTGCCTCCCTACGCGCTCGCCAAATCATTGGAACTCCAAGGTTTGCCGGCGGCCGTAACCTCGTCGCATTCGGAGGAATTCGCGCGGGTCTTGGGTTTCAAGGCACCATTCCTGCGAAAACCGTACCAGCATGAAGATGTGGCAAAAGTCCTGGATGGCTTCCGTTCGCGAGAGGTTGCAACCGCCGCCTAGTGCCTGTGGTAAGGTGATCCGGCGAGGATGGATGCAGCGCGATAGAGCTGCTCGACAAGCATGACCCGCGCGAGCATGTGCGGCCACACCATCTTTCCGAAACTCAGTTTGAAATCGGCCTGCGCGCGCAGCTCTTCCGCTATTCCATCTGCGCCACCTATCAGAAAGCAGGCGTTTGCGTGCCCGGCATCGCGCCATTTTCCAATCTGTTCGGCGAAGTCAGGTGATGTCAGTGTTTTGCCGCGTTCATCCATCGCGACGAGGGGACGACACTCTGCGCTCGCTCTCCGAAGCAATTCTGCTTCTGCCGCCATGCCGCCCTTTTTTGCCTCGACTTCCCGAATGTCCAGCGGGCCGAGGCCAAGTGGTCGACCCGTTCGTTCAAATCGCGTCGCATAGTCGGCGATCAAATCGGCTTCTGGCCCGGGTCGCAGACGCCCGACTGCCGCTATTCTGACTTTCACCGGTTGTTCCTGAGTTCAGGAACCGCTTGCTGCGCTGTCACCCGGATTGAGCCACATCTTCTCAAGCTGGTAGAATTCGCGCACTTCCGGGCGGAAAACGTGAACGATGACATCGCCCGCGTCAATCAGCACCCAGTCGCCGGCATCCTTGCCTTCGATCTTGGAAAGTGTGTTGCACTCGCGCTTGAGCGTCTCGACCAGATGCTCGGAAATCGCGGCCACCTGACGAGATGAACGGCCGGATGCAATGACCATCCAGTCAGCCATTTCGCTTTTGCCGCGAAGGGAAATCTTCGTGACTTCCTCGGCCTTGTCGTCGTCCAGTGATTTCAGAATATGGTCGAGCAACTCGTCGCTCGTGGGTCTGGCAGCGTCAGCGGTCATAACGTGACCGACGGTGTCAGGGGCGGTCGCGCCACGGACCGCATCTTGGGCTTGAGACAGGACATTGTCCTCCTTGTTTGCGCGCCGCGATGAACGTGGTCCGGCGCTGACCTGCCATAAAGTTAGCATCTGGAACCTTGTATTCCAAGATCTCGCTCGATTTCCGGCAAGTCTCTTCTCAAGTGTCGCTTGCTTGGAAACATTGGTGAATTCTTCGCAAAAGACCGTATGGAACGGGAGTGTGCCGAACTCAGTAGATATACACTGTTTTTGGTGGGGACGAGCGCGCTTTCTGGCGTGAGGCTCAGTAGTCCCTTTCAAAGAAGATACCCAAGCTTGTTTCACCCTCGTTTGTCACGCCGCCCCGGACCGTGAGTGACGGGGATACGTCGAGGTTCAGGTTGAGCTGAGTCTCACCGGCGCTATCGACGGTAACGTCTGAATAGATGTTTTCGCCAAGATACGCACCGGCGCGGACAGCGGCGTTCCCGTCTTCGTTTGTTGTCACGTCAAAATCGGCAAGACCGGCGCTATTCCGGATATTGCCGACAACACCTTCTCCGCCTTGCCCGGCCAGCGTCCTGACCGCGAGTGCCAGCCGCGCGGCTTGCAATGGGCTGAGGGTCTCAAGCCCTCGGCCGAATATGAGGCGTGCAAGCACCTCTTCCTGTGGCAACTCCGGAGAGGATGTGAAGCGGATTTCCGGGTTGTCTGCTGGTCCGAACACGACAACCGCTACTTCGGTGTCTTCGGCGTCCGTCGTGGCTCGAATATCAAGGAAGGGGGTCAGTCCGCCCTGCACGGTGATGCGGGCCTGCTCAAGTGCCAGACGGCGCCCGAGAATATCGAGACGACCGCGGATCAGTTCGAAAGCTCCGATCGGGACAATGTCCGCCGTGGTGCCGGTGACGCGAAGCGCACCGCCGAACTCACTATCGAGGCCGCGACCACGCACGAACAATCGATTGGGCGCAGAGATACGGATGTCGAGCGGATAGACCGCTTGGTTCGCACCGTTACCGCCTGAAGATTGCTGTAAAAGACCAGCCTTGCGGCGGGTGCCGCGAACAGGTGGCGGTTCGTTGATATGGGTGACTTCAGGAATGGCGCCGGATCCGCCGATGCTTGAATTTGGGATGCGGATATTGGTCTCGCCGAGGCTCAAATCACCAGTCACCCTGGCGCCCCCGGCCAGTGGACCGTCAACGTTGATCCGGCCATCAATTCTGGTTTCATAAAGGTGGGGATCCGTCGCGCGCGCATTTGTCAGTGTAATCTGCAGGGCGGCGGAGTTGGGGGCGGCCAGACCGACAGGTCCCTCGAGCGCAAGGCGTCCGCCGCTTTCCAGCCGCGACTGAAGGGCAAGCGCGGCTTGACCGTTGGACAGGGTGATACGGCCCGCAATCTCTTCGAGCGCGTTGCGCAACGTCGGCGCTGAGAGACGAGCATCCGCAACAGTGATGTCGCCGGTAACATTCTCGAGCGCTGGAGTGCCGGAGATGCGAAGATCAAAACGGCTTGTCCCTGCAAGGCTGCGTGGCGCAATGAACCGATTGGCCAAAGCGAGCGGCGCGGTTCCGGTCACGGCGAGGTCTACGCGCGAAGCATCCTGCGCCAAGTTGCCGACGACAGATGCCTCCGTTCCTCCTGGGCCGATGGCCGCGAGGTCGACCTCGAGTGTTTCGTTGTCGCGCCCAACTGTTCCATCAACCGCGACCGAGCCGCTGAAGCCTTGCAAATATGGAGATACGTCGGACAGGCGTGCCTCGAGGTTCAATGTCTCGCCGTTGCTGCCAAGCGCACCGGAAGTCGCGACCGTCAGCGCTTCGCTGGTGAAGGCCAGCTCGGAGATATCGATCCTGTCGCCTTGGCGACCTGCATCGATTTGCAGCTTGGCCGTCCCTCGAAGAAGCTGGTCGACCTCGGCCATCCCTACAGATACGTTCTGACCCTCTGCAGTCGCATCGATAATCACTTCGGAGAGATCCGCCTTGGCGCCGCCTTCCGCCGTCAGAATGAGACTGCCAGAAAGTGGTCGCCCTACGACACCTGACAAGACCGACAGATCGTCACTTTGCGCAGCCACACTTCCTTCGAAAGTTGGCGCGTTCGAAAAGTCCGTCAGCACTCCCGCCAATTCGGCCTTGATCGTCTCACCGTTGACCAAGAGTTGTACGATGTCGATGCGATCGTCCGTCCTTCCGCCTTCCAGCATCAGTGATACCGGGCCACGCAAAAGGGGGTCGATGCGGTTGTCACCCAGAATGATATCGCGCCCGGTCAGTGTGCCGTCGACAAGAATTCGGGTGAGTTCGGCGTTGGCGCCGCCTTCAGCCGACAGGCGAACCTGTCCTGACAAAGGGCGGCCACTGGCCTCTGACAAGACTGACAAGTCTGAGCTTTCCAGCTCGATGTTGCCTTGAAATGTCGGCAGGTCGTAGATGTTCGAAAGCAGACCGTTGACAGATGCCGTGATCGCCGGCGCGGTCAGGTTCGTATCCATGGTCCAGTCGCGCGTTTCACTTTCCTGCCCGGCGAAACGAAACTCGGAGGGACCGATGAGACCCGGGATGACAAGAGACGTTTCGCGAAGACTGCCCTCAAAAGACGCACTCGACCCGCCCGAACGGAGGCTTGCCACTCCCGTCAACCGGGCCGCTTCGCTTTCGAGCGTCGTAAGGGCGATGCGCAGGCCGTCGGTGTCGCGAATTGCCTCCAGTTCCAGTTGAGCCGCGCCCGCAAGGACGGCGTCCGCACGTGGATCACTGACGGTCAAGTCGATGGTTTGGCCTGTCGCTGCAATATCGAATGCTTGCGTCAGAAGGCTGAAACTTCCCGTCAGATTGAGACTGGCCTGACCGGAGAGGTCGCGCTTGGCAAGCCGTGAGAAGTTGGCGACGCGATCCGCAGCCACACGCGTATTGGCCGTGATGGTGTCGCCTTCAAATTCGGCATCTCCACTTGCAGTCAGGTCTCGCCCGGCAAGCGTGAACCTTTCAACCGTTACGGGGCCGCCGGACCAGTTGAGCCTCGCATTGCCCTGCAGCGCCGAGCCAACGGCTTCACTAAGGCCCTCCGTTGTCGCAAGCCCGCTTAGGTCGAAGTTGATGTCGCCAGCGAACTCCGGTTGGGCGCCTGCATTGATGCGGCCAACACCGGTGACACGGGCCTCGCCCACGGCCAGTCCGTTTCGTTCAAGATCCAGAATGCGAAATCCAACCTGCCAATCATCAGATTGCTCGACATCGAATTGAACCGACAGATTTGCTCGTGCGATCCGTGTTTCCGTGCCTGCAATTGGTAACAGCACGTCGCTGTCCTGTTCCGACGCGATGCGCCCGACGACCTCGATGCGATCTGGCACACGGTCCGCTCCAAGCTCGAGACTGCCTTCCAGAATCAGTTCACGTGCTTCGAGTGAGAAGGTTGGCAGGGTAACCCGACCGTCGGGAAAGATCAGAGCTTCGGTCTGAAGGGTCAGGGCATCGCCAAAAAAGTCGCGGTACTTTGGGGCGAAGACAGGCGCGATGTCGCCGCCAATGTTGGCCGCGATGCGCTGCGTTTCTTCTGCTTCAGTGATTTCTACCCGCCCGGCCAGGCGTTCTGCACCGTCAGTCGACAGACGAATGTCGGCGGAAAAATCCGATATGGGCGCTTCTCCCTGAATGGAGAAGTCGACCGAAGGCGAGCCTGGCAAGCCGGCAAGCGTAGCGAAAATGCCGCCTTCTTCTTCTGACATTGTCAGGTCCAGACGAAGGTCACCGGTCGCGTTCTGAAAACCTGTATCGAGCGAAATGCTTCCGGGTTGATCGAGGCGCGTGATATCCAGATCCGCAGCCCCGTCCCCGTCCGAGAGCGACAGGGCGCCCTCCATCGAAATTACTGCCTCGACACCGAAAAGCGGTTCTCCCAATTCGACGCGTTCAGCCGCTATGCGTCCGATTTCGACGCTAACCGGCAGTTCCGGGAGCTGAAAGCGGCCTGCTTCAGGTGACGGTGCGTCGCTCTCGGCTGGTGCTGCCAATCGGGGTAGAAGGATCTCCCGTGCGGACAGCTCGGTCACCTCCAGACGCCCGCTGAAAAGTGCAGCCCGGTTCCAATCCAGTGTCGCATCGTTGAGTGTGAGCCACTCGCCGTCTGCGTCGGAGATGGTCAGTCTTTCGAGTGTCGCCTGACCCGATAATGCGCCGCGAAATCCCGTGACGGTGACCGATCGCCCGGCGCCGGAAAGCGAGTCTTCGATCAGTTGCTCCAAGAGGGTGCCCTGTTCCACGTCGCTTTCGGCAGTGTCGGTTCCAAAAAGGCGTTCGAGGAAACTCGGTTCGTCCTGCGCGTAGGCTGGCGTCGCCAACAGGAAGAGGACAGGGATCAGTTTTCGCATCAAAAAGCCTGCCCGATGCCGACATAGACATAGACGCTCGACCCTTCCGTGTCGCCCGAAATGGGTGTCGCGAGGTCAAGCCGGATCGGACCGATCCCGGTCTTGTAGCGAACACCTACACCGGCACCGGCATGGCTTTCGCCTGTGAAGTCCGGGAAAGATTCCGAACCCACGTATCCCCAGTCGGCAAAGCCAACAATTTGGATGTTCTCGGCAACATCCCGTCGAAGTTCGCCCGACAGACCCAGAAAACTGCGACCTCCCGTACGGTTGCCGCCAACGTCGAGCGCAAGGGATTGGTACCCTTGGCCGCGCACGGTGCCGCCGCCACCTGAGAAGAACCTGTAGAACGGTGGGCTTTCGGCCAAGGAGGGTCCGAACAGACTGCCAAGCTGAACGCGTCCCGCGAAGGTCAAATCGTTGCGGGTGCGATAGGCGCGGGCATCAAACTCGAAGAGTGCTCCGTTGCCCGTCCCCGCGAGACCGACAAACGGCGTTGCTTCGAGGTCCACATAGTAGCCGTCGGTCGCATCGAGCGCGTCATCCCGCCGATCCAATTCTGCGGCCAGCGGAAGTGTCAGCAACTGGTATGTTTCTCGTTCGAAGGCGTCTTCGGTGTCGGAATAAAGGTAACCCAAACCAAACTCGAGGGTCAGGTCGTCTGTCGCGTAGCGGATGAAGCCGAGTGAGAATTCGGTCGTGTCGGATGTGAAATCGGGTTCGTCCAGATGTTCGAATTGAAGTTCAGCGAAAAGATCGACGTCGGCGCGGGGTGTCGCCGGTCTCTCGTAACGAACGCCAAATTCGTAGTCGATGCCGCCAGTCTCCCCACCGAGACCTGCAACCGCTCCATCAACCCGAAAGCGTTCCGCACCCCCGAGGAAATTGCGATGAAGCCAAAAGCCGGAAAGCCGCACTCCTTCCGTGGTGCTGTATTCTGCACCGACACCAAATCGACGGGGCGTCGCTTCGACAACATTTATCGTCAGCGGCAAGGAGTTGTTGGGTCCAATCTCTTCGGCTTCTTCGATGGTGACCGAACTGAAGCTTCCTGTTCGGCGAAGCCGGTTCGCGGCGCGCTCGACTTCTTCGGGGTCAAACACACGACCTCGGGCTAGGTCCTCGGTCGCCCCCGCGATGGTGAGGACCCGGTTTGTGCGAACGTTACGATTGCCCGCAACAGAAATTTCTCCGAAGGACAGGCGAGGGCCTGGGGCCAGCGTAATACTGGCGGCTACGGTTCGGCCTGCATGTTCGGCCGTGATCTGTTGCCCGGATACATTGGCCTTAGCGTGGCCGATCGCGCGCCATGCAGAGACGCCCTCTGTCGCGGCGTCCCGGATTGTGCCTGTTCCGGCAGGTGCGCCCGGACGGAATTCGTCCGGGATCGCAGTGTTCGGTGCCAAAGGTCCGATGCGGGCTTCGTTGAAGCGATAGACCGGTCCGGGTCGAACCTGAATCTGGATCAATTCGATATTCGAGGGAGGACTGAGCGGGGGGATCGCGGCAGCTTCCCGACCATCGACCCGTATCAGGATGACCCCGCCATATCGGCCGGCGCTGTAGAGTACGCCAAGAAGTTGCGCATAATCCGATTGTGCGGCTGCAAGCAGGTCCTGAGCCGTAGCGTTTCGCCCTGCGGAGACTGTGAGCGAGGCCGCGCGCAAATCATCTCGTAGCCCGTCTGACGCACCAGGCGTCAGGAACTGGATCCGCGTCTCTGCTTGTGTGCTGAACGACATCGTGGCCCAAACGAGCAAGGCAACGAAGAAGCGGATTAGCGACAAGATAAGCTCCCGAAAGGCTGAAAGTGCCTAGAATACGGGAATATAGCGTGGGCTTCTGGAAGGACAGAGGCAACCAATCACGATTGCGGTTTGCCCGGTAATTCCAACCACAAACCTTGACTTTCTTGCGAATAATTCTCAATTACTATGTGCAATTGCGAATTAGTCGCAATATGGAGTTTGAAGTCGATGAAGCTTCTCAGACGCGTTTTTCTGGCAGCCACACTGGCTCTTGGCTTTCCGGTGTTCGCTCATGCAGACAGTCAACCCCTCAAGGTTGTGGTGACGACGGGCATGATCGCTGACACGGCCGAGCGGATTGGCGGCGAAGCTGTTGATGTCAAGGCTTTGATGGGGCCGGGGGTTGATCCTCACGCGTATCGTCAGACGCGTACCGATATCGTCGCGATGGCGCAGGCCGATCTGGTTCTTTGGAACGGGCTTTTTCTTGAAGCCCAGATGGAAGAGGTGCTCGCTGACCTTTCCCGTCGCACCTTGGTGCGGGCCGTCGCAGAGGCTGTTCCCACGGACATGCGAATTTCCCATGATGACTATGCCGACCGTCATGACCCTCACGTCTGGATGGATCCGGAGCTTTGGCAAATCGTCGCGCTCGAAGTGCGGGATGCACTCAGCGAAGTTGCACCTGAAAAACGCGATGTTTTCGAGGCAAACGCGGCGGCGTTCGTCGAAGAACTCGAAAAGCTCGAGGCCTACTCTGAGAGCGTCTTGTCGAGCGTTCCCGAGCAGGCACGTGTCTTGCTTACAGCTCATGACGCGTTCAACTATTTCGGCCAGGCTTACGGCTTCGAGGTTGTTGGCGTTCAGGGCATTTCAACGGAGAGCGAAGCAGGGTTGAACCGGACAACCGAACTGGTGAACATGCTGGTCGATCGCGGTATCTCCGCTGTCTTTGTCGAGAGCTCGGTCTCGGATCGGTCTATTCGAGCTTTGGTGGAAGGTGCGGCATCTCGCGGGCATGAGGTGCGGATCGGTGGCGAGCTCTACTCCGACGCGATGGGCGCTCCCGGCAGCTACGAAGGCACATATGTCGGCATGATCGACCACAACGTGAGCACGATTGCCGGCGGCCTTGGTGGGCAGGTGCCGGAGCGCGGCATGAACGGTCTCTTGAAGGCGGGGTTCTAGTCGAGCCATGGATGCACAACATCTGAAAGACACAACTGTCGAAGTGACCGAGGAAAACGGGCCGCTGACGATCCGCGGGCTGACAGTGTTCTATGACCAGAAGCCTGCGGTGTTTTCCATCGATGCGACGTTCAGGAAGGGCCGCATGACCGCGATTGTCGGTCCGAACGGCGCCGGTAAATCGACGCTTCTGAAAGCAGCGCTTGGTATTGTGAAGCCCTTGTCTGGCTCTACCAGCGTATTCGGCGCGCCGCTTGAACACATGCGGCGGCGCATCGCCTACGTGCCCCAGCGTGCCAGTGTCGATTGGGATTTTCCGGCCCGTGTTTCCGATGTTGTCGGCATGGGCTTGTATTCGGAGCTTGGGTTGCTTGGCCGGTTTACCGGTGCGCATGGCAAACGCGTCACGTCCTGCCTTGCCCGTGTCGGTATGGAAGATTTTGCTGACCGCCAGATTGGTCAATTGTCCGGCGGTCAGCAGCAGCGTGTCTTCCTTGCGCGTGCTTTGGCGCAGGACGCAGATCTGTATCTGCTGGACGAACCCTTTGCTGGCGTCGATGCCGCAACCGAAAGGGCGATCATCGACGTGTTGAAAGCGCTTCGGGACGAAGGCAAGACAGTGGTTGCGGTTCACCACGATCTGACGACGGTTCCAGACTATTTCGACGATGTGCTGATCCTGAATGTCCAGAAGGTCAGCGAAGGTTCCGTGGAAGATGCATTCACGCAGGATGCCTTGAACAAGGCCTATGGCGGACGTCTGGCCATGGCTGAAATCGATCCAGTTCCCATAACGGCCTGACATGGTTTTTGACGCGCTCACTTTCCAGCTTGGCTATAACGCCACGCTGGTGACCGTTGGTGCCATTCTCTTGGGTGTCGCTGCGGGCGTAACGGGCACGTTCCTCTTCCTGCGGAAGCGGGCACTTGTCAGCGACGCCATCGCCCACGCGACTTTACCCGGCGTTGGGCTTGCGTTCATTGCCATGACCGCGCTTGGTCTCGATGGGCGTGCTCTGCCGGGATTGCTGGCCGGTTCGGCGGTATCTGCATTCCTTGGCCTGCTTTGCGTTCAATGGCTCGTCAATCGGACCCGCTTGACCGAAGACGCGGCGATTGGCGCTGTCCTGTCGGTCTTCTTTTCATTCGGGATCGTGATCCTGACGATCATTCAAACGCTTCCCACGGGCGGGCAGGCCGGACTTGAAGGATTCCTTCTGGGTTCGACGGCTGGCATGATCTTCGCGGACGCAAGCTTGATCGCCGTCGGTGGCGTGATCGTTGTCGCGCTCGTGTTCGTTTTCAGGCGTCCCATGACCCTTCTGGCGTTCGATCCGAACTATGCCGAGACGCGGGGCATGCGATCGGACCATATCGATCTGATCATGATGGCACTGGTCTTGGCGATCACCGTTGTCGGGCTGAAGATCGTCGGGCTGATCATGATTGTCGCCCTTCTCATTATTCCGTCAGCGACCGCGCGCCTTTGGTCTGATCGCGTGGATCGTGTCGTGTTGTTGGCGGGGGCGTTCGGAGGTCTTTCGGCATGGGTCGGCGCTGCCGTGTCTGCCAGCGCACCCGACCTGCCAACGGGTCCCTTGATCGTATTAACGGCTTTCGCCCTCTTTGCCCTCTCGATGTTTTTTGCGCCAGCGCGGGGGCTCATTTCGGGGTTCATGCGTCATCGCCGCTTTCAGCGTGGCGTTCACATCAGACAGGGTTTGTTGTCACTTGCGCAAGGTCTGCCGATCTATGAGCCGCTCACACTTCGACTTCTCAAGGAAGAAGGGCTGGCTCGTCCGGATGGCGTTCCGACTGAGGCGGGACGTGCCCGGGCGGCCCGGGCACATTGGGATGAGAAGCGCTGGGAGATTGCGCGTGCGACACCCGAGCATGAACTGGCAGCCGCACGCTATGACGGCCTGACCCGTCTGGAAGAGGTACTTACCTCGGACCAGATCGCCGAAATCGATGCACGCATCGCGCCGCCGGAGGCCGCATCATGACCGGGGCGGAGTTTGTTCCATTCTCGCTTGTGCCGATGCTGGTCGGCGTGCTTGCAGCCATTGCATGCGCCTTGCCCGGAAACTTCCTTGTGCTCAGGCGGCAGGCGCTGATCGGCGATGCGATAAGCCATGTCGTGCTGCCGGGAATTGTCGTTGCTTTTGTTGTGACCGGTACGATCGCGACTTGGCCCATGCTCATTGGTTCGGCGGTCGCCGCGCTTGTCGCAGTGGCGCTGATCGAGGGGATCAGCCGGTTTGGACGGATTGAGCCCGGCGCGGCAATGGGTGTGACGTTCACGGCGATGTTTGCCGGTGGTGTATTGCTTCTAGAGCAAAGCGATACGTCGGGTGTTCATCTGGATGTCGAGCACGCGTTGTTCGGGAACCTGGAAAGCCTCATCTGGCTTGATGCGACGGGGTGGGCTTCGCTCATCGACCCCGCAGCACTTTCCGGTTTGCCGGAGGAGTTGATCCGCATATCGGTCGTGGCTCTGGTCATGGCGTTACTTCTTCTGTTGTTCTGGAGGCCGCTTGCACTGTCGACATTCGATGAAAACTTTGCGTCGACAGTTGGATTGCCGGTGCGTGCCATTGCGCTCGGGCTCGTCATTGCAGCGGCGATTGCGGCCGTAACGGCCTTCGATGCCGTCGGTTCCATCATCGTCATCGCAATGTTCATTTGCCCGCCTGCTGCAGCGCGGCTCATGACCAATCGGCTTGGTATGCAGGTTGTCTGGTCGGTTGCCTTCGCCACCGTTTCGGCCGTGGTGGGATTTGTTCTGGCGGGTTACGGACCACTCTGGTTTGGGCTTGAGAACGCCGTCAGTGCTGCTGGCATGATCGGGACGGTGTCAGGCGTGATACTTGTGCTCGCCGCAACATTCGGTCCTACACGAAAATAGCGTTTCCGTCGGCTCACGTTAAACCGGCAAGGGCGCGTCCGCTTTCAACTGGTTCATGACGATCTGGCTTTGAACCCTTGCAACTGCCGGGTGCGGTAAGAGCTGCCCGTGAATAAGATCGTTCAGCGCTGCCAGGTCAGGACAATAGACGCGGAGCAGATAGTCTGCTTCTCCTGTAAGCGTCCAAACACTTACCACTTGGCGATTGGTTTCGAGAATCCGGGTAAACGTCGCGACCTTGTCCGGCGCATGTGTTGCCATTTGTACGGACACAAAGGCTTGAACGGACAGGCCGAGCCGGTGTGCGTCGAGCCGGGCACGGTAGCATTCGATGTAACCTTCCGCTTCCAGCCTTTGGCGGCGTCGGCCGATTTGACTCGCCGAAAGGTTAAGGCGTTCGCCCAGTTTCTCTGAGAGCCTGACCGAAAAGTTTTACGTTTCCTGGCAATGTCTTGCTAATCTGCGCGTTACGAGGCGGATGCTGGCGACGAGCGCCCAAGCCGCTGAGCTTTCCACGGTACGTTCCCAGTCTTTCGCCAACCTCCGACACC
>JAJDZT010000128.1 GCA_022824525.1 Silicimonas sp. | reverse complement strand
CCCATCTCGGCCTCGTCGGTCAGGTCGAAAAGATCGGTATAGGCCTTCTCGCCCGCAAGAGCCGAAGCCGAGAGCGGCGTGATGAATTCCGTCGCCGCACGCGTCAGCACCGGTGTCACCGCCCCACCGGCCTTGCGGACCTGGCGGATCAGGTCCAGCGACTTGTAGGCGGCGATTCCACCACCCACGATCAGGAGAACGCGCTTGCCGTCCAGCATGTCTTGCCGCTCCTTGGGTTATCACAAGTGTTAAGTTCCTAATGTGAAATGCATGAAAAATATCGTCAATTTATCAAACAGTTAAGAGTTTTCGTCCTGACATCGTAATCGCACCGCAACCGGATTCGATCAATTCGCCGGCTCCGCGAGAGCGCGGATGACGGCTTCCGGGTCGCGGTCGATCACCGTCAGCAACACCCGCGCCGCCCGGTCGGGCACCCGGCGACCCTGTTCCCAATCCTGGATCGCCCGCGCATCCAGCCCGAAACGATCCGCGAATCTCTGCCGGCTCAGCTTCATGCGCTTTCGCAGCGCTACGATCCGCCCGGCGGCCGGATCGTCCACGATCCGGCATGCCAGCGCCGTTTCCCCCCGCACATGGGCGAGGACCTCGCCAAGCGCGGCCTCGATCTCAAGGCCGGTGTCGGTGCGTTCTGTCGTCATTCTGCCTGTCCTTCCCGCACGATGCTCGCCACCAGCCTCGTCAGCGCCTTGCGATCCGCCGCCGTAAGGTCCTTGCGGTCAGCCTTCGCGTAGGCGGTCAGCATGTATACCGCCCCCGGCCCGGCGTGCCAGAAGTAGATCGCACGGATGCCGCCGCGCTTGCCCCGGCCGGAACCGGCCCAGCGCAACTTGCGGATGCCGCCTGTCCCCCGGATGACCGGCGCGACATCGGGCGCAGCGACGATGGCCGCTTCCATGTCGCGGCGGGCGTCTTCGGACAGCAGCTTGCGGATGGCGCGTTCATAGGTGCGGGTCGCATACAGGTTCATCGGGAGAACATATTGCGGCATTGCCGCAGGACGTGCAAGCAGATTCCGTTCCCGTTCATGCCATGCCGGGCAGCGGATTCCAAAATGCACCCCGTGGCGCCGCACGGGATTCGAGCGGTACTGCCCGAGTCCTTGAGTTTGCGTCAAGTAAAGTGGGCGTTGGCCCGGCTCAAGGAGTTGGGACTCGCAGTGTCCGCCCGAAACAGGTGTCTCAGCACGGTGGCGCGCTGGAAACGAGCAATAGGTCCATTGGACCGGTCCCATGGGGCCCAACAGGGGTCCAACGCGACAACACCCGTTGGGTCTACCGACTCCGAACATAAACCTGAAGTTCCTGAAGGTTGCTCAAAAGAGTCACATCTTCTCAATGGGGTGTCCCTAAAGGAGTTGTCTCGTCTTGCCTCGTGCCAAGGACCGAAGCAGGCTTGTCGTGGAGTACATCGGGCAAGGCACTCCGCAAGAACTGCGCGGATACGTGCCAAGGCCTTTCATCCGGCTCGACCCGAGCAGAAATCAGGATGGCAGGCGTGGCGAACGCGGGGAATTGGGCGGATTGAAGGCCGGGACTTCAATCCCGAGGCGAAACGGGCGGAAAGGGATGTCGCCCGTTTCCCGAATTCAGATTTCGAGGCTCTCGGCGGACTTGCCTTCGTCCATTGCCTCCTTGAACCAGGCGGGCTGGCGCCCGCGGCCGGACCAGGTCTGCCCGGGATCGTTCGGGTTCCGATACTTCGCCGACACAGCGGCCATGCGGGAATTTCTCTTCTTGCCCAGGACTTCATTGACAGTCAGGTCATGCTTCCTTGCAATTCTCCGGGCCGCGTCCTGCAGTTCCTGCATCGCTGCTGCAATCGTGCGCGTACGGCTGGTCTTGAGCTCGTTTTCGACACCTCGCTTCAGCGCAATCAACTGCTTTTCGGTCATCTTTCCGAGGTCGACTTTGGCTGCCATTCGGATCTCCCTTGTTGCGACGACGCAATTGGCCATTCGGTATCCGTTGCGTGCTAAATGCCCATTGCCCGAATCGCAACTCGGAATCTTCCCGACGCGAAGAAATTCCTGAAGCCTTGCGCGGCAATTCCACCAACGGATGAATTCGGCGGGGCTAATATGCTTGACTGGAACTCGCCGTCGCCATCCGACCGCGACTCCCGGTCAGAATCCGACTTTTCCCCGGTTCTCGCGGGCGCAAGAGCGCAAGGCCCACAATTTCAGGAGTGCCACCGGGACAGCGTGGATTGATGAACATGTCGGGCTTCGAGTCTTCTAGCATGGCACTCTCCTGATATGGTGCGAGGCTGGCAGCGATCACTTTCATCGTGGCGTCAATCTTCTCGGCAGCCCAAGATTCCAAAGCGTCTGACGGCGCAAGCACGAATCATGCAATACGTGTGGGCGCCAGTTTTCGACCATAATTGAACCGCCACCGCTCTGCGTGGAGTGTTGCCGCAGTCAACACCAGTTCCACAACGTTTGGGTCGCGCCCGTCCTTGGGCAGAAGAACCAGGCAATCATCGTTGACCGCGCACGGTTCCAACCGGGCAAACGCCCCGCCAATGCTGCCCGTTTGCGAATCTGTGACAAAACGCGGTTCCATGGTGTCAGAAAAATCCAGCCACCCAAAAATGCCGTTGTAGTTTTCATTTGGCGAAATAATCAAAGATCGACCGGGGTGCCTATGCCCTCACGCGAATGCAGTTCCTTCAATCCATAGCAGATGTCGAATGCCGCACCAATGGTTCCATCTTCGGACGGAAGATTTCATGCATTCGCAAGCCGGACGTGGGACATCAGGGCGCGGTATGGGAAATATCCAATTTCTCCAGCATTGATCGCTTTACGTTGCGCGACGATTTCACGGGCGTATCGCGTATAGAATGACGCCATGCGCCTAAGTTGAACGTCCAAGGTTTCGTGCAAATCGTCTTCTTTGGAAGCTGATCCGATATAGGCGCCAACTGACCATTCCATGTGGTCAGGCACCCCCACGGCAGCGCAGACTCCCGGCACGTCCTGCTTGTCTTCAACCGCTAAGATCAGTCGCTGGAAACCGGATGCTGGGCCCCCTGTATGTGAGCTTGACAAAGCTGTCGAAGTCTAGCGCAGGAACTCGTCGAGACGGCTGTTCGTAACGCCGCCGGTGATCGCATCATGGGTCGCCTTGAGCCAATCATGGGGTTTGGTGCTTTTTAGCTTCCCCGTCTCAATCAGCGAGGTGATCCGGTCCAAAGACGCGGCACCTCCGTCGTCACCCGCAAACAACGCGGTATTCCGATCCAGGGCAACGGTGCGGATCAGATCCTCGACATTGTTACTGTCTGTCTCGATCCGACCGTCGGCGAGGTGGAGCCGGAGTCCGTCGCAGCAATAGGCGATGTAGCCGATCTTCTCGTTGGCCAGGAACTTGGGCGAGACGCATGCGCAACTGCTCCAGCCAATCGACGTCTGCGCGGTGTTCGACCGCAGCCCTAGAATATTCTCTTCGACCAAAGCCGGCATGCTGATCAACCATCCGGAACTGTCCGAAAAACTGGAGTCGTACGGTATTGGTATAGCTGTATGGAAGTCACATCGGGATAGTTGTCGCGAACGAGCAGGTCGGCGCTTTCGGGGCTTCGGCATCCGCATCGGCGTGTGTTGCTGCCGACATCGACGCCGGGGCGGGTTGTATGGATACCCGCCATCGTTTATGTGCAGGTCGGCGCCAAGGCGCGTCACGCCATACGTGACGGAACGGTGCCTATCACGCTTCAGACAGAGAGGTCATGGAAACGGTATCGCTGACAAACGCCCTGAGCGCGGCCGTCGACGAAGCAGCCTTTGACCTCGAACTTGCCGCGATAGCAAGTGACGGCAGATCCCGGCAACCGACCCGAGAACGCGTTTCGACCGCACAGTTCCAAGAGCTTTACCTCCGCGAAAAGGACCGGCTGGTGGAACTGTATGCGAGAGCGGTCTTGCCGGACGCGGCGATGGCGCGGCTCGTTGATGCCTTGAGGCGTACGCTCGGACAGTTCATTCATCCGGACACGGACAGGATCGGGCATGCCTTTCCCGTCGATCGCAGCGTCCATGGTGTTACGACCTTTCGGCAGGACGGCTTGGTCGACAACGAGTCCCAGTCGTCATTGAAGGAATTTGCGTACGCGATTGTGCGAGCAGCCGCAATCATGGGTGTCAAGAGGACGGTCGAACTTCTGGCCGATTGGAGCCGCGGAAAGCCGATAAACTTGTGCATGTGCACAGTCCTGAGCGGTTTGCCTCTCGCCGCTCCGTTGACGCCGCGGCAAGACATTCGCATCGTCCCTTTGGCCATGTCGACGGCAGAACTGCCTCGGCTGCCTACACGCCGAGACGCAGCTCCCCGCGACTACTTGGGCCTGTCCATGCTGACGGTGCAGCTTTCGGCCTCTCCAGCGCTGGTCCGCCTCGACCCGGACGCGAAAGAAGGAAGCGTCCACTCCAGTTCCGTCGACGGCGTCAACTTGGATCTCGTGTGCGAGGCCCTGTCTCTGCTAGCCAACGACCACGTCTCGACGGGGTTCATCTGGCACGAGTACCCGGACGCGGCCCCATTCTGCCTCACGACAAAGGAAACATGGGGCACGGTCGGCGACAACAAGTTGAGACGCAGGGACAAGGTAAGTGCATCGCATGACATGCTGACCGGTGCAGTAACAATAACGCCCTCCGGCGATGCGCCACCTCCTTTGCAGTTGGACGAAAAAGAGGTCCTGCAGATTGTTGAAGCGCTGTGTCATGCCGACAAGAAGCTGCGCATCGCCGTCAGTCGCTGGCGACGTTCCAAAAGGTCCTGGGTTCGCCTCGAGGAAAGCTATATCGATCTTCGAATTGCCTTGGAGGCGCTGTATCTGAAGGATTTCGACGACGAACGCAGCCAGGAAATGCGGTTCCGGTTGCCACTGTTCGGGGCTTGGCATCTTGCCAAGAATCTTGAAGAGAGGCGATCGATCCGCAAGATCCTACGCGCCGCCTACGACATGGCCTCCAAGGTTGTGCATGGCGGTGAGGTTCTCAAGGAAGAGGGAGCGGGCCCTTACTGGAAGGCGCGGGCGGAACTCGACCAGGCGCAGGACAATTGCCGCCGTGGAATTCTCAAACTCCTTCGCGAGGGTCCGCCAAGAGACTGGAGCGATCTCGTGTTGGGCGGCTCGGGCTCATGATTGATCGAGTGGCCTGCACCATCACCCTTTAACCAAACGATTACCCGTTCCGTGAATCTGCGCAACCGTCGATCAGAACAGGTGGCCCAAGAGGTCTATCGGTCCATCGGGCCAAACGTCACAAGTCAATTGCTTGACCATGAAGATCTCGCTGAGGTCGCGGCTGATCACGCTGTGGCAACGCAACTCGTCGATGGCCAGGAACGTCACGTTCACGTCATTGAGCAAACTGTATCCGGCTCGTTCGTAGAGCCTCGGATCGTCAGCCATGGCAAGCGCGAACGACTGTCCCCTTGCTCGTTCCTCCGCTCCTCGCAGCAGCGCGGCACCAATTCCCTGCCTCCATGCGGCAGGAGCAACGCAGAGATCGACGATCCCGAGAATCGGCACGATGACCTCGCCAACGCGCACGACCCGGAATTCCATCCCCACATGCCCCATGAGATTGCTGCCGCTCCACGCGAGCAAACGTTCATGCGGGATCTGCTTGAACCAGGTCCGTCCCCCATGCGTGCCGTCGAAACATGCATCAAGCAGGCTGGAGATGGCCGCATCCCGGCTCGGGTCAGACGATTCGGCGGCAGTGTGTTCGGTGAAATTCATGCAGCGAGTCCAGCTCCAGGTTGACAGATCATCGCGTCGGCACCATGGGTTCGTACTGGACGAGTGGGGCACCACGTGACGACAAGTGCACCCTATCTCGGTCGTAAGTGAAACTCCGGTCATGATTCCTCAATTTAGGATCCGCGCAACATGGACGATGAATCTCGTCGAGAACTGTTCGAGAGACAAACCGCCGAACAATTTGAACAGATTGGACGATTCGTCGTTGAGTTCGAGCAAGTTTGTTGGTGGCTTCGAGCCGGCATTATATTCTCGCTTCACCGCGACGGACTCAAGACTCAAAGCTTGGCCCAAATCCTCATTGATAACAGATTCATGACAGCAGCGCCTCTGATCGAAGCGTACGATGCAATAATGACCGAAACAGGAGTTCGGGAGGATCCTGTCCAAAAGGAGGTATTGGATCAGGCATCCAAGGAGTTTCGCACACTGATGTCCGAAAGGAACAAGATCATTCACGGACATTGGCTCATTGGATACGCAATTTCTGAAGTTCAGGATTTCTCCATGATCGCAGGATTCAAGGGTAACCCCTCCAAGACACAGGGAATGAGCTTTCAGCACCTTCCCACAGACGTGGAGGACATCAAATGCTTGGTGGAGCGAACGAAATGTCTTGGAAATCTATTGATGGCGATTGGCTCGCTCCTGACCATTCAAGCATCTGAACAAGGCAAGGGAAAATTTGAAGAAAACCTTGCGAAGGAAGGGGATACTTGGACAATCAGAACCTCCTAGGGTCGCGAGAAGACGCAAAGATGCCAGAAGGCTGAATTGGGGAGGCAGCACGATCTGTCCGGACACCGCAGGGCGTCCATGTCAGCCCATGCCCGTGATTGTCCTTCTCCGGCAGCGCTTCAGCCCCTTATGCCCAGAATCGCTGCCGACTATTGGAAGACGCCATTTAACTCATTGCCTTGCAATGATTTCTCGGAGACACCTGCCGCCTTCCAAACCGGGTCTTTCCGATCCGTAATCAGATAGTCACCGAACTGATTCGATCCGCGGCCCGACCGGGTCTGTGCGCGTCCGGTCCCGGCTCCGCGGCCTTCGCAAGCGTTCCGCAGTACCGTGGCCCGGGCGCCACGATCCGTGCGCGCCCTGCGCCTCCCGGACCGCCCGCCCTGCGGGTGATTCGCCCGGCCGGAAGGGCGGAGGTCCGGTCCGCCCGGTTCCGGGAAGATTCGGAACCGGACCAATGCGTCGGGGAACCTGGCCGATTGCGGCCGAGTCCGCCAACGCCTGCGCCCCGTCCGCCGATCGAGCGCCTCTCAGCGCGGCACGTGGTTCCGCCAGCCGCCGCCGTCGAGCGCCCGCGCCTTCGCGATCCAGCGCCGCACCTGCGAGCGCATCCAGCCGTCGGTCGCCCAG
>JAJDZT010000037.1 GCA_022824525.1 Silicimonas sp. | reverse complement strand
CGGATGATCCCGGTCGAGGCGGAATTGACGACACAGCAGGCAGCCGACCTTCTGAATGTGTCTCGACCGTTCCTGGTCAAGCTTCTGGAGGAAGGTGAAATGCCGTTTGCGAAAACCGGACGGCACCGTCGAGTGCGGGCGGATGATCTCTTCGCCTACAAGGAAAAGCGCGACGCCTCCCGATCGGATGCGCTGCGTGACCTTGCGTGCATAGATGCAGAGGAAGGCCTTGTATGAGCCGATACGCGGATCGGTTCACGACCTGTTGGTTTGGGTGGATTGGTGTCGCCGTGTTCATGATGCTGGCGCGATGGTATGTGGTTCGTCACTACAACGGTCTCTCGGTTGGTCACCAATGCCGGCCTTCAAGGTTTGCTGGCTGCGTGTGGCATGTTTGACGGCCAAAGTTGGCCGTTTAGGATTGCCTCAAGATTTAATAGGCCATATATGTCCCGTTAACAAGATTACTCAGCATCTTTCTGCAAACGGCAAGATATGGCCGCTTATGCACAAACACAGGTGACAAGAGGTCAAAAATGGCCGGTATTCGGGACCATTCATACAAGTCAGCCGAAGCACTTGCGTCGGAAATCGGCCAAAAGCTTGAGCGATTGCGTCTTTCACGGAACATCACTCAGACAGACCTCGCGAGGGATGCCGGGATTTCTGAGCGTACACTGCGTCGGCTGGAGTCTGGTAATGGCGCAACGCTCGATTCCCTCTTGCGCGTTCTGCTGGCTCTGAAAATCGGGCAGAACCTTGATCTTCTGGTGCCCGACCCTCGTGTCCGCCCCATCGAACGCGTTCGAACCGGTGGGACCGAACGACAGCGTTCAAGATCAGCAAAGAACGATCAAACCGCAAAGCAATGGCGATGGGGCTCACCGGAGTGACGTATGGCAGAAGCAACAACAGATGCCTCGATCGTACTATGGGGTCGGGAAGTCGCCGCTGTGTCATGGGTCGCAGCAGATGGCTACGCTGTCTTTCAGTACGACCCAGAGTTCGCAGAATCGGGGATTGAACTGTCCCCATTAGCTATGCCCCTTGCTCCGGACCCCTACTCGTTCCCTGCCTTGCCAAAGCGAACATTCAAGGGCCTTCCGGGATTGCTGGCTGATGCCTTGCCCGACAAATACGGTGATCGTCTGATCAACACGTGGTTGGCTGAACAAGGAAGAACACCTGAAAGCTTCAATCCAGTCGAGCGTCTCTGCTACGTCGGTCGAAGGGGTATGGGGGCGCTTGAGTTCAAGCCGGCTGTGGGCGGCACCGGACGAAAGCCTTCGAAAGTTGAGGTTTCCAATTTGGTGCGTCTTGCCAACCTGGTCTTGGATGAAAAGAAGAGTCTAGAGGGCGTTCTAGCCGGTGAAAACGATCTCGCCGCCATTGATGACATCCTGCGTGTGGGTACGTCTGCTGGCGGCGCGCGCGCCAAAGCCATTTTGGCCTGGAGTCCGGAGACCGGCGAATTCAGGCATGGTCAGATCGACGCTGGCGACGGTTTTGAACACTGGCTGATGAAGTTCGACGGTATCGACAACAATCGTGACAAGGAGGAGCCTGACCCGCAGGGATACGGATTGATAGAATATGCCTACTACCGAATGGCAGTGGATGCAGGGATCGACATGATGCCATGCCGACTCCATCATGAGGGTGGCCGCAGCCACTTCATGACCCGGCGATTTGACCGCCCGGTCGCCACCGGCGGTAGATCACGAAAGCTGCACATGCAGTCGCTGTGCGCGCTTCAGCACTATGATTTCAATGACCCAAGTGGCTACTCATACGAACAGGCGGTTCTGACAATTCGGCAGCTTGGCCTCGGCGCGCCCGCTCTCGAACAACAGTTTCTGCGCGCAGTGTTCAACATTGCTGCACGCAATCAGGACGACCATGTGAAGAATATTGCTTTTCTTATGGATCAAGACGGCGATTGGTCGCTCTCGCCAGCGTTCGATGTGATGTATTCGTATAATCCGAGTGGTCAGTGGACCAGCCAACATCAAATGAGCATGAATGGCAAGCGGGACCATTTCATTGCCGACGACTTGTTGTCGTTCGCGGAAATTGCGTCGGTCAAACCGGCCAAGGCAAAGGCTCTGGTTTCTCAGGTCGCCGATGTGGTTGCTGATTGGCCTCGCTACGCTGCAGAGGCCGGGGTCGCCGAAGAAACCGCAATCAGCATTGCGAGGGCGCATCGCACAGAACTAAACCGAATCCTAGCCCGATCTCAAAAGTGATCGCGTCCGAATAGTGCCGCATATTTCGGACATCAAGTGTCCGACAGCTCCAATTCTGGCAGGTCCCGCAAGCTCTGCAGATCGAACGTTGCCAGGAACGTCTCCGTCGTCACGAAGGTATGCGGTGCGCCCGGCCGCGGCGACCTTGGCCCGCTCGCGATGAGGTCCTTGTACCGCAGCCGGGCGAGCAGATCGCGGCTGACCTCCTTGCCGAAGATGCCGCCGAGCCAGCTCCTGCGGAAGTTCGCGTCCTATCCGCGCCAGCATGACCTGGCCGTCGCGCTGCGGGAGATCGGAAGGGTCGAACGGACGCTGTTCATGATCGACTGGCTGCTTGATGTCGACTTGCAGCGGCGCGCCAGTCTCGGTCTGAACAAGGGCGAGGCGCATCATGCCCTGAAGAGCGCCCTGAGGATCGGACGCCAGGGAGAGATCCGGGACCGTACGTCCGGAGCACAGCACTTCCGGATCGCAGGACTCAACCTGCTCACGGCGATCATCATCTACTGGAACACCGACCAGCTCGGACGCGCGATCCGGGCATGCCGGCCAACCTCACGAACATCTTCATCCTCGACAAGGGCTGGACCGAGGCGAACAACGCGGTGAGTGTGCAGGACTACGCGGGCGGCGAGACCACCCATGCCGCCAGGAACGCCAACGGAACCGGCCCCTACAGGCTCGTCAGCCGCGAGCCCGACGCCAGGACGGTGCTCACGATCAACGAGGACTACTGGGGCGAGGACGAATTCCCGATGGACGTGACGGACATCGTCTTCACCCCGATCACGAACGGCGCCACCCGCGTCGCCGCGCTGCTGTCGGGCGAGGTGGACTTCGTCCAGGACGTTCCGGTTCAGGACATCGCACGCGTCTCGGGCAGCGACGGTCTTGACGTGCGCACCGCCCTGCAGAACCGCGTGATCTTCTTCGGACTGAATGTCGGCGATGACGACCTGGTCACGGACGATGTCGGCGGAAGGAACCCGCTTGCCGACGTCCGCGTCCGGCAGGCGATCAACATCGCGATCGACCGGTACGCCATCCAGAAGATCGTGATGCGCGACCAGTCCCGGCCCGCAGGGGTCATCATGCCGCCCTTCGTCAACGGCTGGACGGAAGCGCTCGACCAGGCGCCGGACCCTGACATCGGGGCCGCGAGGGCGCTCATGGCCGAGGCCGGCTACGCCGACGGGTTCTCCATCCGGCTCAACTGCCCGAACGACCGCTACGTCAACGATGAATCCATCTGCCGGGCGGCGGTCGGGATGCTGGCACGGATCGGGATCGCGGTGAGCATGGAAGCGCTGCCGAAGGCTCAGCACTTCCCGCTGATCAACAGCCTGAAGACCGACTTCTACCTGCTCGGCTGGGGCGTGCAGACCTACGACTCGGAGCACATCTTCAACTTCCTGGTTCATTCAAGGGACGAAAAGTACGGATCGTGGAACGGCACGCGCTTCAGCGACGCCGGTCTTGACGCGAAGATCGAGGCCCTGGCCACCGAGACCGACCTGGCCGAGCGCGATCGCATGATCGCCGAGATATGGCAGGCGGTTCAGGACGAGCAGATCTACGTCCCGATCCACCACCAGGTGCTGAACTGGGGCATGAAGTCGAACATCCGGACCATCGTGCCAGCCGACGACACGGCCAAGTTCAAGTATTTTCGCTTCGACTGACAACTTGGCGGTTCGGGTGGCCTGGCCTGCGGGCTGGCGGCCTCCCCGAATCCGCCGATTCACGGCCGCCCGCCGCACCGGCCAAGGATTGTCGCATGGTCCGAAACGGGACCGAACGGGAACGGCATGGACAACCGACTGACACTTGATTTATTCCGCACCGAGCGCAACTTCCGCGCCCGCCGCCTGGAAACGGCCCAAGTTGCCGTAGAGCGCGCGCAGCATGATGCCGCGTGCGCCGTTCATGTCCCGGTCGACGACGATGCTGCCGTCCGAGACCGTCTTCGCGCCGCCCAGCCTTTAGTCCACAACGCCGTCAGGCGATCCATAGAACTCGCGCAGGGGACTGTCGCGTTCAGGCGACAGGTGAATGCGCGCCCCTTGCAATGGCGACCGGCCTGTCATAGATTGGAACACATGGCGAACATGGGCAGGCGGTCGATCAGGAGCTACAAGTACCGGCTC
>JAJDZT010000103.1 GCA_022824525.1 Silicimonas sp. | reverse complement strand
CCGCACGTCCGGTTTGATGAGCAGGGATGAGGAAACGTGGCCACGGTGAGGACTGAGGCACCGGCAAAGAGCGAAAGCCGCCGGACAACAGCTACTCCCCTCACCTAACGCAGGGCGCGCCTCTCCCTGACTCTACTAATTATGATTCAGGCTCTCATAGCTCATGTCCCGCCGAGACGCGCTTCAACGAAGAGCCACCTCAACACTCGAAGAAACCGAAAACTGGAGGGACAGACGATGGAAAACGACGCTGATACGCCTGCAAACCTGACCGGCACGACGGTCATTCTGAAAGTGCCTATTCGCCCCACAAAACCTCCCAAAGCGAGCACCGAACCGGCCCGGCTTCATGCGCGCGCAGTAAAACGCATCCTTGATCGACAGTCAGGCACACTCGTGGGTTGGCTCTACGAGTGGAACACAGGCGAACTTGTGCCGCGATGGAAGGCTGAAGCAAGGTCGGACGTGATCTACGTTTGAAGAGGTTTTGATAGGGAAACCATTCAGGCCCTGAAGGCGGTTCCAACCAGGACAGTCAAGTTGACCTTACACACAAAGCCACCTTGGCCAAGCTTCATCAGCTTGTGGGGCGGGAAGCTGAAGTTCGCTGCAGACGCGCGAAACTAGGTCAAGATCCACGGGAGCGGACATTCAGCCATGCACAGTTAGCGACCTACAAGTCAGTCTGCCGACTCCATCGAGGCCGTTTCAACTTTGTTATTGCTCGCTTGTTTTCCGTTCGCGTGCAGTTTATTCGGCCAGGCCAATTTCATAGCCTGCGACCCAACGATCTCAGAACCTGCTTCCGAAAGTAGGTCTGCGTTAATACTGCCACCCAACGCAGCGATCTTATCGGAACTCCCAATCCATAGGTTCCGGTATGACGCCGAGCTCGGCCTAAGCAACTCATCCACAATCGTCCTCGAGATCAGCGCGGTCGTTCCGGCGAGTTCAACTGCGCCGTAGGGACGATAGTGATCTGCACACGACGGTTCGGTATCGAGTTGTTGGTTTTCCGACCAGATGATAGCTGGCATCTTGGGTGCACCAATGCTGTTCAGTCCGCAGGCTAGAGAACCACCTTCCTTTGCAACAGCGACAGCGGAACCCGCAAGCGCATGATCTTCTGTCCACCCATAGATGACCGATAGCGGACAGCCATTGAAGCTGTGCCACTGATCGAGCAAGGATTCGGCTGCCCAGTTTCCCATCAAACTGGCGATAACGTCGACATCGAGTAGGCCGAGCTGATCGTTAGCAACAATGCGGCTCGCCGACGCGTCAAATCCATTGATCTCAAGATGCGGAAATTCGCGTTGAAGTTGTTCGGCCAGCGCCAGCGCCTTGTTTCTTCCGACAGAAGTTGCCCCCAGAACGTGGCGGCCGACGTTAGCCCAGACCAACTCGTCATAGTCCACCAGATTGAGTTCCCCCACGCCGGACCGAGCCAGGTGCTCTGCAACAAACGAGCCGACCGAACCACATCCGAAGACAGTGGCGGACTTTCCAAGCAGATCGCGGCTTCGGGCATCCTTTCCCCGGCCATGAATCCACGGCCCATCCGCCCGGGCGACCTGAGTTCTCCGAACAGTATTCGTTCCGAAAGTCCTCGCGAGCTTGATAGCATCAGGCGTTTTGCCGGGCCGAAACCCCGTGTGGATTTGACGCTTAGCGGGCCGACCTAGGCCCTTTTGTTTGGCGCTACGGTCGATGTGTACGGGGACAATTCCCGGGCCTCCGCGCCCCTCGGCCGCAAAGAGGCACAAAAGCCCAGTCGCTTGCTGAAGTGCGGATTCAGACAATAGCTGAGCTTTCGCTTCGCTCTCTTTGTGGGCGAGCGCCATCACATCTGCCCCGCACTGCGGATATTCTCTTGGCATCGGTGGTTTCGACAACCAGATGTACGCGACTGGTTTGGAGCGGTTCCGTAGACGTCGGCCAGCTTTTTCCCCGAACCTGTTGCTGATCCAGCGCGCCAGATCGTCGTCATCTCGGGCGACATAGGTCAGGCCCTCATGCGTGCAGCATCTCATCAAGCATGACGACTGAGGTGGATCGAACAAAGTGACCACATCTCTCACAGAGGAGCTGGCACCGTAGAACCAGTACGTCAAAAACTCCTCGCGGAAATCGCGTTCCACAATCTTTCCTTCGATTAGCTCTTCAACCAAGCGAACAGCACGATTCACGATGTTCAGCGCGACGGCGCCAGGATTGTTAGGGTCAACCTCGCTGAGGTTGTTCAAGAGGCATAGAATCCCGTCGTGCTCAATATGAGGCCACGTCAGGTAATCCGGACGGTCCACGAGGGCAGCCCTCGGCGGAACAGAAGGAAAGACCTCCGAGACGACCAAGTCGATCCTTCGCGTTTCGCCATCCGGGAAGGCGACCGAAAACCGCCATCCTTCAGAGTAGTGACGGTCGGGATATGTTGATCGGATTTCGGAGTTTTCGAGACGACGCAGTGACGCCCCAACGTGCTCGCGAAGAGCGCGTGCGACCGCAAGCAACGCATGCCTTCGGTTTGTGTCGCGCCCGTCGCTGAACTCTGTTTCAGGCATGGCGCCCGCCACCGGTGTCGCTGACAGCTGCGGCCGCGGCGGCGGTGCTTCCAAGAAGCGCGCCAGAGGCGATCCCTGGTGCAGAAAGCGCTGACTTCTTCTCGAGTTCCGGCTGATAGCGCTCGCTGAAAAATGTTGTGTTAAACACCTTGTCCCAACACTTGAGGGCCGTTTCTCGATCACAATCATCGTTGAACAAGGGATCAAGGTAGGCGATCGCGTCAGATAGCCGGTCCCGGAAGAACGAGGCTGCCCGGTCCGGATTGCTTGATGTGATCGTTTCGCCGGGTGTCACAGGATGATGGATGACCGTGCTGAAGTTGAGGCGGTTGCGGATGGCGACCATCGCGTTGTAAAGCGCCCGATCTTCGCGTTCACTGTCAGCACGGAACTGCTCCGCAACCAAGACGGAGATCCCAAAACCGCTCAAGTTACGGCTCTTCCAGCTCTCCCGGCTTTTCGCATGTTTTTTTATGTGCCGATTAACGCGGCGGAACTGGATGGGATCGCCGCTGGCGGCCCTTTCCCTTTCATACCAGTCTGACACGTCACGGGCATCGGAACGCTTCCATCCAGAGCTCGCTGCGAGCTCATACCAAACCTCGCCGTTTGCCTCGACGCGTCTGTAAACCGGCACGTCCACATGGTATCCAGCGCTGTAGTAAACTCGTACGCAGTTGTTTCTGACTTTGGGCGGTGTCTTGAAGCACCCATCGTCCATTGCGTCGCAAACCATCTGGCGCGCCTGAAGCGACGTCATGTATGCGCCGCGCGCTCCGACCAAAGCACTTTTTTCGAAGTACGCCCCATCATCGATGTCGTAGTCGTTGTTGGGATCACGCAGCATGGTCTTCATCTGGTAGCTGCCTTGCGAGACATGTTCGTACGGGACTGGCTTGTCGTCCTTCTCAAGATTTCCATCTAGTCGTACGCGGTTGCTGTCGCGCCGACTGCGCATCTTTTTGCGCTCGGCTTCTGGAAGCGTGACCTCTTGGTTGTGAAACGCCCGAACATCTGCGCTGCAATCATACATGCTGCCCACCTCCTTCATCTGTTGTTGTGTTTGCCTCGCAAGAGACGAGTGTTTTGGCCGGATCCAAAGCCGGCAAAGACTTGAGCAAAGCCGCTATCTTGCCGCCTGACGCGTCAGTCGGATCATCACACGCGCTCATGGTCAGGTCGGCATCCGTGTGTGCCTGGGTGGTCAACTGGTCCATGGCTTCTGTACGAGTGTCGTCCAAAGCCAAGTATGGCATCATGCTCGCCGGGACCGCCTTTCGAGGAAATCGGATCGTAGTGACCTCCCTCCCTGACTTGCCCAGTTGTATCGCGAGGAGACGCGCCATGTTGTCGTACGCGAACTCTTGAGCGCTGATGGCTAGTGGAGCGACGTCTGCCCCGAGCCTCCAGCCCATGAGAGACCGATGAACGCTGTCTCCTGTGATGTGTTCACCTTCGGGGCGCGGGCAAGTTCCGAGTGAGAATATCTCGATTGGTTGTTCCGGATCAGCGATTGCCAATGCGTCAGTCAGCGCTACTATGACCGGATTGTTTGCCCAAAGCCCGCCATCCGCAAAGACCTGCTTCGAGCCGACGCTTTGGCCGGGAACATCCACAGCAGCCAAAGATCGATAGATCGGAGCAGCGCTTGTGGCCATACAGATGTCGACGAGGCTGTAGTCGTTATCCCGTTCGCCACTGGTGGGAGTCTTTTTGAAGACCCATGAGCGGTGGTCGGAAAGCAAGACTGCCGGAATGCTCATGGAGATTCCGCGCATTTCGTAGACTTGGGCCAGTGTTGTGCTGTCTAGGACGGTTTCAAGCGCAGCCCTCAGTGCCTTGTCACCACGCCGAACAGAGTTTCGCCCGCGGCTAGCCCGATAGAGCGCGCTCAAGGTGCCTTTGATGCGATGGGGGAAGATGTTCGGACCGTAGTCCCGATAGAGGGCGACCACCTTGCTCATTGGACACCCAACGGCGGCAGCGCAACCGACGATCGCCCCGGTGCTCGCCCCGACGATCAGATCAAAGCCAAGACCAAGGTCAAGCTGATCCACTCCGGCCCTTTTGGCTCGCTGCTCACAAACACGGTCTAGGAACGCGGCTGTATAGATGCCGCGCATGCCGCCTCCATCGAGACTAAGGACCCGAAAGGGTCGTTTTGCATTGGGCTCATTCATCAGTGGCAGTGAAATTAGATGTCAACATGATTGACTGTTAACCATTCCAGCATCCTGTGTCAATGTCAATCTGGTTGACATATGCGAAGGTCACGGATACTCTGTCCACCGAGACCGGTCGGCCGAAAGGGAGGAAGGTTTGAGCGAAGCTCTCTACAAGGCGCTCGGCGAAGCCATTCGGAACCGCCGCGATTCATTAGGGATATCCCAGTCCTCTTTGGCCAGACGCATCGGGTCGGCGAGAACTACCGTAACCAATATCGAGGCCGGTGGGCAAAGCATAATGATCCATCAACTGATGGAGATTGCGAGGGCTCTCAGGATGCCGGTGACGGATTTCCTAAATGGGATCGAAGAGTTCGAGAACGAGGTTCCAGATGACGTCGTCGACCCAAAAATGGAGACTTTGCTTATGAAACTTACGACGCCAGTGAAAGCGAAGCGAATATGAGTGCTCCAAGACGCGCTCGCTACACCAAGATCGAGAAGTTGGTCGAGGGCCTTCTTGACCAACACGACGTAACTCAGGTGCCTGTTCCGGTAGAAAGCATCGTTTCGAGCTACGGGATCCATCTCAGAAAGGGCGATCTAGAAGACGTGTCGGGATTGATCGTTCGCGATGGCTTCTCCGTCACAATCGGAGTGAACGCAAAACAAAGCCGAACGCGTCAGCGCTTCACAATTGCGCACGAGTTCGGACATTTTTTATTGCACGATGGAATGTCGAGCCACGTTGATCACGACTATCGCGTTAACTTTCGATCTGAAACTTCGTCATTGGCTGTTGATGTGGAAGAGATTGAAGCAAATTTTTTTGCTGCCAGCTTGCTTATGCCAAAGCAATTTCTGGACAAGGCTGATGCTGTAGAGGCGTTGGACAGCGATACTGCTGTGGGTCATCTGGCAAAGTCATTTAACGTAAGCAGGCATGCTATGAGCCTCAGGCTCGGCAATGTTTATAGAGAGTACTCCCCGTTCTAAGTGTGACACGCGCATGGTGCCTTTCTTGCATTGGGATCGGATGTTTACTGAGCTGTCGAACAAATGCTAACTGGGACGCCAGAAGATGGTCCTGCAAAAGGCCATTCCTGACTCATCCTACTTTGCGAACACCGTAATTCTGGCCGGCCGCCACGCAAAGAAGTGAGGGGTACTGGACATCACCGTCTGGTACCAAGCTCATACTGGTTCGTCCGCCTTCCCGGATGCTGGGTGAATCCGTCCTTCTTTAGCGGACATCTGTGGCCAGACGGTGCAGACATTCATGACCTCATCGTATAGACAAATCCGTCTGGTGGGCATCTATTGAAACGTTTGAATTTCAAAGCGATATTAACATCAAGAGAAGGATTATCACATGTCTGACCAAAAGAATGCTGATGCTGGGAATGTCGTCCAGCTTCGACCGCCCAAAGCAGGCCGTGCCTCTGAGAAGAAATGGGGTAAACAGGTCATGGAACTTGGGTTCTGTATCGTGCCGTCTCTCCTACTCAGGGCGCAACAGCGGCTCGGCCTAAATCCCACTCAGCTCGCTGTCCTGATGCAGCTATGTGATTTTTGGTGGGAAGACGCACGGAAGCCCCATCCTGGCAAGAAACTTCTGGCTGAACGGCTGGGTTTGAGTGAGCGGCAGGTACAGCGATACATCGCCGAACTGGAACAGGCGGGGCTTGTCGAACGCATTGAGCGACGTGCCTCACATGGCGGTAAGATGACGAATACCTACGACCTGAGCGGTTTGGTGGTGCGCTTGAAAAAGCTTGAACCAGAATTCCGCAAGGTTGAGGAAGACGTGAAGACCGAACGCAAGGCCGTGGCAAAACGCGGCTACAAGCCCAAAAGCAAACCATCCGCTACTGCGAGCTGAGGAGTTCAATGTCCTGAAATGCTGAGCCCCGGGCGCATACCTAGGGCAGAGGCGGGTCCGGGGCTAACGAGGCATATATGACCAGTCCCACCCCAAATGTCAAGAATTTTGACCTGAACGCTTACCACCCTTCAATTTATCCAGACGTTCCAGAGTTTGGGGATTTTTGCGTAGCCAGCGATGGCTCTTCTGATAACGCGAAGGCCTGTTTTGAAGAGTGAGCACAGGGAACGGCGGGCTTTTCGAATCCCCTTTTTTCGC
>JAJDZT010000106.1 GCA_022824525.1 Silicimonas sp. | reverse complement strand
ATGTTTGCCTTATGGTCTTCTTCAAGCGCTGGAGGCACGGCAATTCCCGACCAATGCGGGGCCTCTGGCACCCGAAACCCCACGCAGAACATGAGACCCGCCGCGCCAGCGCTTCATCGCAATAGTTTTGCAAGAGGCTCTTTAAATTATAATATTTTGATGGTGGAGTTTGAACACAAGTTATCCAAGGTGCCGAAATGTTCTGGAAAACTCGTCGGAAAACTCAGCAATTCTACTTATCCATAGGACCAACAAACACATCATCTTTTCTTTCTTTCTTTTTTATTTTTATAGAGAGTGAACGTTGAGGCCCCGATGCTTAATTTCCTCCCTTCCGCCTACCCTTGGATCAAATCGCTTCATGTGATCTCGATGATCGCGTGGATGGCTGGGTTGTTCTACTTACCACGACTGTTTGTCTATCACGCTGAGAAAGTCGGACAGAGCGGTGAGACCCATGAGATGTTCACAACGATGGAACGTCGTCTTTTGAAAGCAATCATGAATCCTGCGATGATTGCAAGTTGGCTATTCGGATTGTGCTTGGTTGCAACGCCGGGAATCGTGGACTGGGCAGCCGTGTGGCCTTGGACCAAGCTTGTCGCGGTTTTGGGGATGACATGGTTTCATATGTGGCTCGGCGCACGAAGAAAGGATTTCCTTTCGGGTGATAACCAGCTCACTGGTCGAACTTTTCGTCTCATGAATGAAGTGCCGACTGTTCTGATGATCGTCATAGTGTTTTCTGTGATCGTAAAGTTCTGAGTTTTATTGACTCGTCAGCCGTACGATCTTATGTGCGGTGCCCAAGGCGCTGTCCTGGTGCCCCGTGACCAATCACAGAAATGAACTCTTTACCTGTCCTCGTGGAAAGGTTGCCTATGTCTGATCGTCTGAACCTGTCTGACCTCAAATCTAAGTCGCCCAAGGAATTGTTGGCGATGGCCGAAGATCTTGAGATTGAGAACGCATCCACCATGCGCAAAGGGGAGATGATGTTCTCCATCCTGAAGGAGCGCGCTGACGAGGATTGGACCATTGGCGGTGACGGTGTTTTGGAGGTTCTCCAGGACGGCTTCGGGTTTCTTCGTTCTCCAGAAGCCAACTATCTCCCGGGACCGGACGACATCTACGTTTCCCCGGAAATGATCCGGCAGTTCGCTCTACGTACGGGTGATACAGTCGAAGGTGTCATTCGTGAGCCGAACGACAGTGGTGAACGTTACTTTGCGATGACGAAGGTCGAGAAGATTAATTTCGAGGACCCCGAGAAGGCCCGTCATAAAGTGAGCTTCGACAACCTGACGCCGCTTTATCCTGATGAGCGGCTCAAGATGGAAATCGAAGATCCAACAATCAAGGACAAGTCTGCCCGGGTAATTGATCTGGTTGCGCCCATCGGAAAGGGTCAGCGTTCGTTGATCGTTGCGCCGCCTCGGACGGGTAAGACGGTTATCCTGCAAAACATTGCGCACTCGATCGAGACAAATCACCCTGAGTGCTATCTCATCGTTTTGCTGATCGATGAACGGCCGGAGGAAGTCACCGATATGCAGCGTTCGGTTAAGGGCGAGGTTGTTTCATCGACTTTCGATGAGCCAGCTACGCGGCATGTGGCTGTGTCGGATATGGTTATTGAGAAGGCAAAGCGCCTCGTCGAACACAAGCGCGACGTGGTGATACTGCTGGATTCGATCACGCGGCTTGGTCGCGCATTCAACACGGTGGTTCCATCGTCAGGTAAGGTTCTCACCGGTGGTGTAGATGCGAACGCTCTTCAAAGACCCAAGAGGTTCTTTGGTGCGGCCCGAAATATTGAGGAGGGCGGTTCGCTGACGATCATTGCGACCGCGCTGATCGAAACTGGTAGCCGTATGGACGAAGTGATCTTCGAGGAATTCAAGGGAACAGGCAACAGTGAGATCGTACTCGATCGTAAGGTTGCCGATAAGCGCGTTTACCCGGCCATGGACATCCTCAAATCCGGAACTCGCAAGGAGGACCTGTTGGTCGACAAGAACGATCTGCAAAAGACCTTTGTGCTTCGGCGAATTCTGAACCCTATGGGTACTACAGACGCAATCGAGTTCTTGCTGTCCAAGCTGAAACAAACCAAAACGAACTCTGAGTTCTTCGATTCGATGAATACCTGATTTTCTGTTTAATTACAGAAGGTTATATATATGGAGACGATTTTTGCCTTGGCGTCGGCCAAGGGAAAGTCCGGCGTTGCAGTTGTTCGCGTTTCGGGCCCACGCGCCTTGGAGTCCGTAGAGCACTTCACCAAAAAAGTCGAACCCCGGCGTGCATCCTTGCGAAAGCTGGTGTTTAAAGGAGAAGTGCTTGATGAAGCGCTTGTTCTGGCGTTTCCAGCACCTAACAGTTTCACGGGCGAGGACATTGTCGAATTCCATATCCATGGATCGCAAGCGACGATCGCAGCCCTTTTGTCCGCCCTTGGTACATTTGATGATTTCCGTCTCGCTGAACCTGGTGAATTCACGCGACGCGCGCTTGAAAACGAACGCTTGGATCTGACGCAGATCGAAGGATTGGCGGATCTGGTAGATGCAGAAACGGATGCTCAGAGACGGCAGGCTCTTAAGGTCTTCTCGGGTGCCATTGGAGAGCGCACGCAAATCTGGAGAGAAAAGCTCATCAGAGCAGCGGCACTGGTTGAAGCGACAATTGATTTTGCCGACGAGGACGTACCCGTCGATGTGATGCCTGAAGTGCGCGAATTGGTTGGTGAGGTTCTTGGCCAGCTTCGAAGTGAGTTAAAGGGGAGTGCCTCGGCGGAACGTGTCCGAGATGGATTTGAGGTCGCAATTGTTGGTCCGCCAAATGTTGGTAAGTCGACGCTTCTGAACACACTTGCAGGTCGTGATGCAGCTATCACTTCAGAAATTGCGGGAACGACGAGGGATGTGATCGAAGTCCGGATGGACTTGAACGGCTTGCCGGTCACGCTTTTGGATACCGCTGGTTTACGTGATACCGATGACAAGGTTGAGGCCATCGGTGTCGAGCGCGCTTTGGTGCGGGCGAAGGAGGCGGACCTACGCCTCATCCTTCGACGTCAACGGGATGAACCGGCAATGACTCCGATTGAAGATGACATCGTTGTCGTATCGAAGGCTGATCTTGATGGTGGTGATTTTTCAGCTCTGACAGGTGAGGGCATTGATCGCCTGGTCGACAAGGTATCCGATGTTTTGGCAGAAAGAGCTTCTGGTGCTGGAATTCTCGTTCGCCGGCGGCATATCGAGGCCATGCAGAAGGCGGAAGACGCTTTGGAATCGTCGCTTGTTGGTATAGAGGACGGTTTCGTTGGAGCGGAGCTCGTCGCCGAGAATCTGCGAACCGCCGTGTCTGCGATGGATAGCCTGGTGGGGCGAATTGATGTGGAGGACCTCCTCGGTGAGATTTTCTCCAGCTTCTGTATTGGAAAATAGGGTGAGGTGTTTCACGTGAAACATTTCGACAAAGATGTAGTGGTGGTTGGTGGTGGGCACGCCGGAACGGAGGCGGCGCACGCGGCAGCTCGTCTTGGCGCGCGCGTAGCTTTGGTTACCATTGCAAAAGATGCAATCGGTGTCATGTCGTGTAATCCTGCCATTGGAGGCTTGGGCAAGGGACACCTTGTTCGGGAAATCGACGCGCTTGACGGGCTGATGGGCCGGGTTGCCGATAAGGCCGGCATCCAGTTTCGTTTGCTCAATCGCCGTAAGGGTCCTGCAGTACAGGGCCCGCGAGCCCAGGCAGACCGAGATATCTATCGGCGGGAGATGCAGTCAGAGATCGCGTCAGTCAGCGATATCGAGGTTGTGGAGGCGGAAGTCACAGACTTCCACATCGTCGGCTCCCGCGTTGAGGGTGTCGTACTAAAAGACGGTGCCAGAATTTCCGCGCCTGCTGTCGTTTTGACGACGGGAACTTTCCTGCGCGGCGTTATTCATATTGGGGACGTATCGCGGGAGGGCGGCCGTATCGGAGAGTCGCCCGCAGTTCGTCTGGCGGAACGAATTGATGATTTCGGCTTGCCTTTGGGGCGCCTTAAAACAGGCACGCCGCCGCGGCTCATATCTCAAAGTATTGACTGGAGTATTTTGGAAGAACAGCCCGGAGATGATGATCCGGTGCTTTTCTCGTTTCTCTCGGACGGCGCCGTTTCTCGGCAGGTCTCGTGTGGGATCACGCACACCAATGAAGAAACGCATGAAATTATTCGAGCCAATCTTTCCAGATCGGCCATGTATGGCGGGCATATCGACGGAACGGGACCGCGGTACTGTCCCTCCATCGAAGACAAGGTGGTCCGGTTTGCGGACAAGCAATCACACCAAGTCTTTCTTGAGCCAGAAGGTCTGAATACCGACCTTGTTTACCCAAACGGGATTTCAACATCATTGCCACAAGATGTGCAGGAGCGATACGTTCACTCCATTCGTGGTTTGGAGCGGGCCGTTATCGCTCAGCCTGGCTATGCCATCGAGTACGATTACGTTGATCCGCGCGCGCTATCGTCGCGGTTAAATGTGCGGGACATTGACGGTTTGTATCTGGCCGGACAAATCAATGGAACCACCGGGTATGAGGAAGCAGGCGCACAAGGGCTGGTCGCTGGCTTGAATGCTGCTGCTGCGGCGCTTGGTAAGGACCCTGTCCAGTTCGGAAGAGAAACCTCCTACATCGGTGTGATGATAGATGACCTGGTTACAAGGGGTGTCACGGAGCCCTATCGTATGTTCACCTCACGCGCGGAGTTCCGCCTCTCTTTGAGGGCAGATAATGCTGATCAACGACTAACGCCCTTAGGGCTTGAGATTGGATGTATCGGCGCGGAACGCGCGAAGCATTTCCACGCCAAGACGGATGAGTTGAGTGACGGCCAGCGGCGTATCGATGCGGTATCTGTATCAGCGCAAGACGCAGCATCGCAGGGCATCAAGATTGCAGCTGACGGACGCAAGCGTTCTGGCCGGGAACTGTTAGCCTTCGCGGATGTTACCTTCTATGATCTGATTGATTTGCAGCCCGACCTTGATGATATTCGCGAGGAAATTCGCACACAGCTAAAGTGTGACGCTCTGTATGCTCAGTATATTGACCGTCAATCAAGAGATGTCGAAAACCTGAGAAGGGACGAAGCTCATCGGATACCCCGAGACTTTGATTTTGAAGAGCTCAGCGGACTTTCAAACGAACTCAAACAAAAACTTCTTCGCATTCGGCCGGAGACACTGGGCCAGGCTGGCCGTGTCGAAGGGATGACTCCGGCAGCTCTCACGCTGATCCTCGCCAAGATCAGACAACAGGATCGTAGGCGGGCATGAGCAGTTCCGGTGCCGAGGAGTTTGCGGCGAGAACGGATGTTTCACGTGAAACACTGGCGGCACTGGAAACCTATTCCGAGCTTCTGAAAGAATGGAACAAAACGATCAACCTCGTTTCTCCAAAGACGCTTGAAGCTCTTTGGACCCGGCACTTTCTGGACTCTGCTCAGCTTTTTGATGTTGTGAGGTCGACTGGAGTTTGGGCGGACCTTGGCAGTGGTGGAGGATTCCCAGGCCTGGTTATCGCCATCATGAAACGTGAAGCGCAGGTGGGTGAGGTTATCTTGGTCGAGGCCGATCAACGCAAAGCTACTTTCCTCAGAACGGTCATCAGAACTCTTCATCTTCCCGCGCGCGTTGTCGTTGACCGGATTGAACACGCCAAACCACTGCACGCTGATGTGGTCTCCGCTCGCGCTTTGGCTCCGCTTAGTACTTTGTTGGGCTTCGCCGAGCGGCACTTGAACCCATCAGGTACAGCGGTCTTTCCCAAAGGCGAGAAAGCTGAGGAAGAGATTGCGGAAGCTCTTGAAAACTGGGTCTTTGACTGCGAGAAACTTCCCAGCCAGACCGACGCAAACTCGGCCATCCTTCGTATTGGAGATATCAAGCGTGTCTGACCCGACGCGACCCCCTATGCCCCGCATTATTTCCGTCGCCAATCAGAAAGGCGGCGTCGGCAAGACGACAACAGCCATCAACCTTGGTGCTGCATTGGCGGAAGGCGGATACAACGTGTTGCTCGTCGATCTTGATCCTCAGGGCAATGCGTCCACCGGCCTCGGCTCGCTTCCGGAGGATCGCGAGTTTACGACGTATGATCTGCTTCTGGACGATACTGATCTTTCGAAGGTCATTCAGACCACTACTGTAGAGGGCTTGCTTCTGGCTCCTTCCACGACAGATCTGAGCTCTGCCGATATTGAAATGATGTCGGTCGAGAAGCGGAGTTTCCTCCTTTACGATGCTTTGCGCCAACCTGCGATCGACGCCTATGAGCTGGACTTTATCCTTATCGATTGCCCGCCATCGCTCAGCTTGCTCACCGTCAATGCCATGGTAGCCTCAGATTCCGTCCTCATTCCGCTTCAAAGCGAGTTCTTCGCATTGGAGGGCCTATCCCAGCTGATGCTTACGGTTCGAGAAGTTCGACAGGGCGCCAATCCAGACCTCAGAATTGAGGGGGTTGTCCTGACAATGTACGATGGGCGGAACAACCTTAGTCAACAGGTTGAGGAAGACGCCCGACAAACCCTGGGCGGTTTGGTCTATCAGACCATAGTGCCCCGGAATGTACGGATCTCAGAGGCGCCGTCATTTTCAATGCCAGTAATCGCCTATGAACCCATGTCGAAGGGTGCGATTGCCTATCGAAAGCTGGCACAAGAAATGGTAGAAAAGGCCTCGATGGCTACAGCATAGGGTAGGGCGACATGGCTCCAAAATCAGAACGGCGCGGCCTTGGCCGAGGACTTTCAGCGCTGATGGCAGATGTTGACTCCAAGCCAGCAAACGACACGATGCCGACTGCCAGAAAGCCGGAAGTCGTCATCGACATTGCGCTCATTTCAGCCAACCCAGACCAGCCAAGACGGACGTTCTCGGAAGAGGCCCTGAAGGAGCTGTCGGATTCGATCGCAGCGAAAGGGATCATCCAGCCCCTCATTCTGCGCAAAAATCCTCGCGACCCGAACGGGTACGAAATCGTTGCGGGCGAACGTCGCTGGCGCGCAGCGCAACGTGCCCAACTCCACGAAGTGCCCGCTGTAGTTCGCGAGCTTGATGATGTCGAAGTACTTGAGCTTGCACTTATCGAGAACATTCAACGCGACGACCTCAATGCAATCGAGGAGGCAAGGGCCTTCCGCCAGTTGATGGATCGCTTCGGGCACACACAAGAAAAGCTGGCCGAGGCGCTCGGAAAAAGCAGAAGCCATATCGCCAACCTGCTCAGGCTTTTGAACCTGCCCGAGGGTATTCTCGAGATGGTTGTGGACGGCCGACTGTCGGCAGGACACGCGCGCGCCCTGCTTACCGCAGATGATCCAGACGCGCTCGCTGCTCTGGCCGTGAAGAAAGGACTTTCGGTTAGGGAAGTTGAGCGCTTGGCCAAAACGACAAAGGCGACCAACCCAATAGCACCCAGTGGCGGTCCGAAAAAGGATGCAGATACGGCTCTTCTCGAGAAAGACCTTAAGGCGGCGCTCGGGATGACGGTTACCATAGATCACACGCCAGGCGGAGAGACCGGTGCATTGAAGATCAAGTATAAATCACTTGAGCAGTTGGATGAAATTTGCCGCCGTCTATCTGCTGTTGAGGGCGGAAAGCTCTAAGCAAGCAACTCTCTGATGACCGCATTCAAAACGCGCCGTCCAGCAGGGGTGGTTCGCACCCGCTCCTGAGACCTCTCAAGCATTCCAATTTCTATCAAGTCATTGAATTTATTGATATATTCTGAAAATTTGGTTTCCTTTATACCTTCTTCAAGGCGTAGGCCCATCATCAAGCGTTCTTCAACATCATCCTGTTCAGTAAGCGTTGTACGGACATTTTCGCCACTTCCATCGGATACGGCATTCAACCATTCACTTGGTAAAGAGTGTGACTCCGTCGCAATGCGTCTTTCACCAAAGGTGAATCTGCCGTGTGCACCAGGTCCGATGCCCAGCCAATCATGACCACGCCAGTAGATCAGATTGTGTCGCGACTCGTAGCTCGGCGCGGCATGGTTCGACACTTCGTAGGCGTGCAACCCATGACGTGATGTCAAATCTTGAGTCAGCTCGAACATATCCGCAGCCAGCCCTTCTTCCGGCAGTCCACGCAATTTACCCACTGCAAAACGATCCCCAAAGGCTGTTCCGGGTTCGATGGTCAACTGATAAAGTGACAGATGGCCATCAGCCAATTCAAGCGCTTCGGTAAGCTCACTTTCCCAGTCAGATAGCGATTGGTCTTGTCTGGCGTAAATCAAATCGAACGAGACACGCGGGAAAATTGACTTCGCAAGCTCGACGGCGCGTCGGGCTTCATCGGCGCTGTGCAATCGACCCAGGCGCCGCAAATCTTCATTGATCAAAGCCTGAACACCAATCGAAACACGATTTATCCCGGCGCCCAAGAATCCACGAAAACGCTCGGCTTCAATGGATGTTGGGTTTGCCTCAAGTGTTATCTCCATATCATTCGCAAAGGGCCACGCTTCGCGGGCTGCAGAAATGACAGCATCGACAGTTTCTGGTGTCATGAGGCTAGGTGTGCCTCCACCAAAAAAAATGGTGTTGAGCGTTCTGTCGGGAAGGTCGTTCTGCACGCGTGCTACTTCTTTCCGAAACGCATCGCGCCAATGATTTTGGTCGATTTTCTCGACGACGTGGCTGTTAAAATCGCAGTATGGGCATTTTGCCTGACAGAACGGCCAGTGGACGTAGAGGCCGAAGCCACGCCGCTCTGTCATTTGGTGAAGACCGCCTTCAGCTTGTTAAATGCATCCGCACGGTGGCTGATGCGGTTCTTTTCCCAACGATCCATTTCGCCGAACGTTTGATGGTATCCTTCCGGCAAAAAGATCGGATCGTAGCCATGCCCAAGATCACCACGCATTGGCCAGGTGATCTCGCCTTCTGCTTTCCCCGCGAAAACCTCGTCATGCCCGTCGGGCCATGCGAGCACGAATGTGCAACAAAACCGAGCTGTCCACGGTTTCTTTGCTCCGCGCTCGATGAGCTCGTTGTGACTTCTGGTCATGGCCATCACGAAGTCTCGCCCATTGGGTGTTTCTGCCCAGTCGGCTGTATGGACACCGGGTTCACCGCCCAAACCATCAATCTCAATCCCGGAATCATCCGACAATGCGGGCAGCCCGGTCGCCTGTGCGGCGGCATGGGCCTTTATGCGCGCGTTTTCGACAAAGGTTTTTCCAGTTTCTTCTGGCTCCGGCAATCCAAATGACGCCGCGCCGACCGCCTCAATTCCGAAATCAGAAACCAGATCTGCTATTTCTTCCAACTTGCCAGCATTGTGCGTGGCGACCAGCAAGGTTTTGTCCGAGAACTGCCTCATCCCGCAGTTGCGGACTTCTGAGCAGCTACCAAAGTTTCTACGCCGCTCTCAGCAAGATCAAGAAGGTCCGACATTTGATCACGAGAGTAGGTCGAACCCTCAGCCGACATTTGAACTTCGATGAGGCGTTTTGAGCCGGTCATCACAAAGTTTCCATCGACGCCAGCTTCGCTGTCCTCCGGATAATCTAAATCCAGCACCGCCTGACCGGCATAAATCCCACATGAGACCGCTGCCACATGATCCACAAGAGGATCGGTCGTGATCATTCCTGCTGAAAGAAGCTTGTTAACTGCCAAACGAAGAGCGATCCAGCCACCTGTGATGGATGCACACCGTGTTCCGCCATCCGCCTGGACGACATCGCAATCCACGATGATCTGGCGCTCGCCCAAGGCTGGCCTGTCGACAGCGGCGCGCAGGCTTCGACCAATCAGTCTTTGGATCTCTTGCGTACGGCCGGACTGCCCATTCTTGGCTTCGCGTCGGCCACGGGTATGTGTTGCGCGCGGCAGCATGCCATACTCGGCAGTCACCCAGCCCAACCCGGAGTTCTTCATCCAGGGCGGTACGCGCTCATCGATGGACGCAGTGCAAAGAACATGCGTGTCGCCGCATTTGATGAGACAAGAACCTTCTGCGTGCCTAGACACATCCGTCTCGATTGATACGGCCCGCATTTCTGAGGTTTCGCGTCCTGATGGTCTCATCGCCGCACCTTTCCTTGTTGGTCGCGGTCATAGTCGGCTGTCCAATCTGCTTCAAGGCCGATTGACGTGCGTGGAACTGTTCCTTTAATTGGCTTGCTTCGAGAATATGTGAGACGAATGGCTGACACTGGTAAACTACTGGAAGAGATGAATGACCGTTCGCGCGAAGTATTCCGTCGCGTGGTCGAGGGATATCTCGATTCTGGCATGCCTGTCGGCTCTCGCAGCCTGACGCGTGAGATGAAAGAAAAAGTTAGCGCGGCTACCATTCGGAACGTTATGCAGGACCTCGAGTATCTTGGTCTGCTCGCCGCGCCTCATGTCTCAGCGGGACGGATACCAACGGAAGTCGGTCTGCGTCTTTTTGTCGACGGTATCCTTGAAGTAGGCGATCCAAGCGACGCGGACAGAGACGCCATCGAAAGCCGTTTGGCTGACGAAGACTCCGATGTTGCGGGCATTCTTGATCGGGTTGGTTCCGCCCTTTCAGGTGTGACGCACGGAGCAAGCCTCGTGCTTGCGCCGAAACACGAAGCGCCGTTGAAGCACATCGAGTTTGTCAGCCTTGGTTCGGATCGCGCTCTTGCGGTTGTTGTGTTTGGCGATGGGCATGTAGAAAATCGCTTCTTTCAGCCGCCCCCCGGGCAGACCCCCAGCTCTTTTCGCGAAGCGGCAAACTTCTTGAACGCGATTGCGGCTGGCCGCACCATTTCTGAACTGGAAAACGTAGTCCGGACCGAAATTGCGCGGCGGCGACAGGAATTGGATGTTCTGGCGCGCGATCTCGTGGAGAGCGGGGCGGCATTCTGGGAGAATGAAGGTTCGGACTACGAACGTCTAATAGTTCGCGGACGCGCGAATCTCCTAGCCGAAGGCGGAGAAAAAGAAGAGCTTGAGCGCATCCGCGAGCTCTTTGACGACCTTGAACAGAAGCGGGACATCGCCGAGTTTTTGGAGCTGACCGAGCAGGGTGAAGGCGTTCGGATTTTTATTGGTTCCGAGAACAAGCTTTTTTCACTTTCGGGTTCCTCTTTGGTGGTGTCTCCATATATGAACGCTGATCGAAAGGTGATCGGTGCCGTGGGCGTCATTGGACCCACCCGTTTAAATTACGGGCGCATCGTACCGATCGTGGATTACACCGCCCAACTGATGGGCCACTTGATTGCAGACCGAGGACAACGATGAGCGACGCAGAGCCAAAGAAACCGGCAACGGATGAAGAGCTGATCGACATTACTGATCCTGAGGCCTTGGAAGAACCAGAGGCCGACGAAATGATTTTGGCTTTGCAGGCCGAACGCGACGAGCTGAAGGATAAGTTCATGCGCGCGTTGGCTGATGCAGAGAATTCGCGCAAGAGATCGGAGCGCGACCGGCGCGAGGCGGAGCAATATGGCGGATCCAAATTGGCACGTGATCTTTTGCCTGTGTTCGACAACATGAAGCGTGCCGTTCAGGCTGTTCCGGACGAAGCACGGGAAACGTCCAAGGCTATGATCGAGGGTGTCGAGCTTACAATGCGCGAACTGGTGAACGTGTTCAAAAAGCACGGCATCGAACCGATCTCTCCCGAGGTCGGGGACAAATTTGATCCGCAACTTCATGAGGCGATGTTCGAGGCACCGCTTCCAGGAACTTCTGCCGGCGACATCATTCAAGTCGAAGCTGACGGTTTCATGCTGCATGATCGCCTGCTGCGGCCGGCGCGCGTCGGCGTGAGCTCAATGCCTGCCAGCTAGTACTACGAGTCGGCTAGGGACAGAGATTTCAGTTCGTACAAGATGGACAGGGCCTCGCGTGGCGTGAGTTCATCTGGCTGAAGCTCCGCGACTTTAGTCTCTAACTCGGACGATTCTGACACAGCAGAGTGCTCATTGGCGGCTACAGAGAATAGCGGTAGATCATCGATGAGCGCCTTTTGATGCCCTTTTCCTTCCCGCTCGCCCTTTTCGAGAGCATCGAGGACAACACGGGCGCGTGAAACAACACTGTCTGGCAAGCCCGCGAGACGAGCGACTTGCACCCCGTAGCTTCGATCGGCGGCACCCTGTCGCACCTCGTGAAGAAAGATCACTTCGCCATCCCATTCCTTCACTGCAACGGTTGCATTCGCCACGTGTTCCAAACGATCTGCCAACTCGGTCATTTCGTGGTAATGGGTCGCGAAAAGCGCGCGGCATCTGTTGACATCATGCAGGTGCTCGAGCGTCGCCCACGCGATCGAGAGACCATCGTACGTTGCTGTACCGCGCCCGATTTCGTCGAGAATAACAAGGGCGCGCTCATCTGCCTGATTTAGAATAGCCGCGGTTTCCACCATTTCGACCATGAAGGTGGAGCGTCCACGAGCGAGATCGTCCGCCGCCCCAACGCGGCTGAAGATCTGGCTGACAAGACCAATATGTGCGGACTCCGCGGGAACAAAACTGCCTGCTTGGGCCAGCAAAGCAATAAGAGCGTTCTGGCGAAGATACGTGGATTTACCCGCCATGTTGGGGCCGGTCAGAAGAGTTATGGAGGCTCCATCCTCGGCCATCAGTTCACAGTCGTTGGCGATGAAAGGCGTTCCGCCTTCCTTTTTCAGGGCCGCCTCCACTACTGGATGTCGCCCTCCTTTCACCTCGAAAGAGCGGGTTTCATCGACAATTGGCTCGCTCCATTGGTGCGATCGAGCGAGGTCCGCAAATCCTTGCGACACATCAAGTTCAGCCAGACTGCTCGCCGCAGCACCTAGTCCACCCTGTGCATCAAGAACTTTCGATTTTAGCCTCTCAAAGAGCAACTTCTCAGCCTCAAGTGCACGTGCTCCGGCGTTCAAGATCTTGGTTTCCAACTCGGAAAGCTCGACAGTTGTAAACCGCACCGCATTCGCTGTCGTCTGCCGATGGATAAATCTCTCTGACATTCCAAGCATCTTGTCTGCATGGGTTGCCGTCGTCTCGATGAAGTAACCGAGTACGTTATTGTGCTTGATCTTTAGCGACGAGATTTCGGTTTCACTCGAATAACCAACCTGCAGTTCGGCAATGACTGATCGACCCTCGTCACGAAGTTTTCGAGCATCGTCGAGATCAGCATCAAAGCCGACGGCAATGAAGCCGCCATCTCTTGCAAGGAAAGGCGGTTCAGCAACGAGCGCGTCTTCAAGTTCTTGGCACAGGTCTTCGAATCCAGAAAGGCTATTGGCGTGATCTGGCGCAAGCTCAGCTATGCTGGGCATTTCAGACAGCGCGTTGCGGATTGCTGCAAGATCGCGCGGACCCCCTCGGTCCAAGGCAAGTCGCGATAAGGCCCGCTCAATATCCGGGCAACGCTTTAGGGCACTACGTACCGCGTCCGCTCTTTCCGGATCGTCATGGAGGGAGCGCACGGCAGCAAGTCGATCTGAGATCGTAGATCGTGATCGTGATGGCGAGGAAATACGTCGCTCCAGCAAGCGGCCCCCACCTGCGGTCACCGTGTGATCTATCGCTGCCAACAGAGAACCATCCCGTCCTCCGGACAAAGAGCGGGTCAATTCAAGGTTTCGCCGTGTTGCGGCGTCGATCTGGACGGTTCCAGTGGCCACTTCTCGGACAGGTGGGCGCAACAGTGGCAGATTGCCCTTTTGAGTGAGATCAATGTAGTCGATCAACGCGCCCATGGCGGATAGCTCTGCGCGACCAAAAGCTCCGAATGCGTCCAGGCTTTTCACTTTCCACAAATTGCAAAGCTTTGGCTGCGCCGATTGGCTATCAAAGCTCGCGGATGACAAGGGCGTCATCGAAAAGCCAAGATCAGTCTCTAAATCGGAGAATTCCGCATATTTTGTATCGGTTACGATGACTTCTCGCGGTGCGAGGCGTGCAAGCTCTGCTCCGATCGTGACTGGCGAAACTGGCATCACACGTAGTTCGCCCGTTGAGATGTCTGCCCAAGCGATAGCGGCCTCATCGCGGACTTCAGACAGCGCCGCGAGGAAGTTGTTGCGCCGTGCTTCGAGAAGAGACTCTTCAGTGAGCGTTCCCGGCGTTACAAGGCGCACGACACCGCGTTTTACAACGGCTTTCGAGCCCCTTTTCTTTGCTTCGCTGGGGTCCTCCAACTGTTCGCATACCGCGACGCGGAAACCTTTGCGAATGAGGGTCAGAAGATATCCATCAGCGGAGTGCACCGGCACCCCGCACATCGGTATGTCTTCGCCCAGATGTTTGCCGCGTTTGGTCAGTGCAATATCGAGTGCCGCCGCGGCTGCGACGGCATCATCGAAGAAAAGCTCATAGAAGTCGCCCATCCGGTAGAAAAGAAGCGCATCCTTGTGCGCTTCCTTGATTTCCAGAAACTGTGCCATCATCGGGGTGACGGCGGCGTTGGCCGTGTTCACTGCTCACTCCCCCAAGTGTTTGCGCGAATCTAACGAGCGAACACTTGGGGGGAAAGTGGAAACCTTAGCTGGCGAAGGGTGCCGAGCTTCCCCAAAGCCGTTTGATCTTCTGATCTCGCTTACATGCATTGCGATAAAACTTGTAAGCATTCGCTTTGGACTTCGGTCCGCGTCGTGTCAGCACAACCTCAGAGGATTTGTAATAGTCCTGATGGTAGGCTTCCGCATTGTAAAACGGGCCCGCGTTCAAAATTGGTGTTACAATTTTGCGACCAAGCTCTTTCTCGGCTTCAGCCTTTGCTTTCTCTGCGGCAGCACGTTCCGCCGAGTTAGTGACGAATATTGCCGTCCGGTAGCTTTCGCCACGGTCACAGAACTGTCCGCCTGCATCTGTCGGATCAACCGAGCGGAAGAATAGGTAAAGCAGCCGATCGTAGCTTACGGTGCTGTCATTGTATCGAATTTCGACGGCCTCGTAGTGACCTGTGCCACCCTTGGTGACTTGCTTGTAGGTTGGGTTCTTGGTCTTGCCACCAGTGTAGCCGGACACGACCTCGCTAACGCCTTTGACTTTTTCAAAGTCGCTTTCAACGCACCAAAAGCACCCACCGGCAAAGTATGCTCGCTTTTGTGCCGCTTGAGCGGATGCACACTGGATCATCACGCCGACCGCGATGAAGAAAATGAGGAGCGGGGCTTTAATGGCCTGAACCGTCATGAGAACCTTCCTTGCAAAATTCTGCGGCATCATTGTCGAAGGGATTGCTCTCGGTCCATTAACGGGCGCGTGAGGTCGCGGGAGTGTGAGAGATGTTTCAACTGGGGTGCCGCTGATGAAAATCGCAATGTGGTCTGGACCACGAAATTTGTCGACAGCCTTGATGTACTCGTTTGGAAACAGGCCGGATTTTTCGGCATGGGACGAACCGTTCTACGGAGCGTATTTAAAGCAAAGCGGCGTCGAGCATCCGATGAAGACAGTAGTGCTGGAGTCGACAGACACTGACCCGGAAAGTGTCGCACGCCAATGTGCAGGGTCGGTCCCGGGAGGTCGGGCGCACTTTTACATGAAGCATATGAGTTTTCACATGCTTCCGGGCTTTTCGCTTGGATGGGCAGATGAATGCGTGAACGTTCATCTGATACGCCATCCTGCCCGCGTTGTTTCCAGCTATGTGGCGAAGCGTGAAATGCCGAACATGCAGGACATTGGATTTAAGTCGCAGGTAGAGATTTATGAGCGGCTTCCCGGTCCGGTCGTAAACAGCGCGGATATCCGACGCGATCCTGAGGGTATGTTGCGGAAGCTCTGCGATGGGATCGGTCTGGAATTTGATGTTCGCATGCTGGCGTGGCCGGCGGGTCCGAAATCATATGACGGTGTCTGGGCGCCGCATTGGTATGGTTCGGTGCATCGATCCACAGGTTTTGCCGATGCGGAAGGGCCACTCCCGAAACTTTCGGGCAAGTTGGCAGAACTCGCCGAAGAAGCGATGCCTTACTACGAACGCCTCGCTGACCTTGCGATCTAGCTCTCCTTAAGAAAATCGCGGATTGATTCAATACGCTCGGCTGATGAGGGGTGCGTTGAATCCCAGGATGTTTCCTGGCTCAAACTGCCCGGCAGGGATTCGAAGAAAGTGATCAGGGCTGCAGGGTCGTATCCCGCTTTACGTGTTAGTCGAAGTCCGAACTCGTCCGCTCTTCTCTCGAATTCTCGAGAGTAACTGAGGGAAAGGATCACCCCTCCTTCAAGCAGGACATCCTCAAGTATTGGTCCGGTGTCGCCAGCGATCAAAGAAACGAGAACGAAGAAACCGAGGGATCGATAGAGCTGCGTCAAACCATGGTTTTCGACAACGTGTCCAAGTTCATGACCCAAGACGGCCGCGACGACATCATCGCCAGGGAACCCGCTCACAAGCGCGTCTGTAATGACAACGGTGCCTCCAGGGAGCGCGACCGCGTTTGGGCCAATTCCTGGAGCGAACCGAAAATGCAGGTCGAATTGAGTACTGTCGTTGTCTTCCAACTCACTTATCAAATTGGCGAATACTTCCCGAACCTCATCTTGTCGCTCTTCTGAAAGCCTCGTCGGGTTTGCTATCACACGATCAAACGCTTGAAGCGTTCCGACGTCCATCGCATCTTTCAACGGTTCTGGCGTAAACGCGACGGCAACGTAAACAATTGCGGGCAATGCAAAACGCCAAACCAGAAATCCCCCAAGCACCGCCGCAACGACGAAGTAAATCAATCGACTGTTGAATCTCTCTGCAACATGAAGCGCGGTGCCAGCGGTATTGCCTGTGATCCTTTGAACAGTTTCATGGTCCGGAGTTTCGAACAGGGTACCGTCCGGGAAGGTGGCGCGACGATCAGTTCTGCCCAGAGGGGCCTCGAACTTCAGTTCGTTTCGACGGAAGGTGCACAATTTCTCGCCGTCTTCAGACAGAAGTGTAACTGAGTCACCCTTAAGCCTAAGCGTTGCGGAGACTTGTTTGGAAGACCGGGCCAGAAAGGCCCGGCCAGTCAAAGTAAATTCGTCGTCAGATCGGAAGGCCGACATCGATACCCTCGATATCGCTGTACGCATCTCCGATTGCGCCTGCTCGTGCCTGCGCCTGCGTTACGAAATCGTCCAGCGAGCCGTTAACGGCTACGTCCGTGTGGTCGGCCAAGTAGCGAGCCATACGAATTTGCGCCCATGGCAGCATCAGGCCAAGGGTACAAAGTACGATCACGGCATTCGAGAGAGCGATCCAAAGCACTTGCGCGGGCGACACATCCGAGTGGAACTCATGCCCGCCTTCTAGCGCGAGATTAGACAGCGTCAGATTTCGGATCATGGCACCGTAGAATGTCACCGCAGGAAAGAAAGCAAGGAAAGCCCAGAGGTAGAACAGACCGATGACGCTCGGGTCTGGTTCCGGCGATGCCATGCTTTCCAGACTTGGAGCTGCAATCACGCCAAGCACCACGGTCACAACAGCAACCCATCCCAATGTAAGGAAGAATGCGATGTAGAATCCACCAATCGGCGCATCAAAATGGAAGCCATGTTGGCCCAAGCGATGGTTGTTGATCGAGTACCGCTTTCGTGCGCGATCAAAGAAAGGAAAAGCGATGTACAAGGTCAAGGCCGTCAATATCGGATAGACGATGTAGACTAGGAAAGCCTTGCCGACAGTCCCGACAAATTGAAAGCGGACGTTTGACCAGCTTGTCATTTGTGCGTTGAACCGAAGCGAACGGACTAGAAGCCACGGAAAAATTGCTAGCAAGAGCAGGATCAACACGAGTCCGACGATCGGAATTGCGCTGAGCACGCCGTAAGCGATCAGACCAACAACGACAATAATCCGACCGATGAGGATCTGAAGACCGGTCGCATGATAGTCGAGGTTTCGGCCGGCGACGTAGGTATTCTGATAAAAGTACTTATTTCTCCGTACCTTAGCCCAGGCTGAATAAATGCCAAGTGTCACGATGGTCAGCAAAAGGTTGACGATCCAAATGCCAAACCATTCGCGCGCTGTCCCGGTAAACGAGACTTGTCTGCTCGATTCCATGTCCTGCAATGTACTGCTCCGAAATGTGCCCCAAGTATCTGACTAGGAAACCTGTCGTTCAAGATTGTGGCAAGATCTCGGAATAGTTGCGATGCAGGAAACAATTCTTTCCGCGACTACGTGCTTTTGGTGCGACGTTTTCTTGCTGCGAGCAGCTTCAAACGCAGCGCATTAAGCTGAATGAAACCCTGCGCATCCTTCTGATCATATGCACCTGCATCCTCTTCGAATGTTACATGTGCTTCAGAGTAAAGAGACTGTTCGGACCATCTGGCGACGGTCCGCGCGGATCCCTTGTAGAGCTTCACTCGCACCGTGCCAGAGACGTGTTCCTGGCTCTGGTCAATAAGTGCCTGCAGCATTTCGCGTTCCGGAGAGAACCAAAACCCATTGTAGATCAGCTCGGCATAGCGCGGCATGATCGAGTCCTTCAGGTGCCCAGCGCCACTGTCGAGAGTGATCTGCTCTATGCCCCGATGCGCTTCGAGCAGGATGGTACCGCCCGGAGTTTCATACAGGCCGCGCGATTTCATACCGACGAAACGGTTCTCGACCAGGTCCAGAATGCCCACACCATGTTTGCCACCAAGTTCATTCAGTCGTGTCAGAATGGTCGCGGGGGACATGGCTTCACCGTTGATGGCCACGGCATCGCCCTTCTCGAAAGTGATCTCCACCATTTCCGGTGTGTCCGGGGCGTCTTCAGGCTTGGTGATGCGCTGAAGGACGAACTCTGGCGCCTCCTCCGCCGGATCCTCAAGCACCTTTCCTTCTGAAGACGTGTGGAGAAGGTTGGCGTCTACGGAAAACGGTGCCTCGCCCCGTTTGTCCTTTGCAATTGGGATCTGGTTCTTTTCAGCGAACTCAAGGAGGCGTGTGCGAGATGTCAGGTCCCAGATACGCCAAGGCGCAATGACCTCGATATCCGGATCTAACGCGTACGCAGAAAGCTCGAACCTGACCTGGTCATTACCTTTGCCGGTCGCGCCGTGCGAAACAGCATCTGCCCCGGTCTCATGCGCAATTTCAACAAGTCGCTTGGAGATCAACGGGCGGGCAATCGACGTTCCAAGCAGGTAAAGCCCTTCGTAAAGCGCGTTGGCGCGAAACATCGGAAAAACGAAATCGCGGGTAAACTCCTCGCGAAGGTCCTCGACATAGATTTCCTTCACACCAAGCATTTCTGCCTTTTTACGTGCCGGCTCAAGCTCTTCGCCCTGACCGAGGTCGGCCGTAAAGGTTACGACTTCGCAGTCATACTCCGTTTGGAGCCATTTCAGAATGATCGATGTATCTAATCCGCCTGAGTAGGCGAGGACAACTTTCTTCGGCGCGGACATGGAACCCCCTCGGGTGCTGGTATCTGCGCGCGTTTACGGAATTTTCAGAACAGGGACAAGCATGAGGCGGTCAAGAAAGCAGTTGTATCTTCGAAGCGGCATATGCCTCCCGAATCCGTGCAACGTCGGGGCGTAGATCGGGGTCAGCGCGCAGACGCCTTTCCTCTTCCAAGCAGATTTCTCCGACTCGCGCGAGCCCGATGTTCTGTGCACTTCCTTTCAGAAAGTGAATGCTTCCTAAAATCTTGTCGGGAGCAATGAGGTGAAGCTCCGCCAGTACCTCTTCCACCTCTTCGCAAAATAGAGCGACGACTTCGGCAAAGTCATCCTCGCCAACTTCTGCTTTCAGTTCGGCAATGCGTATCGTGTCCAGCAATGCTGCACTCCAGTCCGTTCATGATGAGGATTAGTGACACGGCGCGGTTTAAAGAGATTTAAGGGCTTTGCTGTGACAAGAAGGCATGACTTCCGAGAAGCCCATCACGAAGCAGGACATACGACGTTCATTGGCTCCCGTCCTTGTTGTCGACGACAGCAAGGCGCAGCGGCGACTGCTTACGCGAACCCTTGAGAAATGGGGATATGAGACACTCGAAGCGGCCTCTGGTGAGGAAGCGATCAAGCTTTGCAAGGCGACGGCCTTCGATATTGTTATTAGCGATTGGCTGATGCCGGGAATGTCTGGCGTCGAGTTTTGTCGCGCTTTTCGAGGGCTGGGCGACCGACCTGCGTTTTTCCTTCTTCTGACCGCGCAAACCGAACGTGAAATCTTGGCGGAGGGGTTGGAGAGCGGAGCCGATGATTTCCTCTCGAAGCCCTTTAATGCTGTGGAACTTCGGGCACGCCTCAGAGCGGGTCGGCGTATCGTAGAGGCCCAGAAGGCGCTCTCCGAAAAGAACTTGGCGTTGTCGCAAACACTTGAAGAGCTTTCGGATGCCTACGCCGCCATCGATCGTGATCTTAAGGGCGCTCGAAGATTCCAAGAAGCTCTGGTGCCAGAACGAATTGTCGACTTGGACCGCGCACAGATCTCCTTGCTCTTCCGTTCAAGCGGACATGTGGGCGGTGATCTGGTCGGATACTTTCCGGTTCGTGATGGCGAGATGGGTGTATTTTCGGTTGATGTATCCGGGCATGGTGTGGCGTCAGCATTGATGACGGCTCGAATCGCAGGGTTTCTCAGCGCTACATCGCCAGAGCGGAACATTGCACTCCGGAAAGTAGATGATGGCTATGCGATCGCTCCGCTGGACGAGGTTTGCGCACAATTAAACGCGCTTCTGCTCGCGGACGCAGACTCTGATCAGTACCTGACTTTGTCGATTGCCTGGGTGAATCTGACAGAGGGCCGCGTGCGTCTATGCCAAGCAGGGCACCCGAGTCCGGTTGTTCAGCGACGCTCCGGCGCAATTGAATTCTCGGAGCTTTGGAGCACACCCGTCGGACTTGTCGAGGATGCTGAGTTCACAATTTGCGATTTGGATCTTTCTCCGGGGGATCGCTTAATACTCTATTCGGATGGCGTAACTGAGTGCCCGGATCCTCATGACAGACTTCTCGACGAGAGTGGCTTCGAAATCTTGCTGAGAGAGAACAGCAACTTGAAGGGAGAACACTTTATGGACGGGATTCTCTCGTCCCTGATCGCCTTCCGTGGAGGACAGGGCTTCCCTGACGACATTTCGGCAGTATGTGTTGAATTTCACTAACCGAAGACACGCCGGAGAAAGAGCCGTTCTCCATCATTCTCGACAAGGTCCATGGCGACCCTTGCGGACGCCCAGAGTGCAAGGTGGTTTTCTTCCTTCGGCTGGCCGAGGCAAATGCTGGGGCGCCCAAAGTACACGTGGCAGATTTTCTCTGCCCATAGATCATACTCTTCCATGTAAGTGAATCGGCGATACGCCCCCACGCGCCGCAGACCGCCGACGCGCCAGCCCGTTTCCTCAACGATTTCTCTATGGAGCGCACGAAGAACATGTTCTCCCCGGTCGATGCCTCCGCCGGGAAACTGGACTTCAGGCACCGGTATCAATTGATGGGTGAGCAGTACTTGGCTGTTCCGTTCAAGAATAGCGTAAGCGCCCGGGCGAACCTTGTACCGTCGATCTGATCTGACAGGTTCGCCAATCCTCGGAATCATGGCATTGGTCCTTTGCGTTCGATGCCTATATAGACCCGGCACTTTCGAAATGTCAGGACAGCGTATGACACTTGGGTCCAAGATCGCTTGGGACGATACCGTGCTTCCGTTCCAGCTTGACCGCACCGGAACGCGCGGCCGCGTGGCGCGCCTCGACGGCGTGCTTCAAACAGTATTGTCACAGCACGAATATCCACCGTCGATCGAGGCGTTGATTGCAGAGATGTCGCTTCTGACGGCATTGATTGGGCAAACGATCAAGCTTCGCTGGAAGCTGTCTTTGCAGGTGCGGGGAGACGGGCCCGCTCGTTTGATCGCGACCGATTACTACGGCCCGAGTGAAGACGGCTCAAGCGCTCGAATTCGGGCCTATGCAAGCTATGACGCAGAAAGACTTGAGCCAACCGGAGACCCATTCGATCAGATTGGAAAGGGGTATTTCGCAATTCTCATCGATCAGGGAGAAGGAATGGTGCCATACCAGGGGATCACACCGATCTCTGGTGGTTCGTTATCTGCCTGTGCCGAGACTTATTTCGCGCAGTCGGAGCAAATTCCAACGCGGTTTGCCTTGAGCTACGGGCAATCGCAGCAGCCCGGCGAACTTCTCCATTGGCGGGCAGGCGGCATCATGCTGCAACAAATGCCGGAAGCCTCGCCTGAAGTATCCGGCGGTGGTTCGGGCGAGGATGGTCTTTTGCAGGCCGAGGACGTGCTGGATGACGACTCCGCAGAAGCGTGGTCCCACGTAAACATTCTTTTGGATACCGCTGAGGATATCGAACTTATCGGCCCCAGCGTGCAGCCAACGGAACTTCTGGTCCGTCTTTTTCATGAAGACGGACCGAGGGTATTTGATGCTCAACAGGTTGAATTCGGGTGTACCTGCTCTCCCGAGCGCGTGCGTCAGTCGCTATCCATCTATTCTGCAAAAGACATTGGCCACATGGTTACAGACGACGGAATCGTCACTGCGGATTGTCAATTCTGCGGGGCACATTACGAATTCGATCCTGACACACTTGGTTTCGAGGCGAAGAAGTGAGCCTTGTCGCCAGTCTTCAGGCAGCGGTTTCCAAGCCGGGCGCACCTTCGTCGGACTACGACTTGAACGAGGACAGCGTCGCATCAAAACGACCTCTTCGAGACGCGGCCGTTCTGATTGCTGTTGTCGATGCGCCCGAACCGCGCTTGATCCTTACAAAGCGCGCCTCCCATCTGAAGCATCATCCGGGACAGATCGCGTTTCCAGGCGGCAAGGTTGAAGACGAGGACGAAGATGTCATTGCTGCTGCATGTCGGGAAGCGCACGAAGAGATTGCACTCAGTCAAGTGGACGTGGTGGGAACGCTCTCACCACATGAAACTGTAACAGGGTTCAGCGTCACACCTGTCTTGGGCGTTGTTCCGCCCGACTTGGTGTTGCGGCCCGATCAGGGTGAAGTTGCTGAAGCTTTTCAAGTGCCCTTGGCCCATGTGATGAACCCTCGGAATTATCTGATCGAGTCGCGTGTTTGGCGGGGAAGCCCCCGCTACTTCTTTACGGTTCCCTGGGGTCCCTATTACATCTGGGGCGCAACAGCGCGCATGTTGCGCGCGCTGGCGGATCGGATGGCGGATGACACATATTGATGCCGAATGGCTAAAGACTGAGGCGACCGCACGCGTTTTCGAGGTTCTCTCCGGATATCCGACATTTGCCGTGGGAGGCTGTGTCCGGGACACAATTCTTGGAGAACGGGTGAAGGACATCGATCTAGCGACTGCGGCACGCCCGGATGTTGTCACCGACTTGGCCGAGAAGGCCGGTCTCAAAGTTGTGCCGACTGGGATCGACCACGGAACCGTCACGGTTATTTCATCCGGAGTTTCGTTCGAGGTCACAACGTTTCGCCGGGATGTAGAAACCGATGGCAGACGCGCCGTCGTCGCTTTCGCAGACAGCATTGAAGAAGATGCGCGCCGTCGAGATTTCACGATGAACGCGATCTATGCGGATGCAGAAGGCCAATTGCACGATCCTGTATCTGGGCTTCCTGACATTGCGAACCGCTATGTTCGTTTCATCGAAGATGCAGCGCACAGAATTAGGGAAGACTACTTGCGCAGTTTGCGGTTCTTTCGATTCAATGCTTGGTACGGCAATCCAGAAGGTGGATTTGATGACGACGCTTTGGACGCGATTGCTCGGAATTTGCGCGGGTTAGAGACACTTTCGAGAGAGCGCGTCGGTTCTGAAATGGTGCGCCTTTTATCAGCTCCGGATCCGTCTCGAGCGGTGGCAGCCATGCGCGCCACTGGAGTGCTGGCTGCCATTCTGCCGGGAGCGGACGACACAGCGCTTGGCCCGCTTGTCTACTTAGAACAGTCGATCGAGGCGTCTGCGGATGGTTTAAGGCGATTGGCTGTCATTGGGGGCGCAATCGAAACGCTAAGATTGTCGCGCGCAGATCTTTCGAAAGTAAGTACGATACAGAGTAACGTTGGCGTCGCGCCGGCGGTTGTCGCCTATAGAGAAGGCAAGGAAACCGGTCGAGACGTGGTTCTGGCGACTGCCGCGATATCAGGTCAGCCCATAGAAGATTCAGCGCTGCAGAGCGTAGAAAAGGGTGCCGCTGCCAAGTTTCCGATTAGCGCGCGTGACCTTATGCCCGAGTATCAAGGAAAAGACTTGGGAGACGTACTCCGCAGTTTGGAAGATCAGTGGATCGATAGCGGATTCACGCTTTCGCGCGAAGAGTTGATGCCTAGGGCGTGACTTTTGGCCGAGCTTGGGTTACGTGAGTCGAGCCGACAAATGGAGGGCAATCGATGATTATCAGGATCCGACCAAACCAGCATTGACTGGACCGATCCTGTAGGGACGGCCTCGGTCAAACGTCCCGCGACTTCGATTTTCCAAACCATTTCTAAAGGCTCCCGCCAAATGTTCCGTTTCTTTGAGACCCTTGTCGATCCGTATTGCGACTATCGCGAGGAGGATCGCCCGCCAACCAAACTCTGGCCATTCATGGCGCGCTATACGCGTCCTTTCAGGAAGGTCTTCTGGATCACCGCACTGGTGACCATCGTCGTTGCTGCCATCGAGATTTGGCTGATCGCCTACATTGGTCGGCTAGTCGATGTATTGGCAAGCACGGACCGCGCAACCTTCTGGCAAAACCACGGTGTGGAAATGCTGCTCGTAGCCTTGTTCCTCTTGCTGATCCGCCCCTTTGTTCAGATGATCAATGTTTCGTTGCTAAACAACACGATCCTTCCGAATTTCGGGACACTGATCCGTTGGCGGTCGCATGGCCACGTTTTGCGGCAAAGTGTTGGATGGTTTGAAAACGACTTCGCCGGGCGGATCGCCAACCGCATCATGCAAACGCCTCCTGCCGCGGGAGAAGCGGTTTTCCAGGTGTTTGATGCGATGGCGTATGCCCTTGCCTATGTCATTGGCGCACTCATCCTTCTTGGAGAGGCGGATCCGAGGCTTGCGATACCATTGGCAATTTGGCTCGTGCTATATGGTACTTTGGTTTTCTTTACCGTGCGGCGGGTGACCCCAGCATCGCAGGCATCTTCGAATGCGAGGAGTGCAGTGACTGGCAGAGTGGTCGATAGCTATACGAACATCCACTCCGTCAAGATGTTCGCGCACACAGATGCCGAACGCCTTTATGCAAAGGAAGTCATTGAAGAGGCACGACAGACTTTCCAGAAGGAGATGCGGATCTTCACCTTCATGGATGTTGGTCTGACGATCATCAATGGATTCCTGATCGTTTCCGTAGTTGGCTGGGCAATATGGTTGTGGTCCATCGGCTCGGCCACGATCGGTGTGGTCGCCATCGCATCGTCACTGGTTCTTAGGCTCAATGCCATGACTGGTTGGATCATGTGGGCGCTTACCAGCTTCTTTTCCAACCTCGGTATCGTGAAAGAAGGTATGGAAACGATCGCGCAGCCGATTGAATTGGTCGATCGACCCGATGCCCGTGACCTTTTGCCTGGACCGGGCAAAATTGAGTTCTGCTCTGTGTCGCACCATTTTGGCCGCAAAGACGGTGGTTTGGACGAGATTAACCTGACGGTTATGCCCGGCCAAAAAATCGGTCTTGTAGGGCGTTCAGGCGCCGGCAAGTCAACGCTCGTGAAGCTTCTTCTGCGGTTCTACGATGCTGAATCGGGCCAGATCCTCGTCGACGGTCAGGATATCGGCGGCGTGACCCAAGACAGCCTGCGCTCCAGGATAGGCATGGTACAGCAAGATAGCTCGTTGCTGCACCGCTCCGTCCGCGACAACATACTGTACGGACGTCCGGGGGCTTCGGAAAAGGAGATGCTTGAAGCCGCTCGAAAGGCCGAAGCTCATGAGTTCATTCTGGATCTTCAGGACCCTGAGGGACGAACGGGTTACGAGGCGCATGTAGGGGAAAGGGGGGTAAAACTCTCTGGGGGTCAGCGTCAGCGGATTGCGCTCGCCAGGGTCATTTTGAAGGACGCTCCGATACTCCTTCTGGATGAAGCGACAAGCGCTCTCGACAGTGAAGTTGAGGCAGCCATTCAAACCACGCTTTACGGTATGATGGAGGGAAAAACGGTCATCGCGATTGCGCACCGTTTGTCCACCATTTCTCAGATGGACCGGATTCTTGTGCTGGATGGCGGGCGGATCGTCGAAGACGGAAGCCATGACGCGCTTTTGGAGTCGGGCGGACTATATGCAAGGTTCTGGAACCGTCAGTCCGGCGGTTTCCTGAATACCACGGAGGCGGCGGAATGAGGTTCCCGGAACCAGGTGATGAGGCTCTGGAAGCGGGTCACATTTCGGCCGTTTACCGTCGACTTGCCGATACAATAGAGCCTTTCCGACCTGCGAATGGACCACCACCCCAGACCTTCTGGCCTTTTCTGGCATGGTCCTTGGCAGGCGCCGGGAAGCAGATGAAGATTGCAGTGCTTGCTTCGATCTCCGTCGGGATCACAACCATTGCGGGGTTCTACCTGATCGGTTGGCTGATCGACGAAGCGCAAGCGGTCGGGCCAGGGTTTCTGACGTCTCATGGATGGGCAATTGCGCTTCTCGCCTTCTTCTATCTTGTGATCTGGCCTCTCTCTTTGGTTGCGAACGCGGCGTTCAATTCCGTCACGCTTGGTCCCAACCTTTATGCGTTGGTTCTGTCGCGGGTCCAAAAGCACACGCTAGGCCAAAGCCTGACATTCTTTGACAATGATTTTGCGGGGCGAATTGCTCAGAAAAGTCAACAGACGGCGCGAGCCGTGACGGACGTTGTTCTGGAAGTCACGAATATCTTTGGCAATGCATTATCCGCAGCCATCGGTGCTGCTGTCATGCTTGCATTCGTTGATTGGAGATTGGGCGTTTCAGTCGTGCTTTGGCTCGCGGCATACGGCATCCTGATGTATTTCTATATTCCTCGAGTTCGAAAGAAATCGAAACTGCGTGCGGCGCGTCGAGCGATGGTAACAGGGCAGATCGTTGATACGATCACCAATGTCGCAACAGTAAAACTCTTCGCGCACGGCGATGCAGAGGAAACGGCAACCAACAACGCGCTTGCCGGGTATCGTGAGGCTGGCATCAGCTGGGCAAGCACCGTCGTAACTTTCCGGCTGTTCATCTTCACATTGGCAGGTGTCTTGCCGGTCATGTTGATTGGATTGGCGCTTTGGCTTTGGTCGGTTGGCTCTGCAACCGCAGGGGACATTGCAGCGGCGGGTCTGGTCGCAACGCGACTTTCGACAATGACCGGTTGGGTCAGTTTCGCGGCGCTGGGCATATTCACAAACATTGGCGAGATCGAGGATGGTATTCGTACATTAACGCCACCACACGCAATCGAAGACGCACCACAAGCCATCGAGTCGGATCGCGTAGAAGGCTCGATTTCTTTTGACAAAGTGAGTTTTGGCTACGGGACCGATCGAGCCGCGATTTCAGATTTCTCCCTCGAGGTCGCACCGGGCGAAAAAGTTGCTCTCGTGGGTGCATCAGGTGCGGGGAAAAGCACGGTTACGTCTTTGCTGCTTCGACTATACGATGTGGAGCGTGGTCGGGTCACGTTGGATGGCGTCGACATTCGCACGATGACGCAAGACTCGTTGCGGCGACAGATTGCAACGGTGAGACAAGAGACTGCGATGTTTAATCGGTCCGCGTTGGAAAACATTCGATACGGATCGCCAGACAAGTCATTTGAAGACGTGGTTGATGCGGCGAAGAAGGCAGAGGCGCAAGAGTTCATATTGTCTTTGAAAGACCATCGTGGACGTGAAGGCTATGAGGCGCATCTTGGAGAGCGTGGCGTCAAGCTCTCTGGCGGTCAACGCCAGCGGATTGCCCTCGCTCGCGCAATCTTGAAGGACGCGCCAGTTCTCGTTTTGGACGAGGCTACAAGCGCGCTCGACAGCGAGGTCGAAGCTGCGATCCAGTCTTCACTTGAGACGCTCATGGAGGGCAAAACGGTTCTGGCCATTGCGCACCGACTTTCAACGATAGCGCGGATGGATCGTATCGTTGTTTTACAGGAAGGTCAGATTGCCGAAACTGGAACGCATGACGAGTTGCTGTCTTCTGACGGACTTTATGCGCGCTACTGGAAACGACAGTCAGGCGGCTTTCTCTACTCTGAGGCGGCTGAATAGTTAACTTGCATTAATCCAGCACTCACCCTTAAGATGCATTCATGCCGTGTATTTCACGTCAAGATAGTGGTCCTGTTGGGAAGAATAGATAAAGCTGGAATCAGAATTCAGCGCTGATCACTCCATGAGTATTCAGGCACAAGGCGCGCTTCTGGCCGTGGACGAACGTTCAGAACAATTTCTGTTCGGGAGCGAAAATGCATATAGATTTGCTGATGTTTCGCGCACAAGTGAACTTTTCGGAAAGACCATCCGCGAGGTACTTGGGCGTGAGATTACACACGCTCTGCGAAACGCAGAGACAATGCCCTCGTTGGATCGCCGGCGTCAGCACATAGGGCAGTTCGATCTGTCCGGCACAATTTGCGATATGTCCGTCTTTCGTGTCGGGTCTTCACTTGTACTGGAGGCCACCCGAAAGGTCGGCGACCATGTTCCCTCTGCCTACGATGTTATGAAGGATGTTGAAGTCTTCTCAGACGTTTTGCTTTCCTGTGGTGATCTTGAGAAGCAGATTCAACGGTTCGTGGCACTTATGCGCACGATGAGCGGGTATCACTGCGTATCGCTTGAGCAAAGGAACGAAAGTGGTGTTCTCCACACTGCGACGTCAGGGCGGGATTCACTGGCAGGATCGCATTGCGAGGGCAAAGATCAACTTCATTTTGTATATGACGTCGATGCACCAAGCGTTGGACTTGCAGTTGATGACGGCATTGAAGTTCCGCCACTAGATATGTCGGCGCTGAGAGTTCCGAGCGATGATTGTCTTTCGTCTTGCAGAAGCACCGGCGTCGCCGCCTTGGCTTCAATTGGTTTGCGGTGGGGAGGTCGCCTTCAAGGCACTCTGAAGTTTTTGCATGCAACTCCTCGGGCACCCAACAAGAGAACCCAGCTCGCCGTTGCACATCTTGCTCCTTTAATCGGACAACGCCTTTCCAGCCTGATCTGACGGTAAGATTTCTTGATGCTAGAGCGCTTTCCTGTCTAGTATCCGGAAATTATGCAGTGATCAGGAAATCATGCAAAATATTTGGGAGGCCCTTTCAGTTGCTGTCGGCTTGGTTCTGACTGCAGATCCAGACCTGATCGAGATTGTGGGTTTGTCTCTTCACGTAAGCCTGACCGCGACTCTGATCGCCTGCCTGATAGGGATCTCGCTGGGTGCGATACTGGCCACTTCTCGTTTCCGAGGCCGTGGACTTGTCCTTGTGATGATAAACGCCCTCATGGGGCTGCCACCGGTTGTCGTTGGACTGGTGGTTTACCTTTATCTGTCGCGCTCTGGACCCCTCGGTTTCCTTGGCCTGCTCTATACGCCAACAGCCATGATCATTGCACAGTCGATTTTGATCGCACCCATCGTTACCGCTTTGTCTCGACAGGTTCTGGAGGACCTCAACGCAGAGTATCGAGAGACCTTCGCGTCCATTGGGCTGACACGGCGACAGACTTACCTAACACTGATTTGGGAAGGCCGGTTGGCACTTGCGACCGTTGCGCTTGCAGGATTTGGACGAGCCGTTGCCGAAGTGGGTGCTGTCATGATCGTTGGTGGAAACATCGACCATCTGACTAGAGTGATGACCACGGCGATCGCTTTGGAAACGTCGAAAGGAAACCTCCCACTTGCTTTGGCACTTGGCATGGTGCTCGTAAGTCTTGCGCTCATTGTGAACGGTTCAGTCCATGCACTTCGCAGCACATCGGCGAGGCACGCGCATGTATGATGTATCACAAACCGATGGTCCCTATCTCTCGCTTCAAGGGGTTGAGCTGGTTGCGGATGATCAGCCGTTGGTGTCGATCGACCACCTTGCCTTGGCCTGTAGTGGCATTACTGCCGTCATGGGATCAAACGGTGCAGGCAAAAGCCTGTTGCTTCGCATGATGCATGGACTGATACCGCTGACGCGCGGTCAAATATCATGCTGGGGACATCCCATGTCGCCAGCCAGTCGGCGACTGCAGTCGCTGGTGTTTCAAACTCCGGTACTTCTTCGTCGCTCTACTGAAGCTAATGTACGTTTTGTTCTGAAGGCGCGAGGCCTCGATGCAAATACGTCAACGGAGTTCCTTTCTCGAGTGGGACTCGAAAGCAAATCGCGAACACCTGCGCGCAGTCTTTCGGGAGGAGAGCGACAACGCCTGGCCCTTGCTCAGGCCTTAGCCACCAGACCCGCAACACTTTTGCTAGATGAACCAACTGCCAGTCTGGATCCACATTCCACATCCGTCATTGAAGACATTCTTCGCCTTGTAAATTCCGAAGGAACACGTGTGCTGCTGGTGACGCATGATGCTGCGCAAGCCAAGCGTCTTGCAGATGAGGTGATCTTCCTGGCGAAAGGAAAGGTGCTTGAGCAAACTCAAGCTGCCCAATTTTTCGAACATCCAAAAACTGAACATGCCCAAGCCTATTTGGACGGGCGCTTGAATCCATGAGGTCAAATTGAGAATACTGGCTTTCACGTTTCTATCGTTGATGACTGTGTCTGCGTCCGCCGATACGATCATTGTCCAATCGACCACATCTACTGCGAACTCGGGTCTGTATGATCATATATTGCCTGCATTTGAAAGCACGCATGATATTGCGGTTCGGGTCGTGGCCGTGGGAACGGGACAGGCAATTCGGAACGCTGAAAACTGCGACGGCGACGTACTTCTTGTGCACGCGAAATCTTCCGAACAGGAATTTGTTGAACGGGGCGGCGGCGTTTTGCGCCATGATCTCATGTACAATGATTTTGTTCTGGTCGGTCCCGCGGCTGATCCAGCGGGAGTGGATGGGTTAACGGACATTGGGCTTGCCCTCAGCAAAATCTCAGAGTCCAAGGCCCGATTTGCGTCCCGAAGCGACGATTCAGGCACACACAAAAAAGAGATGTCGCTTTGGATGGAAGCTGGAATCGATCCTATTGCTGGTTCCGGCGATTGGTACTTGGAGACTGGCTCCGGGATGGGGGCGACGCTGAACACTGGGATCGGCGTTGGTGCCTATGTTCTGACCGACCGCGCCACTTGGATTACATTTGGCAACAAGCAAGACTTCTCGATTCTGGTTGAAGGCGACGAACGCCTTTTCAATCAATATGGTGTCACGTTGATCAGCCCGGAAGCTTGCCCAGCCGTCAACGCAGAGTCAGGGCAGACCTTCATCGACTGGCTCCTCTCGGAGACAGGGCAGGCAACGATTGCCAGCTACCGTGTCGATGGTCAGCAGCTGTTTTTCCCCAACGCGTCTGAAGGGGAGTAGACTTGGCGCACGAATTCCTAACTGTTCCTGAGCTGGCTGAACTTCTTCGGATCAAGGAACGCAAGGTATACGATCTTGCGGCATCCGGTCTTGTGCCGTGCACGCGCGCAACCGGCAAACTGCTCTTTCCGGAGAACGAAGTCCGGGCGTGGATTGCAAGCCAGCAGGTCGGATCCAAGTCAGCCAGACCTGCCGTTTTCCTTGGCAGTCATGACCCATTGCTTGAATGGGCATTGCGACAATCTCAATGTGGACTTGCCACCTTCTTTGACGGCAGCACAGACGGGTTGGATCGGTTCCTGACAGATCAGGGAATTGCGACCGGGTTGCATATTCCGGAAGCAGATGGATGGAACGTGTCAACGGTCAGAGAGCGATGCAATTCGTGCAACGCAGTGCTCGTTCACTGGGCCAAACGAGCGAGGGGACTAGTCACTAAACCTGATCAAAAGAGCTCTAGCGCCGAAATTTCCAATTTGAATGGTAGACGGATAGCAGTCCGACAAGCCTCCTCTGGAACCGCCGCGCTTTTCGAAAAGCTGATGGCGGAACATCGAGTGTCATACGAAGCAGTCGGGCCCTACTACAGTGAACAGGACGCAGTGCTGTCCGTGCTGAACGGCGAAGCAGACGTTGCTTTTGGATTGCAGACTGTTGCGGAGCAATTTGATCTGTCTTTCAACCCGCTTGTTCAAGAAGAGTTTGATCTGCTCTTCGATCGGGCCGCCTACTTTGAGCCACCGTTGCAAAAGTTTCTGACATTCTGCCGGTCAGAGGAATTCCTGTTCAAGGCAGCGAGCCATTCAGGCTACTCGATGTCAGAAATGGGCATCGTTCGCTGGAATGCAGGAAAAAAGCCCGGGGAATGATCCCGGGCTTTTTGATGGTAACAGTTTCTGCTTGGATTAAGCCATCATCTGCATTTCCATCTCCTCTTCCTCCATCGATACACCTTCGCCGTCTTCGTCCATTTCCGTGGTCGGGATCAGTTCGGACAGTAGGTCTTCGACTTCGCGGAGATCACGTTGAACATCCTCTTCGCTATAGTTGCGCTCGGTGTCGTCGCTGCCGCCAAGGAACGAGAAGATCGATTTGAAGATATCGAAGATACGGGAAAAGATTGCTCCAATTCCACTGCTTTCGCCGCCACCTTCTTCACCTGAACCTTGGCCTTCGCCAGGATCTTCTTCTTCGGGCTGCTCTTCTTCAGGAGCTTCTTCTTCCTCCGGTTGCTCTTCTTCTTCGGGTGCCTCTTCCTCTTCGGGCTGCTCCTCTTCTTCAGGAGTTTCCTCTTCCGCCGGAGTCTCCTCCTCTTCGGGTGTTTCTTCTTCTTCCGGATCTTCCTCTTCAGTCTCAGGTGGAGTGTATTCTCCTCCGTAAAGGCTGTTCAGAGCATCCACATCCCCACCGTTCTCGGAGAGGAACAGGACCTCAATCTCTTCCAGGGGACGGCCGAGCATAACGAACTCGCTGATCTCACCGTCGAAGTGCCATTGAAGGTTGTCGTCGTCACCCATCCGGCTTCTCGTCGACGCGCCGAGAACAAGGTCTTCCGTATTGCCCGTCATTCCGTCAGCGAACCCGGTATCAGCGTCGAGCAACTCACCATTCAGATAGAGGCCGATTTCGTCCTCATCGAAGGTGAAGGCCACATGATACTCTTCACCCGCCTCGATGGTCGTTTTCCAATCGACGAGGTTCTTTTCACCATCCTCGCCTTGGAAGCGGAAGATAAGCTTTCCGCTGCCGTTGATGTGGGCCGTCAGGTGACCGCCTGCGCCAAAGCCGGAGTGGTCTTTCGAGAAGAGTGCCTGATTGTTGCCATTGCCCGGGTTGTTTGCCGTGAAGCTGAACGCCCAGGTGCCTTCGCTTGCTGCTTGCGCGTCTGTGTGAGCAATCTCGATTGGGTTGTTGCCGCCGCCGAAGCTGCCACCATCATGGGCGAGCAGAATATTCGGAAGTTCCAGTCCTTCGGACAGAGCGCTCTTGAGATCAACCTGACCGGTGTTCAACCATTCGTTGGAAGAATATTCCCATGGGCTTTCACCAATCGGATCGCCGTCGACGTCTCGGCTGTCGTATCCGAGGTGCTCCGCTACGCCGTCACCGTCGAGGTCGATCCACTTGGTGTCGCCCTCAGGTGCTACCGCCTCCTGGATCTCATCGATGGTATCCACGATGCCGTAGTGAGCGCCGGCGTCGGTTTCAATGTCATCTTCCTCGACCCGGTCGCCGTGGACGATGATGTAGCCAAGATAGTCCTCATCGTGGGCGCCACCGCCGTTACCTTGCTGGGAGTAGACCGTGATGACCGAGACTGCGTCGTCGTCGGTTCCATCGCCATCCGTATCGATGGTTTTGTATTCGACTTCTACTTGTGTGGTGTGGCCGATGACAGAAATCGTGTCGCCTTCAGCCTTGTTGAAGTCGGCGACCACGTCGACACCGATGCCGTCCACCCAGTGATCATGGACATATTTGTTTTCACCCGCGACGCCGTGCCAATGGATCATACGGTTATCCATCGTGTGCTCGGCCAGGATGTCTTTCTTGGCATTGATCAATGTTTCGAACTGGAATTTGTCGGCACCTTCACCGCCGACAAGAACATCGTCGCCTGAGACCTCCTGATCCATCCAGTCGTAGAGCTTCAGGTAGTCTTCATCGATGGAGCCACCGTTGGGACGTGACGGCTCGCCAAGGACCAACTGTCCGGCGCGTTGCTCGCCCGTGTCAGAACGGGAGAGCAGAACGTCATCGCCTGACCCGCCTTCCAGGTAGTCATTGCCGCGACCACCGTCGAGCGTATCGCTTCCAGACCCGCCCATGATGTGGTCATCGCCATAACCGCCGTGAATGCTGTCTCTGCCGGACCCGCCGTACAGAGTGTCGTCGCCGCCTTCACCATTGATCTTGTCGTTGCCACCCATGCCGTACATGACATCGTCGGCTGCGATCATGGCTTCTTGGCCGGACGGATTGGTGAGAGCTTCGCCGGGTCCGTTGTCCATAACGCTATTGATCTCGGCGCGGGTCAGCACGTCCTCGGATGTGAAGCCGCCCCAAACGCCGAAGTCAGCGATTGCACCTTCGAACTCGTTGCGAAGGTCTTCCTCGTCAACGGCGAATTCCTGGGCCGTGTCGTTCAGTTCCGTTCTGTACTGATCGGCGCCGAAGACCCATGGCTCTTCGTTTTGAAGGAGCATGCCTGTCTTGTGGGCACCCGGGGTATTGATGTCGCCTTCAACCTTCGACCACGCGCCGTTCGGCACAGGGACACCGTCCTGATAGACCGTGATACCGTCTTCCGTGAAGCTGACTGCAAGGTGGGTCCATTCCCCTTCAGTGAGGCGTGGACCGGTTTCCCAAGCATGGTTGGTCTTGTATGGATCTGCAGACCGCAAGAACAGTCCACCGTCGTCGGTATGTCCGAAGCGGAAATGGCTTCCTTCACCGGAGCCCGACTGATCCTTGGTCACGAACATGGACTTCTCGCCCAGATCATCAGGACGTACCCACATGGTGATCGTGCCTTGGGTGAAGGACATTTCATCTTCGTGCTCTAGGAACGCAAAGCTATCCTCGCCGTTGAAGTAGAGTGCGCTATTCGGCGACCCATCTGGCCCAGTGGTGGAGGCGTCGGTGTTCACCATCGCCTGGTTTTCGTAGAGCGTGTAAGCCTTGACAGCTGCTCCGCCATCGTCGCGCGCGTCGGCGTAAGAGCCGTCTACGCCATTGTCGAAGGCCCAGAAACCAAGGGCGCCAGGCAAGCCGGAGGGTTCGGCTGCCTCAGCTTGTGAGAGGTTGTTGTTGTTTCCGTTTCCGGTGATTGTTTCACCAGCCTCTTCGACGAAACCAAGCTGGTCAAACGGTGCGCGCGTTTCAACCATTTGTTCAGCGTCGCCAGCACCTGCCTGCAGCATGTCCTCGCTGAAGTTGTCGTTGTCGAAGGCCGCCGCAGGATCGCCGGTTATCGCGCCCAGAACATTTGTACCGGGGCCGCCATGTGCGCCGTCCATTGTCATCGTGGCAGGTTCTCGGGTGTCATAACCCTTGACCATCTCGCCGTCGATTTCGGTCATCTTTTCTTCGCCGGGCGCGGCCAAGGCCGTCGCGATCTCGTCGTAACCTTCGACCACGCCATAAGTGACACCGTCGTCGGTCTGAATGTCTTCGACGTCCACTAGGTCGCCGTGGACAATCACCTGACCGATCAAGTCGCGATCATGCGCGCCACCGTTGCCGTGCTGGACCGATATCACGGTGATGATGGACTCAAGTGCGTCATCCCCCATTACGTCTGCATAGGTTACGTAGGGCACCGCGGTATGGCCGATGACCGCAATGGTATCCTCAAGGGCATTGTAGTCCGCGATAATGTCGATTCCGAAGCTGTCGACCCAGTGATCGTGCAGCTCGTCATTCTCGCCTGCTACCCCTGCCCAGTTGATCGTTCCATCTGCGCGGACGTGCTCTTGGATGATATCAAGTTTCGCATCGATTTGTGGTTTGATCAGGAAGGTGTCCGACCCAGCGCCACCGATAAGAACGTCGTCTCCAACGATTGCTTCATTCGCATAGGCAGACAATTTCTGGAGGTCCTCATCGACCTCATTGTCCGGGTCGCCCCTCGTCGGCTTGCCGATCGCCAGCTGACCAATGCGCTGTTCACCCGCATCGGACGCAGCGATCAGCAAGTCGTCGCCGTCTCCGCCATCGAGGACATCCGAGCCATAACCGCCGTCGAGAACATCGTCGCCGTCGCCGCCATAGAGCATGTCGTCGCCAAAGCCGCCCATCAGCTCATCGTCACCACCCTGGCCGTTGATCGTGTCGTCACCGGCGTCGCCCACAACAACGTCGCGGTCATCCGTCGTCGTGACATCGTTATCGCCATCGACCGTTTCAGGAATGAAGAACGAAGGATGATAGTCCTCGACCGCAACCAGTGGCACATCTGCCGGAGGGTTCGTGAAATCTTCGACCGACTGATAGAAAGCGCTCTGATCAACTGGAAGACCGTCGATCTCCATCTTCAACGCCATGCCGCCACCGCCATCGAAGTAGAGAACCTCAATCGGGTACAGCCCGCCGTCAAATTCCGCGACACGCGCTGTATCGTCCGGGGCGCGACCATTCGTGAACTCGGAGAAATCTACGCCGCCGATGTTCAGATCAAAGCCATCGTCCGAGTTGATGGTGATCTCGTGCACTCCGGGTGGGATGTAGATGTAACCGGAGAAAGTCAGCGCGGATGGACCCATTTCCGCATCGCCATCGCCGCTTGTGATCGAACCGTAGTCGCCGATGAATTGCTCGATTGTCGTGTCACTTTTCCGACTGCCAAAGAACAGCTCGGACACTTCGAACGTCGCGGTAGGTGTGCCTGCGGCTGCTTCCGCCGCCTTTGCAATGTTCCAGATCGACGTACCCGGCACGTATGCGGCACCGGTCAAACCGGTGCCGGCGCTTGGGACGCCGCTAATATCGCCGATCGCCACAGAGGGGGTCATACCCGCGGGCGTATCCGGGTTGGAAGCATCGAAGTAGACTGTCGTATCATTCATGGCACATCTCTCCCGTCTGCGCTCTCGGGGCCAACCGGGCGCGGTTCAATTCTTGTCGTCCTGACAGACCAAATACTCGGGTGCGCAAAGGGCGCTGGAACTCGACAACTTTGTGTTCAGGCTAAAGGGAAATGTGGCGACAAAAGGGCCGGAATGACGCGGCGGCAAAGCAATGCACGGCTTCTGGGGAAGAAATGCGCGAAGTTCTGCTTAAGTGGATTAAGCAGCCATTAATCCTCTGTTAAACCACAAACTTTTTCCGACAAAGATCGTTGAGGATACGCGTTCAAACCGTTGGCACTGTTTCATTATTTCGCCGACTGGCACAATCAGGCATGATGGCTGTAAGTGGACAAAGTTCGCGAAACAGCGCGCCAGCCTGCAAAACTGCCGTTGGCTCAGAATCGTCACATTTGGAGGAAGCCCGATGCCGCAACCCGATCATGTCAGCATCTTTGATTTGCCCGAATTCTCGGACTTGGATGAGGACATGCAGGCTTATTTCAAGATCTGCGAAGAGAAACTGGGCATGGTTCCCAACGTGCTCAGAACGTATTCGCGGAACCAGGATAAGCTCCGCGCCTTTGCTACTTTGTACAATACGCTGATGCTATCCGAGTCGAAGCTTTCCAAGCTGGAACGCGAAATGATTGCGGTTGTCGTTTCTTCGGCCAACCGCTGCTTCTATTGCCTTGTTGCGCATGGTCAGGCTGTACGGCAGTTGTCGGGGGACCCGGAACTGGGTGAGATGCTGGTCATGAACTACCGGATTGCGCCGGTTGATGGACGTGTTCGGGCCATGCTGGATTTCGCATGGAAGCTGACCGTTTCACCGTGGGAAATTGTCGAAGCGGACCGGGAGGCCTTGCGTGCGGCAGGGCTGTCTGATGATGAGATCTTTGATCTGTCCGACGTTGTCGGTTTCTTCAACATGTCCAACCGGTTTGCGACAGCGGTCGATATGATGCCCAACCGGAAATATCACGCAATGGATCGTGGTTAAGAAGAGGAGCCGGTTTAACCACGTACTTCGGAGCGAAGCGTCGCAAGATTTTGGCGTGGTTCCGGCGCTGACGGATCGAGCTCCGCGGCTTGCTCCCATGCACGTTCGGCGCCCTCTGTATCGCCTGCGGCATAAAGGGCGTTCCCAAGTCCGAACTGCCACAGCCAATTCTCCGGCCAGCGGGACGCGCCTGTTCGATAGGCCTTTGCGGCTGCATCAAACTGTCCCGCGCGTTCCAGACCGGCAGCGGCGTCCAGGACAGACCGCTCATTTGCCGTGTTTGGAAGACGTGTAGGCGCAATCACGACAAAGGCCCAGCCTTCACCTCCTGCCCATGTGCGCTCAAACTTCGCGAGGCTCATATCTGTACGACTTAGCTGACCTGAGTGCAGTGTGACGATATTCCGTTGAAGATCGTAGCCGGTGACAACAGCATAATGCCAAATGGGGGCAAAGCTCTCGCCTAGATTTTGGAACACGATCACCGGATGCCCCGCAGAGATTTCTGCAGTCAGTTCATCAAATCCATTGACCGGTACTGCGAGTGCCCCTCGACGACGAGCGGCACCAACCATGTCTTCCTGGAAAGTTCCTTTCGCGCCCGGCACGAAGGACATGCGAGCGATTTGGTTCTGTGTAACGTCCTGACCTGACCATTGGAGCGCCATTGCGAGGGCCGCGGGTCCACAATGGAAATCCGCCTGCTCAATAAGCGGAACACCTATCACCGTCGCCTTTAGCGGGGCATCGGGAGCCGGTGTGAGATCAAGCGGTGGTGCAGAGGCGCAGGCCGTGAGAGCCAGCGCCGCCAGAACAAGCTTTAGCGAACGCAACGGGTAAAGTTGAAGACGCGGGTAAAGCAAAGGAAGTCGGTTACCAGTAAAATTATGAAGATGGTTGCGAGCGTGCCGACGATATCGGCTCCCGCCTTTTCTTCTTCTGCCTGCTGAACCAGCCGTGCGATCTCCGCATCGGAAAGCGCTGCCAGTCTTGCTTCTGCTTCGTCAGGAGAAACGCCGAGGCGTACCATTTCGTCCCGAACTTCGTCCTTCGCGAGCTCATCCATTAGGAAGGCGCGATCCATTTCTGAGGCGGAACGTTGGATCGCAGTGTCAGTGCTGATCATCTGCGCTTCCGCCATGGTCGCTGTATGAGTGGCAATTGCGACCTGAAGGGCCAGTCCGAAGGTGAGAGCGGTCTTTGTGTGGCGGAGAATTTTCATAAAAGCGTTCCTTCCTGCATGAACGTGTTCGAATCCTCGCACCATACTATGTGCGTCGTCCAGTTCATTTTGTTGAGATGGGCAGTAGGTGGCCTAGTGATTGTCCCGCGGAGTTCCCTTGGTGCGTGCGATATCTTGATACTCGGGCGCACCCTCCAGCGTCATTCCCTTCGAGAATGGCTCGACCTTTTCGCGGAAGATCTCCTGCCAGGGTGACTGGCTTTCTGGCGCAAACGGACGGTCGGGCAGGGCGGCACGGCGTGCATCCAGTTCAGCAGCATCAACCAACATGTCTGCAGTGCACTTGCGAAGGTCGATGCGCACGCGATCTCCTGTTTTGACAAGTGCAAGGCCACCGCCCGCGGCGGCCTCCGGCGAAGCATTGAGAATTGAAGGTGAGCCAGAAGTTCCAGACTGGCGCCCGTCACCTACACATGGAAGCGAGTGGACGCCTTTCTTCAGAAGATAGGCCGGAGGACGCATATTGACGACTTCCGCGCCACCCGGATAGCCAATGGGACCTGCGCCGCGCATGATGAGGATGCAATGCTCGTCGATTTGAAGACTCTCGTCGTCGATGCGTGCATGGTAATCCTCGATACTGTCAAAGACGATGGCTCGGCCTTCGAAGGCGTCGGGATCCTCCTGGTTCGATAAATAACGATCCCGGAATTCCTTTGAGATCACCGAAGTTTTCATAATTGCGCTGTCGAAAAGGTTGCCCTTTAGGTTCACGAAACCAGCGGCATCCAGCATTGGCTTGGCAACCGATTTGATGACGTCGGGGTTTGCGATTTCGATATCTGCGCAGTTCTCGCGCATGGTCTTCCCGTTTGCCGTAACAACGTCCGGATGTGGCAGAAGGTCGTTTCGGATCAGCTCTCCGATGACCGCGGGAACACCGCCAGCGCGATGATAGTCTTCGCCGAGATACTCTCCGGCAGGCTGCAGGTTGACCAGCAGCGGAACCTTGTGGCCGAGGCGCTGCCAGTCGTCATTGTCGAGTGGCACATTCAGGTGTCTTGCAATGCCATTTAGGTGGATAGGTGCATTCGTGGAGCCACCTATGGCAGAGTTTACGACGATAGCGTTTTCAAAGGCTTCGCGCGTCATGATATCGGATGGACGTCGATCGGCGTTCACCATCTCGATGATTTGCTTGCCAGTTTCATAGGCGATCTGTCCGCGTTCGCGATAAGGTGCCGGGATGGCTGCTGACCCGGGAAGCTGCATTCCAAGGGCTTCCGCAAGCGAATTCATCGTCGTGGCAGTGCCCATGGTGTTGCAGTAACCAACCGACGGTGCGGAGGACGCGACGAGTTCCATAAAGCCGTCATCGTCGATTTCGCCGGCTGCATGCAGTTCACGAGCTTTCCAGACAATCGTTCCCGAGCCGGTGCGCTTGCCTTGGAACCAGCCGTTCAACATAGGCCCGACCGAAAGCGCAATTGCGGGAATGTTCACAGTTGATGCGGCCATGAGGAGTGCAGGGGTGGTTTTGTCACAACCGATCGTCAGCACGACACCATCGAGAGGATACCCGTAAAGTGTTTCAACCAGCGAAAGATACGCCAAATTGCGGTCTAGCATGGCAGTCGGTCGCTTGCCGGTTTCCTGAATCGGATGGACTGGAACCTCGATCACAGTTCCGCCGGCGCTGATCACTCCATCGCGCACTCTTTTTGCGAGTTCTATGTGGTGTCGATTGCACGGGGATAAGTCGCTGCCGGTTTGCGCGATCGCAATGATCGGTTTCCCGGACTGCAGTTCCTCACGGGTGAGGCCATAATTCAGGTAGCGTTCAAGGTAGAGTGCGGTCATCTCCTGATTGTCAGGATTATTGAACCACATCTGGCTACGCAGCTTCTTATCGGTCACCGTTCGCCTCCCATTCTTTGTCGATTGCGTAGAGCAATCGTTGGCCGTTTGCCAGAGACAACGCCGTTTAAGTCAATATTCATAGGCAAGCTCTAGTTCTTTCATGCTGGCGGATGGAGGAATAAGGGAATGTCCAACGAACAGGCTCCCATCATAATCAAGCGGAAAAAGGTGATTGCTGGTGGTCATCATGGGGGTGCTTGGAAAGTGGCGTACGCGGACTTTGTTACTGCGATGATGGCATTCTTTCTTTTGATGTGGCTCCTCGGAGCGACCACGGAAAAGCAGCGCAAGGGGATCGCTGACTACTTCAACCCGACAATTCCCGTGAACAAGGTCTCGGGTGGTGGAGATGGTGCTTTCGGCGGCGACAGTGTGTTCACCGACTCAACACTCGCGCGGAACGGTTCGGGTGCAGGAGTTACGCTTGAAGACTCCGCCACTGATTCCAACGGTGATACAGCTGTCAGCGAAGTGAGTGAAAGTGAAGCCACCAAGTCGGAAGATGGGGCTGACGCACTTGAAGAGATCGCCCAACTCTTATCGGGGAAGGCGGGCGAGAGCATGGTCAGCGATTTGCTTCAGCGCCACGTCATCACGCGATTGACTGACGAAGGACTGATCGTGGAGGTCTTCGATATACCCGGCGCACCCCTCTTCGACGGCCCAGATACGGCCACTGCCGCGCTTGAAGAAATTGTCCTGTCGATCTCAGAAGTTTTCAGGCTGGCTTCTAATGAAGTCGCGGTTCAAGGACATATCGCCTCCGTCCCGCTGGCTGCGCGCGAAAACCCTGTTTGGGAAAGATCGGCAGCGCGTGCAAATAAGGTACGCCGATTGCTTGTTGCGGGCGGTGTTCCTGAAGAGCGAATGCAGCGTGTGACCGGTTTTGCGGATCGAAAACCGGTCGTTGAGGATCGCTTGTCCGAACGCAACAACAGGCTGGAACTCATCCTCTTGAGAGACCAAGTCTGAAATTTCTCCAAGATTTTAGACATTAGCGGCCCGTTAAGCGGGAGTGCTTAGAGTGGCGACAAGGGCTTTGCAGCAGAAAGGCTGATAAATGACGATTTCCTCTTCGCTGAATGCGGGTGTTGCTGGCTTGGCGGCAAACGCCAGCCGTTTGGCAACCATTGCAGACAACATCGCGAACTCTGCCACATATGGCTACAAGCGCGCGGTCGCGGACTTCTCTTCTCTTGTTATCGAGAGTGGGGAAGGCACCTACTCCGCAGGCGGTGTGCGGGTCACGACTCAAAGACTGATTGACCAACCGGGCGCACTGGCGTCCACCAACAATGCAACGGACCTTGCCGTTCGGGGTCGTGGCTTTCTTCCAGTGACAACAGAGAGCTCACTTTTGAACTCGATTGGAGATTTTCCTCTGTTTCTCGCGACAACCGGATCATTTCGGACCGATGAAGAGGGCTTTCTGAGAACCAGCTCCGGCGTGACGCTCATGGGTTGGCCGGCAGCGGCGGACGGTTCGATCCCGACTTTTGCGCGAGATACCGGCGATGGTCTTGAACCCGTCCAGATCAACGTGAACCAGTTCACGTCAGAGCCGACTACAAGAATTGATCTGGGCGTAAACCTCCCTGCTACCGAAACGGAATTTGGCTCTTCCGGCACACCGCTTGATCTCTCCGTCGAGTATTTTGACAACTTGGGCACCTCCCAGGCGATTAACGTTGAGTTCTCGCCCACTGTACCGGCTGCTCCCGGATCTTCGAATACCTGGACAATCACGCTTACTGACTCGGCCTCCAACGGAGCCGTTGTGGGAGAATACACAATCGTGTTTGACGACACCCGCGGTTCTGGCGGAACGATTGCGTCAGTAACCACGGTGTCAGGTGGCGCATATGATCCTGTTGCCGGCAGTTTTCAGATCACTGTGGACGGCGGACCAATTGACGTGAATATCGGGGCGGTGGGATCAGGTCTTGGTCTCACGCAGCTTTCCGACAGCTTCGCACCGACCTCGATTCTCAAGGACGGATCGCCGGTTGGAAACCTCATCTCCGTAGATATCGATGCCAACGGGTTTGTCCGGGCGAACTTTGACATTGGTATCACTCGAACGATCTACCAGATCCCGCTTATCGACCTGCCGAACCCTAACGGCCTGATTTCGGAAGACAACCAGATCTACCGCACGTCCGCCGATAGTGGCTCAATTTTCCTCTGGGATGCAGGTGACGGTCCTACCGGAGATGTTGTGTCTTATGCGTTGGAGGAAAGCGCAACAGACGTTGCAGGTGAGTTGACGCAGCTCATTCAGACCCAAAGAGCGTACTCGTCAAACGCCAAGGTCATTCAGACGGTCGATGAAATGCTTCAGGAAACAACCAACATCAAACGGTGATTTGGAATGAGTATCACGGCCACGCTCAATAACGCACTGACAGGTCTGGCTGCGGCTTCCCGTTCTGCGCAAGTCGTCAGCACCAACGTTTCCAACGCAACGACCGAAGGCTACGCGCGCCGCGAAATCAATTTGAGTGCACGCATACTGGGAGGCGATGGCGCGGGTGTGCAAGTGGATGGCATCGCAAGGATAGTTGATGACAACCTTTTGCGTGAACGTCGGTTGGCTGCAGCAGGCGTTGGAAACGCGTCGGTCACCGCAGAATTTCAGGAAGACTTCCTTGTTGCTATTGGGGAACCTCAGGATCCAGCCAGCCTTTCAGCCAAAACATCGAGCCTCGAGGCAGCGTTGCTTTCAGCGACTTCAAGGCCCGAAAGCGATGCAAGACTCCTCGCCGTTCTTGACGCCGCGCAGTCGCTGGCCGGGAAATTGAATGACGTTTCGGATAGTGTTCAGACACTACGGGAGGATGCTGATCGTGCGATCATGCAGGACGTAAGTCGCCTAAATGAAAGCCTTGTTCAGATTGCGGAGTTGAACGCACTGATTCTGCGAGCGCGAAGCACCAATCAGAGCTATCCCGCCTTGCTCGATGCACGCCAAAAGCTGGTCGACGACATCAGTGAGCTGATGCCCATTCAGCAACTTCAAAGAGGTAACGATACAATTGCACTTTATTCAAAGACAGGCGCGCTCCTCGTGGATATCGAACCAGCCGAGTTTGGTTTCATCGGCACGTCGCCAATCGCACCAGACATGACGCTAGCAAGCGGAGCACTGGCAGGATTGACGTTGAACGGTGCAGTAGTCGAGACGAATGGCGCAAATGCGCCAATCGCTGGCGGTCGGCTCGCAGGGCTGTTCTCGGTACGGGATGATCTGGCAGTTGAGGCTCAATCGAATCTTGATGCGATGGCGCGCGACCTGGTCCAACGCTTCGAAGACCCTTCACTCGATGGGACATTGGCAGTCGGACAACCAGGTCTCTTCACAGATCAAGGTGGGCCGCTGGATCCGCTGGATACCATCGGCTTGGCGGGCAGGCTCGCAATAAATGCCAGTGTTGATCCAGCACAAGGCGGCGCCGTATGGCGATTGAGAAATGGTCTAGGCGCAACTGTCATTGGTCCTGTCGGTGACGCATCCCTTCTCAGCGCTATGCTCCAAAGACTGGAGGAAACGCGCGCTCCGCTCGGGGGCACATTCTCACCGTCCGAGCGTTCCGTCTCGACATTTGCTTCAGATCTCGCATCACTTGCCGGCCAGGCGCTGAACCTGGGCAACACCAATCGTAGCTTTGAACAGGCGCGATACATTGCACTTAACGATGAGTTGCTGGCCAACGGCGTGGATACAGATCAGGAAATGCAGAAGCTACTTCTGATCGAGCAGGCCTATGCGGCCAATGCAAAAGTCGTTCAAACGGTCGATGAACTTGTCCAGATACTGATCGGATTGTGACATGAGCATTACTTCACTAGGTGACCTTGCAAACAGCGTACAACTTCGTCGGGAAACTGGCCGGATCAAGAACGACCTTGCTCGTCTGACGAAGGAACTTTCGAGTGGTGTTGTGACAGATTTCTCGTCACATCTAAAAGGCGACTACGGACAGCTTGCGGGACTTGAGCGGGGACTTGCTCGGGCTGAGGGCTATCGATCCGTGATCGAAGAACAAAAGCTTCTGCTAAACACGCAACAGTCCGCAATTTCGAAACTCCGGGAATTTGGTCAGATCTCGGATGTTTTGCTGACACTGCCGGATGCTGCAGGCGAAACGTTGATTTCCAACGCTGGCGCCGACGCCTTGGCTAACTTTGCTTCGGCACTCAGCACATTAAATGTTCAATCGGGTGGGCGAACCGTGTTTTCGGGCACATCAACAAATCTCCCAGCCGTGAGCGATTCCGAGACCATTCTTTCCGCCATAGAAGCAGAAATTCTTGCGTCGGGAGCAGTGACGGCGACAGATGTCGAAACGGTTGTAGTGGCATGGTTCGGTCCGGGAGGTGGATTTGACACGGTCGGATACTTGGGCGGACCTATTGCGACAAGTGGAGCCATTCTTTCGGACACTGAGGTTTCTGCGCCGCTCGACAATGCAAACACGCAACCCATCCGAGAACATCTGGCGGCTTTGTCGTTGGGAGCATTGCTCGGCCGAAATGTCTTGGCTGGAGACTTGGCTGAACAACAGGCGATCGCACGAAAAACGGGAGAGCGCCTTATTGACACCAACGACCAGCTTGTCGCGAAAGAAGCTTCGCTTGGAATTCAGCAAGCCCAGATTGAGCGCGCTGCGGTCGAGGTCCAATCACAAAAAGTGAGCTTGGAACTCGCACGTTCCGCGCTTATCGAAGCCGACCCTTATGACACAGCAGTGCGTCTTCAAAACTCCGAGCTTCAGCTTCAATCGATTTATGCGGTTACCGCGCGTTTGTCGCGCCTGTCTCTCGTCGAGTTTCTATAATGCGGTTTCTTTCCCTTGCCCTCTGTTTGTTTTTTCTCCCTTCGTTTGTAAGTGCGGGAGAGGTGCGGATAAAGGACCTCGTTGAATTTGACGGAGTGCGCGGCAATGATCTTGTGGGGTATGGTATCGTCGTTGGATTGAACGGCACTGGTGACGGAATTCGGAACGCACCGTTCACCGAAGAAATCATGTCGAACATCCTCGAGCGACTCGGCGTAAACGTCACGGGCGAACAGTTTCGCCCGAGGAACGTTGCAGCCGTTCTCGCCACGGCAGAGCTTCCCCCCTTTGCTCGTGCCGGGAGCCGCATCGACGTCACAGTATCGGCGATCGGCGATGCGAAAAGTCTCCTTGGCGGGACTTTGATTATGACGCCGCTCAACGCTGCAGATGGTCTGATATACGCTGTAGGGCAAGGTACGATAATTGCTGGTGGGGCTTCGGTTGAGGGCGACGGCGCCAGCGTTGTTCAAGGTGTTCCGACAGCGGGGGTGATCCCAGGAGGCGCGCGCGTCGAACGCGAAGTCGCCTTCGATTTTTCCGCGCTGGGAGAAATCCGACTAGCCCTGAGATCCCCGGACTTCACAACCGCCGGGCGTATCGAGTCTGTTGTTAACGCGGCCTTTGGTCGAAACGTGGCCCAGATGCTCGATGCAGGTACTGTGTTGGTACATGTTCCTGCCACAGGCCTGAGTTCACCGGCTCACGCACTCGGCATGATCGAAACCCTAACAGTTGAGCCAGAGCAAAGGGCGCGCATTGTAGTGGATCAACGTTCGGGAACGATTGTTGTCGGGGAAGACGTACGGATTTCCCGAGTTGCCGTTAGCCAAGGGAATTTGACACTTCGTATTGAGGAAGAGCCAATCGTTGTACAGCCGAATCCATTCACTGACGGCGAGACAATCGTTGTTCCGCGGACAAGAGCAGCAATTGACGAAGAGCCTGGGATCGGAATGGCAGAAATTCCAGATACGACCACCCTTTCGGAGGTTGTTGCCGGCCTAAATGCCCTTGGGGTCTCTCCTCGAGACATGATTGATATTCTCAAGACAATGAAGGCAGCCGGGGCACTGCATGCAGAATTTGTCGTCAGGTAGCACTGCTATTCCGTTGTTCTTTTCATAAAGAACGTGCCTGTCTCTAAGTGCCTAAAAGAGTGCATATTCTTACAGGAAGGCCTTGATGTGTTAGCGCGATAGGTTCCCAAGCAGGTCACCAAGAATTTCTTGGCACGACCGCGATGCGTTGGATTTCAGAAATAGCTTCGGACCAAGGCGCCGCTAACAAGGCTCCATCCGTCGGCGACGACAAAGAATGCGAGTTTGAATGGGAGAGATACGATAACCGGCGGGACCATCATCATCCCCATCGACATCAGGATGGCAGCGACGGCCAGATCAATAATCAGAAAAGGAAGAAAGACAAGAAATCCGATCTGAAAAGCCCGTTCGATCTCGCTCAAAAGGAAAGATGGAACCAGCAACGAAAGCGGCGCTTCGGCGATGATCCTAAATTCCGCAGTTGAATTTTTTCCCTGCCAATTTCAGCGGGTGTATTCATGTTCTTGCTGTGTGGTTTTGGCGTGTCAGCAGGCTTGCAATACACTGGGAGGTGGCTTTGGGTTCCGGCCATGTAGGAATTT
>JAJDZT010000078.1 GCA_022824525.1 Silicimonas sp. | reverse complement strand
GAAGATCGACGGTGCGGTGGCGTCCCAGCTTCGACGGAGCCGGGAGGAGCGGCTCGATCACACGCCACTCCTCGTCGGTCAAATCGCTTTCATACCGGTCTGAACTGCGCTTATACTTCTCGCGGGTGGTCTCGTTCCAAGACATGTGGCCCTCCCTGTCTGGTGTGGAAGTCAGCGGGGAAATACCACATCTGGGGGAGACCATCCACATTTTAGGTCAGCCTCTTAGAGATCAACCTGAGAAATGCACCTCCGTAAACACTCCCCATCCCCATTGCACCGTTCCCAGCAGTCTCTTGAACTCAATAGGTGAATTTCGATTTTAAGTGCCTGCATGTGGGGGATTAGTGCCCTTATTTCTTCGTGGTCGCTGTCCTCGAACATCTGACGAAGATCATTGGTGAGGACTTCCATTTTGTTTGCAATGTCGCCCATTCCGCTCCCTCCTGTGGCTTACTGTGTGCACTAACCCAAACGACCGAGCGCGGGGGAGTCAATCCTCCAGTTTCGGGGCGCACTCCTGGCGGGTGCAGGAAACGACCTAAAAGCGATCCTTCGGCAACCAATCTGTTCGCAGTCATTGTGCCAACAGGGCAGAGGCGCCAGCGAAGACTGCAATGCAGATAACCGCGATCAGTTCGTAAATGACGGATTCCGCCACGTCAGGTTTCTCCGCAGGCGGTTTCACAAGTTCGTCCAGGTATAGCCCGACAAACCATGCGTCCGGCCCGAAGTCGTCTCCATAGTATCCCCGGAAACTGTCGGGCGGGAGAAGGCAGGCGTGTTCAGACCGCCGTCGTTTGAATGATGCCTCGGCCTCATCTTGGCTGCAAACTCTCCCACGGGCGCGGTATCCGGTTTCCTTCTCAATGACGGTGATGACACGGGTCATTGTGCGCTCGCTCTCCATTCGGCCATTGTCTTGCCGCCTTTGCTTTGGTTGCAGCCGGAGCAAAGCAGTTGGAGATTGTCGGGATGGTCTGTCCCACCCTTCGATCTTGGCAGCATGTGATCGACATCCATGACGCGGAAGGGGAAGTGCGTCTTGCAGCCGTTGCAGACGCCCTCCTGAACCCCATAGAGGCGGTGTCGGTGCGTCCGGTAGTTGGGGAATGTCACCCAAGTCGGTGCGCGCTGGCGGCGTAACCAGCGAGGTGACGCCCCCAAAGAAGCTGCCCCCTATGACAGGATTGTGCTTCGCTTCTCTTGTTGCTGCCCTGTCGTCCGAAATGCGACTGTTGACCAACGTGACCGCCAACGGGGACGGGTCTATTCCGGCCCATTCCCTGCCTAGACGCTCTGCCGCACAGCCGCAAAACGGATCAAGGATCATGTCACCTAGATTACTGCTGGCACGGATGACGCGTTCAAGCAACGCAAGAGGCTTCTGTGTGGGGTAACCCGTGCGCTCTGCATTCTGTCCGGTAAGCGCCTTCACATCGTCCCATATGTCCGCGGCCGGACGCCCCTTGTTATCATTCAAATACACCTTCCGCTCAGGAATACCTGTCCCCCCTTTGGCTTGCCGGATGAGATCCTGCCGCGCCATTTCCTCCATGCGTTCCTGCGGATAGCGCCAAGTGCGCGAATGGCCCCGGAATTCATATTCGTATCCGCCGCCTTGCAGGCCACCGGTATGGAGAGGGGCTGTTCGATAACGGCCTCGCTCATCTTCATGGCGATATGCTTGAGAAACGTAAGCGGGATCATGAGGAAGCCAAGCCCCGTTCCAAGTCCACTTTGAACCTCTCACATAGTAGAGAAGAACGTCATGCACACGCCCATACCGGCGGGAGTCGTTGTGTGATCCGTAACGCCTCCAAACGATTTCGTTCCGGTATTGTCCGGCCCCAAATATGCCGTCCATCAAGAGTCGCAAGTACGGCCCGGCAGCATCGTCGCAATGCAGATAGATGCTACCGGTCGACTTGAGCACCCGGCGCATTTCCAGGAGCCGAACGGCCATGAAAATGAGGTAGGACTGCATCCCCTTCCCGTGCGCTTGACGGGCAGCCTCGATCACGGAGTAGGCCGCCGGGTTCCGGTCGGCCAATTCGCCATGCTCATGCAAGTCAACATCGTCCAGTGTCCAGGCATGCTTGAACGATGCGCCCGCCGCCTGGCTCCCTATCGGAGCCTCGTAGTGACGGTTCGAGTTGAACGGAGGATCGAGATAGATCAGATCGACGCATTCGGAGTTCATTCCACGCATTATGGGCAGGTTGTCGCCCGTCCATACCGTGCCGCTCCCAAAGTTCGGGGCGCTCATGTGTACGCCCCAACAAATGGTCGATCTACTTCATTGTGGTGGTGTGGTGGTGTGGTGGTGTGGTGGTGTGGTGGTGTGGTACCTTCCCATCTTGAATCTATTTTCGCTCATTGACAATTCCTCCCGTTGTCGCTTGTCGCGTCAGGCCGTCGCAATGTGGATAACGATAGCCTGACGGTCGGCAGGTTCTGTCCAGCCGCCGACGAAAGTCAAGTTGACTTTGGGAAGATCGAAGGGAGGGTTGAGCCAAGCAACGGGTGTGTGTCCGGGGCGACATCAAGATAGGTCGCGACACGCGACACGCGACACGGGCCATCGGGCCATCGGGCCATCGGCTACTCTTGCATCGGTGGCCCAACGCGTACATAGCAGCCCACTAACAACGGAGAGTGAGCAATGCTACGAACGATATTCACTACGGTTGCCGCATCCCTGATAACCGCCGCAGCGCTTTGGATGATCGCGAAGCTTGAGGAAATATCGCTTTTCAGACCGATTGCAGAAGGTGCTGTCGTTGCCTTTGATCGGGACAATCTCAAATTGGACGAGTGTCCAAACGGATGGGAACCGTTCGAACCTTCTCATGGGCGATTCATCGTTGGCAGCGACTCCGAATTAGGCTTTCGTGCAGAAGGTGGCTCGAAGACGCATACTCTTTCGCCAGATGAAATGCCTCGACACGAACATGCAATCAGGAATTTCGAGTGGGGTTACGATGTTGATGGTGATCCGAACGCACCTATGCGCATTGATGTCCACGATGATCATCCATGGGCCGGGCAAAGGGGAGAACTGATTACAACGAGCGCGGGCAAAGGAGTGCCACACAACAACATGCCGCCTTACATCGCACTGTACTATTGCAAGAAGAAATAGCCGAAGCAGATGCATCACCTGCATCAATGCTTGACTTCCGGCTTCCGTCCCGGAAAGATGTGAGTATTGATACCAACGTCATCCAATTAAGGAGAATTCTTATGATGACATTTCCAGAAGTTAAGCGTCTGTCCATAGAGACCGAGTGCGGTTTCAGGCTGAAATCATGGCCCAAGAGAATGTATCACCGTTACGTTAACGGTCGTTTGATGGCAGGATATTTGGGATGCCCTGAGAACGAGATTCACGACGAATGCGGTTCGCACAATCTGAACAAGAACACACGTGATCTGTCCCTGCGCGAAGACGACGCGGTGTCCATCATTCTAGGCAAGCGCGATTGGGAAACGGTCGGGGTCTGACATGACGCGCGGCGTTCCGATGATAGATCCAAAGATGTTTGGCGACGCAACGCCCGAGGATGTTGTCCGCGCCTTGTTTCGCCGAACGTCGCCCTTACCCGCGACCGTTGGAAAGCCCGTTGCAGGCGATGAGGTTCTTGTAGAGCAGGTTCCTGCCGACAAGGCGGGCGACGGTGTCACGCATCTGGTCGATGGTGTCTGACTCGCGGATGTTGTGCTTGGCCGCAAACTCGTTGATGTAGCGGTGCAGATGCTTAGAGCTTGACCTAAAAGTCCGGTCTATGCACAATATATTGTTATCAAACCCCGGATAAATCGGAGTTTAATACAATATATGGTATTTTGATTCAGCCTCTTAGGCGAAATCTTGTGGAAAGTTCCCTTGTGCGCCCGCTTGATCATCGACCAGAAGGACTCGATCCCGTTGGTGTGCGCCATGCCGTTGACGTATTCGGAGACGCTGTGCTTGACCGTCTCATGCGGGTTCGGGATGCCCTGATACGCAGCGGCATCGTCTGCTGTGTAGACCACGGTGTCAGGATCCGTCATGTCGTCCACAAAGCCCTGCAACGTGGCCTTGTCGGTGTTGGCAACGACCCTGGCGTTGACCTTGTTGGAAGCGCGGCACTTGGCTCCGACAACGGCAGTCATGTCCACCGGCCCGCGTCCCTCGGCTTCCCTGCGCTGCGCGTTCGACTATTTTTGCGTACTCCCCCAACGTACGTTTCGTCAAATTCCACCGTGCCATCGAACGGGTCTTGGCCTTCGTCACATGCCCACGCCTCACGAATGCGCTGCATCATGAACCACGCGGTAGGTTGCGAAACCTTCACGTCGCGGCTCAACTTTATGCTGGAGACCGACTTGAGGTTGGTCAGGCACAGGTAGATCGCGATTGCCCATTGGCGGAGCGACACGTTGGACGACTGCATTGCCGTGTTGGTCTTGACGGAGAAGTAAGAGCGGCAATCGGTGCACCAGTAAGGCATGTACTTGTGGCTGGCCTCGCGGGTGCGAAGTCCGCCGCACTTGGGGCAGTGGCGTCCGTTCGGCCAGATCACGTCTTCAAACCACTTGGTAGCCGTCTTCTCGTCCGGGAACATGTCGTTGAGTTCGATAATGCTGATGCCTTTTTGGTAGGCTTTTCCCGGCGCTTTCTTGGTCAATTTGGCTCTCCTTTGCTGTTGCCAACAATATAGGAGGTCTTGAAGGAAATGTCAACGATTGTTTGTAATCCCCCATCGAAAGCTCTGCATCCGGGGGGACACGGCTGGATCATCGACGGTCCGGAGGCGACAAGACGACAATTGACATCGCCTTTGATGATGGGATCCAGACCGAATGACTCATGAAGATCGTCCTGGCGACAACCAGGCCATTCGACCCAGGGAGCTGCCGCAAGGGACAATTCCCGGATCGGAAGGCTCCGACCGACACGGGTCCATAGTGCCATTGACCAAGCTGGGCCAAATGGCCGCAGCCGTCGGCAGTGATTCGCTTGGGTCGTACGGGATGCCGCCTGTCACCGAAGCCGGGAACTGAGTCATTTGCGACTTGCGGCGCACACCATCGCCGACGTGCCGTGTGGCACCGCGCTTCATCCGTTCCGCAGCATTCTTCCAGAATGAAAGGGCCGGAGATGTCCCCGGCCCTTCGGTTTCCTAGCGCTCTTCGGTGCGGAGCGCTGCGTAGACACACCAGCACATAAGCAGCACCACGATGGTGAAGGGGATGCCGGTAGAGACGGCCGCCCCTTGCAGCGCGACGAGACCGCCACCAAGAAGCAGCGCAATGGCCACCAGCCCTTCGAGCGTGCACCAGAACACCCGCTGCGACACCGGAGCATCCATCTTGCCGCCGGCCGTGATCGTGTCGATCACCAAGCTTCCGCTATCGGAAGACGTGACGAAGAAGATCACGATCAGAACCAGCGCGATGGGTGAGACGATGCTGTAGAGCGGCAGTTCCTTGAGGAAGCCGAACAGTGCCCCTTCCGGCTTGTAGCTTTCGATCACGGTGGCGCGAACGCCTTCCGCACCGCCTGCATTCAGCATGTCGATGGCCGCACCGCCAAAGGTCGACATCCAGAACGCACAAACCAGCGTTGGCGCGATCAGCGCACACAGAACGAACTCACGTACCGTGCGGCCCCTGGAGATGCGTGCGATGAACATGCCGACGAAAGGCGACCACGCGATCCACCACGCCCAGTAGAATGTCGTCCAGCCGTGAAAGAAGCTCGTGTCCTCGCGCCCGAACGGGTTCGACAGCGCCGGCAGGAGTACCACATAGTCGATCATGACGCTGAAATAACGCGTTATTGCTGCCACGGCCCCCGTTACGAGGAACACGAATATGAGGAGCGCAACCGCGATCACCATGTTGATTTCGGAGAGCCGTTTGACCCCCTTGTCCATACCCAGGAGCACCGATCCGAGCGCGATTGCCGTAATGCCGATGATCAGCAGGACGACCACCGTGTTGGATGGCTCGATACCGGCGACCTCGTTCAGACCGAATGCCACCTGTCGCGCTCCAAGGCCGAGCGACGTTGTCAGGCCGAAGAGCGTCGCGAAGACCGCAAGCGTGTCGATCGCGTGGCCCCACCATCCCCAGACCCGTTCCCCGAGAATGGGATAGAAGGCGGAACGGAGCGTCATCGGCATCCCCTTGTTGTAGGCGAAGATTGCCAGCGTCAGTCCGACCACCGCATAGACGCACCAGCCGGCAAGACCCCAGTGGTGGACTGTCCCGACAATGCCGGCATACTCGTTGCCGGGCTCGCTTGTGTCGATGTTGAGCGGTCGGGCGTTGCCTCCTTCCGAAAAGGTGAAGTACACTGGCTCAAGCACGCCGAAGAACAGGAGCCCGATGCCCATGCCTGCGGCGAACATCATCGCGATCCAGCCGGGATAGGAATAGTCCGGCGCGGCGTCCTTGCCGCCGATCCGGACCGAACCGACCGGCAGGAAGATGAGCGCCAGGCAAAAAACGAGCATTATGTCGACCGAAATCACCAGGAACCAGTCGAATTCGCTGGTCAGAAGAGGTCGGAGCCAGCCGAAAAACGCGGCCGACGCCTCCTGGTTCGCCAGTGACAGAAGCACGAACGCGATGATCACCAGGCCCGAGATCAGGAAGACCGGGTTGTGAATGTCGAGGCCGAACGGCCGGATGTTGTCCTGCCCAAGTTCGAAATCCGTCTGGAAATCAGGGTCTTGGGAAGGCCCTTCTTCAATGGTCTGAGGACAGTTCATGACGTGCTCCTTGGTCATTGAGACTTAGTCCGTGAACAAGGCCTCAATTGCAGCGGTTTTGCAATTCCTTTCGAACCTGCGCCGAGCACGGCACACGTCATTTCACCGCGCGCGATCCGTTTGCCGTCCAATGTGGCTGGCCGTGCGCCTTGGAAAACGGGCCGCAGGTTCATTCATGTCGCGCCCGCGGTTCTGCCGGGAAGGGATGACGTAGACAGCGACCTGCGCTTCGATGCGTCCGTTCGGGACCATCCGGCACAATCGCTGGTGGCCGATAGCGTGGAACTCCGCAGGAAGCCGGCATTCGCCATCCATGTGGGCTTTGGTGATGACGGATGCCGAATGGTCCGTGATCGAACCGCTCATCCCGCCTCCTTCAGGAATGGGGCACTCTTGGATGCTCGACATGCAGGAGGTCTTCACGGGATCCGGTCCATGCTCGGGACGGGATGCCCGTTGCGGGCGGTTCCCAAGAGCTCTCCGCCTTCTGCGTCTATCCAGAACCGTTTATGCGAGTGGTGCCGCACGGGCGTTCCGGAACGGATGTTGGACGCCTTCCACGCCCGCGTGCGCGATCTTGCGGATCTTTCACACGAGCCGACGGCGGCCGCGGTCGACAGCCGGTCGGTGAAGACGACGCAGAGCGGCGGGCCATCGGGGCACGACGCCGTAAAGAGGATCAAGGGCATGAGGCGACACGTCACGGCGGACGTGGAGGAGGTCCCGATCGTCATCGCGGTTCACGAGGCCTCGGTGCAGGACCGGGACGGCGCTCCGGACATCATCCCGCAGATGCTCTGGAGAAGGCGCCGCAGGTGACGAATCTGTGGGCGGACGGCGGTTGGGCCGAGCCCGGTCAATAAGGCCGACAGCGCCGGCCGGCGACTTGCCCACGGCCCCGGCCAACTCGCCGGCTCCGGCACGCCCTTGCGCCCGAGACGAAATTGACCATGTGCGGCGCGCGGACTTGGGCTGCGGGCAAACGCTCATATATGTGCAATGAACTCCCGACCGAGAGAGGAAAGCGCCAACACATGCAAAACGACAGCCAGAAATCTCCAGTCATACAACTCTTCGCGAGCGAGGCCGCGCCAAGCGTGCTGTTGATGCTCGCCGCCCTTGCCGCACTCGTGATCAGCAACTCGCCGCTTGCACCGGCCTATGCGACTTTCCTCGACCTCCCGATCAAGGTGCAGCTCGGAGCGTTCACCATCGCGAAGCCCTTGCTCCTGTGGGTGAACGACGGCTTGATGGCCGTCTTCTTCTTTCTGGTCGGCCTCGAGATCAAGCGCGAGATCCTGGAGGGCCACCTGTCGAGCATGGATCGGGCGGCGCTGCCGCTCATCGCGGCCGGCGGCGGCATTGCGGTCCCGGCGCTGGTATACGCGGGAATCAACCTTGGCTCGCCCGAGACCATTCGCGGCTGGGCGATTCCGGCGGCGACCGACATTGCCTTTGCGCTCGGCATCCTGGCGCTGATGGGACGCGTCGTGCCCGTGACGCTCAAGATTTTCCTGCTCGCCGTGGCCATCATCGACGATCTTGCGGCCATCGTCATCATCGCCGCCTTCTATACGGACGGCGTGTCGCTTGCGGCGCTTTCGATCGCAGCGGTCGGATGGTTCGCGCTGCTCGCGCTGAACCGTGCTGGCGTCCAAAGGATCACGCCGTACGTGCTCGTCGGGATCGTGATGTGGGCTGCGGTGCTCAAGTCCGGCGTTCACGCGACCCTCGCAGGCGTGCTGGTTGCCTTGATGATCCCCATCCGGACCAGGGACGGCACATCTCCGCTCAAGGTTGCGGAACACGACCTGCACCCTTGGGTGGCGTTTCTCGTGCTCCCGCTGTTTGCCTTCGCCAATGCCGGCGTTTCCCTTGAAGGACTCTCGCTGAATGCACTCGCGGCGCCTATCCCGCTCGGCATCGCGCTTGGTTTGTTCATCGGCAATCAGGCGGGTGTTCTGGCTTTCTCATGGCTGGGGGTCAGGGCTGGCCTCTGCCGCTTGCCTGACGGCATGAACTGGCTGCAGGTCTACGGTGTCGCCTGTCTCGCGGGCGTTGGCTTCACCATGAGCCTCTTTATCGGGACCCTGGCATTCGAGACTGCCGAGCAGCTCGACCAGGTGCGCCTCGGCGTCCTGCTCGGCTCGGTTTTCTCGGCCATTGTCGGCTTTGCCGTGCTCAAGTACGCGCTGCGCCAGGCACCGGGAGGCCTTGGGGCAGCAAGGGATCACGCCAGATCTTGAAGCCTTGCGCCGAAAGTGCGAACCGGTCGCTTCCCATCGGATTGCGCATCTCAAATCGCGAGGACCGGTGCCGCTGCGCGAAGGTGGCCGGCAGGTTGACCGTCGACATCTGTCCCTCGCGCGGCTTCTCCAAGCTGAGAGTCTTCAGGATTTCTGACGGGATTCCGGTCGTTTCCGCTCGTACTTTCTGAGGGCTTTGGACGGGTGCCCCTCAACCAGCTTGCATGAAGCTGGCCGAAGCGCTTATCTCTGTGAAAGTGACATCATCGGAGACAAGTCAATGTCGCACGTTTCCTTCCCGGGTTCCATGCTTTCCTGCGCCGCACTTGGGCTTTTATCAAGAAGATCGATTCAACGGAGACCGACCGATGCCGAATGCACAGGCTACTTGGAGAACAGGGCATGCACGAAAGAGGTGCTGGTTCCAGCCAGTCCTTGATCAAGGACAAGGAAACTGGCTTGGCGACCGGATAAGCATCTTGTCACTTGAGACTGGTTCCCGCCATGACCAAGTCCGTTTGGTCACTGATGCTTGCCCCCCATGCGATCTGCACGAA
>JAJDZT010000065.1 GCA_022824525.1 Silicimonas sp. | reverse complement strand
GTTTGCAATCAGCAACAGGGCGGGCAAAGCCGAAACGGGATCACGCAATCACTGCCGAAAAAGCCGAACCCGAACCCGGATGACGTGCCGGCACGTCAAACACCGCGTCAAAACCCGCAGAGAAAAAATTAGCCGTGGGTGAAACGCTAAGGAGGAAGGGGTTATCGCAGATCGTTCAGGCGGGCCGCATTGACGAGCGTCAGAGACAACACGACGGCGGCGCCCATGACGGCGTAAAGCATCACGCCTTCAGTGGCAGTCATGCCGCGCAGCATGCAACCGTACAAAGAAAATGCGAAAGCCACAGGTAGGCTAACGAAAACTGCCCCAAGCGCCATTTTTTTATCCCCGCGAGGTTGTACTCGCTCCTCCGGATCTCTCCAGTGACGCGATTAGGACCTACTCGGACCCATCTTGTCAACAAACTGTTGTATTTGACCTCAGAACGCTGATTTTGTTGGCGCAAACTCGCTCAAAGGGATGTCGCGCACCTTTCGAAGCAGCTCAACAAAGCCCAAAACTTGGGACTTTGCCGATATTTTTCCCTTTTCTGCCGTCGCAAGGTGGGATTCTCCGACAGTTCCGCTCGGGTTTAGGTCCGATGAAACCCAGCCGTAGGAGATTGGACCGATTGGAGAGATCGTTGCTGATTCGGCTGTCGAAACGAAATTTTCTGCCTTTTCCATGTCCACGAGTTCCGGGTGGAAGTGGAGCATGAGAGACGTCTCGCGATCGCCTCCATGAATTCCGAACGCCGTCTCACGGTCGGAAAACAGTCCTTCAGGGGTGTGAAAATTCCCCCACTGGCATTTGACAGCCAACATCCCTGCGTCGACGCGAAGCTCCCGGGTCAGAATGGAGATCAGGTCAAGGTTTCCGCCATGGCTATTGACGATCACGATCTTGCGGACACCGGCGCGCGCGACGGAAAGCCCAATTTCCTTCCAGATGCGAAGCGCATTTTCCGCGCTAAGCGTCAATGTCCCCTTGGCATGGAGGTGTTCGTTCGACTTTCCTACCGCCTGGATCGGCAAAATTCGGATATCGAGATCGTCAGGGCAGGTCGCGCGCAGTTCGGCGAGCATGCCTTCGGCAATCATGGTGTCGACACCGACCGGCAGATGCGGCCCATGTTGTTCAATCGCAGCCGTGGGCAGAATTGCGATGACGCGCTCCGGATCGATGTCCTCGAATTCCGTGGTTTTGTAATCGGCCCAATCAAAGCGCCGCGTCATGCCGTGATCTTTTCTGCGTATGTCGCATCGAGTCGCATTTTCAGATACTCGGCACCGGTCACCGGTGGGTACTTCGCTGCGCCGGTGCCCGGAAGTGCTTCAATTAAGGCATCGGGGTTGGGATCGAGGAAGAACGCGATCGATCTGCGCGCCTGTTTCGGGATTTTGACGCGGTGCGGGGTCGAAACGTAGATGTCGTTGGTCCACCGCATCAGACAATCCGCGATATTGATGATGAAGGCGCCCGGCACCAAGGGAACGTCGATCCAGTCCTTGCCGCGCGGCCTAACCTGCAATCCGGGCTCGCCGTCACTGTAGAGAACCGTGATCGATCCATAGTCCGTGTGTTCGCCTGCACCGATGCCCTCGACACCGTCACCACCCGGGTAGCGTAGCATCCGCAATGTTGCGAGAGGCTCATTGAGAAACGGCGCAAAGTAATGTTCCGGCAGTCCAAGATCGAGAGCGATGGCGCGATGAAGCTCCACCCCAAGATTATGTACCGCATCAAAGTAGGTCATGACCGTTTCGCGAAACCCCGGCACATCGGGCCATGCATTCATGCCGCGAAACGGCTGAGTGGTCAGACGAGGATCATCAGGCTCGAATTCAAGACCGGTGTTGAACGCCTCCTTGCGGTCCACCTGATCCGGCTTGCTGTCATCGAGGTTTTCCGTGCCGGGCCCAGACCATCCGCGATTATTGCCAACGGTACGGATATCGAGCTTTGACTTTTCGTCCGTGGGCAGCGCGAAGAACTCGTCCGCCTTGGACAGAGTCTTGTCGATCAGACTTTGCGGGATGCCGTGCCCGGTTACCAGAAAGAAGCCGGTGTCGCGGCAGGCTTTGGAAAGGTCGGCCACGAAGCCCTCCCGGTCTGTTCCAGAAGTAAAGCGTGACCAATCGAGTACGGGGATTTGTGTATCTGTCATGAGAGGAAACGATCCATGGTCTTGGCCACTCGGTCAAGATGGGCTTTGCGTGAAGTTGGTGTCGAACTGTCCATCAAGTAATGTGCGGCGAATGCTTTTTTGCAGCGTGGCGCACACAAGAATCCCACGCCGCGAAACAGTGTTCTCTTGCCCGGAGCGCCCACGATGAAAGTGAGCCAGCGCGAGGCTCCGCATGTCGTGAAAACGCCAAGCCTGGTGATGTGCGAAAGACCGCGAGCTATGGTCCTTCGTTCGGGCGAGGGCATGAGGAACGCGACTTCCGGCACGAAGACCCGATCAAGCCAACCTTTCAGGATCGCCGGAAGACCGTACCACCACGTCGGATAGACAAAAATGAGCGTGTCGCACCACTTCAGGTCTTCCACATCGGTCACCACGGCGTCTGTATTGCGGTCCGGGTCTTCATAAAGCTCAAGCTCGCTGTCCGTCAGGACCGGTAGGAACTCGCGGGCATACAGATCCGAAACTCGAACCTCAGCACCAAATGCGTCGAGCTTTGCGACAACTATGTCTCGAACGGCGGATGTGAAACTGCCCTTTCGCGGATGACAGTAAACAACCAGCGCTCGCATCAGAGCGTCCTCATTTCCTGCTCGACTTTGCCAAGGAAAGCGGAGCGTTGCTCCTGCGTGGCCCGGTTCATGTCGTAGAGCGCAAGGTACCGCATCTTGTCCGGGCGGGTCACATGCCAAACGGCGCGCGTGAAATGCTTGCGAGGTGGATCGCCCGCACCAAAAGCGCGCCATCTGGTTCCGCCATAAGTGGTGACGGCGGCGAGTTTGCGGATATGAGTAAGGTTCGGCTTCACTTTGCCGTCCACGAGTTTGAAAGACACGCCGGGCAGAAACACCCGATCCAGAAAACCCTTGAGGATCGCCGGATAGCCAAAATTCCAGACCGGAAAGGAGAAGATCAGCGCTTCTGCAGTCTGCAACCTGTCGACATAGGGTTGGACAGGTCCGCAATTTTCCGGCTCGTCATGATAGGCCCGCCGTTCCTCGGCCGTCAAAACGGGCTGAAACCCCTCCGCATTCAGATCGCAGTCGTCCACATCCCACCCGCGATCGTTCAGGGTTGTCACGATCTGGTTGTGAAGGGCTGCACCGAAACTTTCCTCACAAGGATGGGCGAAAAGGACGAGGGCTTTCATTGTTCGAGTTACTCGGCTGCCTGCAACTTGGGATAAGCGTACATTTTCTCGTAGCCCCAATCCGGATCATCCCAGGCGATCATCTTGCCGGGGTTCAAAAGTCCCTTGGGATCGGCTTCCTGTTTGAATCGCAACTGGCGGTCGTCGACCGTCTGACGTCCGCCCTCTTCCAGAGTGTAGCGGTGCGGGTTGAAGATCATGGCACCGGCGTCTTCGTGCATCTTCACGATCTCATCCAGCCGTTCTTCGGTCGTGAACTTCACGAGCGACAGGCCGGCGAACATGACCTTTCCGCCTTCCCGCAGAACCTCCAAATGCTGAAGCACTTCCGGCGACAACGCGTTCCGCATCTTTTCGATCAGTTCCCGATGCTGCGGATAGCCATAGCGCACCTGCAAATAGGTGATCGACGGATCGACCTTGAGGGCCCGCAACGTCGTGTGGTTCCAGCCGTATTCGAACACTGGGCCCGGGCCTCTTTCCCAGTCGTAGTCATCGCTTCGATAGATCAGCTTGGCTTCGGGCCGCCGCCCGAGGAATGTCAAAAACCCGTCCATGGAATGAGGCGCGACCATCAAGCCGACAAGGTTTGTACCTTTTTCCACATAGGGCGCCACCCGCTGGAAGTAATCCTTGGCGATGGGCGCTTCGAAGACGGTGCCGAGCTTGATCAGGATGCCATCCTGATTGGCAAGGTCTTCGGCAAAGCGCACCGCATCCATGAAGTCGTCCGTGGCCACGAACATCTCGACCCAGTCGTAGGCGGGGGCCAAGGGCATCTCGATCTCGGTGATGATCCCGTTCGTCCCGTAGGCGTGAGAGACGCGTGCCAGTTCCTCTCCCCGGAATTCCAGAATGCGCGGCTCTTCTTCCATTGTGACCACGCGAAGTCGGATGATGTTGCCGAGGTCGCGCAAGCTTCCCCACGTGCAGGATCCGACGCCACCAGAACCGCCCGCGATAAAGCCGCCAATCGTTGCCGTGGCCCACGTGGAAGAAAACATCCGGATCTCCTGCCCGGAATGTTCCTTGCAGGCGGCGTCGAGGTCTTTCAGGAGAACGCCCGGCTCAGTGATCACCCGACCCGGGTGGATTTCCTTGACCTTGTCCATGAAGCGCAGGTGCATCACGCAGCCGCCCTCAAGCGGCATGGCCTGACCGTAGTTGCCGGTGCCCGCGCCACGCGTGGTGACGGGCACATTATGGGCATAGCAAACCTTCAGAACTTCGATGATCTCATCTTCGTTTTTCGGGCGGACAACAAAGTCGGCAACCACGTGATCAAGACGTGCCTTGAGAACTGGCGAATACCAGAAGAAGTCCCGACTGGCGGCTTTGATCGCCACATCCTTTTCTTCGATATCCAGGTGTGCAAGCGCAACCTTTGCGCCTTCGATGTCGGCAGTCATGCGGTCTCCATCAGGTGGTCCAGCGTGGAATAGTTCGGCAGCGTCGTGTCGATGGCTTTGCCATTTCTCAGAACGATGCGATCGGATTGCGGGCGGGCGAAAAGTTCGGTCCAGTTGCGGGCGTTGCAGATGATAAGATCGGCTGGCGCGCCCGGGAAATAGCTTTGTGGCAATATCCCCATGGCAACGGAAGGGTTGTAGGTGACCGTCCGGAACCAGTCGGTGTCGGAATGGTCGAGATGGCCGATGCGGGTCGCCTGACGCAGAACTTCGATCATGTCGAGATCGCCATAGGCATAGAATGGGTCGCGGGTGTTGTCGGAGGCGAAGCTTACATTGATGCCTCGCGCCTTCATCTCGTGCACCAGCGTGATGCCGCGATTGCGCGGCGTGCGACCTGCCTGCCGGTCCTGAAGATAGAGGTTGCACATCGGCAGGCTGACGATGTTGAGGCCCGCCTTGGCGACAAGGTCGAGCGTATCGAGCGCGCGGGCCTCGTCCTGTGTGGACAGCGAACAGCAATGGCCGACCGTAACGGGGCGCTCCCATCCGGTCTCGAGCACCATTTCGGCAATCAACCTCAGCGTTTCGCTGCTCGGGTCCATTGTCTCATCCGAGTGGAAGTCGACCTCCCGCTCGCGCGTATCCGCAAGATCGAAGAACTCGCCGAGCCGTTGTTTCAGGTCGGGAACCGGATAGGTCACCATCCCGAGGATGCCGCCGCATTCCGCGACCAGATCAGCGGTGGAGGCATAGTCGGTCTTGATGCTCTCATGGCTGTCGCAGCCAATGAGGCTGGAAGCTTCCAGCTTGATCCGGTTCGCCCATTCCTGACGTTTCTCGGCAAACACGGGCCACGAGATTTCATCCTGCGGCTTCAGGCTGTCGATATGCGTCCGAAGCGCGCTGGTGCCGTGGGCGTAAGCGCATTGAAGCGAGAACTCCATGCGGGTGGCGACATCCTCGGCGCTCCAGTTGGCAGAACGGTCTGCGGCGACGGTGCTGAGCGCGCCCATGAACGTGCCGTCCGGATTGGCAGCCCGCGGCCAGATATGACCCTTGTCGATATGGGTGTGCATATCGGTGAAGCAGGGCAGCACCATGGCGCGTTTCAGGTCAACGGGCGTGCCCTCGTCCTCGGTTATCCTGCCGTTCTGGATCGAGATATCGAAGGGCATGAGGTCCACGCCTTCATAGTAATCTGTGTCCAACCAGCAGGCAGGGACCGTGGCATTCTTGAGGGTGAAATGGCCCTCGGGGATGCTCATGAACCCTGACATCATTCCCGCTTCAGGGCGCTTTCGTGCCACTTTCGCAGCATGAGATGGCTGATGAGTGACGTTATGGCAAAGATCACCACGCCCATGGCCGAGATCAGGATCAGTGCGGCATAGAGCCGCCCGAAGTTGAAGCGATACGAGGCTTCGAGAAGGGTCGAGGCAAGGCCCAGTCCTGTGCCCGAACGGCCAATGACAAATTCGGCCACGACCGCACCAATGAGCGCCAAACCACCCGCGATCTTCAGACCACCAAGGAAAAAGGGCAAGGCAGAAGGGGCCGCCAGCAAGCGTAGGCGCTGCCAGCGCGTTGCGCCATAGATGGTAAACAGGTCTTCAAGATTGTGGTCAGCACTCTTCAGGCCAATCGTCGTATTCGAGAGGATCGGGAAAAACGCCACGATCCAGGCGCAGGCAAGCGCCGCTGCGAAGGCACTGTCCATGTAAATCTGCAAAAGAGGCGCGATGGCGATCACCGGGGTAACCTGCAGGATTACCGCGTAGGGGAAGAAGCTCATCTCCGCCCATTTCGACTGGGTGAACGCAACGGCAAGAGCAACGCCTCCCAAAATCGCGAGTATCAAGGCGAATACCGTGAGCCGCGTGGTCGTCAGCATGGCTGGCCAGAGCAATTCCCAATCATTTACAATGCTTTGCGCAACCAGAACGGGCCCGGGCAGGATGTAATGCGGGATCTCGTTGATCGTGACGTAAAGGTGCCAGGCCAGGATCGACAGTACCATGACAAGGCTCGGCAACGTCCATTTGGCAATCCGGTTGATGCGTGCCCGCCGGGCGCGGGTGGCTTCTTCCTGATCGACGATGGCCGGTGCGGGTGCGTTCTCTGCGATGGTCATGCCGCCAACTCGATTGCTTCGCCCAAGGCCTCCGACGCCGCGCGGGTGTGGGCGGCATATTCGGAGGACGTCCGGAAATCTTCGGATCGCGGATAGGGTGTATCCACTTCCAGTTCATGGATGACGCGGCCCGGGCGCGCAGCCATCACGACGATACGGTCAGACAGGAAGACGCTCTCGAAAACGGAGTGCGTCACGAAGATCACCGTGCACCCAATGGCAGCCTTGAGTTCCAAGAGGTCATTGTTCAGCTTGAAGCGTGTGATTTCATCCAAGGCGGCAAAAGGCTCGTCCATAAGGATGAGACGTGGCTTGGTGACCATCGCTCTTGCGATCGAAACCCGCATCTTCATTCCACCGGATAACTCGCGCGGATAAGACGTCTGAAACTTTTCAAGTCCGACAAGCTTCAACGCTTCAAGGATTTCATCTTTGACCGCGCTATAGGGCGTGCCGCGCAGCCGGAAGGGCAGCCAGACGTTTTGTGCAACAGTGGCCCAAGGCATCAGGGTCGGCTCTTGGAACACAACGCCAAGATCGTCACTCCCTTGGCCCCCGGCCCATTCAATCTTACCGCGCGTTGGATGCATGAGACCGGAGATCAGCCGGAGTGCAGTCGACTTGCCGCAGCCCGACGGGCCAAGAAGTGACATGAAGTCACCGTCGTTCACAGTCAGATTCATGTCCTTCAACGCGACGACTTCGCCGGCGAAGGTCTTCTCGATATGGCTCATCGTGAGAAGCGGCGGGCGCTCGCGGATGGGCGTCATGGCAGTCTCCGAAATTTGGCCCGGCGGGGGAGGAGGTCCGCCGGGCCAGACGCGTAGCGGGCTTAAGCGCCTTAGTTCTTCAGGTCCATGCCAAGGCCCTGACCCACCCAGGTCGTGTTGTAAGCCGTGGTTGGGTCGATCGTATCTTCGATGACACCGGCATCGACCATCTTCTTGTAGAAGTCTGTCACCTTTTCATCGGTGATAACGCCAATACCCATCGTTTCAGCGTCCCCGGAATCGACAATGCCGTTTTCCAGCATCTTTTCGATTGCATAGGCGATCTTGTCAGACGACATCTCTGGGTTGGCTTCCTGGATCAGCGCGTTGGCCGCCGCGTTGTCGCCGTAGAGATAGTTGTACCAGCCCTTGATCGAGCCCTCGACGAAGCACTTCACGACTTCGGGGCGTTCATCGATCGTGCCCTGCATCGTCTCGATCGTGGTGGCATAGGTTGAATATCCGGCGTCCGCGATCAGGAAAACGTTCGGAGTGAAGCCACCTTCCTTTTCGACGAGGAACGGTTCCGACGACAGGTAACCCTGCATGCCCTTCTTCTTGTCGGCAAGGAATGGCGCTGGGTTGAAAGTGTAGGGTTCGCGCTGTTCGGCCGTGAACCCGTGCGCCGCGATCATCCACTGGTAGTAGCTTTGGAAGCCGTTATCACCGATGAGCAGCGTCAGGTCTTTCAGGTCTTCCCAGCTTTCTGCTTCGCCAGGGTGCGCGACGATGACTTGTGGATGTTTCTGAAAGATTGCGGCCACGGAAACGACCGGCACGCCTTCTTTCACTGCCGAAAAGGCTTGAAGCAGGTCACCGCCCATGTGGAAGTCGATACGACCGGCCAGCATCAGTGCACGGTTGTTGACCTGCGGGCCACCCGGCAAGATTTCGACCGAGAGACCACACTCTTCATAGGTGCCGTCCGCAACGGACTGGTAGAAGCCGCCGTGCTCGGCCTGTGCGACCCAGTTGGTGCCGAATTTGACTTCAGTCAGGTGACCGTCTGCATTTGCAGCACCGGCAAAGAACGTCGCTGCGGCAGCAACGGTAAATTTCATTTTGTGAGACATCCCCCACACCTCCTGTTGGTTTCTTGCCCGGAATATGGCTTTCTTTTCGCCCGTGACCATTTCGAGAGTGGTCGCGCCGATCACGCCTTACCGATTTGCCTAAGAATGTGACAGTTCCAATCGATTCGCACGAAAATTCATCAGAGTCTTTTAGCTTGCCAGCCGTCGTCGGTGCGGCAACCTTGAACCAAGCAAGGAGAACTCATGCCGGTAGAAGCCCTGACCCCAGATGACATTGCACCTCCATTTGCGCGCTATGCGCATGGTGTCGTGGTCCCAGACGGATATCGCCTCATTCTGACGTCCGGCCAACTGGGCTTGGCGGAAGACGGCACCGTTCCGGAAAGCGCGGAGGTACAAGCTGACATCGTATTTGCGAACCTTACTGCTATCCTTGCGTCCGCGGGCGCGACGGCGAAGGATGTTCTTCGGCTGAACGCCTTTGTGACCGACCGAAGTCACATGGGCGGCTACATGGCGGCGCGCGATAGGTGGCTGGCAGAAGTTGATCGTTTGCCGGCGTCGACACTGGTTATCGTGTCTGGCTTCACGCGCCCCGAATTCAAGGTAGAGGTCGAGGTAACAGCTGCAGTTCCGGCATGAATGGCGGTGCTACGACGCGTGCCTCGTTCGGAGAGGCTTCTGCGCGTCTGGCCTTCCGGTTGGTTTTGGAACTCAAGATCGCGGAAAGGTCGTGAAACGTGCCTGGCCGTATGTTCCTGACCGCGCCTGTCTCCACGGTCGCAGAACTATTGGGCGCAACGCAATCGCCAGAAGAACCGGGGCCGAGGTTCAACATCGCACCGGGCCAGGAGGTTCTTACCTTTCAGAATGGCAGCCTTGCCGGAATGCGCTGGGGTATGATCCCGGTTGGTCGTGTGAATGCGCGCGGCCGCCCCGTTATGGAAACCATCATCAACGCCCGTTCCGAAACGGTTTTCGACAAGAGCGCCTTTGACGGCGTTGGTCGAGCTGTCGTGGTCGCGGATGGTTGGTACGAGTGGACCGGCAGGACGCGTCGCAAACAACCATGGCGGCTGACGGCTCTTGATGGATCCCTCCTGTTCTTCGCGGCCATAACGGACGTGTGGGAGGCACCGGGTGGTGTTTCTGTCAAACAGGTCGCGACGGTCACATGCGAACCAAACGCCGAAGTGAAAGAGATCCATCATCGAATGGGCGTGCTTCTGAAGCCTGAGGACATTCCCCTATGGCTGTCCGGTTCCGAAGAAGAGGCGCGGGAACTTCTCGTCCCGCTTCCTGACGGCACGATCCGAATTGAAAAGGCTGACGATATAGATTGGGCAGGGGCTTGAGTGTCGCATTGCATCGCAACCTGACGTGATCTACGCTGCAACGCAGCATTTGGGGCGGAGGTCACCATGTCAGGCAAGATCATTACAGTCGCTCAGCAGAAGGGTGGCGCGGGAAAAACGACGATTGCGGCCAATCTCGCTGTTGCGCTTTCGCGTTTGGGAAAGACCGTATCCCTTCTTGATACCGATCCGCAGGGGTCTCTTGGGCGTTGGTTCATGACCCGCCGAGAAGCGGGTGATCCTGGAATGGGGTTTTCCACGGCAAGCGCGTGGGGTGTGAGCTACGAATGCGACAAACTGCGCGGCGAAGCCGATTACGTCTTTGTCGATACGCCGCCCAAGATCGACAGTGATCTGAAGCCTGCCATCCGGGAGAGTGATCTGGTCATTGTCCCTGTATCGGCAAGTCAGGTTGACGTTTGGGCGACCGAAGGTGTGCTTGATATGGCCCAGCGTGAGGGCGCGGATGTCATGGTTGTGCTCAACCGGGCAAAGTCGGGCACGCGGGTGGCCGAAGACGTCGACAAGAGTCTGAAGGCCCTTGGTGTGAAGCGCGCCAAGACCACGATCGGACATCGCGTGGCGTTTCCGGAAACGATGGGCGTGGGAAAAGGCGTTCAGGAACGCGGTCAAGGTCTTTGGGCCGAAGAGATTGAAGCGCTGACGAATGAAGTCGTCAAACGCCTGAAGTGATCAGTTCAGGCGCAAGACGGTCGGCATCGCCTTTTTCTTTTCCGGTCCAAGCTCGATCACGTCACCGAGAACGAGAAGCGACTTAGGCTTTGTTGTCTCGATGACCTCTGCCGTCCATTCGGGCGAGAACATCAGCGAATAAGCCCATGGCGTGGTGTGCACTGTATTGTGCATCGCAGTCACCGAAAGACCCACTCCGACGATAAGAAGAAGAACGTATTTTGCTCCCCGGTAAGGCACCAGAAGGAAGGCAAGAAAGCTGAGCACGACCGCCGCTCCAGCTTCTACGGCCGTTGTCAGCATCGGGTTGTCGCTGATCATTGCTTCGCCGGAATAGTGAAATTGGAAAATCCGAACGAACAACACACTGAGCGCGCCAAAGACAAGGGCGACAATCCAACCGGACCGTGCTGCAATCTCGAACTTCCAGTTTGGCAAGAGGTCGACATGCGGATGCACGCCCCCGCGGGGCCGGTCCATGTGATCCTCAGCGCTTGCGCTGTATGAGGCGGTGTGGCCTGTATCGCCCATAGAGCTGCTCATGGCGACAATCCCTACGTTCAAAGTGTTTCTTCGCGACACTTTCGTAGAAACGCGGCAAAATCAGGGCAAAAATCTACCGAATGGCGGGCGTCAAGGCATTGGAATCGGCGTTGTCACCTTCGGTACATCATAGCCTCGCTGGACGGCTGGCCGATCCGCGATGCGCAGGTACCAGTCGCGAACGTTCGGGAACTCTGCCAAGTCAATCTGTTGCCATTCGAAGCGGCTGGCCCAAGGCCAGGTTGCCATATCGACAATCGAATAGTCGCCGAGCATGAAATCACGGCCCTCCAATTGCGTGTTCAGAACACCGTACAGACGTTTGGCTTCGGCCCCGTACCTTTGCTCGGCGTACTCCGACGTGCCCGCCTTGAACCGCAGAAAGTGGTGCGCCTGACCAAGCATGGGTCCAAAACCAGCCATTTGCCACATGAGCCATTCCATTGCTTGCCATCGCGATCCTTCCGGCAGGAACTGCCCGGTTTTCTCGGCGAGCCAGAGCAAAATCGCGCCAGATTCCATCAGATGGAAACCCGTCTCTCTCTCCCGAATGGCGGGTATCTTGTTGTTGGGAGAGATTTCCAGAAACGCCGGCGCAAATTGATCGTCCTTGCCAATGTCAATTGCGTGCGCTTCGTAATTGAGGCCCATCTCCTCAAGCGCGATGGAAACCTTGCGGCCATTGGGTGTTGTCCAGGTGTACAGATCGATCATGCGCGTGTTTCCTTGTTTTGATGACGGAGCATGGCTTCCCGGATCGCGATAAAAGTTGTCGCGGCAACGATCACGGCACCGCCGAGAACAACCCACCCATCTGCAGGTTCTGCGAAGAAGATTGCACCCGTGAGAACGGACCACACAAGCTGAAGAAAGACCACTGGCTGGGTCACCGACACGGGCGCGTCGGAGAAAGCGAGCGTCATTGTATAGTGTCCTGCCGTTGCCAGTGCCGCGACAACGAACATCCAGAAGACCTGCATCATTGTCGGCGTCTGCCAGACGGCGATGGCGAAGGGCAAAAGGCATATGGTGACCGTTATCGACAGCATCGCAACAACGACGACGGCTGCCACCTCATCGGCCATCCGCTTGGCGGTGAGGTAGCTGACAGCAAACAACATGGCCGCACCGATCATGGCGAAGTGCCCATCCGTCAATTCCCGAAATCCCGGGCGTAAAATGATCAATGCACCAAGAAACCCGGCAGCAATTGCCAGAATCCGCCGGCTCGCAAGGCGTTCACCAAGGAAAAGCGCCGCACCAATAGTGATGTAGATGGGGGTCATGTAGTTCATCGCCGTGACCTCGGCGATCGTGATGCGGGTCATCGCATGGAACCAGAGAATGATGGCGAGGCTGTGCGCAAACCCCCTGATCCAGAACAGCTTTTTCTGTCGTGTGGTAAGGTTCGCTTTCTTGAGCGGCTTCAGCATCGGGATCAGAAATCCAATGCCGAGAACATATCTGAGAAAGGCGCTCTCCGCGGCCGGTAAATCCTGGGCCCCGTGCTTTACAGTGGCGGTTACCGCGACAAAAAGAATGCCAGTGGCGACCATCCAGGCAATCGCGCGCATTGGTTGGGCGCTGCGACTGACGGACAATGGAGGTTGCGGTTCGGCCATGACCCTTCATGCGACGGGGCGGACCGGGACGCAATCTCAGATCATTGCCCAATCATCAAAGGTCCATTGCTTCTCTTGTGCCGTCTATTTCCTTTGCGTATCCATGAGTCTTCTCCTTCCATGGGGAAGACGTGGGGCGCATTGCCTCCGAGAACGAGCGATGTGACGGGGGTGTGAACGGACGGGACGTTTGTGTCACTGATGTGCCTTGCGCCCGACGCACGGGCGCAAGGCTGCTGATTCAAAGCAAGGTCAGGTTCTCAGCGCTCTCGCGACCGTCGCGGCCGGCTTGCAACTCGTAGCTGACCTTTTGGTCGTCGGCGAGGCCGGTGAGGCCGGAACGCTCGACGGCGCTGATGTGAACGAACACATCCTTGCCGCCGCCTTCAGGCGCGATGAAGCCATAACCTTTGGTGGTGTTAAACCATTTGACTGTGCCGTTCGGCATGTGGGTTTCTCCCAATAGAATCAATCCGTTCGCGGAATAGCAACGGGGCGGCCAGAGCGTCTAGGTCGAGTCTGAGGCCGGTTAGGGAGACAGGGTCGAGGTAGATGGTAGCAGGGCCAATTTAAGCATTATTGGGACTCGAAGCAAGGGACTCCGAAGGTCGGTTTCACGTCGGTGCCCACGTCGGTATCGCGTCGGTGCCGGAAACGGAGGTGACGCAGACGGCCGATCTTTCCCCCTGATATCCCGAAGCGCGATCGCCCATATTCACCATGCAAGAGGGAGAACCCGATGCGAGATGTTTGGTTGAAGTGGAAGCGCTGGTGGTTGCGCGCGGTGTGATGGTAGCTGCAACAACTGAAACAGGGGGCGACATCCGGTTGAAACAACCGGGTGTCACTCCGTCTTCATTGAAAAGAGGAGACGGACCAATGAAACGCACACCCCCACCGCCGCCGGTCGAGCTGCCGAGCCCCGGGCCACGCATGCCGCAGGCCTTCCGGTTCACCGACTGGGCCGCCATCTGAAGTCTTGGGTAGGAACAAAAAAGGCGCGCGATCGCTCGCACGCCTTCGTCGGGATATGCGTGCGCTTAGACCAGCGCGAGATTTTCCGCGCTTTCGCGACCGTCACGACCGGCCTGCACGTCATACGTGACCTTCTGGTCGTCAGCGAGGCCGGTGAGGCCCGAGCGCTCGACAGCCGAGATATGGACGAAAACGTCCTTGCCGCCCTCTTCCGGCGCGATGAAGCCGAAGCCTTTTTGAGTGTTGAACCATTTCACTGTGCCGTTGGCCATGTGAAGTCTCCTGATTGATATGCTGCCCGCAGGATGCGGCAGCCCGGCTTGGTCGGTCTGGATCGATAGACTGAAAGCCGGATTAGGGAGAACAGTGGGTCGATAGAGAATAACGTTTGCGAGCCGGCGTCTGACAGCTATTGGAGGGGCTGGCAAGGGAATTCGGGGGAGGCGTCATGATTGCCACCGGAATAATCATGGGGATCGCTGGAACATTGGCGATGGATATCTGGGCGTGGGTGCTTGGGCTCATGGGTCAGCCGAAGCCCAACTGGGCGATGCCGGGGCGGTGGCTGGGGCATGTGTTTCGCGGGCGCGTGTTTCACGACGACATTGGCGCGGCGGAGCCTGTGGCCGGAGAGTTGGGCCTCGGCTGGGCGCTGCATTACGGGGTTGGTGTTTTGTACGGCGTGGTGTTCGTTCTGCTCGCGGGGCCGGGCTGGGTGGAATCCCCTGCCTTCCTGCCGCTCTGGGCGTTCTCGCTTCTGACCATCGGGGCCGGGTGGTTCCTGTTGCAGCCGGGGATGGGGCTGGGCTGGGCGGCTTCTCGTACGCCGTCACCTTGGAAGGTGCGGGCGATGGGGCTGGTGGCGCATACGGTGTTTGCGGTGGGGATGTGGGTGCCTGCAGTCATGGCAGGGTGAACCCCGCCCTACGGGTGTTTCAAACGTAGCGCTTCATTCGATCCGGGATGGCCCGGCTTGCCGGGCCGCGCCCGACCCTCCCCCCCGGGAGGGCGCAGTTTGGACGGCCCGCGCCGTGCGGTCGGTTTGCAGAGGGGCGGTGATGCGCGCTCGGGTGAGGGAGCATGCGCCCACCCAGGGTCGGGCGCTGCCAACATATCTTTGGAGAAATCAAAAGATTGTCTCCTCATCATCCTTTCTGATTTGTACGTAAACCGCACGCGTCGAAGCTCGCATTAGCGCTTCTACGCTGCTTGGAAACTTCTCGTACTCTGAGGTTGTTAGGCCATTTAAAGACGGCGCGTCGTATCCTTTCTCAGCGAACTCATTTAGGAATTTTGAAATCTCACGGAGTTGAGCTAGCACTTTGATCCTGTCATCATCTTCTACGACGACACCTAGCCTTGAAAGTTCGCCACGCAGAATTGTCCTAGCCGAAGCGAACTCGTCGTGACCATGTAAGCGCTTCAGAAAAGCAATAAGCGTCGAGCGCCTAATACTCTCTCCATTTTTGAGTTTATGAACCGTCGTTCGGCTGGTTCCGCCCGCTTCGGCAATCTGCGAGGGTCCGGTGCCGGTCCGTCTTAGAGCCTGACCGAAAAGTTTTACGTTTTCTGGCAATGTCTTGCTAATCTGCGCGTTACGAGGCGGATGCTGGCGACGAGCGCCCAGGCCGCTGAGCTTTCCACGGTACGTTCCCAGTCTTTCGCCAACCTCCGACAC
>JAJDZT010000005.1 GCA_022824525.1 Silicimonas sp. | reverse complement strand
ATAACGATCTGTTTTGCGTTTATACGTTTTGCGGGCGGTATCAGTCCAAGGCACAGTCGATCCTCCGTTCTGTGTTTTCAAGAAACAGAGAATCACAACTTGCTGGTATCGCTCAACTACTTTTCGGTCAGGCTCTTACGGTTGGTCACTTGCACCGCTAAGTCTGTGGGAACAACTGCGACTTCTTTGAGAGTGTCGGTTCGTCCCTTCTCAGTGAAGGTCGTCTTGTTTTCCGGCGCAACGACACCCGCACTTTCGTCAGCGGGAAGCTCGACAGGGTCACGAATCTCGATTGGCGGCTCAACGACTTCGAGTGCCTCACTTTCGTTCTCTACTTTGACCGTATCCCGAAATTCAGGAGCACGAACAAGCTCAGATTGCGGCACAAATATTGGCTGTTCATCAAGAGCTGAATTCTCAGAAACTGGCTTGGATCCGAGGCTAGGCTCGGCATCAGATGGGTCCACAAGGGTATCCGGCAGGGGCGTATCATTGAGATCAATCTTTGAGACTTCGATGTCTTTCGGGTTGCTGTCGATGAGCGTTGAAACTGGCGGAGCTTCGGGGTCGACAGCCGCATCCAAATCGACGAAATCCGCAGAAAATTGTTCGGGCGGGCTAAGCTGCAATACGCCAGGAGCGTTTGGGGTTGGGTTGTTTCTCCCCAATAATTCTCTTTCGCTCTGACGCGCAACGAACGGAAAGTCAGACTCCTTTGAGAGACTTCGGGTCTCAACCGGTACTGTACCAGTTGAAACTGACACCAGAGCTTCGAGTTCGCCGTCGAAATCACTAAGGAATTCGAAGAACGCTGATGTCTCTTTGTTCACATCCTCCCGTCCAGCATCTTGAAGTTTGTTTCTCCCGCCGTCGGATTGTCCCGACGTGAGAATTTGAAGTATCGGCTGCATCGCTTTTCTCCGGACATCCTGCCCTTTTGGCGACCGATACATTCCGAAGCTTACCAGTCCTTTACCTGTGTCATGGATAACGATGAAAATTATCGCGATTCAGAAGGATCGAACAATGCAAGTTACAGCAACAGCCGGCTTGAAGACGCAAAGTACGCAAAGGAGTTCACTGCGCTCTCTTGCCGAAAGCCTTGAAGCCCAATTTCTTTCCGAAATGCTAAAGGCATCCGGGGTCGGGAAGCCAAGAGATGCCTTCGGGGGCGGCGAGGGCGAAGATCACTTTTCAAGTTTTCTTACGCAAGAGTACGCCTACGCGATCGTGCAAAGGGGCGGCATAGGGCTTTCCGAGTCCATTTACCGTTCGCTCCTGACATCGGAGGAAGCTTGATGAGCCTAATTTCGGAGTTGCAAGACGTCCTGCGAGAGGAGCAAGAGTTGCTGCTCTCCGGCAGGCTGTCTGAATTGGAGACTTTGGTGCAACGAAAGTCCGAGTTGGCACAGCGATTGGCCAAAGCTAAGCCGGAAGTAAGCGAAATCCACTACCGCGATCTTGCGAAGAAAGCCGACCATAATGAAGCCTTGCTGGACGCCGCTCGTCGTGGCCTTCAGGCCGCAATTCAACTAATTCACCAACCATCCGGCGCGGAACTGCAAAACACATACTCGAAAAGCGGTGAGAGACGTTCACTGTCTCGCGCACCTTCATCGTTTACTCAGAAACTGTAGAAAATATTATTAAAATTCAAATCTTTCCTACCCCTCAAGACATACTCGGCTTCAGAAAATCTTAAGGGTTCAAAGATCAACTGCTCGAGCACCCGGAAGAGGTGGCGCGCGATCGGCTTCAACCGTCCGCACTGTCAGAATGGCTGGCTCGTCCAAAGGACGTTTCCGAAACCACGGCGAATAATCGCCAAAGCATTGGAGAAAGCCAAATGGCAAGTATTCTCACGAACACCAGCGCAATGGTTGCGCTGCAAAACCTCCGCACAATCAACTCCAGCCTCGAAGATACCCAGCGGATGATTTTCACCGGCAAGGCGATCAGCAGCTCCCGCGACAACGCGGCGGTGTGGGCCATCTCAAAGGTGATGGAATCCGACGCGATGAGCTTCAAGGCAATCAACGACAGCCTCAATCTCGGCCAATCAACGGTTACCGTTGCCCGGCAGGCATCGGAAACTGTGACTGATCTTCTCACACAGATGAAAGAAAAGATCGTTGCGGCCCAAGAGGAGAACGTCGACCGGACTGCCATCCAAGACGACATCAACGCCCTCTCGGATCAGATCAATTCTGTTGTCGGTGCCGCTCAATTTAACGGCCTGAACCTCCTTCAGGGTACCGAAGACGTGAACATTCTGTCGTCGCTTGACCGCGCCTCCGATGGGACTGTAACGGCTTCCGACATCACAGTCGCACGTCAAGACCTGAGCTTTGATGCCGGTGTCTTCGGAACCGGCGCTTCCTTGGCTGGCAATGTGACGGCTGCAGACGGTGCGAACGTTCTCGCCGGCGTCACAACAGGTGCTCAGTTCTCGAGCGCCGCAAATACCCAGACGATCCAATTGTCGAACATCACTGCCGGTGCATCCAACACCTATAACCTTCAGGTTGCTGGTCAGACCGTGACGTTCACATCTGACGCGGCCGGTAACACAGCTGCTTCGGTGGCGACCGGGCTGACTGCGGCACTTAACGCAGCGGGCATTGAAGATATCACTGCAACCGTAGCAACAGACACAATCACAATCGCTTCGACAAGCAAGTTCGATGACGTTGAGGTGAACCTGAGCACATCTGATGGAACCTCTCAGTACTCCGTAAATGGCGGAGCTGCGACAACGGCTGGTGCTGGCTTCACAGGCGAAACGATCGCAGCACGCGCATCGACCTTCACCTTCTCAACGACTGCAGGTGTGGCTGAAGGAGACGGTTACCGCGTTTCATTCGCTGGCGTGAACTATGACTATGTGGCTGGTCGTGGTGAAACCTTCGAGGATGTCGCGCGTGGCCTGAAAGTCGCGATTGACGGCGCAGGTTTGGCTGACATCTCAACCAACGTGATCCAGGATTCCACCACTGGAGCTTGGGTGCTGCAGGTCGACAACAACGGTGCTGACACCGCGTTGACTGGCGATGGCGCGGCAGGCGGAACTGCGACAGGTGGATTGGCTGGCGTTGAGAACATTAGTGTTCTGACGAATGACGGCGCAGACGCTGCACTGTCGAACATCGAAACGTTCATCAGCTCCGCAATCGAAGCTGCCGCTGACTTCGGTTCGGCGCAGGGGCGGATCGACACGCAGAACACGTTCATCAGCAACCTGACTGACTCTCTGAAGGCCGGAATCGGCGCTTTGGTTGACGCTGACTTGGAAGCCGCCTCCGCGCGCTTGCAGGCGCTTCAGGTTCAGCAGCAGTTGGGCATCCAGTCGCTGTCAATTGCGAACCAGGCGCCGCAGTCGATCCTGTCGCTCTTCCGTTAAGCGATCTCTAGGGTGGCCTAGCGGCCACCCTATTCATTTCCGGCTCCGAACAAGCCGAAGCTCAGGAGAAACCAGCCGTGAATGTCGTCGAACGCGCACAGGATGGATACGGTCGCAGCGCCATCCACATGAAGTCGCCCCGCGATGCGGAATACGAAGCCATCGCCAGAATTTCACACCGTCTGAAAAGTGCCGCACAGCAACGCAACAGCGACTTTGCCGCCTACGTTGGGGCACTACACGAAAACAATCGACTGTGGACAATACTTGCTGCGGAATTGGCACAGCCGGAAAATGAACTCCCAAAGGATTTGCGGGCACGACTTTTCTGGCTTGCTGAGTTTACCGCCAACGAGACGCGAAAGCTCCTTCGCAACGAAGGCGACGTAGGAATTCTCATCGAGATCAACTCGGCCGTACTCCACGGTCTGCGAGGGCAGGAGGCACAACCATGAGCGGTTTGGTCCTTAAGCTCGCCCCGAAAGAGCGAATTCTGATCAACGGCGCGGTAGTCGAGAATGGCGATAGACGAACCAGAGTATCCATACTCACTCCGGACGCGAACATTCTTCGACTGCGCGATGCCTTGCATCCAGACGAAGCAAAAACACCTGTTCGCCGTGTATGCTATGTGGCGCAACTCATACTTTCCGGCGATGCGGATCCCAATGAAGCGCGCCCCCAGCTGCTGTCCGGTATCGAACAACTCAGTCACGCCCTGAGCGATGCAGATAGTCGAAAAACACTGGGAGAAGCGACAGAAGCTGTACTTGCTGATCGGTACTACCAAGCCATGAAGCTGCTTCGCCTCTTGATACCACGTGAAGATCGGTTGCTGGCATCGGCGAGGCTGTCATGAGCTTCACGCCTGTTGTTCCAGCATCAGGAAACGTGGGTTGGACGTTTCTGAAGGCATCTCGCGAAGACCAGCAAGCAGCGTTTGATGGATCGTCCAGAATCAAACGCAATACGGACTACTTCTTGGAGAACATCGGCAACGTTCAATCGGCCGAAGAGCTTGTGTCTGATAGAAAACTCTTATCCGTGGCCTTGGGTGCCTTCGGTCTTGATGACGACATCAACAACAAGTTCTTCGTTCAAAAGGTACTCGAAGAGGGAACGTTGAATGAAGAGGCTTTCGCCAACCGTTTGTCAGACAAGCGGTATGCTGCACTCTCCGAAGCATTTGGGTTTGATCTTTCACCTCCCAATACAATCTTGAGCGATTTCTCGGAACGTGTCGTCTCGGAGTACAGAGCGCGGCAGTTTGAGGTTGAAGTCGGAAATCAAGATCAGAACTTGAGATTGGCACTCGGCTTGTCTCGCGATCTTGAGGAACTCGCCGCCCAGGATTTTCAGGAGGATACATCTTGGTTCAGTATCATGGGTAATCCTCCCATGCGCCGTGCGTTCGAGCTCGCTCTCGGGTTGCCCAAAGAGTTTGCCGCGATCGATATTGACCAGCAGCTCACCGAGTTCAAAGAAAGGTCGGAGGCAACATTTGGCACCTCCAATCCTGCAGATTTCACAGACCCTGAACTCCAGGAAAAATTGGTGCGAACATTTCTGCTTCGTGCCGATTTGGACGCGAGCGGGGGATTGTCTGCACGGGGTTCGGTTGCACTGTCTCTGCTTCAGACGATAGCCCCGATTGCCTAGGCGATCACATACCTTGGATCGCAGTTGCAATGATGCTCCGAAAACGTGACTTTGGGCTAGGCATTGAAAGCACTACCGTCGCGGCACGATGCTCTGACTGTCTTCGCCAAAGCACAGGCGAAGCTTCTCGAATGATTGCGGAATGTCATTTTCGAGAGCGGATGCAAACTCGTCAATTCTCGGATACGCAGCGATCGCTCGATCCAGTTCAGGATTGGAGCCAGCCTGATAAAGACCTGACCTCACCATGATCTCAGATTCTTCGTATGTTCCGAGCGTCGCGCGCGCATAAGTTATCAAAGCGTTTTCGTCATCGGTCGCGGCGTCGGGCAGCGACCGCGAAACAGACTTGAGAATATCAACGGCTGGAAAACGGCCACGCTCCGCAATCTCGCGTGAAAGCACCACATGACCATCAAGAAGCCCGCGAAGAGTGTCAGCAACAGGCTCCTCCATATCAGAGCCGGACACCAGAACCGTAAAAACAGCGGTGATATCGCCCTGTTCCTTCGTGCCCGGACCGGCACGTTCGGCGAAACCTGCCAATAGCGGCACCAATGATGCCGGTTGGCCGCGTAAGGCTGCTGCTTCGCCAGAGACTGTGGTGATCTCGCGATGCGCCTCCGCAAGTCGCGTGATTGAATCCAACAAAAGCAGTACGTGGCGACCAAGGGATCGAAAGTACTCCGCAACAGCCATGGCAGTAAATGCCGCCCTTCGCCGCGAGAGTGCTGACTGATCAGATGTAGAGGCGACGACGACGCTGCGGCTAAGCCCCTTCTTCCCAAGAACCCTCTCGACGAAATGATTAACTTCTCGCCCGCGCTCACCAATCAACGCGATGACCACCACGTCGGCCTGCACATCACGGGCAAAGGCGGCCAAGAGGCTGGACTTGCCGACACCGGAACCGGAAAACAAGCCAAGTCGCTGACCTCTGACGATGGGCAGCATCGTGTTGAAAAGTGCATATCCGGTCGAAAGCCGCGCTCCCAGCGGTTTGCGGGCCGTTGCAGAGGGAGGTGGAATATCAAGACCAATTTCCGCGGTGCCCGCCACGAGCCGTCCTCCAAAATCCATTTGTGTACCACTTCCATCTATGACGCGGCCCAGCCAGCTTTCGTCTGGGGAAAGGGTGAACGCCCCGAGATGGCGAACAAATTGCCCAATTCGAAGTGCGCGCGGATCTCCATCGACAATCACCTGAACGGTCTTTGCCGATACGGAAGCAATTTCACCATGGAGGTCCTCTTCTCCTCCAAAAGTAACCTGATCCCCGATACTCGCCACATCAGACAAACCCGTCACAGTGACCAATATGCTGGATATCGACTCAACTCGACCGATGGACCGCACAACCGGATGACGACGCACGACGGCCGAAATTAGATCGAAGCTTAACATTTGAGTTCCTGTTGTACGGTGGCAGTTAACTGAAACTGTTTCTAAACGAATCACGGTTAAGCCTTGGTGCATCCGATCGAGGGAGAAGCCCCGATGCTTGACGCACCATATCTAATGAAAATGGCGCAGAGTCTCGCCCGCCACGCGGGCGCGCGCCAGGCACAAATCGCGAAGAATATCGCGAACGCGGATGTCCCCGGATATCGGGCGCGCGATCTTGTGGAATTTTCGGAGACCTATCGGCAGGCCACCTCCAATACGGAAATCAAGGCAACGCGTGCGGGACACGTGACCGAAGCGGTAAGCCGCGCGCGCTATCAAACGCTCGACCTTGGCGGAGAGGCCGCGCCGAACGGAAACAACGTATCTGTTGAGCAGCAGATGATGCTTGGAACGGATGCAAAATCCAGTCACGACCTCGCGCTTACCGTCTACAAATCCTCGCTGGACATTCTTCGCACATCGCTTGGCAAGGGCCGCTGATCCATGGACGGTTTGCATCAGAGCAAGGGTATTTCGGCAACGGGCATGCAAGCGCAAGCACAACGTCTTCGCTACATAACCGAAAACATCGCGAACGCGGATACGCCGGGATTTCGGCGGAAGATGACAAGTTTTGAAGAGGTTATCGACAACGGCCGGAAAACAGGCCGCGTCGAAACCGGTCCAGTGAGTCTGGACCGAAGCCAGTTGAGGAGAGTGTTTGATCCCTCTCATCCACTGGCAAATGCAGACGGCTACTATGAAGGGTCGAACGTCTCTCTAGTGGTCGAAATTGCTGACGCACGCGAAGCGCAGCGCAGCTACGAGGCGAACCTCAGAATGTTTGATCAGGCGCGCAAAATGCGGTCCAGCCTGTTCGAACTTCTGCGCCGATAACGGAGTGAAAGATGGACGTAAGAATAACACAGGCGCTGCGTAACTACGGCGCAGCGAAATCTGACATTCGCCCAGATCCAACGGGAGAGTCGGGCTTAATTGAAAGAAGCGCCAAAGACTTCGCAGATACTTTGGCGCAAACTGAAACCGTCGCTCAAAAAGCGATGGTGGGGACCGCCGACCCGCATGCTTTGGTGGAAGCGTTGGCCAACACGCAGCTGGCCGTCGAGACGGCTGTAACCGTTCGGGATCGGGTCGTCGAGGCCTACCAGGAAATCTTGAGAATGCCAGTCTGATGGGCGAAGCGGTCTTCTTCGATACCCTGCGTGCGGGACTGTGGGTCGCGGTCATCATGACCACGCCACTTCTGTCGGTCGCGCTGCTTGCAGGTATCGTTGTCGGCCTTTTCCAAGCCCTAACGTCCATTCAGGAAATGACACTGACGTTCGTCCCCAAAATGGCGGCCATGCTTGTCGCGTTCTGGATGTCCATGGGCTTCATGACCCAGTCACTCACCGAATACTTCCGCACAACGCTCGTGCCTCTCATTGCAGGACTCTAAGCCATGGACAGTACGGGATACGTCGCGCTCAACCGTCAAGCCGGTCTGCTCAAGGAGTTGGAGACCGTCGCCACGAACATCGCGAACGCCTCCACCAACGGCTACCGACGCGAGGGCGTGGTTTTCTCCGAGTTCGTCGTCAAAACAGGACGTTCTTCGGAATCTCTTTCACTAGGGCATGCGAATGGCCGCAGCATTGACCTTACTCAAGGCGCACTCCTTCAAACCAACGGCACGTTCGATTTCGCGATTGAAGGGGACGGCTTTTTTCTTGTCGCCACACCCGAAGGAAACCGTCTTACGCGCGCCGGAGCATTCACACCTTCTCCCGAAGGGGTTTTGGTGGCTCCTGATGGTGCCGAACTTCTAGATGCCGGCGGTGCTCCGGTCCTGGTTCCTGCTGGTGCGGCAAGGATCGCGCTAGGCGCGGACGGAACACTTTCGGCGGATGGGGCCCCGATTGCGCAGATAGGTCTTTGGTCATCGGAAGACCCCCTCCAGATGACACGGGCACCCGGTGCGCGGTTTGATCCGGGCGGCGAGCCCATTCCCATTGAAAACGGGCGAATACTTCAAGGCTTCGTAGAACGGTCCAATGTAGATCCGGTCAGCGAATTGACGCGCATGATCGAGGTGCAACGTGCGTATGAGCTCGGCAGCACCTTTCTGGACCGTGAGGACGAAAGAGTCCGCAGCACAATCCGCGTAATCGGACAATCATAAAGGAAACACTATGCGAGCATTAACGATCGCCGCCACTGGCATGAGCGCACAGCAAACCCGAGTCGAAGTCATATCCAACAATCTCGCCAATATGAGCACGACTGGCTACAACGCGCGCCGTGCGGAATTTGCAGATCTGCACTACCAGCAGGCCAGTCGACCAGGCACTATCAATGCGACCGACGGAACGGTTTTGCCGACAGGCGTGCAACTTGGCCTTGGTGTCCGCCCAACAGCTGTATCCATGACACTGGCCCAAGGATCGAGCCAAGCAACCGGTGGCGATCTGGATCTTGCGATTGAGGGTGACGGCTATCTCGAGGTTACACTACCTTCGGGAGTATCAGCATACACTCGAGACGGTGGTTTGAAGCGGTCTGCAGAAGGTCAGATCGTAACGTCGGACGGCTACCTGGTCGTTCCCGACATCACGGTGCCAAACGATGCCCGGACGATCTCCATCAATGCAGAAGGAGAAGTCTACGCGTATTTCGATGATCAGATCGAGCCACAGCTTCTGGGCCAATTCACATTGACCGGTTTTGCGAACGCCAAGGGTTTGGAGGCCATTGGTTCAAATCTCTTCCTGCAGACGCCGGCTTCCGGAGATCCATTCACCACCACACCCGGAACAGACGGCCTTGGAACTTTAAGACAGGGGTATTTGGAGGAAAGCAGCGTCGACCCTGTCCGAGAAATCACCGAGTTGATTGAGGCTCAGCGAGGCTACGAACTGAACGCCAAAGTTATTTCTGCTGCCGATCAGATACTTGGCGCAACGGTTCAGATCCGATGATACTTCGCATCACTCTGGTCCTTGCGACGTTTTATGCCAATGACCTGCATGCTCAGTCGCTAACGGCGGCCCGCGTGATACGTGCCCATGCAATCATCCAACCAGACGATCTGGCGATCTCGTCCTCCACGATCCCGGGTGCATTGTCGGGTGACGCAGATATCAGCGGTCTCGAAGCACGGGTCACACTTTACCCTGGTCGACCAATCATGCCGAACCAAGTGGGACCGGCCGCCCTGGTGGAGCGAAACCAAACCGTAAAACTGATTTATCGTAGCGGAGGGCTGTCCATAGCTGCCGAAGCGAGGTCTTTGGCGCGAGGCGGCGAAGGCGACACTGTACGCGTAATGAATCTCGATAGCAGAAGCGTCGTGGTTGGACAGGTCCTCCCTGATGGATCAGTCAAAGTTGCATCCGAAAGGTCGATGAATTGAAGCACCCTTTTCTGTACTCCACTATCGTGCTGCTCGTCTCCTGCGGTCGCTTGGAAGACGTGGGGAAAACTCCAGAATTCACACCGTCGGACACGGCTGCCGAAATCACGGCAATGCACATGCCTAACTCTGCCCGCCAATCTTCTGCGCTTTCAATGCGCGAAGAACGCGCGTCGCTTTGGAGTGGCGGGCGCGGGTCTCTGCTGGGCGACAGAAGAGCCAGTCTGCAAGGCGATATCCTGACGGTCGTGATCGAAATCAATGATAGCGCTTCAATTTCAAACTCGACATCGCGGTCGCGGTCTGGCTCTGAGGCGTCCGCAGCTCCACAGCTTCTTGGCATTCCGCAAGTCGTGGATCGGTTCCTCCCTGGTGACGCATCGCTTGCGAACGCCGCGAACATTTCATCGTCGAGCAGCAACAATGGTCAAGGATCCGTCAGCCGCAACGAAACACTTGAGCTCAAGATCGCCGCGACAGTGACTGACGTTCTCGAAAATGGTGTGCTGCGAATTCAAGGTAGTCAGGAAGTCCGGGTGAATTTCGAAATACGCGAGTTATTGGTCACTGGCTACGTACGGCCGGAAGATATTTCACGCCGGAACGAGATCACCTACGACAAGATCGCAGCGGCACGAATTTCCTATGGTGGCCGCGGCCATATCACCGATGTTCAGCAACCAAGATACGGCCAGCAGATCGCCGACATTATCCTTCCGTTCTGAGCGTCTCGCATGACAAAGCTTCTCCCGATTTTTTTGATCATTCTTGGTGGCGCCATCGGTGGCGGCGCCGGCATCTTTCTGAAACCCGCTGAAGACATCACATGCGAGGACGGACAAGAAACCGACGAATGTGCGGAAATGAAGGCGGACAAGGAGACGGAAGCCGAAGAGGAGAGTGAAGACGTCTATTACATTGCAATGAAAAATCAGTTCGTCGTTCCGGTGATAAGAGACGAACGCGTGCGCTCGCTTGTTGTACTTTCCTTGTCACTGGAAACCACGCCCGAGAATGGGGAAACGATATTTACCAGAGAACCCAAGCTCAGAGATGTGTTTCTGCAAGTGCTGTTTGATCACTCGCACATCGGAGGTTTCGATGGGGCCTTTACCGAGAGTAGTCGGATGTCGGTGTTGAAAGTCGCCTTGCTTGAAGCCGCCCAATCGGTGGTAGGCTCGATCGTTTCTGACGTAATCATCACCGACATTGTACGTCAGGAAACGTAGTTCGATCTTCGAACTCGATAGAGCGCTACTGTCTTGGCTTCGCGCTTCAATAGCTCCGCTAGAACCTCCCTTTCAGCAGAGAGCCGGCCCATGTGCTTCGATGCCTCACGATGTGCAGCCGCAAGTTTCGCTTTCGAGATTCCGAGTTGTCGTAGTTCCCCTTTTCGCCACTCCTGCCAGTTGTGAAAGACTGCGGACGCCTGCGGCGTCTCGACAGAAAAGGTTTTCGACGAAAGTTCGCCAATCCTTCGATCCAGCTCGGTCATGACAGTGGCCAATCGCGATACCTCGACTTGGGCCAAAGACACCTTCAATTCCGCGAGTTCCAACAGTGAGGCAAGCTGTTTGGTGTCATGTCTTCTCATTAGCGGCCCCGTCGCGCTTTTTCGCGCATGCTGTCCGCAAAACGAATTGCCGAGGCAATGGCCTGGTAGTGTTCGACTGCAATTTCCTCACCGATGTCCACGGTGGAGAATAGCGCCCTAGAAGTCGGTGGGTCGCGGTGGATTGGAACAGCATGCTCCGTGGCGACTTTGCGTATCCGAGCCGCAACTTCGTCGACGCCTTTCGCAACGCAAACCGGGGCGGTACCCTTTCGCCTGTCCCACCTGAGTGCCACTGCAAAATGTTCGGGATTAACGACCACGACGTCAGCACTCGGCACGTCGGCCAACATCTGATTGGTCGCGATGTCATAAGCCTTTTGGCGTCTTGCCTGCTTTGTATAGGGATCCCCCTCAGTGTCCTTCAGCTCGTCCTTCAGTTCTTTGAAGGACATGCGCTGCCGCTTGAGGAACTGAGCTCTTTGCCACGAGAAATCGACAACGGCTATGACGAAAATCACTGCCGCTGACGCAGACAGAAACCGGATCGACAAATCGCCGGTCATGGCGAGCACCTCCTGCAAAGGCAGGGCAGGCATGGCCAGTATCGCTTCAAGGTCGCTCTTAGAGCCTGACCGAAAAGTTTTACGTTTTCTGGCAATGTCTTGCTAATCTGCGCGTTACGAGGCGGATGCTGGCGACGAGCGCCCAGGCCGCTGAGCTTTCCACGGTACGTTCCCAGTCTTTCGCCAACCTCCGACAC
>JAJDZT010000026.1 GCA_022824525.1 Silicimonas sp. | reverse complement strand
GTGTCGGAGGTTGGCGAAAGACTGGGAACGTACCGTGGAAAGCTCAGCGGCCTGGGCGCTCGTCGCCAGCATCCGCCTCGTAACGCGCAGATTAGCAAGACATTGCCAGGAAACGTAAAACTTTTCGGTCAGGCTCTAAGATTGATGAAGAGACACCGAAGTCTCTTGAGGAAAGAGTCGCTACTGCCAATTTTCCGTTGAACGCAGAAGCAAAGCATCCGCCGGCAAACTCGAAGGAGTTTGGACAACAGCTGCCCGTGTCAGGTTTCCCGATTCAGGCTCGGCAAGTCTCTGATCCGGAAACTGGCAGACTGCCTGGGACTCCGACAAAAACTCCTGACTTGGGCCGGGAACCGACAATAAATGGTCTGCCGATTGGCAGTGAACCGAAATCAGGTGGAACAAATCAACCCTTTGTGGCCTCGCCCAGTTCTTTTGAGCTGGGCGGTAAACAACTGAGGGAAATTCAGCACACGCTGCCGGAGCGAGTTTCAGATGCTTTGGTATCCGGCTTCGACAACCGGGGTGATCCGGGACCGACGGATCGCACCCGATCCGATCCCGCAGCGGCGCGCACCATCGTGAATCAGATAGTTCAATCCATAGTGCGAGCACCAGGTGAAGCTTTTTTCGAGATCCGATTGCAGCCAGAGGAATTGGGCCGAGTCCGTCTCTCCATCACGCCTGTAGAGGCGGGTGTGTCAGTTCAAATCACAGCCGAAAGGTCTGAAACGCTCGACCTCCTACGGCGCAATATCGAGCTGCTTGAAGACGATCTTCAAGATAGTGGCTTCGAGAATCTACAGTTTACATTTGGTTCGGAGTCCTCCGAGCAAGATGAAAAGCGCTCAGACGCCGATCACAGCGCTGAGATGGCAAAGATGCCGAATGAGGCCCGAATTCTGGAGGTGGAACTCGTTCAGCAGGAAAAGACTACTTACTCTGGTCGCTTGGACATAAGGGTTTGATCCATGACACTTGAACTTCAGAATGGCCTGTCTCCGACGGCCTCAGCGCAAACGGGAGCTTCGACGCAAACCTCGTCAGCTCAATCCTCATCCGAGGTGCTGTCTTCAGACTTTGAGACCTTTTTGCTTATGCTGACGACCCAACTTGAAAACCAAGACCCGCTCAACCCAATCGAGAGCCAGGACTTCGCCGTTCAGCTCGCAACATTTTCTGGCGTCGAACAGCAGGTGCAAACGAACGATCTGCTTCGCAACCTGACCGGCGCTCTTGGAGCATCAGATCTCGCGCAGCTCGCAGGTTGGGTCGGAATGGAAGCCCGCGTCGAAGCACCGATCGTGATTGACGGCCAGCCGACTGACATAGTGATTGATCCCGATGTCGGGTCGGATCGCGCCGAGCTGGTAGTTCGGGACTCGTTTGGGCGCGAAGTTTCGAGAGAGGGCATTTCTCCGACACCGGGAGTGTATGCTTGGGTTGGTACCGATGCCGGTGGAAATCCGCTTTCGCAAGGTCTCTATTCGCTGGAGCTGGAGAGCTTCAATCAAGGTGAGCTCACAAGCGTAGAAACCGTTCCGCACTATGCTCGGATAACCGAGGCGCGCCAAGGGTCTGATGGCATCGAGCTCGTCGTCACTGGTGGGTCGGTCGTTTCGTCCGAGAATGTCGCAGCGCTGCGAGAGCCCAAATTGGATTCAAACGAGTAGCCCCAACAAGAAGGCTAATATCGCTACAATTGCCAAGCTCAACCAGCGGGGTCTTCCGGCAGCATCCTTAGGGGCTTCACGGCGGTCTGCCTGAGCGATCAATGCCGCCTCCGCGAGCTGAGGGAGCTTTGGCCCGAAGCGTGAAAGGATACGAAGGGTCTGAGCTGTGTCCCTAATCAGCGCCTTGGGACCGATGTTCTCGGCGATGTACCCTTCCACGACAGGTTTCGCGGCATCCCAGATATTTATGTGCGGGTTGAGTGAACGAGCCACGCCCTCTACGACGACCATTGTGCGTTGAAGCAGAATGAGTTCGGTACGCGTTTCCATTCCAAAGCGTTCGGTCACTTCGAAGAGGTAGGCAAGCAATCGCGCCATTGAAATGCGGCTGGCGTCCATGCCAAAAATCGGCTCCCCCACAGCGCGAAGCGCGCGCGCGAATTCGTCAACATCACGATCTGGCGATACGTAGCCGGCTTCAAAGTGAACTTCGGCCACCCGGCGATAGTCCTTTCGGATGAAGCCGATCAGAATTTCGGCATAGACCCGTCGCGTGAAGGCGTCGATGCGCCCCATGATACCAAAATCGAGAGCGACCAGCGTTCCATCCGAAGCAACCTTGAGGTTGCCCTGGTGCATGTCAGCATGAAAGTACCCGTCGTTCAGCGCGTGACTTAGAAAAGTCGTCAGGACCTTTTCGCTGAGCTTGACCTTATCGTGACCCGCCGCATCAATCGCATCGAGATCGCTCAGCGGCAGCCCCTCCACCCACTCCAAAGTCATTACGCGACGCGAGGACAGGTCCCATTTTACCTGAGGAACGCGAAATCCTTCGTCGGATGCGGTATTGTCAGCGAACTCAGCGGCGCCTGACGTTTCAAGACGAAGGTCCAGTTCGCCCATAACCACGCCTTCGAAATGCTCGATGACATCCATCGGCCGAAGCCGTCTTGAGCCGGGCGAAAGAAGCTCGATGACTTGCGCGGCAAGATAAAAGGCGTCCACATCTCGACGGAACGCTTGTTCGATTCGGGGCCTCAGGACTTTGACTGCCACTTCCTCGCCGGTCTCAAGTGTTCGGGCGCGGTGAACTTGCGCGATGGACGCGGCGGCGACCGGCTCGGAAAATTCCGAGAAAAGATCTTCAACTGGATGCCCCAGCTCGGACTCTACAGCTTCTTTCGCGATCGATGTCGGAAACGCGGGTAACTTGTCCTGCAGCACTCGCAATTGCTCGGCCAGTTCATCGCCAACCACATCTGGGCGTGTTGAGAGAATCTGACCGAATTTGATGTATGCTGGCCCCAGCGCGGTAAGCGCACGCGTAACTGGCGGTTGTGAAGGGTCACCTCGAATTCCCAACCACTTAAACGGCCATCCCAAGACGCGCGCCGCGACCCGAAGAGATGCCGGCGCATCCATTGCCTCCAACACCTGACGCATAGCGCCAGTGCGTTCAAAAGTTGCGCCGGTTCGGATCAACCGGAGAAGGTTGTGAGGGCCCCTCATGCTTTAGATTTTCCAACCAGAGTGCAAAGCCGAGATTCCCAACGAAAGATTTCGATACTTTACTTGGCTGAAACCAGCGTCACGGATCATGGACGCAAACTGTTCCTGCGCAGGGAAACGCCGGATCGATTCCACAAGGTACTGATAGCTTTCACGATCGCCCGCTATGGCCTGGCCCATCCGAGGGATCACATTGAAAGAGTAGATATCGTAAAGTCTCTGCATTCCGGCATTCGGGAGTTGCGAGAACTCAAGCACCATCAACCGCCCGCCGGGCTTCAGCACTCGATAGGCTTCGCGCAAGGCATCTTCGATGCGCGTTACATTTCGGATGCCGAAAGAAATCGTGTAGACATCGAAAGCATTGTCTTCAAAAGGAAGCGCCATTGCGTCGCCGGTGACCCAGTCCAGACGATCTGCAAAGTCTTCTGCTTCAGAGCGTTTCCGTCCCTCGATCAGCATGGCCTCTGTCATATCGGTCACGGTTGCTGTGGCACCTGGCGCGCGGCGCAAGAACCGAAATGCAATGTCGCCCGTGCCTCCTGCAACATCGAGCAGGCGCTGCCCATTTCTTGGCGCAAGCCAGTCCATCATGGCATCTTTCCAGAGCCGATGAATGCCCACAGACATCACATCGTTCATCACATCGTACTTTGAGGCGACACTGGAAAAGACACCGTGAACCAACCCGGCTTTCTCTTCTTCCGGTACAAGGCGTTCACCGAAATGAGTGGTTTTCTCGTCTGTCTCGTTCATCGTCTTTGCTTTGTTCGGCGCGGCACTTATACCTTCCAAGGTGTCATGAGCCAGCGCAGTTTGTCTTTCCATGTCTGAGTTAATTCGGAAGTTGCCTTATCGCATCCGCACGGGCGCATTGGTCGCAGGGGCGTTGTTGAGCCGTGCCTGAACTCCCTGAGGTCGAAACAGTGCGGCGTGGACTTCTTGCGACGATGGAGGGACAGGTCATCTCTTCGACCGGCATCAATCGCCCAGATTTGAGGTGGCCTTTCCCACCGCGAATGGCTGAACGGCTGAGCCAGGTGCGAGTGGAAGCGCTCAGGCGACGCTCGAAATACATCCTGGCGGACTTGTCGAGTGGCGAGACGCTTCTGATGCATCTCGGGATGTCTGGTCGCATTCTCATATCCGGCGATCCGCTTGGCCAATTCCTCCACGATCACCCGTCGCCCGAGAAGCACGATCACGTAGTGTTTCACATGGCGTCTGGCGCAAGGGTGACTTTTAACGATCCAAGACGGTTTGGAGCGATGGATCTTGCTCCAACTGCAGAGATCAGCAATCACAAACTCTTGCGCGATCTCGGTCCTGAGCCGCTTGGCAACCACTTCGATGGGCCCTATCTCGCCGGTAAGCTGAAAGATCGCAAAACCCCAGTAAAGGCAGCTTTGCTTGATCAGAAGCTAGTGGCAGGTCTTGGCAATATATATGTATGTGAGGCGCTGTTCCGAGCGGGCATCTCACCGACGCGCCGGAGTGACAGGATTGCGCGCCACAGAGCCGAGGCACTTGTGCCCCACATTCGCGACGTCTTGCGGGAGGCCATCGATTCCGGCGGATCTTCCCTACGCGACTACAGAACCACCGACGGTGACTTGGGGTATTTTCAGCACAACTTCGCTGTCTATGATCGCGAAGCGCAGCCGTGTCAGACGCCGAACTGCGGCGGACAGATCAAGCGCATCGTGCAGTCTGGACGGTCGAGCTTCTACTGTCCTATTTGCCAAAGATAGCTTGAAGAAAGGCACGGGGCTGATAAGCCTTTGCAACAAGCGCAACAGACGTGAGCAAACTTCATGGCTTTTGAGACCATCATCGTCGAAACGGAAGAACACGTAACGACGATCCGGATGAACCGGCCTGACGCGTTGAATGCAATTAGTCAGAAGATGATTAACGAACTCGCGGACGCGGTGACAGAAGCAGACGACAACGACAAGGTACGCTGCATTATTCTGACAGGCTCCGACAAGGCTTTTGCGGCGGGCGCAGATATCAGTGAAATGTCAGACTTGACGTTTGTCGATGCCTTTGGCGGGGACCTTTTCACCGAGCCATCCGAGCGCATCATGCGTTGCCGCAAGCCGATAATTGCAGCCGTTTCAGGATATGCACTTGGTGGCGGGTGCGAACTGGCAATGATATGCGACTTTATCATTGCAGCGGATACCGCCAAGTTTGGTCAGCCGGAAATCAATCTTGGAACTGTAGCCGGGCTGGGAGGTACGCAGCGCCTCACACGAATGGTTGGCAAATCAAAGTCGATGGACATGCATTTGACTGGTCGCTTCATGGATGCGGAGGAAGCAGAACGTGCCGGGCTCGTTAGCCGTGTTGTACCTGCCAAGAAGCTAATGGAAGAAGCGAATTCGGCTGCTCAGAAGATTGCAGAAAAATCGATGCTGACGGCGATGGCGGTTAAGGAAGCAGTTAACCGTGCGGAAGAGGTTTCTCTTCGCGAAGGTCTTTTGTTTGAGCGTCGCCTATTCCACTCACTCTTTGCGACCGAAGATCAAAAGGAAGGCATGTCGGCCTTCCTTGAAAAGCGAGAAGCACAGTTCCGCGACAAATAGGGTCTTCCCAAGATCGAGGAATTACCCTAAACGGCCCCGATACATGCGCGTGGAGCCCGCTTAGGCTATGTGTTCGCCGGTCCGATGACCGGAAGCGGGTCGCTCGTGCTACAGAATTTGGACCCGCTAAACAAAGGGACACGACCATGGCGAATACAGCCCAATCCAAGAAGCGCGCGCGCCAGAATCAGCGCCGCCTTGACGTGAACAAAGCACGCCGTTCGCGCATCCGCACTTTCCTTCGCCGAGTAGAAGAGGCGATTGCGTCAGGCGACAAGGACGCGGCTGCTCAAGCTCTCAAACAAGCGCAGCCGGAACTCATGCGTGGCGTCACAAAAGGCGTCTACCACAAGAACACTGCCGCGCGAAAAATGTCGCGACTCGCAGCGCGGGTTAAGGCGATAGGCTAAGTCCCGCCGTCAAGATCGATCGCGTCCTAAGGGGCGCGATTTTTTTTTGTTCGGCTATCTCTATTGAGTTGGCTCGGCAATTTCAGATGCGAGCCGGATTCGTTCGGCGGGTGGACAGTGTCAAGCTCAAAGGCTTGTTGCGGCAGTCGTTTCAAATCGCCAAATTCGACCTTGCGATTCACTTCGTCCTGGGGGGACAGTTTCGATGGGAACGGGCAGTAGCCCGCTGGTCGGTGAGGTAGATCCGACCGAAGCGTGGCACATTTTGGAAACGGATAATTCCGCCCGTCTCATTGATGTCAGGACACGTGCCGAATGGACATTCGTCGGCATACCTGACACCGGGGAACTCGCGCAGAAACCACTCTTCATCGAGTGGTCGCGCTTTCCCGACATGTCTCACAACCCGGCGTTCGCGACGGAATTGGAAGAGGCTCTGGGGTCGGACAGCCCGGGACCACTTCTTTTCTTATGTCGTTCGGGCGCAAGGTCACTCCAGGCTGCGATGACGGTAGCTGGCCACTTTGCTCAGAAGGGTGCAACGGTCAATTGCCTTAACGTGGCTGAGGGGTTTGAGGGCGATTTGGACGCATCGGGACACCGGGGCGACCATAATGGTTGGAAGGCCCGGGGGCTGGCTTGGCGCCAGTCGTAAGGACAAAAAAGTAACGGGCCAACGATGACAAATGAAACTTGGGGTGAGGTTCGTGAGAACCTTGTGTCTGCAGTCGGAAAAAACAACTACGTAAACTGGATCGAGCCGCTTGAATTGGCTGGTTTGGAAGGTGGAGTCGCGACGTTTTTTGTGCCGACGACTTTCATGGGCACTTGGGTGTCGCGCAACTTCGGAGACGATATCCAAAAGGTACTGATCAAAGCGGGGGAGCCAGTGTCGCGCATAGAGTTTTCAGTGCCTAACCAGAAAGAACCTTCGAGCAAATCTGTAAAGCAGGAAGTTGAGGCGCAACCAGCACCGGAAAGCCTGGCAAAGCCGTCTGCAATCGTTGGCGGAGAAGAACTGCCTGGCGCTCCCCTCGACAGTCGCTTCACGTTCGACAGTTTCGTTGTTGGTAAGCCGAACGAGCTTGCGCATGCTGCGGCGCGACGCGTGTCAGAAGGTGGATCGGTAACCTTTAACCCTCTATTTCTCTATGGCGGCGTTGGCCTTGGCAAAACTCACCTCATGCACGCCATCGCTTGGGAACTGCGCACACGCTCTCCTGGTTTGCGTGTTGTCTATCTATCTGCCGAACAGTTCATGTATAGGTTCGTACAAGCTTTGCGGGACAAGGACATGATTGCATTCAAGCAGCTGTTCCGTTCGGTCGATGTGCTGATGATTGATGACGTCCAGTTCATCGCTGGAAAAGATGCCACGCAAGAAGAGTTCTTCCATACGTTCAATGCTCTGGTTGACCAAAACAAGCAGATCATTGTGAGTTCAGACCGCGCGCCGACGGAGATCGACGGCATTGAGGATAGGATCGTCAGCCGTCTGCAATCTGGACTTGTCGTAGATCTGCATCCGACCAATTACGAACTGCGCCTTGGCATTCTCCAGCAGAAAGTCGAACTCTTTTCGGAGCAGTTCCCGAACCTCGAGATCCAGGATGGCGTTCTTGAGTTCCTGGCGCACCGGATATCAACGAATGTTCGTGTCCTTGAAGGAGCGTTGATGCGCCTCTTTGCGTTCGGTTCTCTCGTTGGTCGTGAGATCACAATGGAGCTTACGCAAGACTGTCTTGCCGACGTTATCCGCGCGAGCGATCGGAAGATCACGGTTGAAGAAATCCAGCGCAAGGTCAGTGATCACTACAACATCCGTCTTTCGGATTTGATTGGCCCCAAGCGTGTCCGCACGTTCGCGCGCCCGCGTCAGGTGGCGATGTATCTCTCAAAACAGATGACCACACGGTCCTTGCCAGAGATCGGCCGCCGCTTCGGTGGACGTGATCATACAACGGTTATGCACGGAGTGCGTAAGATCGAAGAGTTGATGCAGCATGACAGCCAGATAGCCGACGATCTGGAAATGCTGCGCCGCGCGCTGGAGGCCTAGTCCTCTGATCGAACTTCTTCCGTGGCTCCTAATTGCCGCCTTTGTAATCGGTGTTGCCAAGGGCGGGCTTGCATCCGCAGCGGCGCTTGCAGTGCCTTTCTTGGCAATCTTCATGAACCCGGTTCAGGCGGCTGCTCTTGTTCTTCCGGTGCTAATCGTGACGGATGTCGCTGCGATTTGGTTGTATCGGAAAGACTTTTCCAAGCGTAACGTCGTTATCCTTTTGCCGGCTATGTTTGCAGGAATAATCATAGCGACGATAATTGTTCCTTTCACGCCGGAACCGGTGTTGCTCGCTTTTACCGGTCTCATCGGCTTGTGGACCGTGGCACGTCGCTGGTTCGGAAAGCCAAAGGAAGGCATCCAGGAGGCGGAGGTCGTGCCGGGGCTTTTTTGGGGTGCGGTCGCTGGGGTTACGACATTTATTACTCACTCCGGAGCGCCGCCGACCCAGGCATTTCTTATTCCGCAGAACTTACCGCGCCTGATCTTCGCGGGTACAATGGCGATCACATTTGCTCTCGCCAACTTTGCCAAGATACCAAGCTACTATGCTTTGGGTCTTTTCGAAGGTTTGGATTGGACGTTGGCGGCGGGCCTTGCCGCCGTCGGCATCGCTGGCACATTTGTTGGGCGTTGGATGGTGAAGAGAATGTCCGATAGAGTCTTCATGCGCGTGATCGAGGTGCTGCTTTTGCTGCTTTCGATGATCCTGCTCACTAAGGCAGCCTCGGGCTTTGTGTGATGTTATGCGCGTCGCCGCTTCGCTTGCCGTTTTCGGCTTCCATGCTTTTCCATGACGGCAGCAGCTTCAGCCTTGAGCACCGGATCTCTGCGCAGCGCAAAGATTTGATCTTTGGCGTAAGTCGTCGCCGCTTTGTGGTCGACGATCGGTCTCGGGTAAGTGGTTGGCGCCTCGGCGACGGTTTCAAGATCGTGTACGGCTTTGCCGGGAAGGGATCGTAACTCGGGCACCCATCTTCTTGTGAAGTCGCCGGTCGGATCTTGATCGAGCCCTTGCTTGATTGGTGAATAGACTCGCACCGTGTTTATCCCGGTGACCCCTGACTGCATTTGAACCTGTGGCCAGTGAATGCCGGCGTCATAGTCTGTAAATAGGCGTGCCAAGACCTTCCCACTTTCTTGCCATGGCAGCCAGAGATCATAAGAGGCGAAAGACACCAGCATGGCTCTCATGCGGAAGTTGATCCACCCGTTTGCCGCAAGGTACCGCATACATGCATCCACAAAAGGATAGCCCGTCATTCCGTTTTCGTATCTCTCTAGTCGCTCTGCATTGCTTTGCCGGAGCGCGTCGTAGGCCAGGATCATTGATCTGTTCTCGAGATCCGGCTGGTCCTCGAGTTTTTGAGTGAAGTGACAGTGCCAATGCAGCCTTCCCACAAACGAGTTTAACGACTTCAACCAATACCCTCGCTTCTCCGAAGGTCCCGAGCGGAGTGCATCTTGGCGGGCAATTGTCGCCTGATACATCTCCCGCATCGACATCGACCCCCAAACCAAGTGAGGGGAAACACGCGAGCATCCGGACTCCCCGGCGAGGGGCGTAGACATGTCCTTTTGATAGTACTCGCCGCGCTGGGTGAGGAAACTATCAAGAGTGTCATTTGCCGCGCGTCGTCCTGCACTTTGAACCCACTCGAGCTTTAGATCATATTGCGGTTCCGGTAGGCGGCCACGCTTCCAATCGAACCAATTTATCGCGGTTGGCTCCGGCAGAACCGGTTGCTCCATCATTGCATCCCAACGTTTGGACCAACCGTTTCGCGACGTCTTTGAGCCACGCTCGATCCCGAATTGGCGATATTCACGAAAAACCACGTCGTTGGAGCTGCACCATTTGCGAACTTTTCCGTCCCGACCGAATGTCCACAAGTCACCAGTTTCCTCATGTGCATGCAGCTCGAAGCCTCCGAAAGATTTTTTTAGGTCACTCAAGACTTCCGTTACTTCGCCAACAATCGTTGAAAGGTTGCCGCCGCGAACCGCGATGTCACGTTCCAGGCTGGTCAGAGCCCCGCGCATGAACTGGTCTTGACGCCCGCTTCGGGAGGATTGGGACCACATCGTCGGTTCGTACACGAATAGGGGTAGAACCGGCCCATGCCGCGCGGCAGCCGTCAGCGCTGCATTGTCCTGCAGCCTGAGATCTCGCTTGAACCATACCACCTGGAGTTTGGCCAAATACCCTGTCCTCAATTGCTCATCTTCAAAAGATTTAGGTGGGAAATCTCCGGGTCCAGAGCACCGACTATTGACCCTTGTCCATCTTGAGGCGAGATTCGCTCAAAGCCATTGCGCAGGGGCGAAAAAACGGTAGTTTCAACGCCCCGGGACAGAGGGAGCGAGCTGATGGAATTCTCGATCGAGCGGGCGGCACTTCTTAAGGCGGTCGCACAAGCGCAATCGGTGGTCGAGCGTCGAAATACGATCCCAATTCTGGCCAATGTGTTGATCGAAGCTGAGGGTGATGCAGTCAGCTTTCGCGCAACAGACCTCGATATCGAAGTGGTCGATCAGGCTCCCGCAAAAGTCACGCGAGCCGGGTCGACGACTGTCAGCGCCGTGACATTTCATGAGATTGTTCGAAAGCTACCAGACGGCGCTCTCGTGACCATCATAGATGACGGCGCAAGTGGCAGAATGTCGGTGGAGGCCGGGAGGTCGAATTTCTCGCTTGCGACGCTCCCGCGCGAAGACTTTCCAGTTATGGCCAGCTCGGAATACGAGGCAAATTTTGCTGCCGCCGCTCCTGTTCTGCGCCGGCTTTTCGATAAGTCGAAGTTTGCCATCTCAACGGAAGAGACGCGCTACTACTTGAATGGCGTCTACATGCACGTTGCGGATTCCGATGGGAAGCAGGTCCTGCGCTGCGTCGCGACGGATGGACACCGGCTTGCGAGAATTGACGCCGAACTGCCCGAAGGCGCGGAGAACATGCCGGGCGTTATCGTACCAAGAAAAACGGTCGGAGAACTTCGGAAGCTACTTGAAGATGATGAAGCGCAGATCGCTGTCAGCGTTTCCGAAACCAAGGTGCGATTTGCTACGCCCGGAATTACTCTGACGTCGAAAGTCATCGATGGTACGTTCCCGGACTACACGCGGGTCATTCCTGGAGGGAACACGCGCCGTCTTGAAGTCGATGCTTCTGATTTTGCGCAAGCCGTTGATCGTGTGGCCACCGTGAGTTCTGAGAGATCGCGGGCCGTAAAGCTGGCGTTGGACGAAGACAGGTTGGTTCTGTCCGTCAATGCACCGGATAGCGGTGCCGCCGAAGAAGAGTTGGGTGTGGCCTACAATGCAGATCCATTGGAGATAGGGTTTAACGCCAAGTATCTTTTGGAGATTGCCAGCCAGGTAGATCGTGAGAACGCAGTGTTCTTGTTCAATTCCTCAGGTGACCCGACGCTCATGCGCGAAGGCAATGACGAGAGTGCGGTATACGTCGTCATGCCGATGCGGGTTTGACGAGCGTTCGCGATCTCACACTTTCGCATCTTCGTTCGCATCGCCGAACATCGCTAAACCTCGATGCTCGACCGGTAGCGATATTTGGTCCGAATGGGGCGGGAAAGACCAATGTGCTCGAGGCGGTTTCTCTTTTGTCGCCGGGGCGCGGATTGCGTCGTGCCTCTGCGGAAGAGTTGATCCGTCGACCAGAGGCAATTGGTTGGAAAGTTTCCGCCGTTGTCGAGTCGGCTGATCGAACGCATGAAATTGAAACCGAAGCTCAACCTGGCGGTTCCAGAGTTGTCCGCATTGATGGAAAGACAGCTCCGCAAGTGTCGCTGGGTCAGGTCGCCAGCATAGTCTGGTTGATCCCGGCTATGGATCGTTTGTGGATCGAAGGTGCTGATGGACGGCGACGTTTCTTCGATCGCATCACGATGAGCTTTGTGCCGAGCCATGCGCAGAATGTACTGAGCTATGAAAAAGCAATGCGAGAGCGGAACCGTCTTTTGAAAGATATGGTGCGCGATGCGCATTGGTACGTTGCACTCGAAAAGCAAATGGCCGAGAGCGCGACAGAGATTATGGCAGCAAGGCACGCTGCATTGGCTCGGTTGCGTGCGGCACAGCAAGACGCAAAGTCCGCATTTCCGGCGGCTCAGCTGGACATAGCGCATCCGGAACGCGACATGCCGGACGGTTCCGAAGCGATGATCGAAGCACTTGCAGAAAACCGGCCGGCCGATATGCGCGCAGGGCGTACCCTAGTCGGACCGCATCGTATCGATTTGACTGCGGTGTATGTCGAAAAGGGTGTTCCGGCGGCGCAGTGTTCGACAGGTGAGCAAAAGGCCCTTCTAATTTCGCTAATACTGTCAAACGCGAGAGCCTTGGCTGAGGACACCGGTTCGCCGCCGATTATTCTTTTGGATGAAGTCGCGGCTCATCTCGACGCAAACAGACGCGCCTCGCTATACGACGAGATCTGTGCATTGAAAGCTCAGGCTTGGATGACGGGCACGGGCGCGGAGCTTTTCGAAGAACTAGGAGACCGTGCACAGCACTTTGAAGTTACCGAAAACGACGGGCAAAGTCGGGCTGTCGAGGTTGCCCGATGACCATTACTGCGGGTGACGCAACACTTTACGCCGTTGCGCTCTTGATCCTGTTCCTCACGCCAGGGCCGGTTTGGGTTGCTCTTATTGCGCGAGGTATGGCGGGAGGATTTCATGCCGCTTGGCCATTGGCGCTGGGTGTCGTGGTCGGCGACGTTCTTTGGCCACTTCTTGCCATACTTGGTGTGACCTGGATCGTATCCGTCTTCTCAGACTTCATGCTGGTTATGCGTTGGGTCGCGTGTATCACCTTTCTCGTGATGGGCTGGCTGGTCATCAAAAATCGCGAGAAGACCATTGCCTCTGATAGCCGTCTGACGCGGCCGGGAATGTGGGCGGGCTTCCTTGCTGGACTGGCCGTGATACTCGGCAATCCCAAGGCGATCCTTTTTTATATGGGTGTCCTGCCTGGTTTCTTTGCGCTCGATAATCTGTCCTGGACGGACATTGCCGTGATTTGCTTCCTGTCGATGCTCGTTCCGCTTCTGGGAAACCTGGTTTTGGCCATGTTCGTTGATCGCGCCCGGAGATTGGTCAGGTCGCCTACCGCTCTTTCTCGGACAAACTTTGTGGCAGGTGCTTTGTTGATATGTGTAGGATTGATCATTCCGTTTACTTGAAGATTGCCAAACCGGCAAAATTGGTTATACAAACTTACCAATTTGGAGGTTAACGATGGAAATGCCGCGCCCATCTCCCGAGATACTGGCTCGAAAGGCTCGACTTGTGTCTCGACTATTGGATGTGCTGCCGGAAGACGCCGTCATTTCGGACGAAGCCGAAACGCGGGCATATGAATGCGATGGTCTGACGGCTTACACCTGTCCCCCACTTAGCGTCGTCCTTCCGTCGACCACTAAAGAAGTCTCAGATATCCTTAGCATTTGCCATGCCGAGGGCGTTCCTGTTGTGCCGCGCGGTTCTGGAACTTCCTTGGCCGGCGGTGCCCTGCCAACCGCGGATTCAGTTGTCCTTGGCGTCTCGCGAATGAACGATGTCCTCGAAACGAACTATGATGACCGCATCATTCGTGTTCAGACTGGGCGTACCAACCTCTCGGTGACAGGGGCCATCGAAGATGATGGTTTCTTCTACGCGCCAGACCCGTCATCCCAACTCGCCTGCGCCATTGCTGGAAACATCGCGATGAATTCTGGTGGCGCGCATTGCCTGAAGTACGGCGTGACCACGAACAACCTGCTAGGCGTCACAATTGTGCTCATGGACGGCACTGTTGTCGAGATTGGTGGCGCGCACATGGACTCATGCAGTTACGACTGGTTGGGCGTCATCTGTGGCTCCGAGGGTCAGCTGGGAGTTGTTACCGAAGCGACTCTGCGTATTCTCCCGAAACCAGAAGGTGCGAGACCCGTTCTCATCGGCTACGACTCTGCCGAAGTTGCTGGGGCCTGTGTCTCGGATATCATCAAGGCTGGCGTGTTGCCCGTCGCGATCGAATACATGGACCGAAAGGTCATCGAGGTGGTCGAGGCGCATGCCAAGGCAGGCTACCCCCAATGCGAAGCGCTGCTGATCGTCGAGGTCGAGGGCTCGCCCGAAGAGATTGACGAACAGCTTGGCGTCATCAAGCAGATCGCCCGCACCCACAACCCGGTCGAGATCCGCGATGCGAGCGATGCAGACGAAGCCGCTCGTATTTGGCTTGGTCGTAAAAGTGCGTTCGGCGCCATGGGGCAGATCAACGATTACATGTGCTTGGACGGTACCGTGCCGGTCTCGGCTCTGCCATATGTGTTGAAGCGAACGGGAGAATTGGCTGAGGAATTCGGGCTTGAAGTCGGGAACGTGTTCCATGCGGGAGATGGCAACATGCATCCGTTGATCCTGTTCGACGCCAACAAGCCCGGCGACCTCGAGACATGCGAGGCGCTGGGAGCTGAAATCCTGAAGCTCTGCGTGGAGGCGGGCGGATGTCTGACCGGCGAACACGGCGTCGGAATTGAGAAACGAGACCTGATGGGCGTACAGTTCACACCTCAGGACTTGGAAGCACAGATGAAGGTCAAAGATGTCTTTGATCCCGCATGGCTTCTTAACCCGGCAAAAGTCTTTCCATTGGAATCCTCTGCCTCCAGGCGAGAGAGGATGAAATCGGCGGCGTGACCCATTGTTGACACCCAGTTCTGAAGACGATCTTGCCGAGGTAATTGCGACGGCTGACGGACCCCTTTGTATCAAAGGCGGTGGCACCAGGGGTTTGGCAGTTGAAGGAACCCCGCTGTGCACTTCCGGGATGACCGGGATTACACTTTACGAGCCCGGTGCGCTCACGATCGTTGCCAAGGCGGGCACGCCTGTCTCCGAGATTGAGGCGACCTTGGATGCGGAAGACCAGATGCTGGCGTTCGAGCCGATGGACCACCGCCCCATGCTTGGAACGTCAGGCGAACCGACTATCGGCGGCGTGGTGGCGACAAACACCTCCGGCCCTCGACGAGTTCAAGCCGGCGCGTGTCGGGATTTCCTCCTTGGTACGCGCCTCGTTGATGGCACTGGTGCGATTGTGAAGAACGGCGGTCGCGTGATGAAAAACGTGACCGGCTACGACTTGTCTCGCCTGATGTGTGGAGCGCATGGCACGCTTGGCGTATTGAGCGAAGTCAGTTTGAAAGTGCTTCCCAAGCCTGAAACCGAAGCAACGTTGATCTACACGGACCTCAACCCGGACCAAGCCGTGCCTCTGATGTTAACTGCCCTTGGCACACCTTTCGACGTTAGCGGTGCCCATTTCGGACCGTTTCACTATAGGGAACCACGAAAGGCCTATTTGCGGTTGGAAGGCACGGAAGCTTCGGTCCAATACCGAATTCAGCAGTTGAAGGCGGCTTTGTCCGAATTCGGAGAGTGCCATGCGGAGTCTGATCCCGCCAAGTCTGGTGAGATTTGGCGGAATGCGCGCGACATGACGGCACTATCAGAAATGCCCTTTGTTGCGCGAGGCTCGATCAAACCAAGCGCGTCGCCTGAGTTTCTGAGTTGCGTCAGTCAAACTTTGGCGACAACTGACTACCTGGATTGGGGCGGTGGACTCATCTGGATGGGGGCAACCGATAGTCAACTCCGCGAAAACGCCGAGCATTTTGCGCTAGAATCAAAAGAACAGTCACTTTTTTCAGAAGAACTTTTCGGAGCGCTTTCCGAGTATATGCGATATGAAGACGGTCATTTGCGGTTGGTCAAGGCGGCCGGTTCCACAAACCAGAGCCGCTTCCAAGAGGAAAGCGCGGCGCTCACGGGTCTCGCCAAGGCTCTGCGCCAAAAGTATGACCCGAGAGGCATTCTTAACTCAGGGCTGATGGGCTGATGCAAACAAGTTTTACCGACGAGCAGCTCAAGGATCCGGGTGTCGCGCGTGCCAACGAAATTCTTCGCTCGTGCGTCCATTGCGGCTTTTGCACCGCGACCTGCCCAACATACCAAGTGCTCGGTGACGAACTCGATAGTCCTCGCGGGCGCATCTATCTTATCAAGGACATGCTGGAAAATGATCGTCCGGCAGATGCGAAAACCGTCAAACACATTGATCGCTGTCTGTCTTGTCTGGCTTGCATGACAACTTGCCCATCGGGTGTGCACTACATGCACCTGGTCGATCATGCGCGCGCTCATATTGAGAAAACCTACAAACGCCCGCTATTCGAACGACTGCTTCGCAATACGTTGGCAATGATCCTGCCTTATCCCGGGCGCTTTCGGTTAGCGCTTCTTGGAGCGAAGATCGCGCGCCCCTTCAAACGGCTTGTTCCCGAAGCTCGCCTTCGTGCAATGCTGGAAATGGCTCCGAAGCGCATTCCTCCTGTAAGTCGCAACGATGACCCACAGACCTTTGGCGCTCAAGGCGAAACCAAAATGCGCGTGGCTTTGATGACCGGCTGCGCGCAGAAAGCGCTAAACACCGATATCAACGATGCCACGATCCGGTTATTGACGAGGCTCGGATGTGAAGTCGTTGTCGCAGAAGGTGCGGGATGTTGTGGTGCATTGGTTCATCACATGGGTCGAGAAGGCGAAAGCCACGCCTTTGCAGAGGCCAATATCAAAGCCTGGACAGCAAATGATTTTGACGCGGTCGTCATCAACACAAGTGGTTGCGGGACGACGGTGAAGGACTACGGGCATATGTTCCGGAACGACCCATTGTCCGAGAAAGCGGCCGAGGTCAGTGCGAAGGCAATGGATGTCTCGGAACTTCTCTCGAAGTTGGATTTCAAGGCCAAGGCCCCAGAAGCACTTAAGGTCGCCTACCACGCTGCTTGTTCGCTCCAGCATGGTCAGCAAATCAAGTCGGCTCCAAAGTCGCTTTTGACGAATGCCGGATTCGAGGTGGTTGAACCCAAGGACTCCCATCTTTGTTGTGGATCTGCAGGCACTTACAACCTTATGCAGCCCGAAATTTCGAACCAGCTGAAATCGCGAAAAGTCGCGACACTTGAGGCGAAAGAACCTGATGTGATTGCGGCAGGCAACATTGGTTGCATGATGCAGATTGGATCGGGCACGGCGCTTCCGATCGTTCACACTGTTGAGCTATTGGATTGGGCGACTGGTGGACCACGTCCGCAAAGCCTTGGCTGAGGGCCATTAACCGACATAATATTGCCGCATGGGACCTATACGGTGTTGAGCCGTAACGGGAAGAGGTTTGGAATGCGCTTTGTGCTCGCCGCAGTTTTTGTGGCCTTCAATTCTGTTGCGGCGTACGCCCAAGAAGAACAGCCTTCAGAGCTGATGAAGATAATGACGTCTTACGACGCCCAAGGCTGGGAAGGCGTAGGCCGTCTTAATATCGGCTGGGGTGGCATGTGTACCGGCGCGCTGATCTCTCCTCGCATCGTGTTGACCGCAGCCCACTGCGCCTTCAACTCTCGTTCCGGCGATCTGATTGAACCGTCGCAGATCGTTTTCCATGCAGGATTTCGGAATGGACACGCGACGGCATCGCGAAAGATCAGTCGTATCGTAGTACATCCAGACTATGTCTTTACCGGTCCAGAAGGTGCCACGCATGTAGCCAACGATCTCGCGCTTTTTGAGCTTTCAAGCGCGATACAGCTTCCTAACGTGACGCCGTTTGCGACCGCCAAACGACCGCGGAAGGGACAACAGGTCGGGATCGTGTCCTACGCTCACGATCGAGCGGACTCTCCATCGATTCAGGAAGTCTGTCATGTTCTTGCGCGTCAGCGCGGCACGCTTGTTTTGTCCTGCGATGTCGACTTTGGATCCTCCGGCGCTCCAATTTTTGCCGAAGAGAACGGTCAACCGCGTATTGTCTCAGTGGTATCAGCGAAAGCGGAGGTGCGTGGGCGAAAGGTTGCGCTTGGCACCAATCTCGAAAAGCCCCTCTCTGAAATGATGGTGTTGTTGAACAGTGGCTCTGGACAGGTGGTCGTTGCGCCGAAGCCAACAATCTTGCGCCCAGGCCAGACACGTAGATTGTCCAGTGGTGACGGTGCAAAGTTCTTAAGACCGTGATGTGAACCGTTGGTTGTGCGCTTCTTAAGTCAAGCATTCCGCCTTTCCCTTTTCCTTGTCTGCGTAACGTCTTTTAGCCCCGCTCTTGCCAACCCGTTCGCTGCGGCAGGGCGGATTGAAAAAGTGGAAAGCGCGGGCGCTTGCAGCGCGGCGCTCATTCGCGAAGATGTCGTGGCAACAGCCGCACATTGCGTGTCTGATCAGAGCGTGGAGGGGCGTGTCTTTCGAGTTGGAGATGGAAAGCAAACTCCGCCCTTCGAGGCCAAGCGGATCGTTATTCATCCTTTCTATGGTACGTTCGAGGATCAAAGACTACGCCGCTTGAGATTTGATATCGCGCTGGTGCAGCTCGAGCGCCCTGTGCCAGCCGAGATCGCCACTCCCTTTGTCCTGGCCGGTGAAGCCGAGGTTGGAGAGGGGCTGTTTCTGGCAAGCTGGCGAAGAGGCGAGGGGCCAAGACCTCGCCAGCGACGATGCCTTGTTATCGAAGGCGAGGTCGAAGGCGTGGTAACGCTTGGCTGTATGGTCCGTGGTGGAGAAAGCGGCGCACCTGTGCTGCGCTTGAAAGACGGGAGCCTAGAGCTCGTGGCGATCATAAACAGTCAGTCACGCCAGGGCAGGCAGCCCGTCGCTTTTGCCGCGGATGTACGATTGCGGATCCCGCCCTTGCTCGATCAGCTTGATCGTACCCCTTGAAGCGCCAATTTTACCTTCCTATGTGACACTCACCGGGCGCCGATAACGGGCTCGAATACGAAAAAGTGCTTTGCCCAAGAAGGGAAGGCAACAATTGGTATCGCTCAAAGGAGGATAGCCTTATGCGACGTATAGACCTTGCACCTCTGCATCGTGCAACTGTCGGTTTTGATCAGATAGCCGACATGATGGACAGAATTTTGGCTGATACAGCCCAAACGCCATCTTACCCGCCTTACAACATTGAAAAGACCGCTGACGACGCGTGGCGCATCTCAATTGCCGTCGCCGGGTTCAGCGAAGACGATCTTTCCGTCGAAGTTCGCGAAGACGCCCTGATTGTCTCGGCTCGGAAGTCAGAAGAGACCGACGAACGGACGTACCTGCATCGTGGAATTGCCAACCGGGCATTTGAGCGTCGGTTCACACTCGCGGATCATGTCCGTGTCACAGGCGCAAGCCATGTGAATGGAATGCTCAACATCGATCTTCTGCGAGAAGTGCCGGAAGCTTTGAAGCCGCGCCGGATCGAAATCACGAACGGTGAAACCTATGAGACGAAGGCTGTAGAAGCCTCGTAAGGCTATCAAACTGTTTGTCTTTGGCCCGCCTTTGCATGGCGGGCCATTTGCTTTTGAAGACAGGTATCTTTCGCGGCAGTTCGTCATTGGCCAAGAAATCGAGTAGCTATTCTCAAAGGCGAAGTCGGAGATGACAATGAACGTATCAAACGGTTTTTGGTCCGGCATGCCGCGCCATATGAAACTCCGCTTTTTCCTATGGCTCGCCTTCTACATTTTTGGACTTATTGTTCTGGGTCAGGCTCCAATCCTTGGCATCATCTTGTTGGTAATACCCGTCCTGTGGACAGTCTTAGTTCTTTGGATCACCGGGGCGGCTGGCCGGGCCTTCGGCCCTTTCAGACGGCGCGAAGACACTGTGTTGGGCTATTTGGCGAGTCATATCTGGAGAGCATCGACGTTCGCACGTGTCGCACTCTCAACGATCGGCCTAATCGTCATCTTGGCCGGATTGGCGTGGATCAGCACCGAGAATATGCGGGCCGAAGCAGCAAGACCCACTCTCACAGATCGCGCAACCTCAATGGCGCAAACAGCATCCGAGTCTACACAGAAAACCGCCGTTGGATGGTACAAATCAGTCGAGAGCTGGTTCGACTGGGCGGGCGACCCAAAATGAAGAGGCTCACTCTCCGTACGGCACCCATATCGTTTTCACTTCTGTGGCAGCACTTAGGAAAGTTGTTGCCTCGGTATTGCACCAGTTGTGGTCCCGGCCGTAGTTGACCCAAGTGCGCTTCAGATTACCTGCGGCCTCTCGTTCGATGCTTGTCGAAAGGTCGGAGGACGAGAAAGACCAAACTGCGTCTACGTCCAAGTGACCAGCCAAGTGCGGTGCAAGGTCTTCGTGCTTTCCAGTCAGTATGTTAATCACGCCAGCGGGGACGTCGGATGTTTCAAGGACTTGGTAGAAGTCGGTTGCGGCCAATGGGAACGGTTCTGATGCAACCACTGTCAGACGGTTGCCCATTGCCATAGAAGCACCGACGATTGAAGCGAGCCCGAGCAGAGCCGCATTGTCTGGTGCGAAGGCACCGATTTTGCCGACAGGTTCGTTCATGGCTAGGGCGATGCCCCGCAGTTGGACAGCCTTCGCTGCGCCGTCAAACTTATCCGCCCATGCCGCCCATGAAAACAGCCGGTCAATTGAGCGCTCGACTTCGGTTTTGCCATCCTTTCGACCGGTCATCTCGTCAATACGCTTTGCAAACTCTCCCGAGCGAGCCGACAGATTCTCGGCCAAATAGTAAAGGATTTGTGCTCGTAGATGGCCCGTCGTTCGGGACCAGCCCTTAGCTCCGTTCATCGCCTCGACGGCGTTGCGGACATCCTTTCGGTTTGCTTTACCTACGTGACCCAGAAGCTGTCCTGTTGGCGACCAAACCGCCTTTGAGTAACCCGAATCCGGCCGAACTTGCTTGCCGCCCACGTACAGTTTCGCAGTGCGGTCAATGCCGTCGACCTTAATGTTTCGGGGTGCGGCCACGGCCGAAACCGGCGTTAGTTTCGGATTTTCGGTGCGAGGCTTTGTGTAAGCCCGTAGTCCTTCCCATCCTCCCTCACGTCCAAACCCGCTTTCGCGCACGCCACCGAAGCCGGCGGCAGCATCAAACAAATTTGTAGCGTTGACCCACACGACCCCTGCCGCAAGTTTGGGTGCGATATCGAGCGCGAGATTGATATTCTCCGTCCAAACCGTGGCTGCCAAACCGTATCGCGTGTTATTGGCCAAATCGACTGCCTCAGCCGGCGTTCGGAATGTCGAGGCAACGAGAACCGGCCCAAAAATCTCTTCTTGCATCAAAGGGTCGGCCGTCGAGAGGCCTGTGATCAATGTCGGTGGGTAGAAACATCCTTTTGACGGGACGTCAGCAGCGGCGTGGTAGACTTCGCCACCGGATTGGGCGACCAGCCCCTTTATTGCCTTGAGTTGAACTGGATCAACGACCGCGCCAATGTCGATACATTTGTCGAGCGGATCACCGATCCTGAGTTTGTCCATCCGAGCTTTCAATCGTCGGGTGAAGTCTTCTGCGATCCCTTCCTGGACAAGTAACCTTGAACCCGCGCAGCAGACCTGACCCTGATTGAACCAAATCGCGTCCACGAGGCCTTCAATGGCGCTGTCCAGGTCGGCGTCGTCGAAAACGATGTACGGCGATTTGCCCCCCAGCTCCAAAGTCAGCGACTTGCCGGTACCCGCAGTCGCGGTGCGAATTACACGTCCTACCTCGGTCGAACCTGTAAACGCGATTTTGTCTATGTCTTTATGGTCGACGATCATCTCACCGACGTTGCCGTCTCCGGTGAGAATATTCAGCACGCCCGGTGGCATCCCTGCTTCGCGAGACACTTCTGCAAAAAGAAGAGCCGTCAAGGAAGTGTACTCGGCCGGTTTCAGTACGACGGTGTTTCCCATCGCCAAGGCAGGAGCGACTTTCCATGCAAGCATGAGCAAAGGGAAATTCCAGGGAATGATCTGCCCGCACACGCCCAAGGCTTCACGTTCAGGCAGTTCATCATCCATGAGCTGCGCCATACCGGCGTGGTAGTAGAAATGCCTGGCAACCAATGGAATATCGATGTCACGGCTCTCGCGGATTGGTTTCCCGTTGTCGAGTGTCTCGAGTACGGCAAATAGTCGGGAGTGTTTTTGTATGAGCCGCGCCAATGCATAGAGTACGCGCGCACGGGCTTTGCTGTCCTTGGCCCAAGATGGCTGAGCGTTGTGCGCAGCTTTGATGGCAGCATTGACGTCGCGCTGGGTGGCTTGTCCGACTTTGGCGAGCAGTTTGCCAGTCGCAGGATTCTTTGACGGAAACAACTTGTTTGGCTTCGTAAACTTTCCAACGATGAACTGGCCAAACTTGCCGTCATGGCTGGCGATCCATTTCAATGCTTCGCCAGAGTCTTCAGGCGCGGGCCCGTATTCCATGGACTCGAAGATATCAGCGACGTTCATTCCTGGACCCTTTCGCTCGCTTCCACGAGATTCCTGTTATCCCAATGGGTGCCGATAGGCCGATGAGTACCGTCCGGCGATATGATGTTCCAGCTGACGCTCAATATCGCCAAGTAACGACGATGCTCCAAACCTGAAGAGGTCATTCTGCAGCCAGCGGTCGCCCAACTCGTCCTTTATCAGTGTCAGATAGGTCACGGCGTCTTTCGCTTTGGAGATGCCCCCTGCCGGCTTGTAGCCAACTCGGTAACCGGTCATCTCGTGATATCCGCGGATAGCCCGCATCATGACCAGCGATACGGGCAATGTTGCATTGACGCTTTCCTTCCCGGTAGACGTTTTGATGAAGTCTGCACCTGCCATCATGCAAACCCAGCTCGCCCGGGCAACGTTACGCAAGCTTCCAAGCTCTCCAGTCGCCAAAATCGCCTTAACGTGCGCGTCGCCACAAGCTTCGCGAAAGGTTCGCATTTCATCGTATAGCGCCTGCCAGTTACCGGTCAGAACATGACGACGCGATATCACGATATCGATCTCACCTGCGCCGGCTTTGACGCTTTCATTGATTTCGGCGACACGAAGATGAAAAGGGGACAACCCCGCTGGAAATCCAGTTGAAACAGCGGCAACAGGAATGCCCGATCCCTTTAATGCCTCGACGGCAGTCTCGACCATGTCGTGATATACGCAAACGGCACCAACGGTCAGATGCGGCAAACCGAGTGTGGTCAACATGTCTGCTCGCACGGGTTGGCGTGCCTTGGCGCATAACCTTCGCACGCGTCCTGCGGTGTCGTCCCCGGAAAGCGTTGTCAGATCGATCATTGTGATTGCGCGTGCCAACCAGGCGGCCTGATAGGCCTTCTTGACTGTTCGTCGACCGGGCAGGGTTGCGGCCCTTCTATCGATTGCGCTGGTATTGGCCTGCAAGGCTCTCACCAGTTCAAGGTCGAGCGCCATCCCCGCATTGCGCGGTTCCTGCACCTGCGGAAGTTGTGCTTCGTCGAGTTGGGTCGCGGTTCGTTCCATCGCGTAAACCGTCGCACGGCCCGCGCGTCACTTCAATCCACGAGGATGGTTTTCACCTCGGCTCCGGTTTCCAATGTGCGGTGCACCGGACACTTATCGGCGATCTCGAGCAGCCTTTGTCGTTGAGCGGTATCCAACTCACCCACCAAGCGGATTTCGCGGCGGAAACTATCGATCCGAACTTCTTTGGACGTTTCTGCATCTTGGGCATGAACCTTATCGTGGCTTACATCGACAGAGACATGCTCAAGCGGCCACCCCTTTCGGCGTGCATACATCCGGATCGTCATCGACGTGCATGCGCCAAGACCGGCGGAAAGAAATCCGTAAGGCGTCATGCCCTGATTTGTTCCACCATAGGCCAATGGTTCGTCGGCAAGGGTATGGTGAACGGGCCCGGCATTCACGTCCTGTAGGAACCCCTTCGGGTCGGCTTCACTGATTCGAACTATCCCTTCCGGCGCTCCAGGAGGAGGAGCAGGTGGGCGAAGGTCAAGGTACCGACCGGCCCAAGCTGCAATAACCTCGGCCGCATATTCCGCGTCTTCAGGATTGGAGATCAGGTGGTCGGCGTTATCGAGCGTCACGAAACTCTTGGGATGCTTCGCAGCAAGAAAGATCTGTGTCGCATTCTGTACTCCGACAGTGGCGTCGCGCGGCGCATGCATTACCAAAAGCGCTTTGCCCAGCTTGCCAATCACCGGTGCCAATGCTGCCGCCGACACATCATCGACGAAACCCTTTCCTATCTTGAATGGACGTCCGGCGAGTGAGACTTCGGCTGCACCCTCCGAGGTTATCTTGTCCAGCGCGTCGCCAAAGTTGTGCGTCACGTGCCCGGGATCAAAGGGTGCGCCTATGGTTGCAACTGCTTTGACGCTGTCGATCGCTCCAGCCGCTTTCAGAACCGCTGCGCCGCCAAGCGAATGCCCTATCAGCAGGCTCGGTGCCATGCCACGCTCGCCAAGATGCTTTGCTGCGCGCAAGAGATCATCGACATTCGACGTAAAGGTGGTGTTGGCGAACTCTCCGTCCGAGTGACCAAGCCCGGTAAAATCAAATCGCAGAACCGCAATGCCCATCGCCGAAAGGCGACCGGCGATCCGACGCGCGGCTGTGATGTCCTTTCCGCATGTGAAGCAATGGGCAAAAAGCGCCGTCGCAAGATGCGGGCCTTCTGGCATATCAAGGCGTGCCGCCAGATTGTCGCCGGCATGACCCGGAAAAGTGAAGCGTTCGATGGCCATCAGGAATTCCTTTCGTTTCCCAGATTGCCACCGAATGCCGTTAGGACAAGCCTTGTCACGACGATGTCACGGTAACTTGCAGTTTGTGACTCAGTCGCGCCAGCCCGGGCTTAACTGCCAGCGCCTCGAAAGCTCGGCTGACCAAGGTTCATGACCCACCATATTTTACCGGAGGACTCCTGAAACCACGAGAAGCCAAGATCACGAGCGCGGGGATCAAGAATGACCTGCCTTGTTTCAGGCTGTTCCATCCATGCGGCGAGTGTCTGAAGTTCCGTTTCGTAGGTCTCTGAAATATTCTCACCAATCAGGCGGCCGGTGTAACCGGACCGCGAGGCGCGATCGATTGGGCTGGAGCCATCAGATCCAAAGTGCCAAGGGCGGTTTTGGACCGACATGTCGCGTGCATGTGTCTTCGCGGCGGCGGTTAACTCCGAGTTCAATCGGACCGGCGCTGCACCGCGCGCCTCGCGAAGCGCGTTCACGCCATCAAGCATGCGGAATTGGATCTCGGCCGTGTCACCGCTCTTTATCCGGTAAACTTGCGGCAAAGGCCTGCCGTCGGGGCCGAATCGAGGCTCTGGTGTAGAGCATGCGGCAAGCGCAAAAAGCGCGATAAAAGTGAGGAAAAAGCGCAACATTTCAGCCTGTATGTGTTCCGTTCGCGACAGCCTTACAGCGAAGTAGCCGTCCATTCAAACCCGTTCGGCAAACATACGCTTCTGTGAATTGCGGGTTGTGTCTCAATTCCCTATGTTCCGCGCTGAGCAAAGAACACCAACGGAGGCATGGCCCGTGTCTGGTAATTTTTCCCCATTTTTCAATCGTCGCCTATTCTTGACCGGCTCGCTTGCGGCAGCAGCAGTACCTGCAGTTGCGCAAGACGGATCGGACACCGTCGAGTACCGTTCAAAAGTTGGTAGCGTGCGCCGGAACGCGTCGAGTTTCCGTGCTTTGGATTGGGAACCCTATTTCGACAACACGAATGGCGGCGCGATCCTCGTCGACCTGTCGTCTCGCGCACTCCATTATTGGAGCCCTGACCGTTCGGTCTACAAGCTGTATCCGACCAGCGTTCCGCTGTCCGAGGATTTGACGCGGCGCGGACGTACCAAAATCGTGCGCAAAGTCGAAGGGCCTGAATGGCGGCCTACACCTGCCATGAAGAAGCGGAACCCAGACTGGCCGGACTATGTCGGCCCCGGACCGGACAATCCGCTTGGTACACACGCGCTCTATCTGAGCTGGACATACTATCGCATCCATGGAACCCACGACACACGCAAGATCGGTCGGCGGTCTTCAAACGGGTGCATTGGCCTTTACAACGAACACATCTCCGAGTTGTTCGCTCTGTCGCGTGTGGGTGCTCAGGTTCTCGTGATCTGATCGCGATTCGCGATTTGGCTATCGGAACTTTGTTCCGCTTTGGAAACGGTCGCGTCAGATGGATTGCGACCGTTTCTCTATTTTCAGCCATATGCCCCAAATTACGCCGATTTTAAGTCGATTTTGCCGGAAAAGGCTGGAAAGTGGCGAGTTTAAGGTAATGTCACTCCACAGACGAATTTAACACCTGTGGAGACCCCATGCGTATACTGCTTACCGCTATGTTCATGGCCCCGATTGCTGGCTACGCCGCTTATCAAAGTGGCGCTCAGAGCGTCACCCCGTTCCTCATTTCGATGGCACTCATCGCAATTGCTGGCCAATTCCTGCTTGAACGGCGCGAGCGTCGTTCTTAAGCCCAGCCTTTCAGGCTGTCTTCAATGGCTTCCGACAGGGCGGCGATGTGCGCATCGTCGTCGTTGAGGCAAGGGATATAGGTGAAGTGCTCACCACCTGCCTCCTCGAAGCTCTCTTTGATTTCTTCGTTGATCTCTTCGAGCGTCTCGATGCAATCGGCTGAGAAAGCCGGTGCGCAGACAGCAATGTGCTTCTTCCCGTTCTCGGCCAGACGAGCCACTTCCTCAACAGTATACGGCTTGAGCCATTCCTCCGGGCCAAAGCGGGATTGAAACGTTGTAACGATATCCGTGTCTGCCCAGCCCAGACGCTCCTTCAATAAACGCGTCGTTTTCTGGCACTGACAATGATACGGATCGCCTTCGAGCAAGTACCGTTTTGGAACTCCGTGGTAGGAACAAACAAGTATGTCAGGTTTGCTTTCAGCCGCCGCGTAGGCCTTTTCGATCGATTGGGCGAGCGCATCGATGTACGAAGCCCGGGCGAAGTACGGAGGAACGGTGCGCACTTCGGGTACCCACTTTTCGTTAATTAACGCGCGGAAGAACTGATCGTTTGCCGTAGCCGTCGTGGCACCTGCGTATTGCGGATACAGCGGGAAAAACAGGATCTTCCGGCAGCCCTGTTCGACCAGCGCCCGTACTTTGGACTTCGTGGACGGATTGCCGTAGCGCATGCAGAAATCAACCACGACGTTATCGCCATAACGGGATTTCATGGCTTCCGTGATCTTTGCCGTCTGATCCTTGGTGATGGTCATCAAAGGGCTTTCGCCCTGTTCTTCGTTCCAGATCGACTTGTAGGCCGCGCCGGATGTGAAAGGGCGTTTCGTAAGGATGACAAGTTGCAGGAGCGGTTGCCATTTCCACGGGCTGTAGTCGATCACACGGCGATCCGAGAGAAACTCGTTCAGATATCGCCGCATCGACCAATAGTCGTAATTGTCCGGCGTGCCGAGATTGGCCAGCAGGATGCCGATCTTCTCCTGAGGAACCGCGGGATGGTCCGGAGGTAAATTGTTCTTTGTCTCAGTCATGTTCTTGGCGTCGAGCATAACGCATCTTCCTTTCCCGCGAATAGCAGGGACTTAATCGGATGTACTGTAAGGTCAACCGCGGCTTTTTGGCTCTCAATCTCGTTTCAACGGATGCTCTGGTACTTTTAACGCTTCGGCCAGCCTTGTTTTCGCCGAACCTGGGCGAAGAGGTTGCTGCTGGCTGTCATCAGGTGCCCATCCTGTCAAAAACACCAGTTCGAACGTTGCCAGCAGATAGCCATCGTCTGAAAAATGAGTTTTGTAGACGTCTTCCAGCGTTTCGAAGAAGTTCTTCGGGACCATAGACCGATGGCGTGCCGCAAGGGCATTCGTTTCGCCCATTCCTCTTAGATCGCGGACCAACGTGGCCAAATCCGGGTACCGGACGGTCAGTTTTCGGCCATCTGCTACAGGGAGGGCAAAACCGGCCCGTTGCAGCAATCCGCCCAGCTCGCGAAGATCTGCCATGGGAAGGACACGTGGCGAGAGTCCTCCGCTCAGACGTGTCTCGGTTTCAGCGATCGCGGCTCTAAGCTCTTGAAGCGTTGCACCGCCGAACATGACCCCCAGAAACAGGCCATCTGGTTCCAGGGCGAGGCGACACTGCACGAGTTGTCCGACAGGGTCATCGGCCCAATGCAGCCCAAACACGTGAAGAACAAGGTCGTGCGCGCTTGGTGTGATGGCCAACCTGTCTCCATCATCAAGTATTGGAGAAGTTGGGAAGAGCTTCCGCAACGGATCGGTCGTATGGCCCACCAAAAGTGGCGCGTTATACGATTTGTTAACCTCAGCAAGCCTTTCTTCGACCTCGATCGCCGCGTCCTCGTGCAAGAACAGCACGGGCTGGCGCTGGGCACGTTGCCGGTGGAGCGCAAGCGCATTCCGATCGGTCATTTTCGGGGCAATCGACATGATTTGCGGAAGGTAGAGGCTCATGCTCCAATTGCAACGCGCCTTGTCACTGATCTATCCGGATCAGTGTGTGATGTGCGAAACCCATGTCGATGAGCGCGGCGGGCTTTGCGCCACATGTTGGCGCGAAACGCCTTTCATTTCCGGGCTGGTGTGCGACGCTTGTGGAGTGCCGCTACCAGGTTCGGAAGATGAGCGCGTGTTTTGCGATGAATGCCTTGCCTTGAAAAGACCATGGGAATCGGGGCGCGCAGTTCTCTCTTATCGGGATTCCGGACGTCGCATTGTTTTGGCTCTGAAGCACGCTGACCGGCTGGACCTGATCCCGGCGTGTTCCGATTGGATGGCGCGCGCAGGGCAGAAGATCTTGTCAGCGGATTCACTTCTGGTGCCTGTACCGGCTCATTGGTCGCGGCTTCTGGCGCGCCGTTACAATCAAGCCGCCGAATTGGCGCGCGGTCTAAGCAAGTCAGCGGATCTGGAGGCGGAGGCAAACGCGCTTGTTCGGATCAAGCGCACAACGATCCAAGATGGCATGACCGTCGATCAGCGCTTCGCGAACCTGGGGAACGCAATTCAACCACATCCAAAAGCGGGCGCCGCGCTGTCCGGGCGCAAAGTTTGCCTGATTGATGATGTGATGACTTCCGGAGCGACGCTTTCTTCAGCAACAGAGGCAGCTTATGCAGCCGGCGCAGAACGGGTGTGCGTTCTTGTACTGGCACGGGTTGAGAAAGCACCTTAAGTGTTATGCGCACTGAAGGAGCGCGACATGAAGCACGTCGAAATCTACACATCACCGCTATGTGGCTATTGTCATGCGGCGAAGCGCTTGCTTTCTCAGAAGGGCGTAAGTTTTTCAGAAATTGACGTGTCGAGTGACCCATCGAAACGACAGGAAATGATGTCGCGCGCGAATGGGCGGCGAACAGTTCCTCAGATCTTCGTAGGCGAGACACATGTGGGCGGATACGACGACCTTTCTGCATTGGAGCGCTCCGGGAAGCTTGATCCGCTTCTTGCGGCTTGAGGACGCGTGCGCGTCGGCTTGATCCAGATGACAAGCTCGGACGACCCGTCCGAGAATGCCGCCACTCTGATACCCATGATCGAACAGGCGGTATCAGAAGGTGCGAGATTTGTTCTGACGCCTGAAGTCACGAACTGTGTTTCTGCCAGTAGAACAAGGCAAAACCAAGTATTGCGCACTGAGGCCGAGGATCCGTTGCTTCCCATTTTGAGCGCGATTTCGAAGGAAAAGGAGATATGGCTCCTTGTAGGTTCGGTGGCGCTTAAAACTGAGGAAAGGGACAGGTTTCTCAATCGCTCCTTCCTGATCGGTCCTGATGGCGTTGTGAAAGCCTGCTACGACAAGATGCACATGTTTGATGTCACCTTGTCCGAAACAGAAACCTATCGCGAAAGCGACGGCTACAAACCGGGCGACCGCGCCGTCCTGTCCTATGTTGATGGCGTGCCGGTCGGGTTAACAATCTGTTATGATTTGCGCTTTCCGTACCTCTATCGCGACCTTGCCAAGGCGGGGGCGCGCATTTTGACCGTACCGTCTGCTTTTTCGCCGGATACAGGTCCAGACCATTGGGAGCCACTCCTCCGCGCTCGTGCAATTGAAACAGGCAGTTTTGTCTTGGCCCCCGCACAGACTGGCGAGCACTCGGCGGTTCGTGGTCGTTCGCGACGGACGTATGGGCATTCGCTTGCCATAGACCCTTGGGGCCAAGTGATTGCAGATGCTGGCGAAGCCCTAGGCGTTTGTGTATTGGATTTAGACCTATCGCAGGTAGACGACGTCAGGAGGCGATTGCCGTCCCTCACGCATGATCGAAGCTACGAGGTCTACGATGGTCGATGACCGAACTATGAGCGATCAACTAGCCGTGGCTCTTTTCAGCGAGATTTTCGTCGCGGATCAGCTTGCGCGGAGCAAAGTTGCCAAAGCGTTGCCAAAGGGAATGGAGCTCAGCCACTTTTCGGTGCTTAATCTGCTTGCTCGTGGTGGTGAGAAGTCACCCGGAGAACTCGCCCGTGCATTCAACGTTACGCGTGGTGCCATGACCAATACGATCGGAAAGTTGGAATGGGCCGGGCACGTACATGTTCGTCCGGATTGGGATGACGCACGTCGAAAACATGTCTCGATTAGCCCCGCTGGCATCAGGGCGCGAGATGCCGCTTTTTCCGTTATCGAACCCATTCTTGAAGAAGCGGTGAACGCTGTTGGTCGAGACAAGGTCAGGAATGCACTCCCAGTCATCCGAGACCTACGTCGACAGCTTATCGACGAAGGGAAGTCGTAACGTAGTTCACGCTCAAGTCGCGGTCCGACAGGCTCCAACTCCAGGAAATTGGGTTGAAGACAAACCCTTTCTTGTCGACAGGATCGAGCCCGGCTTCGCGCAAGAGACCGTAGAGCTCGTCCGGTGTGATGAACTTTGACCACTCATGAGTGCCCTTTGGTAACCATCGCATGACGTATTCTGCGCCGACAATTGCCATGGCAAAACTCTTTGGATTTCTGTTGATCGTAGAACACGTCATCAAACCACCAGGTTTGAGCAACGCATGACACGCGGTCAGATACGCAAGGGGATTTGCGACATGCTCAACAACCTCCATATTGAGGATCGCGTCGAACGTTTCTCCTGCCTCAGCGAGTGATTCCGCCGTTGTATGTCGATAGTCGATTTCCAAGCCCTGCTCTTCGGCGTGAACTTTGGCGACTGGAATATTGCGCTCGGCAGCATCGGCTCCGACGACATCTGCCCCGAGGCGGGCCATGGGTTCGGAAAGCAGTCCTCCTCCGCATCCGATATCAAGTATGCGTAAGCCATCGAAAGGCTTTGCAGATGTAAGATCACGGTCAAATTCCGCCGCGATTTGCGAAGTGATGTAGTCCAGACGGCAAGGATTCAGCATGTGCAACGGCTTGAACTTGCCATTCGGATCCCACCATTCGGCGGCCATTGCCTGAAACTTGGCGATCTCGCTCTCATCGATTGTCGATGCCATCGTTGTCATTTTTTGCCTCGTCGTCAGAACAAACCTGAAAAACGCCGTGTCACGGCCTTTGATGGGCTATATAGGTCGCTCATGGACAGACCGTCAGACAAAAAGACTGCGTCACAGTATCTCTATTCGCCGATTGACCCGTTCGATCAGCGAATTTTGGACGTGGGCGACGGGCACCGGGTCTATGTTGAGCAATGTGGAGCCAAGAATGGCGTTCCCGTTGTCGTTTTGCATGGTGGTCCGGGCGGCGGATGCAGTCCCACCATGCGGCGCTATTTCGACCCAAACCACTTTCGCGTCGTCCTGTTCGATCAACGCGGCTGCGGTCGGTCTCGCCCGCATGCGAGTGTCGAGCACAACACAACGTGGCACTTGGTGCGAGACATCGAATTGATCCGTGAAACACTCGGGATCGAAAGGTGGGCTGTCTTCGGAGGAAGTTGGGGTGCGACGCTCGCGCTGATTTACGCAATCAGCCACCCGGACAGGGTCACGAACTTGGTGCTCAGAAGTGTATTTCTGATGACCCGGGCAGAGTTGGACTGGTTCTACGGCGGCGGAGCAGCTCTGTTCTGGCCGGATGTATGGCGGAATTTCGTGAACTTGATTCCAGAGGAAGAGCGAGACGATCTGATTGCGGCTTACTCCAAACGCCTTTTCACAGGAGACCGGGCCAACGAAACTCGGTATGCGAGGGCTTGGGCCAGCTGGGAAAATTCTCTTGCTTCCATCCGGAACGATGGGCCTGTCGGCGATAGTCCGGCCGAGTTTGCTCGTGCTTTTGCGCGCCTTGAAAACCACTATTTCTCAAACTTGGGTTTCTTGGAAACCGACGGTTGGATTGAGGCGAACCTGGACAGAATTGCAGATATCCCGGGTATCGTCGTGCAAGGTCGCTACGATATGATCTGTCCGCCAGTAGTTGCGCACCGGTTAACGGAAGCGTGGAAGTCTGCACGCCTTCGAATCGTTGCCCGTGCCGGACACGCGCTCAGTGAACCTGGGATTAGCGCTGAATTGGTCAGAGCGATGGAAGCCATCAAGGCAAGCGGCACTCTTGGTTCCAGCTAAGCGGCCTTCCGCCAAGAACTCCCGATCACCTTCAATTCCTTAGTACGCATCGTTATCAATTTCCCAACGTCTGACGACACGTTGCCGTGGTTTCGCCTCAATTCGTGGATTTGGTGAAGCTTGTGGGGTGCTCGTCACTAGGGGACCTGGGGAATGAAGACGAAAATTGCCGCGATCTTGACCGGAGCTGCTTTGCTTTGGACGCTTCCGGCCGCTGCAGACGCGTGTACGCGCAAGGTTTCGAAGGCCGCCGCGCAAACCATAGTGCCGGCCACGCGGATCAACCAGAAGCTTTTGAGTGACGCAGTACGTGCGGAAGTGAATTATCATCGGTGTCGCGCAGGCCTTTCTCCTGTTGCAAATGCGGGTTCTCCATTGGCGAAGGAAGCACGTGGTCACAGCCGGTGGATGGCAAAAAGTCAGCAACTGACACACCGTAGCACCGTGCCTGGGCGAGCATCTCTGAAACAAAGGATCAAGGCGTCTGGTCTGCCGTTCCGGACCGGTTCGGAGAACATCGGGATGGTGCACCGCTACCAAGTGGACAATCGACGTTTCAAAGTTGTCAGCGCAACCCAGTGCAAATTCCAAGCGAATGGCAAAACGCTGCCCCCGCATTCCTACGCGACGCTTTCGCGGCACATTGTGGACCTCTGGATGAATTCTCCAGGCCACCGAAAGAACATTCTTGATCGTAAGGCCAAGCAAGTCAGTACCGCCGTTGCCTTCGATCCCAACGCTCAATTCTGCGGCCGTTACTGGCTAACCCAGAATTTTATCGGCTAGCCCTACTCACTCACATAACCAACCGAGAAGCGCCCGTGGCATTTGCCCGGGCGTTTTTCGTTCACGCGATCAAACCGGGATTGGTGCCCATTTCGAGGTTGGGGAAAACGACAGATTCCAGGTCGCTGCGCGCCAATGGAAAAAGCGAATGCAGCGCCCACGCTGCGTACTTTCGCACATCGGCGGTCGGCATCAGATCGCGATCTTCGTAAAGGTCGGATTGGGCGAGACCTGGCCACTGGCCCAAAACCCGACCGCCTTTCAAAGCGCCTCCTGCAAAGATGGCGGCCCCGCCGGTTCCATGGTCAGTCCCGCCAGAGCCGTTCATGCGAATGGTGCGGCCAAACTCGGTCAGACAGAGGACGGCTGTCTGTTTCCAAACGGGCCCAAGCTCTGCCTTCAAAGTAAGAATGGCGGTCGTCAGTTCGCCCAGGGCGTTTGGAAGTGTCCGCGCTTGGTTTGCATGCGTGTCCCACCCAGTGATTGAGAAGGCCGCAAGACGTGTCGCGTCTTTTAAGCGGCCCGCAGCGAATCTGGCGAGCGGTTCGGCGCGATGGGCACGCCGTGTCGACATTGGGTTGTCGGTCAGATCTGCAAGTTCCATCGCCTTCGTCGCGGCTTCGTGGAAAAGGGGATCCTCCGCGTAGATTTTTCTCAATAACAATTTCGCCTGAGGTGAAAGGTCGAGATCGCTGTCTGGAGACCAAGTGGATGTGGGCGCTGAACCTGCCAGAATTCGCAAGTTTTCTCTGCCAACAGCAAATGCGGTTTCACTGGAATTACCCGGCATGAGAGAAAGTGCGCGATTGAGCCAGCCATCTTCACCTGCATCTTCCCCGGAAACTCCCGCTTCCAGAATGTCCTGGCCGTCAAAATGACTGCGCTTGTTCCGGTAGGGTGTGGAAACTGCTTGGGCAAAACTCAATTCTCCTGATCGCCATAGCGGCAAGAGAGGTTCGAGGGTTGGGTGCAGCCCAAAAAAGTCGGTGGTTGCCAAGCTATCCCGACCAATTTCAGGCCTATGTTGTTTTAGAGCCTGACCGAAAAGTAGTTGAGCGATACCAGCAAGTTGTGATTCTCTGTTTCTTGAAAACACAGAACGGAGGATCGACTGTGCCTTGGACTGATACCGCCCGCAAAACGTATAAACGCAAAACAGATCGTTATCC
>JAJDZT010000082.1 GCA_022824525.1 Silicimonas sp. | reverse complement strand
GTGTCGGAGGTTGGCGAAAGACTGGGAACGTACCGTGGAAAGCTCAGCGGCCTGGGCGCTCGTCGCCAGCATCCGCCTCGTAACGCGCAGATTAGCAAGACATTGCCAGGAAACGTAAAACTTTTCGGTCAGGCTCTCAGGTTCCGGCTCAGGCTCGGGGGCCGGTTCCGGCTCGGGGGCAGCTTCTGGCTCCGCCGCAACAGGCGCGGCAGGAGCGGGCTCAGACTTTGGAGCGACGTCATGCATGGTGCGGGGTTGCGCGGGCGCCGCCTGCCCGGCCGGTGTGCCGAAACCAATGAAGAGTACAATTCCAGCGAGGAGTGCCACGACAAATGCCATGAACATTGACGCCAGCACCCTGTAATCCCCGACAAACATGAACAATGCAAAGGCAACGACAAAGATTGCGAGTGCGAAAACAGCCGCGAGGGCCACTGAATTCAAAGAGTGTTTTTGCGACATAACGCGAGGCCTCCCAAGTGCTTGTCAACGACAATGCACACGGGAAGCCGTCAATCAAGGGGAACAATCGCAGGTTCGGTCGCAGAAAACGGGCTTTAGGCAACCTGTTTACGGCACGGAGACCGGTTTCATCCAAGATTCGAGTGAGGTCTCAGCCTGCCTCAGACGCCAATTCCTTGGCCTGTGCCACCCACTCATCTCGCGTGACCCGCCCCTTGAAACCTTCAAGATTGTCATCGACCCACGCAATCTCTTCCGCCGTCCAGGCCGCAACCTGGTCGAAATGGAAGAAACCGAGCGTGTGGAGCAGTTTTTCGAGCTTGGGTCCGACGCCCTTGATGCGCTTCAGGTCGTCAGGCTGGCCACCGCGTGCCTCCGTAAGACCCTGCGGTTTGGCTTGCGCGACCGGTTCTGAGGGTGCAGGCGCCGGTTCGGCTGCTTTGGCCACCGGTTCGGGCTTTGGAGCCGGCGCCTCCGCCACTGGCTCCGGCTTCGGGGCCGGTGCGGGCGCGGGAGTTGCGGGCTGGTTTGCCGCGCGTGCGCATCCCCGCCTGGAGTTCGGGGCCGGTGCGGGCGCGGGAGTTGCGGGTGCATCGGTCAGCCACGGCGTCGTGAGCGGAACCTCGGTGCCGTCGATCCGCTTGACCGTATCGCCAATATCAACCGCCAGCTGCGCGCTTGCGTTGTATTGCGGCTTCCCGGCTTCGTAGTCCTTGAGGCTTGTCAGACCGGATTTCGGCTCTGCCGCATAGCGTCCGTTCTGTGGGCCGGGAACCGGGACTTTGCCGTCGGCCAGTTCGTCGATCATCTCGGCAAACCGCTCTGCGGTCAGGTCCTCGTAATAGTCCTTGCCGATCTGGGCCATGGGGGCGTTGGCGCAAGCGCCGAGGCACTCCACCTCTTCCCAGGTGAATTTGCCATCCGCGCTGAGCGTGTGTGGCTTCGCAGCGATCTTTTCCTTGCAGACCGCAATCAGGTCCTCCGCCCCGCAGACCATGCAGGACGTTGTGCCGCAGACCTGGATATTCGCAATGGAACCCGTGGGTTGCAGTTGGAACATGAAATAGAAGCTCGCAACCTCCAGCACCCGGATATAGGCCATATCCAGCATCGCCGCGACATGTTCGATGATGGGCCGCGTGACCCAGCCTTCCTGCTCCTGCGCGCGCCAGAGCAGCGGGATCACGGCGCTCGCCTGCCGCCCTTCCGGGTACTTGGTAATCTGCGCCTCTGCCCAGGCCTGATTGGCTGGCGTGAAGGCGAAGGTTTCGGGTTGTTCGGGGTGTAGGCGTCGGAGCATTTCGTTTTACCTTACTTGCGCTGAGCGCGCCAAGTTGAGACATTTCTGGTCTATGCTTTCAAATATTTCGTTCATCATAGACTCGGTACCGGCCACGGTCTCATCATCGGCCAACACACCTTGTTGGACCAATTGCCGCGATTCTTCTTGGGAAAACAGAGTTTCGAAGCTCATGTGGGTGTTGACTGAGTCCACGAGCCTTGTGAGCTCATCTACCTCATCAACATCAGGCAAAATGTAGCGCGCTCTCGCCAGAAGTTCGTTGCGCTCACTTTCAACCGCGAAAAGCTCTTTTCTCAGTTGCCGCATGTCTTCTTCGTCATAGAACTCGCTGTTTTGCTCCTCCCAAGCGAAGAGTTTTAGTCGACCCAATCTTGTCCAATCCTGCAAGTTTGCACGCAAGCCAGCGCAAACCTCGATCGCTTCGTTCTGAAGGGTGCTACGATACGGGGTTTCCAAAGACGAACTCAGCGCCCATGACTGAATGCCCACGAAAACCGCCGTACCGATAGAGGCAGAAGCCATAATCCATTCCGGTAAACTGCCGCTCACCGATCCACCTCGCCAAACACGATATCCATCGTCCCGATAATCGCGGAGACATCCGCCAGCTGGTGCCCCTTCGCGACATGGTCCATCGCCTGCAGATGGGGATAGCCCGGCGCGCGAAGCTTGGCGCGGTAAGGTTTGTTCGTCCCGTCCGCCACAAGGTACACCCCGAACTCGCCCTTAGGCGCTTCGACGGCGGCATATACTTCGCCTTCGGGCACATGGAACCCTTCAGTGTAAAGCTTAAAGTGGTGGATCAGCGCTTCCATCGAGGTCTTCATGTCCGAGCGTGATGGCGGGGTGATCTTGCCGCGGGCCAGCACATCGCCCTGCCCTTCGGGGGCGCGCAGTTTCTCGATCGCCTGATGGATGATCTTCAGCGATTCCCGCATCTCCTGCATCCGGCAGAGGTAGCGGTCATAGCAATCGCCATTCTTGCCGATGGGAATCTGGAAGTCGAACTCGTCGTAGCATTCGTACGGCTGCGCCCGGCGCAAATCCCACGCCATGCCGGAGCCGCGAACCATCACGCCAGAGAAGCCCCAATCGAGCGCCTCTTCCTCGGACACGATGCAGATATCCACGTTCCGCTGCTTGAAGATGCGGTTCTCGGTCAGCAGCCCGTCGATATCGTCCAGAACGGCGGGAAACTCGTTCGCCCATGTCTCGATATCGTCGATGAGATCGGGAGGCAGGTCCTGATGCACACCGCCCGGGCGGAAATAGGCGGCGTGAAGGCGCGCGCCACAGGCCCGCTCATAGAAGACCATGAGCTTCTCACGTTCCTCGAAGCCCCAGAGCGGCGGCGTGAGCGCGCCAACATCCATAGCCTGAGTGGTCACGTTCAGAATGTGGTTCAGGATCCGGCCAATTTCACAGTAGAGCACCCGGATCAGAGATGCGCGGCGCGGCACTTCCACACCGGTCAACTTCTCGATCGCGAGGCACCAGGCATGTTCCTGGTTCATCGGGGCCACGTAATCCAACCGGTCGAAATAGGGCAGATTCTGCAGATACGTCCGGCTTTCCATCAGCTTTTCGGTGCCGCGGTGAAGCAGCCCGATATGCGGATCGCAACGTTCCACGATCTCGCCGTCCAGCTCCAGCACCAGACGCAGCACACCGTGCGCCGCCGGGTGTTGCGGCCCGAAGTTGATGTTGAAGTTCCGGATCTTCTGTTCACCCGTCAGGGCGTCTTCGAAATTTCCGTCCATCATGCAAAGCCTCCTGCAGCCCAAGCTTCGGGACGACGCCCGAGAGCTGCTTCCGCCGCCCGATATTGAGGGGCAAGCCAATTCATTGCCAGTTTTCGTTGCGCCGGGCTCATCTCCAGCGCCTGACCCGCGTAAATCGGGGTCTTGTCCGGCGCAACGCGCCCTATTCCAAGGAAGTCGCAAATGCGGGCCAAACCATCGCCCGACACAACCTCTTCGAACACTTCGATCAGCAGCCGTTTGGGCGACACTGCCGCAACAAGACGTTCTATTGCACCCGCGTAGTCGGACCGGCGCGCAATCTCCGTTTCCTCTCCACCAATGGTGCGGTTGAGAATTGCGGCGCAGCTTTCCGGCTCAACCTGTCCCGAGGGATCGCGCCGCCCTGCGATCATGCGAACATGGCTCCAAAGCCGCTCCACGGGATCGCGCAGAAGATATAGAAACCGCACGTCCGGCGCGAGGTCAGACAGGCCTCTCAGACGATCGACGGACAGGAGAGAATAGGCCGGCGTCATCTCACCGACCACCTTTGCGTCTTCAGAACCGTTGCTCAGGTAGGACAGGTAGGCCTCCGTGTCCTCTTCCCGCGCCTCAAGCACATCAAGCCAAGCCCCGCGATCGGCAAGTTTCATCGCTTGTGCTGTCGTGGGAGCCTGTCCGGACGAGGCCAGTCTTTCAAGCAGGTCCTTCTGCCAGCGCTTGTGCTTGCGGAACTCTTCCCTGAGGAACCCGCCATCAATGGCGTTGAAATAGTGCAGTTCCTTGATTGCCCGGAAGTGGCATTCCGGATGCGCGGCAAGCTGAGCGTGTAGCCAGCTTGTGCCTGCTTTCGCGGCGCCCACGCAGAAGAACACGACGCTCACGAGCCGGTCCCCTCGAGATCATCCTTGAAGGCGATCAGCCAAAGCATGATGATTCCGACCGCAGGTACGATGCACATGATCGCGAAGTACTTCGACATGCCATAGCGTGGCAGCAGCCGCCAAAGGGGAATGCCCAGCGCAAGCGAGGCCACCAGCCAGTAGCTGAAGAAGCCGCTCATCAGCCTTTCGCCTCCGCCTCGGCCTTGTCGTCGCCGGGGAGCACGTATTCCGCGCCTTCCCATGGGCTCATGAAGTCGAACTGCCGATACTCTTGTACAAGGCTGACGGGCTCATAAACCACGCGCTTCTGTTCTTCGTCATAGCGGACTTCGGTGTAGCCTGTTGTCGGGAAATCCTTACGCAGCGGATACCCCCGGAACCCATAGTCGGTCAGAATGCGACGCAGATCGGGATGGCCCGAAAAGATAATCCCGAACATGTCGAACACTTCACGCTCGAACCAGTTGGCCGACGGATGAACACCGACGATGGATGGAACAATGTCGTCTTCACGAACGGCCATTTTCAGACGAATGCGCTGGTTCTGGTACATCGACAGGAAGTGGTAGACGACGTCAAAGCGCGCATCGCGCTCCGGATTGTCGACAGCCGTGATATCCACCAGCGTCGAGAACTTGCAGGTGCTGTCAGTCTTCAGAAATTCGACGAAACCGGCAATTGATGCCCGGGAAACCGTCATCGTCAATTCATCATGCGCCACGTCCCAGGAGGCCACACAATCGGGGCGCTTCGCTTCGATATGGGTCGCGAGTTCTTTAAGGGCTTCGGACATGACGCCTCCTCAGCGCGTGATGGTGCCGGTGCGGCGGATCTTCCGCTGCAACTGGAGAATGCCGTAGAGGAGCGCCTCGGCGGTCGGCGGGCAGCCCGGGACATAGACATCCACGGGCACGATACGGTCGCAACCGCGCACCACCGAGTAGCTGTAGTGGTAATAGCCACCGCCGTTCGCACAGGATCCCATCGAAATGACGTATCGCGGCTCCGGCATCTGGTCATAAACCTTGCGCAGCGCCGGGGCCATCTTGTTGGTGAGCGTTCCTGCCACAATCATTAGGTCCGACTGTCGCGGGGACGCGCGCGGCGCTGTCCCGAACCGTTCGAGATCATAGCGAGGCATGGCGGTGTGCATCATCTCCACAGCGCAGCAGGCCAGCCCGAAGGTCATCCAGTGCAACGAGCCGGTTCGGGCCCAGTTGATGATGTCGTCGGTGGATGTGACAAGGAAACCCTTGTCCTGCAATTCCGCATTCAACGCACGGGTCGCGACCTCAGGGTCAGCGCCCGCAGTAGTGGCATTTGTGGCAACGCCCATTGGGTCTTAGCCTCCTGCGTGTTCGCTTGGAGATGACCTAACCCTCCCCGCCGGTGGGGTCAACGCGGCAAAAGGCACATCTGACCCATCAAAGGTCATTCTTAATTGCCTTGACAGGTCGGGCTCGCCGTCCGGTTCAGGACTGCGGCTGATCGGTATCGATAAAAGGCTTCATCAGCCATGCCAGATCGACGACAAACTGCCGCAAGGTCCTGTTGCGATTGGATATAGGAGGCGCTCGCTCCGCGCGCTCGATCTCGCAGACCAGATAATCGGTCGCATAGTCTTCCAGCCACATGCCCAGGGTCACCAGCACCGGCATTGGCTGAGAATTCTCCATCACCGTGACACGCGTCCCTTCTGCAAAGGCTTCGAAACGATGAATCGTCACGCCCGGCACCCGATCCTCTCCCGTGTGAAACACGACGTGGTGCTCGGTTTCCGTACTTTTTTCGATCTTCCAGGTCAGGAAAGCATCCGTTTCCACCTCACCCGCATCCGTGATGGTGTGAACACTGTCCGGCAACGCTTCCAATTCCCTCTGATCCGGTGCCGCGACAATATTCTGGAGATGAAGGATCGCCCGAAACAACCCGTCCGCGTCGGGTGGATAACAGGTCACATAGTCGTCATCGCGACCGGGATGCAGCGTGATGGCTTCCTTCAGAACCTCCGGGGCAAGCTTCGACGTCGCCGTCGATCGCAAGGTGACCCGGCGTGTCGGTCCCTTCATCATGGTCACGCAGATGACCCAGATGACCGCGCAAAACAGCACCATCATCAGTGTCAGGAACAACGCGAACCAGAGCGCGCGCATCACAGGCGGCAGGGTGAAATCCAGATGCGGAACCGCGAAGATCATCGCAACAGACGCCACCGAAACAGCAATCGTCTCCATCCACTGGCCGGGATAGACCAGCACGTGGATCAACGGAAAACAAGCCACCAGCCCAAGTCCAAGCAGTTCCGGCTGCGCGACCTGCGCGAAGACCATGGAAAACGCAAGAACCGTCGGCAGCATGGTCAACACGATCAGTCGCCGCAGGCGGAACAGGCGATAAGATATCAAATTCAATAGCATCACCCGTGAGCCTAACGGGCGACATAGGCGGAATTGCGGCGTGCAACGCAAAGAAAAAGCCGCCCGAAGGCGGCTCATCCAGCGGCTATCGGGCCAGGATCACTCCCAATCCATCGCGCCTTTCTTCCATTCGTAGGCAAATCCCGCCGTCAGAACGACAAGGAAGACCATCATCGACCAGAAGGCGACGTCACTCAGGTCTCCGAAGGCAACTGCCCACGGGAACAGGAAGGCGATTTCAAGGTCGAAAATGATGAACAGGATCGACACCAGATAAAAGCGCACATCAAACTTCATGCGGGCATCATCGAAGGCGTTGAACCCGCATTCATAGGCCGAAAGCTTCTCCGGGTCTGCGTCCTTTGGCGCCACGATCACGGCGGCAAGGATCAGAACCAGGCCAAGCCCAACAGCGATTCCGAGGAAAATCAGGATCGGCAGATATTCTCTGAGAAGCTCGTCCATAGTGCGGGCACTCCATGACACTCCGCGCGGTGGTAGCGCGGCGGCCCTGCGCCGTCAACGGTTCGACACAGATCGCGACATTACGGTCGCGAATTCTCGGTCCTGTCGAAGTCGGTATTAGCAGGCAGAGGCGAAATTAGGCGGGCGCGCTTTCCAGAATGCGTTCGTTCACTTCCAACCACCGCGCGCGATACGCGAACTGCGCAGCATCTGCGACATCGTTCTGAAAAGCGGCATTCACGCCTGCCCCGACAGCCGCTCCGATAACAGGCGCGATTTGCGCCATCTTGCGGGTGGACAGATTAACACCCAGTGTCGTCGCAACCCGCCGGGTGGCGGCGACGGATCCAGTCGTCTGGCCAGCGAGACGGACGATCTTTTGCCAATCCTCCTTGCCGATTGCGGCACGTCCTTCCGCCAATCGTCGGATTGCCTCGTCACGCTGTTCCTGACTGTTGGCCCCGGCCAGTTGGAGGATGTCGAGTATGTACGTGCGTTCCGCTTCGGTATCGGCCCCGAATCCGTAGGAAAGGCCAACCAGGCGCGACGTCCGGAGGGCGAGCGCGACAGTGGCCGGGACATCGACCATCAACCCAAGCGCTCCGAAGGCGCCCGCGGCGCCGCCCCCCGTGACGGCATAGCCTAGCGCCCAACGGCGCACTTCGCGGACCGCTTCGTCACAGGCCTCCAGGTCAGTGAAATCGTGCTTGATCGAAGAAGAACGGATCGAGTTTGACGCAGCCCAGTCCGCGCCCCTTATGGCCGCTTCAATGGCCTCGGGCGGGATGAGCTTATGCGCGAGCTTGTCAAAGGGCCCGGCCACGGATCTTACCGCGCGTGGCAGAAGTGACGGGCGCGCCGCGCGATACGCATCCTGTTCGCGCAGCACTGTTTCGACATATGGCAGCACCATCAACTGACTCATCGCATCTCACTCCCGAGTTCCCGAAGTTCGATTGTGCGTTTTGCAATCATGTCGAGGCGACAACTGGCGGATGCGATGTTTCGCATCGAGCCCGACCCCCACATTGCGTAGGCAAGACCGCACTCCGCGTCACGAAACGTGATCCAAGCTCTTTGTGCGTCTCTCAATGTTTCGGCGCGGTTGGCAAACTCCGGAAACTGGACAGCCGTGTCGGCGTCCATTTGTTTCAGTGCGGCCATTGTCTGCTGGTACTCGATGTTGAGGTATTTGTCCCAGACCTGCGCTTCGGCGAGTGTGCAGAACGTCATGCCCAAGGTGGAATGCCCACCCTCCTCATTATCCATGCAACTCGTGGAAAGCGTCCCTATGCAACTTGCGTGCGAGCCATCCGCGTTGGCAGACGCATAGCAGGTGTCGAGCACATGTCCGTAAGCCGCCACCTCGTGCTCAGTCGCGTGAGCCGCGCCGACAAGGAAAAAAGTCAGAAAAATGCTTCGCATCATTACGTTTCACACATAGTCATTTCGTTAGGATTTTAGAAGATCCCGGCCTTCGTTGTTTGGCTTGTCGGCACTTTGCATGCGAAGCGGAAAGCGGGAATTACTCCAATTTTTTCAGTGCATTAATGACAGCACGCTCAAGGAGTGCATTTTACGGAGTTAATCTCGTTTTGCCGGGTCCAACTCCGCGATCGCGCGCGCTTTGAGTTGTTTGCGGATCACTTTACCGGTGACGGTCATTGGCAAGCTTTGGAGATACGCGATCTCGCGAGGATACGAATATGCCGCCAAACGATCCTTGACCCATTCTTGCAATTCAGCCTCGCTTGGCCGCGTGCCGTCCTTCAGGACCACGTAGGCTTTCACAATCTCGGTTCTTACAGGATCGGGCTTGCCCACCACACCAACCGTCGCAACAGCAGGATGGGTCAGCAGGCAATCCTCGATTTCGGCCGGACCAATCCGGTAACCACCAGAGGTAATCACGTCGTCCTCACGCCCGACGAACCGGATGAAACCATCTTCGATGACACCACGATCCCCGGTAATGAGCCACTCACCACGGAACTTTTCCTCGGTTTCGGCTGGCTTATTCCAATACCCCAGCATCATGGAGGCGGCCCCCCGCCGTACAGCTATGTCCCCTTCCTGATCGGTTGGCTGACCGGTTTCATCAACGACAGCAACGTCAAAGCCAGGCACAGCACGCCCTATCGCGCCAGGTATTGCATCGAAAAGCGACCCGCAGGAACTGGCCACCATGTTGCACTCGGTCTGGCCGTAAAACTCGTTAATCTCAACGCCAAGCACGGCCCGCCCCCAAGCCAGCATCTCTGCACCCAATGGCTCTCCTCCACTGGCAACGGAACGCAGACCAGGAATACGCAGATCCGCCGCCTTGAGCATGCGCAACGCGGTAGGAGGGAAAAACACGTTTCGCACATGCCCTTCCCTGACGACTCGTAAACAAGCCTCGGGCGTGAACTTCGACATGCGTGCTGCAACAACGGGAACACCGAGAGCGAGACCGGGCATCAGAACGTCAAAAAGCCCCCCGATCCACGCCCAATCTGCAGGCGTCCAAAGACAGTCTCCGGGCTGACCGAGAAAGCCGTGGCTCATCTCCACACCGGGCAGATGCCCGGTCAGCATGCGGTGTCCGTGAAGCGCCCCCTTCGGCGCACCGGTTGTTCCGGAAGTGTAGATCAAACAGGCTGGCGTGTCCGGTTTGGTCTCTGCAAATCCTTCGAGAGTCCCGTCGGACAGGTCAGTTTCAGGGACCAGCGGGTCGGCCAATCCCGTCAGTGACGCACTGCTCTCTGAATCGGTGACAATTATCGCGCAGCCTGCGTCGCTGACGCGCGTCTTCAACGCGTCGCGCTTGAACAGCTTGAACAAGGGAACGGAAATGGCACCCATCCGCCAAATGGCGAGATGCGCGGCAGCACACCACGGGTCCTGACTACGAAGAACGCCAACCCGGTCGCCGGGCTCCACACCTTTCACAATAAGCGTTTGCGCCAAACGCGCAGACATCTCGCCCAATTCCGCGATAGAGATTTCACGACACTGCGAACCGGAAAGATCAATGATGGCACAGCGATCATGAGGGGACGCAAGACATTGCTCCGCCATGTTGAGACGGTTCGGAAGCGACCACTGGAAGTGGTCGCGAAGCTCTCTGTAACTCGCTGTTTTAGATAGTGTATTGGCGCCTGTCGTCACTCGTCTCGAAGCTGGCAATAGGCTTCTGACGACACCCCGTTGAGACACGCGGTCATTTCGTTTGTCAGAAGTGCGAGTTCAGAGATTTGGCAACCCAACGACGCGGCCTCGGAACTGATGGTAGCACGGCTTTCGGCAACGGCCTTGCACTTGTCTTCGACGAATTTGGGCCAAGCCAGCATAAGTCCTGACAGTTCGGTCATGCCATCCTCGGAGAGCCGTTCCAGCACACCCGTTTCCGCCTTGAACTTGGCATCGCGCCAGTTCTCCCGCTCTTGGGAGAGACATCCGAGGTGAGACGGGCTGCCAACATCCTGCCCGGCGCAAGGTGCGAACATGGTCTCAAGGCAGGTTTCCCAAGCCACACCGCGTTCCATGTTGGAGAAGCAGCTCAAAACCGCGTCTTGCTGTGTCTCGGCACGCGCGATCACTGTGGACATTATGATCGCCGAAACGACGAGGATGATCCAATTCACGAAGCGAAGTGTCATGTTTCCGGCCCCGACTGGCGGATCAACCGACCTTTCGTGTCGAACACGTAACTTCTTTTTGTTTCGCCCATACCGCAGCGCACCTCCAACCAGATCACGTCTTCAGGTCGCACCCAGGCGAGGCAGCTTGCCACGTCTGAAATACCCGTTTCCGCACTCCAAAGAGCCGCTGCTGAATTAATGATGTCGGTTTCGCTTCTGCGCGCGTCCAGCATCCCCAGCCAAAGGCCCAGCCCGCCTGACAGAAGACACAAGATTGCAGTGACGATCAAGACCTTGCGTGGCAAAAGTCACCTAACACACGGATTTTCTTTGGAATCGATTGATGGATTTCTGTTCCGAAACCCGAACGGGTCGCCAGAATCACGCGCTCCGCAATGATTTTCAAAAGTCCGCCCACGTCAGAGGCTTACAACGCGTGGGCACCTTTCGCCAAGCAGTCAGCGACACAAGACAGGGCAATAAGCGCCTTATTCGCGCCTATCGCCATGCAAACCACGTTGGAGGGCTTGGAAAGCCGATCTCTTTGTTCCGCGCATAGGCCGACCGTTCGCATAGCTGTAGTGACGCTGCATGTACGGCGCTTTGCCCGAAAGAGCTGCCATCCGGCTCGTCTCGCATCACGAATATCCTGATATTTCACCGCCGCGTTGCGGGCCTCCTGCAGCTCATACGCTGTGCAGGTAGGCACAGAAGCCCACGGTCTGCCGCCGTCTACTTGCCCGCTTCGTCGCGAATGATTTCGGAAATGGTCGCACAGTCCGCCTCACTGAAGGTCAGCGGCAAACGCATGTCGAGCAGTCCCGCCAAAACGCGGTCTGTGCGCGGCAAGGCGAAGCGACCGGCATAGGCCCAATTTCGATGCGATGACGTGAAGCCATGCGCGCGTTTGGCGCCGAACCATTTCAATTCGACCCCGCGCGCACTGCAACGGGATACAAAATCAGCAATCCATTCCGCTCTTTTCTCCGGCATGACGAACTGGAATGAGGACCCCACCCGTTCGAGAGACGGGTCTCGGCGGATCAGGTGCACGCCGGGAACATGTCGAAGTCCCTGCTCCATTGCGTCGTGTAGAGCGGCCCAGCGTGCCACACGATCGGGCAAGACTGCGAGCTGAGGGCGCAGGATCGCGGCACGCAGATTGTCCATTCGCCCCGAGACGTTTGGCGTCGTGTCGCGAAAAGGTTCAAAAGCATCCAGCTCGGGTCCGGCGCCGTGGCGGTCGTAGAGCATGTAGCTTCCCGACAAGAGCGTGGCACGCGCTGCTATGTCTGCGTCATCCGTGACAAGGAAGCCGCCTTCCCCAGAATTGATATGTTTGTAGGTCTGGGTTGAATAACAGGCGATTAGCCCATGCCGCCCCGAAACCACGTTTCCCGATCGCCCGCCCATCGTGTGAGCACAATCTTCAATAATTGAAAGGCCGAGTTCCTCTGCAATATCTACGAGCGCCGCCATGTCCGGTTGATGGCCGCGCATATGGCTTAACATGAGCACCTTGGCGGTGCTCTGTTCCGCTTTGGTCGCCAGATCGTCGAGATCGATGACGAGCGCTTCAGTCGTTTCAACGAATATCGGTGTTGCCCCAACAGCGGCGATCGAGCCCGGAACAGGTGCCAGGGTGAAGGCGTTTGTAAGCACCTTGTGGCCCGGCTCCACTCCCAAAGAGCGGAGTGCTGTCGCCAAGGCATAACCGCCTGATGTGACGGCCAATGCGTAGGTGGCACCTGTGAACGCGGCAAACTCCTTTTCGAGCAACGCTGTTTCCCCGAGCTCATCACCCGACGTGTTGTAGCGATGGAGCCGACCGCTCTGCATGACAGCGTTGGCCGCGGCGATCCCGGCTTCTGGAATCGGCTCCTGTTGCGTGAAGCTCCCTTCGAATTTCATGACTGCTCCAAAACCTCCGCGGCCACCCTGCCAAGCTCCGCGTAGTGGGGCAACAGCGCATCGGGTTTCAATCGGCTCACGCCCTCGCCTTCCGGTCCGAAACTGACCAGAACGACGGGAACACCTGCCGCGCGAGCGGTTTTCACATCGGTTTCCGTGTCGCCAACAAGAAACGAGTTCCCGGGGTCCCCTCCTGCATCCCGAACAGCCGCTAGGTATGGTGCCGGATCGGGTTTCCTCACTGGCAAGGTGTCCGCTCCGATCATCGAGCCGAAGTAATCACGGACCTCAAGCTTTTGTAACAGTAGCTCGGCCAGTCCGGACGGCTTGTTGGTGCAGATCCCAAGACGATATCCGGCGGCCAACATTTCTTCGAGGGCCTGCCGGACACCCGGGTAGAGCCGGGTGTGTACGTTGATGTTTTCGGCATAATACTCAAGAAGTTGCGGATATTGTGCATCGATCTTTTTTGGATCGTTGATGCCTGCGCGCCTCAGACCGAGCTGCAACATTGCGCGCCCTCCGTGAAATGCAGTCAACTTGTCAGCCTCTGCATCCAGTAGCGCGCCAAGCCCATCTGCAACAAAACAGGCGTTTGCCGCAGCAATCAGATCACCGCTTGTGTCCGCAAGTGTCCCATCAAGATCACAAATGACTGTTTTCATGTCGTTCCTCGGCAATCTACTGCACTTGCTGTAATCCTTGGAAATACAAGTTGATGCAAAGCAATCTTTGCGACACGTGGTCCGCTGGGTAAAAGGAGCAAGTATTTTTGACGATGGCCGAGCATATGCCCACCCACTTGATCCTTCTCGCCGCCGGTGAAGGCACGCGGATGCAATCCGATTTGCCCAAAGTGTTACACGAAGTCGCCGGAGCGCCGCTGTTTCAACACGCGCTGCAATCGGCTGCGTCGCTGGATGGTCGTCGCGTGATTGTTGTTGGGCACGGTGCTGAAGAAGTGACTAGAGCGGCGAAACTGGTCGACCCTGATATCCTGATCGCCGAACAAACGGAACAGCTCGGCACAGCTCATGCCGTCGTTCAGACAGCGTCTGCGCTGGACGGCGCCGGTGGCGATACGGCAATTCTGTTTGGCGATACACCTTTCATCAAACCGGACACCCTGGAAAAGATGAGTGCGATGCGCGGACAGGACGCCGATATCGTTTTCCTTGGCTTCGAAGCCCGGGACCCTGGGCGATACGGTCGTTTGATTACAGATGGCGACACGCTGCTCCGCATCGTTGAGTTCAAGGACGCGACCGAGGAAGAGCGGGCCATAACACTCTGCAATTCCGGCGTTATCCTTGCTGATACCGAAACGCTTTTGCGCCTTTCAGCCGCCGTGGGGAATGACAACGCTGCTGGCGAGTACTACTTGACTGACATCGTGCAATTGGCGGCGACGGAAGGTTTGGTAACCAAGGTTGTCACCTGCCCGGAGGCAGAAACTCTCGGCATCAACACCCGGTCGGATCTGGCCGAGGCGGAGCGCGTATTCCAAGAAAGCGCGCGTGCAAAAGCACTCGACAACGGGATCACGCTTCAGGCCGCCGACACTGTCTATTTCAGTTTTGATACAGAGGTCGGACGCGATGCGACCATCGAGCCCTACGTGGTTTTTGGACCGGGCGTGACGGTCGAAAGTGGTGCACGTATCCGCGCTTTTTCGCATCTGGAAGGTGCACATGTCGGCTCTGACGCAGTTGTGGGACCATACGCACGTCTCAGACCCGGGGCCGAACTGTCCAACGCGACGCGCGTCGGCAACTTCGTCGAGATCAAGAACGCCCGGATCGGCGATGGAACAAAGGTCAATCACCTGAGCTATGTCGGCGACGCCACCATCGGTGAGCGAACCAACATTGGTGCAGGTGTGATCACCTGTAACTACGACGGCGTCTTCAAGCACCAAACAGAAATTGGAAATGACGTTTTCATCGGGTCAAACACGATGCTGGTGGCCCCTGTAAGCGTCGGGGACGAAGCGATGACCGCAACCGGCGGTGTCATCACGAAGGATGTGCCCCCCGGCGACTTGGCTCTGGCGCGGGCACCCCAAGTGAACAAGACCGGGCTGGCCCGGAAACTCTTTCAGCGACTGCGTGCCGCGAAGGCCGCAAAGAAAGGCGGATAGCATGTGTGGAATCGTTGGCATTCTCGGCGAGCACGAAGCAGCTCCGATCCTCGTCGAAGCACTGAAACGACTTGAGTATCGCGGCTACGACAGTGCCGGCATCGCGACGATCAACGAAGGCGTGCTCGATCGACGACGCGCTGTCGGAAAACTCGTGAATCTCGCCGACCTATTGGTGCACGAGCCACTACCTGGCCAATCCGGCATCGGTCACACGCGTTGGGCCACGCACGGCGCACCGTCGGTGACAAACGCACACCCGCATCGCTCCGGTCCCGTTGCGGTCGTTCATAACGGCATCATCGAGAATTTCCGGGACCTGCGCAGCGAGTTGTCCGAGAAGGGGTATTCGACCGAGACTGAGACCGACACGGAAACCATCTCCCTTCTCGCACAGAGCTTCCTGGACCAAGGCCTCAGCCCCCGTGACGCCGCCGAACAAACCATTGCACGGCTGGAAGGGGCTTTTGCTCTGGCATTCCTGTTCAACGGCGAAAGCGACTTGATCATCGCGGCTCGAAAAGGGTCGCCGCTGGCGGTCGGCTGGGGCGACGGAGAGATGTATATCGGATCGGATGCGATTGCGTTGGCGCCTCTCACTGACCGCATCACGTATCTAGAGGAAGGCGATCGCGTGCTTTTGACACGCGCCGGCGCAGAAATCTGGGATGCAGAGGGACGTGCTGCGAACCGCGAAGTTCGCAAAATCCAGATCGACACGAGCCGGATTGGCAAGGGCGGCCACAAGCACTTCATGGCCAAGGAAATTGCGGAACAGCCAGCCGTGCTCTCGGATGCGCTCCAGAATTATCTGACTGAAGACGGTTTGGTCCTCCCGGACGCCGTTCCGGATTTTTCGCAGGTGGAACGCATTCTGATGGTGGCCTGCGGAACAGCATTCTATGCCTGCCAGACCGCAAAATACTGGCTGGAACAAATGGCTGGCATTCCGGTCGAGGTCGACATCGCGTCCGAGTTCCGCTACCGGAACGCACCTATCGGCCCGAAAACGCTCGCCATTTTTGTGAGCCAATCCGGGGAAACTGCTGACACGCTCGCCGCCCTGCGCCATGTCGCGACGCGCAGCCAGATACTGAGCGTTGTGAACGTTCCAGAAAGTTCAATTGCCCGCGAAAGCGATGTCGTTTTGCCGATTCACGCCGGCGCCGAGATTGGTGTCGCATCCACCAAGGCCTTCACATGCCAGCTGTTGGTGCTTGCCATTCTGACGCTGAGAGCCGCGCGGGATAGAGGCCAGATCGACGATGCCGCATTCGCTGAACACTTGTCAGAACTTCGCGCGGTGCCGGGCCTTGTCTCTCAGGCTCTCGCGGCCTCTGACGAACTTGAGGTCACCGGCGAGAAACTTGCGGAGGCGCAAGATGTCTTGTTCCTTGGCCGTGGGCAAATGTTCCCCATAGCCATGGAAGGTGCCCTAAAACTCAAAGAAATCAGCTATATACATGCTGAAGGCTACGCGAGTGGCGAACTCAAGCACGGTCCGATTGCGCTGATTGATCGCAATGTGCCTGTCATTGTCATGGCCCCGCAAGATGCGCTCTTCGACAAGACCGTCTCCAACATGCAGGAGGTCATGGCACGTGGTGGTCAGATTGTTCTGATCAGTGACCGCAAGGGAGCGACGTCTGCGAGCGAGGGTGTCTGGCGCGTGATAGAGATGCCTCAGGCGCCTGATCTTAGTGCGCCGATCGTGTACGCCGTGCCGGCGCAATTGCTGGCGTATTACACGGCTGTCGCAAAGGGCACGGACGTCGACCAACCGAGAAATCTGGCGAAATCGGTGACCGTCGAGTAGGCGCGACGCTCTCGTTCACTGAGAGTTCACCTTGAATATTGTATGTGCTTGGCCGTGGGGCATAGCCTTGCCACGTATTCATTACGCGTTGCGCGGCAAGTGCGAACCTTCCATAGGGGCTGGCAGGATATTCACTCGCGATCCTGCCAGCGCCCGATCCCTCAGGAATTCTTGCAAGTAACGATTTTCCGCGTGTAGCGGCAGTCAAACATGCGATTGCCGACTTGCGCGCGGTATTCCGTTCCAAGCACCGTTTGCCTGAAACTTCCAACGCGCACGTTGCGTGGGCTGGTCGAGAAATACTTGGCCGTTTCCATCTTGATGTTCGCAGGCGTCGCGTCGGAATTGACGGCTTCTGTGGTTTGCGCACAGGCCGACAGAGACACTAATGCAGACAGAATCAGAAGTTTGCGCATAGGACGCGCTCCTTTGTTCACGCCCCTCCTCTGGGCGGAACAAATTCATAGAAGCATGCCGAGAATGAGGCTGAAACGGGGCCTTCAGCCGCCTGTGTGGCTCATGTGTCGGGAAACCTGGCCATCTGCACGTTGACGCGAATAATCGAAATCGTGCCCTTTGGGCTTCCGAGCAATGGCTGCACGAATGGCGTCTTCAAGCAAGTCATCGGCTTCCGAGGCACGAAGCGGTGTCCGCAAATCCGCGTTATCCTCCTGCCCGAGGCACATGAACAATTCACCCGTGCAGGTCAGCCTAACCCGGTTACAGCTTTCACAGAAATTATGCGTAAGTGGGGTGATGAAGCCGACCTGTTGACCCGTTTCATCCAGTTGCACATAGCGCGCGGGTCCACCTGTGCGGTGGTCAAGGTCGGTCAGAGTGTAGTGCTCTGCCAATTGCCCACGCAAATCCTTGAGGCTCCAGTACTGTCCGACCCGGTCCTCTCCGCCAAGATCGCCCATGGGCATGACCTCGATGAACGTCAGGTCCATGTCGCGGCTCGCGCACCACTCGGTGAGTTTGAAGAGCTCGTCTTCGTTGAAGCCCTTGAGCGCGACCGTGTTGATCTTGATCCGCAGTCCCGCCTTCTGCGCGGCATCAAGGCCGTTCAATACCTGTGGCAAGCGCCCCCAGCGCGTCACACGGGCGAACTTTTCCTCGTCCAGCGTATCGAGCGACACATTGATCCGCTTCACGCCCGCCGAAACCAGTTCGTCTGCAAACCGCGCGAGTTGCGATCCGTTGGTCGTCAACGTCAGCTCCTGAAGCGCTCCGCTGTCCAGATGCCGCGTCATGGAGTGGAAGAACGTCATGATATCGCGGCGGACCAGTGGCTCGCCACCCGTGATTCGAAGCTTTTCAACACCCATCCGGACGAATGCCGAGCACATGCGATCCAGCTCTTCCAGCGTCAGGAGTTCCTTTTTCGGAAGGAACGTCATGTTTTCCGCCATGCAATAGACACAGCGGAAATCACACCGATCCGTCACCGAAACGCGCAGATAGCTGATCGGACGGGCAAAGGGATCTATGAGCAGTGGCACAGTCATCGTCAGAAGAGACTAGGGTGCGCGGTTATCCTCCGCAAGTCTTGTCCACCGTTGCCGAAACCGGGCGGGCCGTTTAGGTAAGGCACATGCGTATTGCGATCCTTGCCCTTTTGCTGACGACAGCCTGTACACCGCTGGTGCTGCAACCCGGACCGGACACCTCGGCTCCACCGTCAATCGACAGTGCAACCGGTTTGGCGCTGCCTGATGAGGATGCGCGCACAGTCGAGGAGTTTGACACCACCACGGCGGAACAACGTGAAGAGGCGGCTGTCACCAACACCGGGGGCAACGCTCTTGGTACGACGGTGGCTTCGCTCGGAGATGCGGGGCAGCCGGGCTTCTGGTTAGAAACACCGCTGGTCAGCCAGCCGACAACTGGCCGCATCCGGAACCCGGAAACGGGACGCACTGTGCAAGTGGACCTTCGACCAATCGAGGGTGGCTCGAGCCGGATTTCTCTGGCTGCACTTCGGCTTCTCGAAGCGCCACTGACCGAGTTGGTAACGCTCGAAGTTTTTCTGAACGGATGACACAACCGAGCTTCGTACTTGTGCGCCCCCAGATGGGCGAAAACATCGGTGCGGCCGCGCGCGCCATGTGGAACTTCGGTCTCGACCGCATGTCGATCGTGGCGCCGCGTGACGGCTGGCCCAACCAGAAGGCCGTGGCAATGGCGAGCGGCGCCGGAAGACTTCTTGACGAGGCCCAGTTGTCGGAAAGCACGGCAGAGGCGCTTGGCGAAACACATTTCGTTTTCGCGACCACTGCGCGATCGCGCGATCTGACGAAAGACGTCTACGCTCCCGAGGCTGCCATGCAAGAAGCAGCCAAGCGTATCGCCGGTGGAGAGCGGGTCGCTGTCTTGTTTGGACCGGAGCGCGCGGGTCTTGAGAACGACGACATTGCGCGCGCAAATGCCATCATATCGGTACCCGTGAACCCAGAGTTTCCATCGCTCAACCTGGCACAATGCGTGCTGCTGACGGCCTATGAATGGCGACGCGCCACAGCGGATGTGACCAACGTTGAAACCGCACTCGCCGGAACCGAAATGGCGTCTGGCATAGAGATCGAAAAACTGGCCGAGCATTACGAGGACCGCCTGGAGACCGCGGGATTCTTCTTCCCACCTGAGAAGGCGGAGGGCATGAAAACAGTTCTTCGCAATCTCTGGTCCCGAATGCCGCTCACGCGGGCCGACGTGCAGATGCTCCACGGTGTTCTGCGACAGATGGTCCGCTGGAAAGAACGTGGTGAGTGACTGGACGGTTGCCCACCCCGACCTTAAGTTCCGCGAAAGCTTGAGGACGGGACGCGATGAGCGGCAAACGCAGCATATTTGAAGAAGTCGGCGAGGCAGAGCCACCCCGAAGCACACCCACGACCGGCGTGATTGACAAGGCCGCGCGGCGCGGCGCACGCGGTGCCATACGCGTGTGGCTCATGATCCTCTTTGCCATGGTCGTTGTCATGATCGCCGTAGGTGGCCTGACACGACTTACCGACAGCGGCCTGTCGATCACCGAGTGGCAGCCGGTCACTGGCGCCCTCCCCCCGCTCTCAGCGGCGGATTGGGATGCGGAGTTCGAAAAGTACAAACAAATTCCGGAGTATCAGCTTCAAAACCAGGGAATGACGTTGCAAGAGTTCAAGGTCATTTTCTGGTGGGAATGGGGCCACCGACAACTTGGTCGCGTGATTGGACTGGTTTGGGCCATCGGCTTCCTGTTCTTCCTCGTCACCCGCAAAATCCCGACGGGTTGGACGGGTCGGCTCCTTGTCCCCGGCGTTCTTGGAGGCATTCAAGGCGCCATTGGATGGTGGATGGTATCGTCCGGACTGACGGGCACGATGCTGGACGTCGCCTCGTACCGTCTCGCCACGCATCTGGGCCTCGCCTTTGTCATCCTCGGGCTTCTTGCATGGTGTATTTTCAAACTTGGGCGCAGCGAGGCCGACCTGCTGCAAGCTCGACGAAACCGTGATGGTAAACTCTTCTCCATGGGAACGGGCCTTCTGCATTTTGCATTTCTTCAAATCCTTCTCGGCGCTTTGGTCGCCGGGATCGATGCAGGACGCAGTTACAACGACTGGCCGCTTATGGGTGGGTATTGGCTTCCACCGGAACCATTGTCGCTTGAACCTGTCTGGCGGAATTTCTTTGAGGATGCCGGGCTCGTCCAGTTCATGCACCGAACCGCCGGTTATCTGTTGTTCGTTTTTGGTATCGTTGTCTGGCTTCGCGCCCGGCGATCCGCCAACGAACGTACCAAGACCGCCTTTACGGCTGTAATGGCCATGATGCTCCTGCAAATGGTGCTGGGCATCGCGACCGTACTTTACGTCGCCCCCTGGCACCTTGCGATCCTGCACCAGTTCGGCGCGGTTCTGCTCATAACTCTTATCCTTCGCGCCCGTTTTCTCGCGCAGTACCCAATCGCCCAATCCGTCCGAGGCTGACCGATGACCGCATTCGAAGAACTGATGGCGTACCAACGTGAGACAGAGGCATTGGGCCAAATCATGGGCCGCCTTGGCTGGGATCAGGAGACCGTTATGCCCGCCGGAGCCGCCGAACAACGAGCGGAGGAGATGGCGGCGCTGGACAGTGTGCTGCACCGCCGTCGAACAGACCCGCGCATCGGAGAATGGTTGGAACAGGCAGTGCCTGAGGATGACGCCGGAAAACGCCAGGTTGAGAAGATACACCGAAGATTCGAGCGCACGCAGCGCGTGCCCGAAGCGCTCTCGGCCGCACTTGCGCGCACCACGTCCCTTGCGCATCGCGTCTGGGCAGAGGCTCGGGCGACCAACGACTTCGCGCTTTTTGCCCCGAAGCTCACTGAAGTCCTCGACCTTTCCAGAGAAAAAGCGGCGGCCCTTGCCGATGGTGGCAATCTCTATGACGCGCTGGCCGACGACTATGAGCCGGGCATCACCGAGGGCGAGTTGGAAGCCATGTTCAATGCCCTTCGACCGCGACTCGTGGCCTTGAGGGAGCGGGTCATGGGATCGGAACGCACTGTCCCGACCCTTGGCACCACGTTCTCGGAAGACGGACAGCTTGCGCTCTCAGCCGAACTCGCACGCGCGTTTGGCTACAACACCGAACATGGCCGCATCGACAAGGCGGTTCACCCGTTCTCCTCCGGCTCAGGGCTGGATGTGCGGATCACCACGCGCACGATGCCAGACGATCCATTCAACTGTTTCTACTCGACCATCCACGAGGTTGGGCACGGGTGCTACGAGCAAAACATCGACACAGCCTATCTATTGACGCCCCTCGGTCGCGGCGTGTCGATGGGTGTTCATGAAAGTCAGAGCCGCATCTACGAGAACCAGCTTGGGCGAAGCCGCGCATTCTCCAGTTGGCTTTTTCAGCGCATGACCGACACGTTCGGGGATTTCGGCATCGGGGATGCCGAGACGTTCTATGCCGTCACCAATAGATGCGCCGCGGGACATATCAGAACGGAAGCCGACGAGGTGCACTACAACCTTCACATCGCACTCCGCTTCGATCTGGAGCGCGATTTGATTGCCGGACGACTTGAGGTTCCAGATCTTCCAGAGGCATGGAACGCACGGTTCGAGAGTGACTTCGGGTTGAAGGTCGACACACCTGCTAACGGCGTTCTGCAGGATGTCCACTGGTCCGAGGCCCTGTTCGGATACTTCCCGACATACACGCTTGGCAACGTTTATGCCGGATGTCTTCATGCAGCACTCAGACGGGATGTGCCTGACCTCGACCGCGATCTGGCACGCAGCGACACCTCTGCCGCGACAGACTGGTTGCGCGAAAAGGTGCAGCGCTTTGGAGGGCTTTACGAACCCAAAGACCTGATCGAGCGTGCCACAGGCCTTGCACCGTCAGAAGGCCCGCTCCTCGATTACCTCGATGCCAAGTTCGGAGATATCTACGGAGTATGAGATCAGGTCGGTTTTATCTCGGCGAACTCTGACAGGTCCTGCAAACCTGCAGCGATCAGTTCTTTCAAGGCTCCCTGATCCACGGCGTTCAGACTTTTAATGTACCAACAACTTTTGCCGCGCTTGTGAGGTCCAAGGCGCGCGGCGATCTCGGGAAAATCCGAATAGCCCGGAAGGATGTGCAGTGAGATATCGCGTGCCCGCATGTTGAAGCCAGTCGCCAGAAAGTCGCCTTCCACGCCGGACTTTGTACGATAATGATACTCCCCGTATCCGACCGCAGAACGCCACAGTTTTGGTTTCCAGCCGGTCACTTCCCGGAAGATGCCATCAAGACGCTTTGCCTCTTCTCTCTTATCTGGTCGGATCGAAGCGAGTGGATCGGTCATTGCGGCGCTCCCCGGTCTCCGCCAAGGATAGCGTCATGACCAAGACTCTGCAGCCTCTACTTACCATTCCGCAACTTCACGACTTTCTTGCCCGTGAGTTTCCCCAGGTCAAAGACGACTTCGAGGTGACCGAAATTGCCCCGATGCGACTGATCTTGAATTTATCGCCCGGGGAAAGGCACCTTAGGCCAGGCGGGACAGTATCCGGCCCAACCATGTTTTCCCTGGCGGACTGTGCTGTCTATCTCGCAATCATTGCCCATGTTGGCGAAGAGGCGCTGGCCGTGACGACCAACGCCTCTATCGATTTCATGCGAAAACCCGATGCAGGAAGAGATTTGCGTGCCTACGTCTCTCTTCTCAAAGTCGGGCGCGGTCTGGCAGTTGGGGATGTCTCCATCAAAAGCGATGGTTCAGAGGCCGTTGTCGCAAGAGCGACGCTGACCTATTCCAGACCGCGGTCCTGAGCTGTCAGGCCGCGCGCGGCTGACAGGGAAGCTGGCGCGAGGCCAAACGCTGCTTTCGGAATTCGCGCAGCGACTTGAGCGCGGCAAGCTTCAGCGCGCGTTCAACTTCTTCTGCCTTTTGAAGGGAAGGATCGGTCTTTGTCGGCTTTGATACAGCCATCTCACACACTCACAACTTAACAACACTAACCAAGTATTAACCAAAATAATGTGGCAAAACTGTGGCGCTCACCTGAAGACCGCGTGCAGACAGCCCTGGTCGGTCACATTCGCGATGGGATAACCCTATCAGATCAAAAACCTTTTCCCCGCCGCGCTGTGGCGCTATAGCCGTACGCAAGGAGAGGAAGGGCACTCAATGGACGGCGCAGAACGACCGCAGATTTATCTGGTAACGCCGCCTGATTTTGAGCTTTCGAGCTTTCCCAGCCGTCTCTCAGAAGTTCTGGACGATCATGACATCGCATGCTTGCGACTGGCTTTGGCAAGCCAGGACGAAGACAAGCTGTCGCGCGCTTCCGATGCGGTGCGCGAGGTGGCACACGAACGCGACGTTGCCGTCGTAATTGATACCCATGTCGCTCTTTCGGAACGCCTCGGCCTGGACGGGGTCCATCTATTGGACGGTGCGCGAAGCATTCGCAGCGCCCGAAAGACGCTCGGAAAAGACGCCATCGTCGGTGCGTTTTGCGGGACGTCACGCCACGACGGTATGAATGCAGGTGAAGCCGGTGCCGATTATGTGGCGTTCGGCCCGGTCGGCGATAGCGGCCTCGGCGACGGTGAGAAAGCGGATCGCGACTTGTTCGCATGGTGGTCGGAGATGATCGAAGTGCCAATCGTGGCTGAGGGGCATCTCACGCCAACGGTGGTGGAGGCATTGGCGCAGGTAACCGATTTTTTTGCCGTCGGTGAAGAAATCTGGCGCGAGGACAACGCGTCGACCGCCCTTGGTCGGCTTATTGCGCCGCTTTCTTGACTTTGTCCGTTTAACCCTGTGGATGGGCCGACCGAACCGCTTGTTCAGCTTCCTTTGCCAAGGCTTTCCTGTCGCTGAACGCGTTCACTTTGAGTGGTTCATGCCACGTGATCGTGACGCCTCCGCCTTCGCTCAGCGCCAACATGCGCATCAGATGTGGTCCGAAATCCATATCACCCCACCATCCAAAATATCTTGGATCATGGTCCCTGGGTGTTTTGTAGACCAGCGTAACCGGCTGCACGGAAATGTCTTCCCGCGCTTCGACACCGAACACTGCCGCAAAAAGCGTTGATTTGAATGATAGAACCCTTTGTCCGTCGGTAGACGTGCCTTCCGGAAAAAACAGCAACCGGTGGCCAGCTGTTATTCTTTCCTGCAGCACAGCGGTTTGCCGTCCGGCCTCTCTTGCGTCCCGACGCACGAAGGCTGTTCCGGTCAACTTTGCGAGCCACCCGATCCCCGGCCAGCCCGCGACCTCCGACTTTGAAACGAAGTACAACGGCGCCGCAGAGTTCAAAACGAAGATGTCCAGCCAAGAGCTGTGGTTTGCAACCATCACGCCTTCGGTTTGCATTGGGACACCCTCGGCCTCAACCCTGAGACCAAGGATGCGTAGCGCGAGGCGGCATACCCAGACCGTGATCCACCCGGTCCAAGGTCTTCCGCGCCGGTCGCGCATGACTTCGAGTGGCCGAACCAGAAGTGTCAGCAAAACTCCGAACAAAAGGACAATGAGTATCAAAGCTCCGCGAACAAATATGCGGAAGCGTCCTGCCAAGCCGATTGGCATGGCGGCGGGCACGTCCTCGGAACGCCAGGTCGGGCTCATACCGCTCGACCGTTCGTATACCTTGCGCGCGCTGCTACGCTCATTCGTTCGGTGTCCATCACCAGACAAACATCAGTTGTGTTGAAGGCGTGGTCCACATAGGCCCCGTCCCCCACGAACCCACCAAGCCGGAGATATGATTTGATGAGTGCCGGAACTCCACGCATTGCAGCAACTCGATCAATTTGGTCGGGCGCAACAAGGTTCATGCTCTGGTAAGCGTCCTCGAGAACACGCACTCGCAATTCGGGTGGAGCTAGGAAGCCATGATAGAGATGAGATAACGGAAGGGCGAGTTTCTCGAGGTCCGTTCCATGAAGGCTCGCCACGCCGAAAAGCACTTCAACCTCGCGCTCCAGCACATAGTCGGCGAGGCCGGACCAAAGCATCGGCAATGCAGCCCCGCCGCGGTACGCGCCATCAACGCAGGACCGACCAAGTTCCAGCAGTCGACGTCCCGATAATTTCAGATTCGCCAGATCGTACTCGCCTTCAGAGTAGAAAGCTCCGTGGTCTTTGGCACGCGCGTCCGTAAGCAAACGGTAAACGCCGACCACATGATTCAGGGTCGTATCGGCGACACGGGTATCTACGAGTACGAGGTGATCGTAGTAAGGGTCAAAGGCATCGCGTTCGAGCTTGGCGCTATGGTCGACCAGCGGTCCATCACCCCCCAATTCCTCAACGAAAACCCTGTAGCGCAAGCGCGCCGCGGCCGTCAGGTCTGCCTCCGACGCCGCCATTCGCACCTGCAGATATTCATCCTCAAGCCGCATCGCTGCCTTCTATTTCCAAAAACCGACCGGGAAAAGTGTCAGACCGAATTCTCATTTTGCGTGCATCTATAGATTGTTTGCTCGTCTGGGTTGTGTTATCCGACTTAAGGCAAGTTAATCGTCAAAGATGGGGATGAGTTGGACACGACGGGCGTCGATAACCTGTTTACCAGCGTCAGGGAAGTTCACCGTAATGCGCCCATCGATATTGCTTTGAACCTGGCCAATCCCCCAGTCGGGACGGTCGGGATGGGATACGAGTGTTCCGGGGACGAAAAGTGACGTGAAGGGCGTCATGGACCAAAACCAACACTCAAGGGGAGACGAAAAGGACGGGACATGACAAGTAACGGTGTTGAACTCAACGCGTTGATCGGATCGCGCATCTGCCACGATCTGATCTCGCCCCTCGGCGCTATCGGGAATGGTGTTGAATTGCTTTCCATGTCCGGGGTGACGGCCGCCCCGGAAATCACGCTTATTGCGGAGTCCGTCGAGAACGCCAATGCGCGCATCCGGTTTTTCCGAATTGCTTTCGGCGCGGCAAGCAAGGACGCAATTCTTGGGACAAGTGAAGTGTCAAAGGTCCTCGGCGACATGTATCGAGGCAACCGCGTAAAGGTGGAATGGCGCATCGCGGAAGACACACTTCGGATCGAAGCGAAGCTCGCGTTTCTCATTTTGCAATGTTTTGAAACAGCGCTTCCGTGGGGCGGTAAGGTCGCGGTCACGCGCAATGGCGACACCTGGAGCATATTCGGCACCGGAGACCGCGTGAAGTTTGACGAAGCCCTTTGGACGCTTTTCAATGCACCCTCCAGCGCGGCCGAGATCAATGCATCCAGCGTCCATTTCGCCCTAGTGGCACCAACGGCAAGCAGTGCAGGCCGGACAGTGCGAACAACAATGAACGGCAACGCCATCTCCGTCAGCTTCTGATCGTTCCGTCACCAGTCACGATGTATTTGAAGCTGGTGAGTTGTTCGGCTCCAACCGGACCGCGCGCATGCATTTTGCCTGTGGCAATGCCGATCTCAGCGCCCATTCCAAATTCACCCCCGTCGGCGAACTGGGTTGATGCATTCCTCATGAGGATCGCGCTGTCGAGACGCTGAAAGAACCGTGCAGCAGCCTCGTCATCTTCCGTGATGATGCAATCAGTATGGTTCGAACCGTATTCCCGAATATGGGAAATCGCATCGTCTACGCTGCCCACGACACGAGCCGCGATGATCATGTCGAGGTACTCACGCCCCCAATCTTCTGCATTGGCGGGTTTCACCCCGTCGATGGATTGGAGCGTGGTGTCACATCTGACTTCAACACCTCTCTCAATGAGTTCGCGGATGACCGTCTGGCCAATGGTGTCCACAACGCTTTCATGAATCAAAAGGCATTCGGCAGCTCCGCAGATGCCCGTGCGCCGTGTCTTGGCGTTGAGCACGACTTTCAGTGCTTTCTCAGGATCGGCCTTGGCATCAAGAAAAACGTGCACAATGCCTTCGAGATGGGCAAACACCGGAACGCGGGCTTCGCGCTGAACGAGGCCGACCAACCCTTTGCCTCCGCGCGGAACGATAACGTCGATATGATCCGTCATCGTCAGCATTTCTGAGACCGCAGCCCGGTCGCGCGTGGGCACGCGTTGGATCGAGTCTTCGGGAAGGCCGGCGGCCCGCAGCCCTTCGGCCAAGCATTCAAGAATTGCTCCGGAGGAGTGGAAGCTTTCCGAACCACCACGGAGAATGACCGCGTTTCCAGCCTTCAGGCATAGCGCACCCGCATCCGCGGTTACGTTGGGGCGACTTTCATAGATGACGCCGACAACGCCGAGCGGCGTCCTGACACGCTGAATGCTCAATCCCGATGGGCGATCCCAATCAGACATGACAGCCCCCACGGGATCGTCCTGCCCGGCGACGCTTCTCAGGCTGTCACAAATCCCCTGAATGCGCGTTTCGTCCAACATCAGGCGGTCAAGCATGGCATCTGACAGCCCCTTTTCCCGACCAAACGCCATATCTTCTGCGTTTGCGGCAATGATCCTGTCCCTCTGGTTCCAAACCGCGTCGGCTGCTGCGTTCAGTGCCTTTGATTTTGCTTCTGGCGCCGCAAATGCCAGCTCTGCCGAGGCCGCTTTTGCGCGCGCCCCGATGTCTTGCATCATCGCGTGGATATCGAGTTCATCCTTCATCGCAATAGTCCTTTTTCAGACCCAAAGAGCCCAACCATCATACTGCCATATCATCCCGATGCACCAGTGCCGCACGCCCTGGGTAGCCCAGAAGAGCTTCAATCCTGTCAGAGCGCTGCCCGCGGATTGCCTGCGCTTCGCCCGATGTGTACCGAACAAGCCCTTGTGCCAGATTGGCACCGTCAGGACCGACAATGCGCACCGGCTCACCACGCCCAAAGGCCCCCTCTACGCCTGTAACACCTGCAGGCAAGAGGGATTTTCCGCGCCCCAGCGCTTGGACAGCACCTGCATCGACGTGAAGCACGCCCTTGGGCTTCATCGAAGCGATCCAGCGTTTTCTGGCCAGTTGCGGGTCGGTTTCGGCGGTGAACCATGTGCACGGCGCGCCCTGCGCCATGGCTTGAAGCGGGTTCAGCACGGACCCAAGGGTGATCGCCATCTCGGCCCCACCAGCGGTCGCAGTTTTGGCCGCAAGAAGCTTGGTAAGCATCCCGCCTTTGGACAGCCCCGAGCCCGCATCTCCAGCCATCGCTTCGATTTCTGGCGTGATTTGTTCAATGACGTCGAAACGCCGGGCGTCAGGATCAAGCTTCGGATTGCTGGAATAGAAACCGTCCACATCAGACAGAAGAACCAGAACATCCGCACCCACCGTGACGGCGATCTGGGCCGCAAGGCGATCATTGTCACCGAACCGAATTTCGTCCGTCGCGATCGTGTCGTTCTCGTTCACGATCGGCACCACACCAAGCGACAGAAGCTGCTCCAAAGTGGCACGACTGTTGAGATATCTCCTGCGGTCTGTGCTGTCTTCCAAAGTAACCAGCACCTGGGCCGTTTTGATGTCATGAGGCTGCAGCGCCTCTTCATAGGCACGCGCCAAACGGATCTGTCCAACGGCCGCTGCAGCCTGGCTCTTCTCCAAGGCCAAAGCCCCATCGCCCAATTCCAGGACGCCTCGCCCGAGCGCAATCGAGCCAGACGAAACGATGATGACATCTTTCCCGTGCGAACGCAGCCAGGCCACGTCTTCCGCAAGCGAGGCCAACCAGTCTCCGCGCAAGTGACCGCCTTCAACCAAGAGCGCTGAACCAATCTTGACGACGATCCGTTTGGCTTCGCTCAGGGCTGCCAAGGTCCAGCCTCCTCTTCAGGCCGTTCCCGCTTCCAGCGTGCCTCCACTTGGCGGCGAACCGCGCGCAGGACCTCTGTCAGACCTTCCCGGCTTACACCCGACATCAGGAAGACGTGACCGGCGACCGTCTGAAGCTCGGCGCGTTTTGCTTCCCGCTCTTCTTCATCAAGCGCATCAATCTTGTTCAGCACCGTAAGGCGCGGTTTGTCTGCGAGAGCGCCGCCGTAAGCCTCAAGTTCGTCAATGATCGTCTGCCAATCGGCAGCGACATCCTCGGCTGTCCCATCCACCAGGTGCAGCAACATGGCGGATCTTTCGACGTGGCCGAGGAACCGGTCGCCGATGCCTTTCCCTTCGTGTGCGCCTTCGATCAGCCCGGGAATGTCGGCAACAACGAACTCCGCGTCATCTACACCTACGACCCCAAGATTAGGGTGAAGCGTCGTGAACGGGTAATCCGCAATCTTGGGACGAGCGTTTGAAGTGGCCGCCAGGAATGTGGACTTGCCGGCATTCGGAAGCCCCAACAACCCAACATCCGCGATCAGTTTCAAGCGAAGCCAGACCTCACGCTCGACGCCAGGCTGGCCGGGATTGGCGTGACGCGGGGCCTGATTGGTCGCGGATTTGAAATGGAGGTTGCCAAAACCCCCATTGCCACCGGCGGCCAAGCGCACGCGCTCGCCGACTTCTATCAGATCAGCGAGCACTGTGTCCTGATCTTCGTCGAGGATTTCTGTGCCGACCGGAACCTTCAGAACGATGTCGTCGCCATCTTTGCCCGTGCGCTGTCGCCCGGCGCCGCCCTGCCCGTTCTTGGCGAAGAAATGCTGCTGATAGCGAAAGTCGATCAACGTGTTCAGCCCGTCCACCGCTTCCGCCCAGACGTCGCCGCCGCGCCCTCCATCGCCGCCGTCAGGGCCGCCGTATTCGATATATTTCTCGCGCCGGAAGCTGATGCATCCGTTGCCGCCGCTGCCAGAGCGGATCGTTACACGCGCAAGGTCGAGGAATTTCACGTCTGTACCCTCAGCTTATCCCGCGTCACGGCGTAGGTTATAACCGGCGCAGGCTCAAGTCTTCCGGCAGACCGGCCCATATCGCGCCCGGTTGCCTCGAACCCGCATTTCTCAAGCACGCGGCCACTGGCGGGATTGTCTTCGAACCGATCCGCTATGATGCGGTTTATGGGGAAGCGCGCGAAGAGGTCGATCAGAAAAGCTTGAACCGCTTCACTCATAAGGCCCTGCCCCCAGTGGTCCGGGTGCAGGGCATAGTACACCTCCACTCCCTCGCTGTTCCCGGTCGCTATGTACCCAATCGGGTGGCCGCCGTGTTCGATTTTCAGGGCATATCCAGGCACACCGCGCCACTGACGCGCCCGAATGAACGCCAATGCGTCGTCTTCGGTCAGGTCGGGTTTCAAGGAGAAGAGCATTCGCGTGACTTCCTCCCGAGCGAGATCCATGAGGAAGCTGGCATCCTGATCTCTCATCGGGCGCATGCGAAGTCGAGCGGTCCGAATGTCGACGGTCTGCCGTGCCTCCCAGCCCTGCCGCGTCAGCACCATATCGGTTCCCATTACATCCTGCGACAAAGCCCTGGCAAACCTGGGGCGTTGGACGACATCCGTGAACCCGAGCGCCTGCAAAATGCGGCGTGACCGCGTATTGTCGTTGTAATGCCCGGATGCGACGTCGCCGCGCGACGGGTCTGCAAACCAGTACCGAAGTGCCGCCACAGCCGCCTCGAAGCCATATCCTTTGCCCCATGCCGGACGCGCAAACCAGTACCCAAGCTCTTCGTCAATACCGACAACACCCACGAAGCCCTCGGCATCCTCAACCGCCCAGACGAACAAGGCCTCATCCCAGACCCGCCTGATGAAGGTCACCGCATCTTCGTGTCCATAGGGATAGGGAATGCGCCCAAGCCAGCGGATCACATCGAAGTTCGACACGCCGTCAAATACGGCATCGGCATCGTTTTCTGCCAGGGGCCGGAGGGTGAGACGCGGCGTCCTGAGTGTGGGAAGCGCCGCGTATGACATTCAGATCACCGGTACTTCTTGAGATATGTCCAAGTTGGCACAGTCGCACCGCGCGCAACAGAGTAGGCTTCCGCGTCACCGAGATAGGCAAAGCCGTTGTTGGTCAGAACCCGTGCCGAAGCCGGATTGTCCTGAAAAACACTCGCAAAGATTGCCTGGTTGTCGAGCGGGTTCGCCTCCAGCAGACCCCGCACGGCTTCCTGAGCCAATCCGGTGTTCCAGAAGGCAGGCGCGACCCAATAGCCGATTTCGGACTGTTCACGATCCATCCGCTCGAGGGCAATCAGCCCGACAAGCTCGGCACGATCACTTGGGGACGCATCCATGACCCACACGTCTTCAGCCCGGTCTTCCGCCAGTGAGCGCTGAATAAACGCTTCCGTCGCACCGGGAGGCAGCGGATGTGGGATCGACCGCGTCATGCGGGCCACGCGCTCGTCCGAACCATACATCTCGAGCAGGCCACGATCCGACCGCCGAAGAGGTCGCAAGGTGAGCCGTTCGGTTTCGACAACGGGTTGGTTCACTATCGTATCTATCTTCACGGGGGCCTCTCCTCTTGGCCTCGTGTGGGTCCGACTTCAGTCTTCGCCGGGCTCCCATCTCATGTGGGTATGGCGGGTTTGTGACGCAACCGGGGTTCTGAAATGCAGAAGGGCCGGTTTTGACACCGACCCCCCTAAAACTTGATCTATCAGGATCGGTTATTCTGCGGCGACCGCCTCCGGGAGCACCGAAATGAAGGTGCGGCCCTTGAGACCTTTGTGGAAGGTCACGCGGCCGTCGACGGTTGCAAAGATCGTGTGGTCTTTGCCCATGCCGACGCCTTCGCCCGGCCACCACTTGGTGCCGCGCTGGCGCACGATAATGTTACCCGGGATCACTGCCTGACCACCGAATTTCTTCACGCCGAGGCGACGACCGGCTGAGTCGCGGCCGTTACGGCTGGAACCACCTGCTTTTTTATGTGCCATCGGGTCTTACTCCTTTTCAGCGGCGAGGGTCGTGGCTTGTTCAACCCACCCGTCGCGCTCAATACGGCCTTTGAACGAAAGTTTCTCGTCCATCTCGGCAATCTCTTCCGGTCCCCAAGCTGCGATCTGCGCAAACGAGGTGACACCGGCTTCATGCAGCTTCTTCTCAAGGGCCGGACCCACGCCCGACAACAGCTTGAGATCATCTGCGCCAGCTTCAGCTTTCGGTGCGGCCTTCTTCGGGGCTTCCTTCTTGGGTTCAGCTTTCTTTGCTTCCGCCTTAGGAGCCTCTTCCTTCTTCGGCGCCGCTTTCTTGGCTGGCTTGGCAGCAGTGGCGGCAACCGCGGTAACGGAGCCTGCGCCGACAGCGGCTTTCACGCCCGACTTGTCGCCGCCCTTTTCAAGGATCTCGGTGACTTTCAACAGCGTCAGTTGCTGACGATGGCCCTTGGTGCGCTTCGAGGAATGCTTACGACGACGGCGCACGAAATGAATGACCTTGTCGCCCTTGATCTGGTCGATCACGTCCGCCTGCACTGCCGCACCTTCAACAAGGGGCGTGCCGACGGTGGAACCCACCATCAGAATCTCGTTGAACTGGACTTTTTCGCCAGCGTCGGCTGCGAGTTTCTCAACGCGGAGCACATCGCCCGCTTGAACCCGATACTGCTTGCCGCCGGTTTTCAGAACCGCAAACATCTCATTTCCTTCCATTTTCCCGCGTCCTTCGGCCCCGGCACCCCGGCGTTTCGGTATATCACCGCCTCAAACAGCGCGCCCTGGTCGGGCTGTCGTTCAATATGAAAAGGCGGGTCCTGCCCGCCGAGACACGGCTTATCCTCAGATTGCCCTTTCAAGTCAAGGGTGAAGATGACGCCTAACTTTCCCAACTTTCTATGAGCGCGACGAGAGCTCTTTCATACGAGGCGCGAACTTCGGGCTGATGCGAAACATTGAACGGTGAGGCGTGGGAAACAAAGCCAAAGTCAGTTTCAAAACTATGGAAACAGCCCTTATCTTTCCGGCAGGACGCAAAGCGTATGATATGCCCGTTTTCGTCCAATGTGAGATAGGAAACATTGACCCAGGCGCGCCCGTCCGACGTCTCCGGAAGTTCGATCAAGGTGGACTCTCCTCCCTGCGCGATAATCCGTCCCACGTCCTGCCAACGCTTAGCATCGTTTTCACGTAGGAAATGGGCAAACGCGGTTTCGGGCGTACGGTTGGCGAAAGCCTCGCCTATGGCGCGGTCCCAATCGGCGTGAACCAAAGTACTCTCGCAGTCTTTGCCGAAAGCAGGCTCGACCGTATGTTGGCACACATAGAAGCTGAACACCGGGTAACGTCGATCGAGCCTTGGAACAGAGCGAAACGTCGATTTCGGTGTGAATACGCGCGGTACGGAATAGCTTTGACCATCGCGCCCAAACTCTAGAGGCGGAGGCTGCGGTTTGAAGACGTTCACAGCGGCCAGCCCCAGCCCCAAAAGCACCCAGACAGCAAGTTGCGGAAGGATTACGCGCCTGAAACCACGAACGTACCAGAGAACAGACTGCAGAAATGCCACAAGCAGGATCGCAAGGACCGCCGCCTGCATGATATCCGCCTCCAACAACTCAAGATAAATGTCGGGTCGTGTCCCATCGCGACCCTTTCCCAAGGAAAAGGTACGACCGAAAATCGGCGCAAAAAGCCCGAGAGGCGCAAGTGCGGCAAGCCCCCAGATCCCCAGAAAAACCAACCAGTGCCGTTCGTACTTTTGCTCCATGCAAAAATTGATATTGGAAAATTGAACAATGTTCAAGAACATCGTTCAATAACTTTTCTTGAGGCACGGTACGTCTTCTGGTTCCCTTGTGCGCACGGAGTTACGCAAATTTTGTGTCGACACCGAACTGCCCCAATCTCGCCCCGACTTTGCTCAAGTCCTTACGTCTTGATGCGAATTAAGCCGAGACAAACAGGACAGGCATACCAAGGAGCACGGAAATGGCAGACGCAATCAAAGTCGCGCTGACGCGACGCGAGGAATACAAAAAAGACATCGCCAAGAAAGAAGCAGAGATCGAAGAGCTGAAAGAACTTATCAGTGACCTCGATAGCTTCATCGAGTTTGGTGAAGCTCTCGTCAATGACGGCCCGGCACAGACCAAAGCAGACGAGAAACCGGAGCCGGCACCCGCAGAGGCTGCAGAGAGCAAACCCAGCGAGGCACCTCAGTCCCAGCAGCCGCGCATTGTGAAGTCACGCCAGCCCAACAGCGATTGGGAAAACGACGGCGAAAGCGGCATTGCACGGGTCTTGGCGGCACGCAACGCCTGAGGCAAAAAATCGGCAGAACAAAAAAGGGCGCTGGAGACAACCAGCGCCTTTTATAATGCGCTAAAGGTCTTCACCCACTGAAAACTGAGCCGTCGCCGCTCCCAGCGCATATGAGACATCCAGAAAAACGGCATCGAACCCCGCAAAGAGTGCACGGTTCAAGTCGCGCCCAGCGTCTGTGGCGGTCATTTCGACATACGTCCGCAATTCGTCATCGCTCAACGCCTCGTACGCGAATGTCATGTAACCGAAAATCCAACCGGTTGTGTCTTCTCGTATTTCGGGCTCCTGCTCCCAAACATCTCGAAGCATCTGGTCTTCCGTCATTTCGAAGCCGTCTCCCGAGCCGAGGCCACGGTAAAACGCCAGATTGGAGTTCAGCGCCCCAGCGACATTCCGGTCGATCAGATCGTTGATTTCTGCAAACTGATCCAGAAGTTCCACACGCGGCGACTCCTCACCGACAATCCGGGTATAAGCAGACCGCGCCGCTTCCTCGACATCTTCGGCCATGATCGCGCGCCGCGCTTCGACTTCGAGCTTGGCAATCAGCGCCCCGGGCTCGCCTGAATAGAAATCAAGAAGTGGCGAGATATCGTCTTGAACAAGGGCATCGTCGAATGCCTCTCGAAAAACAGTCCTCAGTCGTTCCGGTGCGTAGATCTGCTCGATCGTCGCGGCCCATCCTATGCCGCCGCGACCCGGAAACATCTCCGACTGCAGCTCTTCGCCTTGCTCAATCCCTTCTTCCGAAAGGATCGCCATAAGCTCGTCCGTCTGCAGAGCGGCATGCAGTTGTTCGAGTTCCTGCGGGCTTGCCGACCACGCAGCACTCGGCAAAAGCAAACAGAACAGCACGTTACGGATCATCTTGCACCTCCAGTCCTCTACCTAAGAGGACGGCGGGCGAATTCAAAGCGACGCAAGCGGATACGCACCGAAAAAAATCTTGCGTGGCACATACACCTGACGTATTCCGCGCACCCAGACCCCCGCGGAGAGGTGCCGGAGTGGTCGAACGGGGCGGTCTCGAAAACCGTTGTGGGTGCAAGCCTACCCAGGGTTCGAATCCCTGTCTCTCCGCCACGCAGGCCCGTCTCAGCCGTGCGCTTTCACCAAAGCCGATTTTGTCCCGTATCTCCGGGGACTAGCGGGCGGCTTTGCATCCGGAGACTACCGTGAGGCGGCGAGGCCGGGCCGATTCCGCCAGAAGTCTCGGAGACGGTTTTTCAGAGTAGACTTAGAGGTGTGCCGGAAGCTCAAAGCTGGGCGACAATCCGGTCCTGTTCGGCCCAGGACAGGGGCAGGCCGTGGCGGCGCAGCCAGTTTGTCGTCAGCGCGGGTGGCTGACAGCCGTCAAGGATGGCCCGGACCAGCTTTGGCGACAGGAAGGCAAAG